>NZ_JBHSFH010000008.1:0-37089 GCF_042653885.1 Streptomyces ovatisporus
GCATCCTCGCTGTATCTGTATCAAAGAAATCCACGCCCCCAACAAACCAGGGGACGGGGTACAACATATCTGGCGTTGACTTTTAGCACGCTGTTGAGTTCTCAAAGAACGAACGCTTCCATCACGACCCTTTCACAGGCCACTCCGGGCGCTTCCCTCTCGGTGAAACCGACTCTACCAGAAGTTCTCCGGTCGAAAATCGGGGGCCAACTCCACTGCAGCTTCCGTGAATTCGGAGTGACTGCTCGAAGTCGGGAAGATACCGAACGCTGCTGTCGACTGGTTCAGCTCGGTGCAAGCGTTCGAATCCACCGCCGCAGAAGGCCGGTTGAACCGGCTTCCGGGGCGGCGAGAACAGTAGCAGCTCATTCGGCAACCACGCACATCACGCTGCCGTCGGGACTGTCGCGGGTCGGTCTTCGGCCGCCACGTCCCCTGTCTCACCCGCCTTCACGGCCCGGCCTCCGAGGACGTACACGTAGGCGAGGAAGAGGAGTTCGCAGACGACGCCGATCGTGATGCGCGCCCACGTGGGCAGCCCCGAGGGGGTCACGAAGCCTTCGACGACACCGGAGACGAAGAGAACCGCGGCCAGTCCTATGGCCATACCGATCGCTGCGCGTCCCTCCGCGCCGAGTGCTTCCCGGCGGCTGCGAGGCCCCGGGTCGATCACCGTCCATCCGAGTCGGAGGCCTGTGCCCGCTGCCACGAAGACGGCGGTCAGTTCGAGTAGTCCGTGCGGAAGGATCAGGCCGAGGAAGACGTCCAGACGGCCGGCGGACTCCATGAGGCCGATGCCGATGCCGAGGTTGAGCATGTTCTGGAGGAGCACCCAGAGCACCGGTACGCCCAGCAGCGCGCCCAATACGAGGCAGACGGCTGCTGCTTGGGCGTTGTTCGTCCAGACCTGGGCGGCGAAGGAGGTGGCCGGGTGGCTGGAGTAGTACGACTCGTATTGGCCGCCGGGGCGTGTCATGTCGCGCAGTTGTTCAGGGGCGGCGATCACCGAGCGCACTTCGGGGTGTGTCCCGATCCACCATCCGATGAGCGCTGCCACGAGGACGGAGAGCAGTGCTGTCGGCACCCACCAGTGCCGGGTGCGGTAGACCGCCGCGGGGAAGCCGGCGGCGAAGAACTGTGCAACGTCCCGCCAGGAGGCCTTTCTTGCCCCCGTGACCGTGCTCCTTGCGCGTGCGACGAGGGAGGTGAGGTGCCCTGCGAGAGCCGGGTCCGGAGCGCTCGACTGGACCTGGGAGAGATGGGTGGCGGTGCGCTGGTACAGCGTCACGAGTTCGTCCGCCTCCCTGCCGGAGAGGCGACGGCGGCGGCGCAGCAGTTCCTCCAGCCGGTCCCACTCCGCCCTGTGTGCGGAGATGAAGACATCCAGGTCCATGGGGAGAGCTTGGCAGATCTCGGCGTGCCGACGGCAGACTGGGCGGAAGCGGGGACGTACTGGAGGCAGGAGACACGGTGAACGAGCTCGTCACAGGGGATGCGGTCGTGCTGGGTCTCCGGCCGGCCCGGCTGCCGAGCCGCGGGCTGGCCGTCTTCATCGACCTGCTGCTGGCCTGGGCCGTCTATCTGCTGGTGTCGCTCGCTTTGCTGGCGGCTGTGGCCTCCCTGGACGCCGCTGCGGTGGCGGCGGTCCAGGTTGCACTGTTCCTGCTTGTGCTGGTGGGTGTGCCGATCGCCGTGGAGACACTGAGCCGCGGACGGTCCGTCGGGAAGGTGGTGTGTGGGCTACGGGTCGTCCGGGAGGACGGAGGGCCGGTGCGGTTCCGGCAGGCGCTCGTGCGGGGAGCGCTGGGGCTCGTCGAGATCCAGGTCTTCTTCGGGATCGTCGCGTGCGCTGCTTCGCTCGTCTCCGTGCGGGGGCGACGGCTGGGGGACGTGTTCGCCGGGACGCTCGTCGTACGGGAACGGGTGCCTGCGACGCGCGGTCTGCCGGCGCCACCGCCTCCCGGGCTCGCGGGAAGCTTCGGGGAACTGGACCTGTCGCAGGTGCCGGGCGGTCTCTGGCTTGCCGTACGTCAGTTCCTGATGCGCGCCGGGCAACTCGACGCGGCGGTGAGCCGTTCCATGGCGGAGCGGCTCGCTGCGGACGTCGTGTCGTGTACGGGGGTGCCCGCGCCGGAGGGCCTTCCTGCTGAGGCGTATCTGGCAGGCGTCGTCGCCGAGCGGCAGGCGCGGGAGGCGCATCGGACGTTCGGCGCACAGGGGCCGGTCGGACATGGGCTGGCCGACGGTGCGTATGCGCAGCGTCAGCACTCTCCCGGGCAACTTGCTGAGCACACGTGGGCGCCCGTTTCCGCGGCGTCTGCCGACGGGCAGGCCGAGCAGCGCGCGGACAGTGCGGGGAAGCCCCACGCCGCCGGGGAGAAGCGGCGTACCGGGTTCGTACCGCCCACGTAGGCGGGTCCCGAACTGCCGCGGCACGTGCGCGGTCGGTCAACTGAACCTGGAGGGCGGGGATTCCAGGTCTTCCAGTTCGATGCCCGGTGCGGCGAGTACGACGTCCCCCGCGATGTGGACGGGGTGCTGCTCACCTGTGTCGACCTCGCCGACCCGGTAGTCGTGGACGATCAGCGGTTCGTTGTCGGTGGTGTGTGCTTCGGCGTTCACCAGTGCCCACGACTGATCGAGCGTGCGGGGTGCCAGGACCGGGGGCGTCAGGGCCACGAGGCGTACGCGCCTGGGCGGTTCGCCTGCGGCCGGGCGCAGCAACCGTGACGTCGCGATGAGGAACGCGGGGGACGCGCCGGTGAAGGAGTGGGCTGCGGCATTGCCCTCCTGTGCGTGCTCGCCCGTGGAGTCGGTGCGGACCCAGGTGACGCCTTCCAGCGCGACGCCACGCACACGCCAGCCGGCGGCGTGCAGTTCGAGACGGATGGGGCGGCCGAGATCGTCGAGAGCGAGGTCCACCGAACCTGCGTGATCACCGGCAGGAGTGGTGATTCGGGAGACATAGCGCCAGCCCGAGGGGCCGGTGGCGCACTGGAAGTGCTCCTCTCCGAGGGGGGTGTGATCGTGCGGGTCGTGGAGCGAATACCGGCCGCGAGGCATGAAACGACCCTACGTCTGCGGTGCTCCGGCAAACCGAAGACCCCCGCCGCAGGGGCGGGGGTCCTGGTGCTCACTGGTGCCGGACCGGCCTCACGGCCGGCGCTGCCGACGGCTCAGTAGCGGTAGTGGTCCGGCTTGTACGGGCCCTCGACGGGGACACCGATGTAGTCGGCCTGGTCCTTGCGGAGCTTGGTGAGCTTCACTCCGAGGGCGTCCAGGTGCAGCCGGGCGACCTTCTCGTCGAGGTGCTTGGGCAGCACGTAGACGCCGATCGGGTACGACTCCGGCTTGGTGAACAGTTCGATCTGGGCGATCGTCTGGTTCGCGAAGCTGTTGGACATCACGAACGAGGGGTGCCCCGTCGCGTTGCCCAGGTTCAGCAGACGCCCCTCGGACAGCACGATGATCATCTTTCCGTCCTTGAAGGTCCAGGTGTGGACCTGCGGCTTGACCTCTTCCTTGACGACGCCGTCGATGGCGGCGAGACCCGCCATGTCGATCTCGTTGTCGAAGTGGCCGATGTTGCCCACGATCGCCTGGTGCTTCATCCGGGCCATGTCGGACGCCATGATGATGTCCTTGTTGCCCGTGGTGGTGATGAAGATGTCCGCGGTCTCCACCACGTCCTCCAGGGTCACCACCTGGTAGCCGTCCATGGCTGCCTGCAGCGCACAGATCGGGTCGATCTCGGTGATCAGAACGCGGGCGCCCTGACCGCGGAGCGAGTCCGCGCAGCCCTTGCCGACGTCGCCGTAGCCGAAGACCACGGCGGTCTTGCCGCCGATGAGGACGTCCGTCGCGCGGTTGATGCCGTCGATCAGCGAGTGACGGCAGCCGTACTTGTTGTCGAACTTCGACTTGGTGACGGAGTCGTTCACGTTGATCGCCGGGAAGAGAAGCGAACTGTCCTGCTGCATCTCGTAGAGACGGTGCACGCCGGTCGTGGTCTCTTCGGTCACGCCGCGGATCTCGGACGCCAACTGCGTCCACTTCTGCGGGCTCTCCTTGAGCGTGCGGTTCAGCAGCTCGAGGACCACGCGGTGCTCGTCGTTCTCCGCGGTGTCCGGGGAGGGCGCGGCACCGGTCTTCTCGTACTCGACGCCCTTGTGGACGAGGAGGGTGGCGTCGCCCCCGTCGTCGAGAATCATGTTGGGCCCGCCGGTTGCGGTGCCCGGCCAGGTGAGGGCCTGCTCCGTGCACCACCAGTACTCTTCGAGAGTCTCGCCCTTCCAGGCGAAGACGGGGATGCCCTGCGGGTTCTCCGGGGTTCCCTCGGGACCGACGGCCACTGCCGCGGCGGCGTGGTCCTGGGTGGAGAAGATGTTGCAGGACGCCCAACGTACCTCTGCGCCCAGAGCGGTCAGGGTCTCGATCAGAACTGCCGTTTGCACGGTCATGTGAAGAGACCCGGTGACCCGGGCCCCCGTAAGAGGCTTGTCAGCGGCGTACTCCCTGCGGATCGCCATAAGGCCGGGCATCTCGTGTTCGGCCAGGCGGATCTCCCTGCGGCCGAAGGCCGCAAGAGAAAGATCCGCGACCTTGAAGTCCTGGCCGTTGGAGGTCGTCGTCATGCGAGCTGCTCTCCTCGATGTCGAGGTCATGGCTGACTGGTCCGTGCTGCGGCTCTGGGGCTCTGTGTGCGGTGCGTGCACCAAGTGTGCAGAGCACACGCGGACACACTCGTCCCTTGCTCGCAACCCAGTCCGTCGGAGGCCCTCTCTCCCTCGGTGGCCCTCGGAACGGGCCAGCCGACCGCCATCAGCAGCGACGTCTGCGCTCTACGAATCTACACCCGCTCGTCCAGACGAACGGAGTGATCAGGTGCGAGCAAGGACGGACCTGATCGGTTCTCGGCCGCACACTGCACGCAGTTTTCCCGATGCCCAGGACCACGCGGTCCCACACATCCGGACGTACGGTGCATACGGGCCGGAAGGTGCATCGTTCCGGCCCGTATGCCCGCGGCCCGCAGCCCCGGAGGGCCGCTCTTCCCGGCTATGCCTCGGACGCTGGTCAGGACGCCGGTGAGGGTGCCGACTCGGGCCGGTAGACGTCCGGTTCGAGGTAGATCACACGGGCGCTGGGGACCGAGGCCCTGATGCGCTCCTCAGCTGCGTCGATGGCCCGTGCGACGTCTGCAGCGGTGTCGTCGTGCTGTACAGCGATCTTCGCGGCGACCAGCAGTTCCTCGGGGCCGAGGTGCAGCGTCCGCATGTGGATGATTCGCGTCACAGTTTCGCCGTCGACGAGCGCGGTGCGGATCTTCTCCCGCTCGTTCGGGTCGGCGGCCTCTCCCAGCAGCAGCGACTTGGTCTCCGCTGCCAGCACTATCGCGATCACGACGAGCAGCACACCGATGCACAGAGTGCCGATGCCGTCCCACACACCGTCGCCGGTCACGATGGCCGCTCCCACGCCGAACAGGGCGAGAATCAGGCCGACCAGGGCGCCGAGGTCCTCCAGCAGGACGATGGGCAGCTCGGGGGCCTTGGCCCGGCGTACGAACTGGCTCCAGCTCAGCTCGCCGCGGACCTCGTTGGACTCCTTGATGGCGGTACGGAAGGAGAGCGTCTCCGCGATGATGGCGAAAACCAGCACCCCGACCGGCCAGTACCAGTCGTCGAGCTCATGCGGGTGCTGGATCTTCTCGTAGCCCTCGTAGAGAGCGAAGACACCACCGATGGTGAAGAGCACGATCGAGACGAGGAACCCGTAGATGTAGCGCTCCCGGCCGTAGCCGAAGGGGTGTTCCTCGCTGGCCTCCCGCTTGGCCTTCTTGCCGCCCAGCAGCAGCAGTGCCTGGTTGCCCGAGTCGGCGAGCGAGTGCACGCCCTCCGCGAGCATCGAGGACGAACCGCTGAAGATGAACGCGACGAACTTGCCTACCGCGATGGCCAGGTTCGCGCCCAGCGCGGCGATGATCGCCTTCGAACCGCCTGATGCACTCATACGAGTCGGGTGTCCCTCTCTGCGTGTCGAACATGGTGCCCGGGTTCCGCCGGTTGTCGCCCCACCGGCGTCCGCGGTGCTTTCACTTCGGGGGACGGTGCCTGCTGCCGTTCCCGGGGGCCGAACAGCCGTCCAGTCAGACGGCCACTGTGGCGCGAAAGAGCGTACCGTCACCGCTCGCCTCGACTTGTTCCCCGGCCTTCACATAGGCGGACTGCCCACGTTCCAGGGTGAGTTCACCGCCGTCGGCCTCCGCGGACCGCAGCACTGCGCGACCGTGGGTGCACAGCAGGATCTGGGGCGTGCGGTCGTCGAGCCGGCGGGGTGCGGCGGCCGGAGCCAGTGCGTAGCGGGAGAGGCGGAACTCTCTCGTCGGCACCTCGTAGCGCTGCTCACCGTCCGCGCCGGTGTCAGGGCGCAGCACGCCGGGGTCGCCGGGCTCGAAGCGGACGATGCGCAGCAACTCCGGTACGTCCACGTGCTTGGGAGTCAGCCCGCAGCGCAGCACGTTGTCGGAGTTGGCCATGATCTCGACGCCCAGGCCTTCGAGGTAGGCATGGGGCACTCCCGCTCCCAGGTAGAGGGCTTCTCCGGGCTGCAGGCGCACGTGGTTGAGGAGCATGGCGGCGATGACTCCGGGGTCGCCCGGGTAGTGGTCGGCGAGGGAGGCGTAGGCGGCGTACGCGCGGGCTTCCGCGTCCAGCTCGTACGCCCCGGCTCCCGTGGTGGAGCCTTCCGCCGGAACGGTTGCCCCGGTCTCGCGCCTCGCGCCGGCGGAGAGGTGCTTGGCCGCACGGGCGGCTTCTGCGACCGTACGGGACATCTCCTCGCGGTCCGCGGTGAGTACGGCTGTCAGGACCTCGCGGAGGGCATCGCTCTCCGGGCTCGCCCTCAGGACGTCGACGTACGGCTTGAGGCCGTCCACGTCCAGTGCTGCCAGCAGGTCCGCCGCCTCTGCCGCGGCCCGGAAGCCGCACAGGCCCTCGAACGGCGTGAGCGCACAGATGAGTTCGGGCTTGTGCTGGGAATCCTTGTAGTTGCGGTGGCCCGCTTCGAGGGGGACGCCGCGGGACTCCTCGTCGGCGAAGCCCTCGCGTGCCTGTCCGAGGTCCGGGTGCACCTGCAGCGACAGGGGCGACGCCGCGGCCAGCAGCTTCAGCAGGAACGGCAGACGCGGGCCGAAGGCGGCCACGGCGTCGGGGCCCAGCTCACCTTCCGGGTCCGCCTCGATGAGAGCCGACAGCGGCTGCGCGCCGCTTCCCCGGTCGACGTGCGAGGGCGCTCCGGGATGGGCGCCCATCCACAGTTCGGCCTGCGGCTCGCCGGTGGGCGCCGCACCCAGGAACTCGGGGATGGCGGTGGTGGAGCCCCAGGCGTAGGGCCTGACAGTGTTGGTGAGGCGGTCCATACGGTGGTGCTTCGCTTCCTTCCGGCGGTCAGGACCATGATGGGCCGCCGTCGGCCAGGGCCAGGTAAACGGCGGTGAAATCGACAGTGGCGATCAGTTCCGCGGCTGCTGCCAGCGGGCTGCTCCCGTCGACGGGCTCGAGCTCGCTGAGGGGGACCTCGTGCGCGTACGTCAGTTCGCGGACGGCGACGGCCGCCGAGTGCTCGTACGTCGCCTGCTCGCGCAGGAACAGGACGCGTGCACGCAGCGATTCGGGTTCCTCGACGCGGTCGCGGAAGAAGTCTTCCGGATCGGAGGCGGCAGCGAGCGAGCCGGCCAGCAGCCTGCTGTGCTCGGCCATCGCCCCGGGCAGCGCCGCGGTGAGTACAGGGAGGCCGGGGAGGGCGGCGAACGCGCTCGCACAGCGATGCCCGACGGCACCCGCGACGGCGCCCTCCGTCCACAACAGCGGGAGGGTGCCGGTGAGTTCCGTGGCGAGGGACTTGGCGGGGTTGGTGTAGGTGGCGACGGCCGGCCCGCAGCGTTCGGCTACGTGATCGAGCCTGTCCGCCAGCGACTGCAGGGCGGACGGGTCGGCAGGGAAGAGACCGAGCCGGTCGAAGAGCACGAGCAGGGGCGTCACGAGCGGCCACAGGACGGCGGGGGACGCAGACTGTGCCACGGTCGGCGGGGTGGGCTGTCCGTTACTCCCGTCCCCACCACTGTGCGGGCGTGAGACAGACGGCGGCTCCCGGACTGCGTCCGCCCCGACGTGCAGGGGAACAGCGAGTCCGTGGGTCTCGCCGGTCATCGCGGCCACCGGGGCGGAGGGCGGTGAGACGCTCACGACAGTGCATCCACGGCGGTACGCCTGCTCGATCAGTGCCGTCAGGCCCGGTTCGGTGCCGTCGGATGTGGCCACGATCAGCAGGTCGAGCGGGCCGGTCCAGCCCGGCAGCGCCCAGCGCAGCGCGTCAGGGGCGGCGAGCGGACCGTACGGGCGCAGCAGCGTGACGGGCATCGCACCGTTGGTGAATGCGCCGAGCAGGTCGGCGGTGCACGCAGTGCCGGGACCGGAACCGGCGACGAGCACGGCGCGGGGGCGCCCGTCGGGGCGCAGCTCACTCAGCGCGGACTCCTCCGCCCGGCGCGCCGCCGTGCGCACGTGGGCACCGGCTTCGGCAGCGGCGCGCAGTTGCCCGTGGGTGTCCGCGCGGGCCAGGGCCTCGGGAGAGTCGAGGAGTGACTCGTCGAGCATCTTCCGGAGCCTCCGATCGGCTGCGGGACGAAGAGCTGCCTGCGCCGTGGTGCGTACAGGGACGTGCTGCCTGACTGCGGCCGTCCGGCCTGCAGCCGGGCAGCCGGACAGTCGGTCAGGCGGGGCGCCGGGCCTCGTCGACGAGGAGCACAGGGATCCCGTCACGGACGGGATACACCAGGCCGCACTCCGTACCTCCGGTGCAGACCAGTTCCTCGGACTCTTCGCGGAGCGGCGAGTGGCACGCCGGGCAGGCGAGGATTTCGAGAAGACCGGCTTCGAGCGGCATGGTGACCCTTTCCAAGGCAGGCACGGCTGCTGGCAAGGGTACCGCCGGGGGCCGGACGTCCGTCGTGCGGCCTGGACCGCCGGGCAGCCCTTGCACTGTCGGCACCGGGGGTCGTCAGCTGAACACGAGGCGCTCGGCCTGGAGCCCGGTGTACAGGCTCGGTCGGCCCCCGGTGAGGGGAACCTGCTACGCGCGCACGATTCCGAGCACCTCGTCGCGCACCGCGCTCACCGTGCCGGCGTCGCGGGCCTCGACGTTCAGCCGAAGCAGCGGTTCGGTGTTGGAGGCACGCAAGTTGAACCACCAGTCGGCCGCCGTGACCGTCAGCCCGTCCAGCTCGTCGATCTCCACGCCGTCGCGGGCCTGGTAGGCGGCCTTCACCGCCGCAGCGCGGCCGGGCTGGTCCTCGACTGTGCTGTTGATCTCGCCGGAGGCGGCGTAGCGGTCGTACTCCGCGACGAGTTCCGAGAGAGTGCCCTGCTGCTCGCCCAGCGCAGCGAGTACGTGCAGTGCCGCGAGCATGCCCGTGTCGGCGTTCCAGAAGTCCCGGAAGTAGTAGTGCGCGGAGTGCTCACCGCCGAAAATCGCGCCGGTGCGGGCCATTTCGGCCTTGATGAAGGAGTGACCCACGCGCGTACGCACGGGCGTGCCGCCGTTCTCGCGCACCACCTCCGGCACTGACCACGACGTGATCAGGTTGTGGATGACCGTGGATCCGGGCGACTTGGCGAGTTCACGCGCCGCCACCAGCGCGGTGATCGCGGACGGCGCGACGGGATCGCCCTTCTCGTCGACGACGAAGCAGCGGTCGGCGTCACCGTCGAATGCCAGCCCGATGTCCGCGCCGGTCTCACGCACCCGTTGCTGAAGGTCGACGATGTTCTTCGGATCGAGCGGATTGGCCTCGTGGTTGGGGAACGTGCCGTCCAGTTCGAAGTACATCGGCTCGAGTTGCACAGGGAGACCGTCGAAGACGGTGGGGACGGTGTGTCCGCCCATTCCGTTTCCGGCGTCCACCACGACCTTCAACTGCCGGATGACTGTGAGGTCGACGAGCCTGCGCAGGTGTTCCGCGTAGTCGGTGAGCACGTCCCGCTGGGTGACCGTCCCCATGCCTGCGTCCGGTTCGCGGGGCGGCGGGCCCGAGTCGGACCATTCCTCGACGAGCGCGCGCACCTCGGCGAGGCCGCTCTCCTGACCCACGGGCTTCGCGCCCGCACGGCACATCTTGATGCCGTTGTACTGCGCGGGATTGTGACTGGCGGTGAACATCGCCCCGGGCAGGTCCAGTTGTCCACTGGCGAAGTAGAGCTGATCGGTGGAACACAGTCCGATCTCCGTGACGTCCGCGCCCTGGCCGGCAGCACCGCGGCCGAAGGCACGCGACAGCCCGGGAGACGAAGGCCGCATGTCGTGCCCCACGACGATCGCCGACGCGTCGGTGACGCGTACGAAGGCGGCACCGAACAACTCGGCGAGCGCCTCGTCCCATTGGTCCGGCACGACACCGCGCACGTCGTACGCCTTCACGATCTCCGAAAGATCAGCCACGGGGCAGCCCTCTCCTGGGTCCTCGGGGTTTCCGACAGCTCACGAGGTCCCAAACCTACCCGCTGGGACCACGATCACCGTTGCCGCCAGGCGCCGTTCACCCAGCGAGTCGCACGAGCGCCGGCGGGCCCGGCGGGGTACGGCCGTACGGCACCCCTCGCAGGAGACCGCCAGGAGAGACGCCGCACGCCGCGGAGGAAGAAAGCAGGTGGACCGACCGACAGCTCTACGGCTCGGGCGACTTGAGCACACGGAGATGGCCGCGGCGGGCGACCTCCATGGGGTCCGAATCGCGTCCGTCCGGACCGCCGACGGCGTCGGAGGGGAGCGCTGCCGACGGGTCGCGGCGCGGCGTACGGGCCGCCTCCCGCACGGCGTTGGCGAGCGCTTCGAGGTCGTCGCCGCTCGGACGGGCCGGGCCCGTGTCGACGGCGAGCCGGACGACCTCCCACCCCCGGGGGGCGGTCAGACGTTCCGAGTGCTCGGAACACAGGTCGTAGCAGTGCGGTTCCGCGTAGGTGGCGAGAGGACCGAGAACGGCGGTCGAGTCGGCGTAGACGTACGTAAGCGTCGCGACGGCGGGACGGCCGCATGCGGTGCGCGAACAGCGACGTACAGGGCTCACGACGATGGACCGTACCGCACTCTTGAGCGGCCTGCGACGACTCTCCTTGACGTCACTCCGTCGTGTCGTCCCGGTTCGTCTGAAACATCTGATCTGCGGGAAAGCGAAACCGCCGACACCCGTGCCCTCAGGGGGAGTCGGCGAACGCGCAGCAAGTGGTCGGGAGTCGAGCGGAACCGGACGCCTTGGAGCGAGATCACCGGTCACAACAAGTATTGGATACGGTACGGAACGTGCAGTATCCGGTCATCGCAGGACACGGCCGTGAAAGACCCTGTAGGGGCTTCCGGCCCCCGCGCGCGGGCTAGGCTCAGGGTGATGAGCAGCCCTGTACCGCCTCGCCGCCCGGACCACGACGGCGCGAGCGGATCAACCGGTCCACGGCCGCGCAAGCGCGACCGTCACGGCCGCGGCATGCGCGGGCCCGTCGCACCTCCGCAGGTGCCGCTCGCCGTGAGCCGCTCGGAGTCCTTCGACGACTTGGTGCGCGATTCGGTCAGCAGACTGGAGAGGCGCTGGCCACAGCTGACGGGCGTCGAGTTCGCCGTACAGGAAGTGCCGCGCACAGACAACGGCGAACTCGACGAGCAGGCCGACGTGGTTCCGCTGGGGCGCGTCGCAGAGCCGAAGGACGGTCGGCCCGACAGGATCGTGGTCTACCGCCGCCCGGTCGAGATCCGTACGCGCAACCGCGACGAACGGGCGCTGCTCGTGCACGAGGTCGTGGTGGAGCAGGTGGCCGAACTGCTGGGGCTCGCTCCGGAGTCGGTGGATCCCCGGTACGGGCAGGACTAGGTGTACTGACCCGTGAGGTTGGGGACGCGGCTGGCGGGTGGTTGGCCGCCGAGTGCGGTGTGTCCGCGGTGGTGATTGTAGGTATGCAGCCAGGTGGGGAAGGCTGCCTGCCGTTCGCTCTCTGATCGGTAGGGGCGGGCGTAGGCCCACTCGTCCAGCAGGGTGCGGTTGAAGCGTTCGACCTTGCCGTTCGTCTGTGGCCGGTAGGGGCGGGTGCGTTTGTGGGCGATTCCGGCCGCTGCCAGCGCTGCGCGCCAGTCGTGGGAGCGGTAGCAGGAGCCGTTGTCGGTCAGGACTCGCTCGACGGTGATCCCGGCCTGAGTGAAGAAGAGGTGGGCCCGCTTCCAGAAGTTGGTCGCGGTCTCCTTCTTCTCGTCGGTGTGGATCTCGCTGTAGGCCAGGCGGGAGTGGTCATCGACGGCGGTGTGCAGGTAGCTGTAGCCGGCCATGGTGCGGTTTCTGCGGCCTGCGGCCCGGCCGAGGACTTTATGTCCGCCGCCGTTGGGTATGTTGCCGAGCTTCTTGATGTCGACGTGGACCAACTCGCCTGGGCGGTCGCGTTCATAGCGGCGTATGACACGGCCTGTGGCCCGGTCCAGCTGGGTGAGGCGGGCCAGGTTGTAGCGGGTAAGGACGCGGTGCACGGTCGAGGGCACCAGGTGCAGTAGGTGCGCGATGCGGGCGGGTCCCCAACGGCGCAGCACGCGGACTTTGATGATTCGTCGCTCGGTGCGGCTAGGGGTCCGGCGCGGGCAGTGGCGGGGACGGCTGGTGCGGTCGGCCATACCTGCCTCGCCGGACTGGCGGTAGCGGTCTGCCCACCGCTGAGCCGTGGTCGGGGAGACCTGGAAACGTTCGGCGGCACGGCGAAGAGGCCAGCCGTCCTCGACCACGCAGCGGGCCAGGCGCAGCCGTCCGGTCTCGGTCAGGGGTGCATTACGGTGGGGCACGAGGGCCTTTCTGCCGGTGTAGACGTCGCAATCCACACCGAACCGAAAGGCCCTCACCCGTTCAAGACGCCTCAGCCGAGACCTGACTCACCCGTCCACAACCTCCTCGGACAGAACAACTAGGGCAGGAGCCGCCAGGCGCCGGGCACGAACGGACTGCCACCACGAGGGCGTTGGCGAACTCAGGCATATCGGGCATATCGAGCGCACTGCGCGAGGTTTGCACTCGTACGCGATCACACGGCGAGTGGATGATCAACTGATCCCGCATCGGTCGGCTTGCTCCTATATTCCTTGACGCGCATATACGTGGAGTGGCATATTACCTGCCGTGATGGATGCCACGTGGACGGCTCTGGCCGACCCGCTCCGCAGAGCGATGCTCGACGTGCTCCGTGTACGTGCGTGCGCTGTCGGGGAGCTCGTCGACGAGCTGGGCTGCACGCAGCCGACGGCGTCCAAACACCTTCGAGTCCTGCGCGAAGCGGGCCTGGTGCACGTCCGTACGGAGGCGCAGCGGCGCATCTATTCGATCAACTCTGAGCGGATGGCCGAACTCGACGCCTGGCTCGCCCCGTTCCGGGCGCTGTGGAACGAACGTCTCGACGCGCTCGGCCGCCGCCTCGACATGGACGACCAGCGCGACAACGGCAACGAACAACACACTGACGGGAATCCGCGACCGGACGCCGGGGCCTGACCGGCCGGGGCGGCACCGAGGCGGTCCCGGAACCGGGAAGCGTGGACGACGTCCGTGGACCAAATCGGAAGACAGGAGCAAGTCATGGACCGTGGAAGCTACTTCGAACACGACGGCCGCCCGGCGGTGCGTTTTGAGCGCACCTATCAGCACTCCGCCGAGCGGGTATGGGCGGCGATCACCGAGCCGGGGGAGCTCGCGCACTGGTTCCCCAGCGCAGTGCGCATGGAGCAACGGGCAGGCGGGACCATCGAGTTCACCGACGACCCGAATACCGGGCCCACCTCCGGCACTGTCCTCACCTTCGAGCCGCCACGTCGCCTCGCCTACACCTGGGGCGGCGACGAACTCCACTTCGAACTCGAACCGACGGGCGACGACAGCTGCACGCTCACGCTGATCAACGTGCTGGAGACATCCGACACCGCAGCCCGCAACGCCGCCGGCTGGACGGTCTGCCTGGCCGAGCTCGGCAAGCACTTCTCGGACGAGGTCGCCGACGGCCCGCACAGCAGCACCGCAGTCCCCTGGCGTCCTCTCTACGACGACTACGTCGCCCAGGGCATGCCGTCAGGCGCTCCGGTCCCGGGTGAGGCAGGGCACGGCAGCGTGAACACCGATGGCTGACGGGACGGACCCAGACGGGACAACCGGACTGCGGGCCCGGACTGGCGTGCGTCCCGCTGTCGGACTCGCGGTCAGTCGCCTTCCGTCAGCACGGAAAGATCCTGGCCCGAGCCGGGTACGGAGACAGTGCCACGGTCGTCGGGAAGCACCTGCACCGTGAACGCCGGCAGCTTCTTGCTCTTGCGCTCCAGCATGCGGGCGGCGTGCACCTGTCCGCCTGAGAGCCGTTCGACCGTCACTGAATAGCTCCCCTTGACGCCCTCCGGCCTGGGCGGAACCAGGGACCTCGTGGTCCGGCTCTTGATCTTGTACGTCTTGCTGACCGAGTCACCGCCTTCGCTGCCTGCCGACGACGTCACCCGCACAGTCGCAGACTTGCCGGTCGCGGTGAGCGACAGGCTGGAGCCCTTCTCACGGTTGTCCGCGGCAGTGGCACGGTTCACCAGGGGCGCCGTGCCGGGAATGAAGGCCGTCTCCTGGTTCGAGCCCTTGCCGCGCGTCACGCGCACAGCGGCAATCACGGGCGTTGCGCTGCTTGCGTCCTCGGTCGGCGAGAGCACCAGTGACCCGGGCTCTCCCTTGGTCAGGTCCCGCAGGTCGACAGCCTTGGTCGTACCGCCACGCACGTGCAGCGTCTCGTAACCGGCAGGGGCGATCTGTCCGGACGAGCCGGCGAGCCGCACGTCGAGATCCGCGTCGTTCTCGCCCGGAGCGAAGACGGCCAGACGCACGGCCGTGGCGTCGCTCGGGATGCCCGGAATGACGACGCTCGGGCCGGGGTCGGCCACACCGGAGATCCAGTCGCCGCCCAGCTTCTTGTCTACTGCCTGCACTTGGGCTCCTACGCGGCCGGAGCGGGCGACGACATGGAGCGTCACGTTGACGGCGGGCTCGTTCGCCAGCGTCGACAGCAGCACGGGCACCGTGGAGCGGGGCGGAATGGTGATGCCCTCGCCCGCTTCGGAGTTCTCCTTGCCCTTCTTGCTGTACAGGTCGAGGTCGACGACGGCACTCGTGCTGTCGGGGTTGGTCAGGTGGACGTAGTCCTGCCGGGCCTTGTCCGTACTGGCGCCCGGGAACCAGAAATCGGTGTCGGGCGGCGCGCAGGCGGTGCCCTGCAGACCACGCCCGGCTCCGACGGGAACCTGCGTGGTCTGCTGGACGGTCCAGCCGGGTGCGAGCCGTCCGTCTGCCGACCCGAAAAGGGCGGGCGCCGAGGCCGTGTCCTTCCGGGCCGTCGCGGGCTTCCCGGGAGCGTCGAGAGGGAGGAAGGGCTTCGCCGCGGCGCTGCCGGGCTCCTCGTCGCGCTTCTTCTCGTCCTTGCCGTCCTTCTTGTCCTTGTCGTTCTTGCCCTTTCCCTTGCCGTCGCCCTTGCCGTCGCCCTTGTCGTCGTCCGTGCCGTCCGTGTCCGCCTTCCCGGCCTGGAACAGCTCGGCGCCGCCCTGGCCGTCGCTGCCCTTGGGTGCGAAAGCGGTGTACTCGGTCTGTGCCACGTCGGAATAGCCGGGTTGCGGGCAGACCAGGGTGGAACGCTCAACCGGCTTGCGCCCGGCCGCAGCCGACGCTCCGGTTTCCTCACCGTCCGGCGCTGCGACCGCGGCCACACCGGTCACGGCAGCGAGTGCGGTGACCGCTCCGATCAGGGTCATGGTGGTGCGGTTCACTGCTGATCGCTCCTGTTGCCGTACCGCGGGTCGTAGCCGTACGGGTCGGCCGTCCCGGAGTAGTCGTCGTACTGCTGTGTCCTGTCCCAGTCGTCGTAGGACTGGCCGTAGCCCTCGTCGCGGCGTTCCCCGTAGGGCGGCTGCTCGCCGTAGGGCGGCTGGTCCTCGTAGAGCTGCCGGGCCGGCTGCGACGGCTCGAACTGCGGCTCCCCGTAGGGCTGTCCGTACTCCGTGCCGTACCGGACGTCCGCGCCGGGCTGCGATCCGTACCGGCTCTCGAACGCGGCGTCGTACGAGGAGTCGTAAGCCCTGTCGTGTGCTCCCTCGCCGGACGTCCCCTGCGTCTGCATCGACTGTTCCGCGGGCGTTTCGTGCAGTGCACCACCCGCCGGGTCCGCAGTGGCCGAATCCTCCGCTGCCGCCGCGCGGAGCCTGCGAGCCCTGCGCCCCTCTCCCTGCACGGGCTGTGCCGGTACGGACGCTGCCTCGGGCAGGTCGTCGTCCACCTCGCGACGGCGGCCCGGCAGCGCCATGACGACGACGACCACCGCGAGGAATGCCTGCATCCACAGCCATGCGGTGTGCGTGGTGTCCGTCTCGTAGGTGAGTTCCAGACGGCCGCCGTCCGCGGGGAGCTGGAAGCCCTGCGCCCAGCCGTCCAGCGTGACGCGTTTCAGCGGCGAACCGTCGAGCGTCGCCTGCCAGCCGGGGTCGGCGGAGTCGGCGATCCGGAGTGCGCGCCCGGGCGGTCCCGCCTTGATCTCCGTATCGGCTCCCACTGGTCCCGCGGCGACCGGCACCGGTGCCTCCTGCGAGTCGGCGCCGCCGGCTGCTTCACCGTCCTTGCCGCTGACCACGCTGATGCGGGAGACCTGCCGGTCCACGCGCCACAGCTCGCTGCCGTCCTCCTGGCTGAGCCTCGTGAGGCCCGGCGTCGAATCCAGTACCCGGCTCATCTGGCGGGGAGCGCCGTCCCGTACGAGCACGTAGCGCACCGCGTAACCGCCGAGCTGCGTCGTCTGGTCCGCTCCGGAACCTGCGACAAGGTTGGCGACCACCCGCCCGAGACGCGCGTCGTCACCTCCTGCAGCCGCCAGGTCGCCGTCGCCGAGCCGGGCTCCGGAGCCGCGCACCAGAGAGTACGAGACGTCCGAGAGCGCGCTGGACGCTCCTGCGGCGTTGCCGGAGAGCACCAGAGTGCGAGCCTGGTCGCGGGTGATGCTCTCCTCCGCGACGAACGCCGGCACCTGCACGGGATCACGCCGCGACAGCGGTCCGTCGGCGCCGCCGATCATCCAGCTGACAGCGGCGACGAGCGGTGCGGCGACTGCGGCAGCGGCGACGAGCGCCGCCGCGGGCTGCTTCCACCCGAAGTTCTGTTCCGCGACGCGTTCCTTGGCGCCGTCCGCCCCGATGGCAGCAGCGCACAACAGGGCGAGACCGTAGACGAGGGTGGACGGACCCGCCCAGTAAGAGCTGTTGGTGAATCCGGCGTAGAGCAGTCCGATCAATGCGGCTGCCCAGGCGGCGCGGATGGCCGACTGGCGCTCCTGGCGGAGCAGAGCCGCGAGCGCGGCCAGTACGACGCCGACGAGCAGCAGACCGCCGGCGGCGCCGGGTCCGCCCGGCGTCAGGGTCAGAAGGTCGAGCGCGGAGGCCGAGCCGCCGCCGAACGGCAGTCCCGCCTCGCGGAAGAAATCGGAGGGGCTCGCCAGGAGCGACAGCGACCACGGCGCCAGGAGCACCATCGGTGTCACCAGCGGGACTCCGTGACGCAGGGCGTACCGCTGCAGCGAGTCGTCGGCTGTGCCGCCGCTCCTCGACCGGTCGGAGGCGGGGCCGATGAAGCCCTGCCAGCGCAACACCAGCAGCAGGACGGCCAGCGTCAGCGCGATCAGCCACACCACCGGAGTGAAGGCGGTAGCCAAGCTGAGCAGGAGCGCGTAACCCCACACTGCGCGCCAGCCGGGCTTGCTGCGCAGTCCGCTCACTGCCACCGCCGAACGCGCCAGCAGCGGCAGTGTGATGGCGAGTACGGCTGTTCCGATACGGCCACCTGCGAGCGCACCTGTGGCCGCGGGCAGGAAGGCGTACGCGACGCTCCCCCACGCACGCAGCAGGCGGGACTCCACGAGGGGGCGCGAGGTGAAGTACGCGGTGAAGCCCGCAAGCGGTACCGAGCAGACCAGCAGCAGTGTGAGTGCGAATCCGGTGCTGCCGAAGAGGACCGTCGCGACCATGGCGACGATGGCGAGGTACGGCGGGGCGGTCTGCGTGCCGCCGATGCCGACCGGATGCCAGCTGTCGACGTAGCGGCCCCACAGCTCGGACACGTCAGCCGGTGCGGGCAGCAGTGCGCCGCCGGCGAGTGCACCACTGCCCAACAGTGCACGGCAGGCGATCAGCGACACCAGCAGCAGAACGACGAACAGCACGGGCCCCGGCTTGCGTGCGATCTGCTTGAGCCGCGCGAACTGTTCGACGTCCAGATAGTCCGCTTCATCGTCCCCGGGGCCGGTCTCGACGGCACCGTGCCGCCCGCCCGAGGAGACTTCCGGCTCGGACCGGCCGCCGAAGTGGCTGGCCACCTGCTCGGCAGCGACTCGCAGGGTGGCGCCCGGGGGCGGGAAGAGGTGCCGGAGATCGTCGTAGGGCACGGCGGGCCTGCCCCGGCGCCGTCGCGCGCTCATCAGCCGCCCGGGCCGGAGAAGCGTCCCGGTCAGACCGGTCACCTCGTCCAGCGCCTGTCCGGGGACCTTTCCGACGAGATAGGCGAGCGTACGCAGCAGCGTGCCGAGCACGAGACGCAGCATGACCCAAGGAAGCTTCTTGCCGGGCACGTTGGCGAGCAGCGTGTAGACGGCGCCCGCCTTGTCGACGCGATGCGGGCTGGCGCCGCCGCGCGCGGCTCTGCCCACGCAGTCGACGGGGCGGCGCTCGCGCGACGCCGCCTCCGCGTGCCGCACCACCGCGTCCGGCACGATCAGCACGTTGTGCCCGGCGGCGTGTGCCCGCCAGCAGAGGTCGACATCGTCACGCATCAGCGGCAGACGCTGGTCGAAGCCGCCCAGCTGCTCGAAGACGTCCCGGCGGATGAGCATGCCCGCGGTGGAGACCGACAGCACTGTCCGCACCTGGTCGTGCTGCCCCTGGTCCTGCTCGCGCCGTTCGACTCCCGTCCAGCGACGGCCGCTGTTGGCGATCGACACCCCGGCTTCCAGCAGTTGCCTGCTGTCGTACCAGCTACGGAGTTTGGGGCCGAGCACTGTGGCAGTCGGATCGGCATCGACGACGCGCAACAGCCGGGCCAGAGCGTCCGGTTCGGGGGCGCAGTCGTCGTGCAGCAGCCACAGCCACTGCACGGGCTCGCCGTGCGGCAGTTCCGGCATGTCGTAGGCCTCGTCGCGCCAGGTGCGCGTGACGGGGTCCCAGCCACTGGGGCGCTTCAGATACGGCAGGTCGTCCGGAGTGGGCTCTCCTGCTGTCCGGGCCGCTTCGTCGACAGCGGCACCGAAGCCCGTACGGCGAGCCATATGCAGTACGCCGTCGGGGCCGAGGGCTTCGGTGAGAAGCCGCGCGGATTCGTCTGCGCTGCCCGTGTCGGCGGCGATGACGTTCTGCACCGGGCGTTCCTGGGCAAGCAGCCCCGACAGTGCCTCGGGAAGCCACCTCGCACCGTCGTGCGAGACGAGCACGGCGGTGACGACGTGCCGAGGGAACTCAGGTGTGGCCGCTTCGTACTGGGCCGCCGAATAGCTGTGCACGGACATCGAGGTGCGGGCCCCTCCCGGGGGTGCGGGGGCGATCCCCCGAAGATGCTGCGACGGACTGAGTAGGCGCACTCGCCCCTGGGAGGGGTCGCGCACCGTGGACGGGCACACACTAACGGCTCAGTGCCAGGTGCTCATCGGTCCGTGCAACTAGTCCATGCAACTGTCCGTGCATGTGCGGGCATTTGCAGCCCGGAATCCGGTCAGACCGCGGCCTTCTTCAGGCGTCGGCGCTCACGCTCGGACAGTCCGCCCCAGATCCCGAAGCGTTCGTCGTTCGCGAGGGCGTACTCCAGACACTCCGAACGCACCTCGCAGGCCAGGCAGACCTTCTTCGCCTCTCTCGTGGAGCCGCCCTTCTCGGGGAAGAACGATTCCGGATCAGTCTGCGCGCACAAAGCGCGTTCCTGCCAGCCGAGCTCCTCGTCCACCTCGTCGACCAGCACTTCCTGGAACAGCTCGGCCATTTGTGCGCCCCTCGTCCGTCTTTGCGTCCCCGTGATGCTGTCGTTATCGATCCCGACTGAACGACACGTGTGAAATTACAAGTGTGCCGATCCGCGCCAGTCAAGCCGAGATCTGCTATTGAGCCCGTTATTCACTCTGCGGAACCAAGGGCGATAGGAAAGTGTTGATTTCCCCACAAACCGTGTCACACATCCTCGGCTGGTGTGACCCACGCCTCTCCTGAGGAAGATCGCGCGCTTCCGTCATCCGCATCGGCGCCGTCGGCCCGGACAAGCCCGGTCACGGTCCGATCACGAATGCACAACGGCGTTCCCGTGCACGGGTGTTGCGCCACTTGTCCCGGGAGTGGAGGGCACAAACCTTTCCTCACCGACCGCAACCGGATGTAGTGAACGATTGACCCCAAACACCTCATCCAGTTGACAGCAGTACGGGTGACTCGGTCTCCTTGACCACATGCCAGTGACCCCCGCCGAGTCCCGTACGGCCGCTGCCGGCCTACACCTTCGCGCTGCTCGCGTTTCCTCGGGTCATTGCTGCTGTCGCTGTCGCTGTTGTTGAGGCGCATCTCAGCTCTGCGAACTCACTTCTCCTGCGGTATCCGCTGCTCAGCCGGAACCACATCCCACCCGCCCGGCCGGACCGGGCTCCCTCCAGCGCGAAAGCCTCCACTGACGTGAACAGCGACGTCGAGATCGCGGGCGACCCGCTCGCTCTCCCCCACCTGATGCCCCCGGCCCCGGCCCATCCCGCCACCGTCGCGGGCTTCGCCCGGCTGGCCCGTACGATCGCCGCCGACCGCCCCTGCTGGGTCCCGCTCGTGCAGTACGACCCGACGAGCCGCTGGTACCACCGGCTGCGCACCGGTCCCGGTTACGAGGTGTGGCTTCTCAGCTGGCTGCCGGGCCAGGGCAGCGGACGCCACGACCACGGCGCGTCCTCAGGAGTCTTCACCGTGCTCGACGGTGAGCTGACCGAGCACTCGCGGGAACAGCGGCACGTTCTCCGCCCGGACGCGCAGCGCGTGTTCGCACCCGGCTACGTGCACGAAGTGGTCAACGACGGGCTGACTCCCGCCGTCAGCCTGCACGTCTACTTCCCCGGGCTGACGGAGATGGCGATGCACCCCTCTCCCGTCGCCTGCGCCGCCGCTTCAGCGGCTCTCGTGGCCGACTGAGCGAGAGGCGGCGCGTCCGGCGCGCAGAAGGCCGACGGTGCACGGGGTCTCCCCTGCACCGTCGGCCTCGCAGGACGCGGCAACCGCCCTGCTGTTCGAGGACTGCCTGCTGACACACTGTCCGCATGGAGCGGATTGTGGTTCTGGCCGGGGGCATCGGTGGTGCCCGCTTTCTGCGCGGACTGAAGTCCGCCGTGCCCGACGCGGACGTCACCGTCATCGGTAACACCGGTGACGACATTCATCTGTTCGGGCTGAAGGTCTGTCCCGACCTCGACACCGTGATGTACACCCTCGGCGGCGGTATCCACGAGGAACAGGGCTGGGGGCGCGCGGACGAGACCTTCGTGGTGAAGGAGGAGCTGGCGGCCTACGGCGTGGGACCGGAGTGGTTCGGGCTGGGCGACCGCGACTTCGCCACCCACATCGTCCGCACGCAGATGATGAGCGCCGGATACCCGCTCAGCGCCGTCACCGAAGCGCTCTGTTCACGCTGGCAGCCGGGTGTGCGGCTGCTGCCCATGACCGACGACCGCGTCGAGACCCATGTGCTCATCGACACCGCCGACCTCGACGACTCCGCGCAGGACGACGGCAAGGACAGTCGCAAGGCCGTGCACTTCCAGGAGTACTGGGTGCGACTGCGCGCGTCAGTGGACGCCCACGCTGTCGTGCCTGTCGGCGCGGAGAGCGCCAAACCGGCGCCGGGCGTGCTCGATGCGATCGCCGAGGCCGATGTCGTCCTCTTCCCGCCTTCCAACCCGGTGGTGAGCGTGGGCACGATCCTCGCGGTGCCGGGGATGAGGGAGGCCATCGCCGACGCGGGCGTGCCGGTCGTGGGGCTCTCACCGATCGTCGGGGACGCACCGGTGAGCGGTATGGCGGACAAGGTGCTCTCAGCGGTCGGTGTCGAGGCCACTGCTGCCGCTGTCGCGCAGCACTACGGCAGCGGACTCCTGGACGGCTGGCTCGTCGACACGGTGGACGCCGATTCCACGCAGGCTGTGGAGGACGCCGGCATCCGCTGCCGCGCCGTCCCGCTGATGATGACCGACACGGAGGCCACGGCCACCATGGCCCGCGAGGCTCTCGCCCTGGCCGAGGAGGTACGGGCATGACGTCGGCCCGCAGGACGGACGGCCCCGCGGGGCGTGCTCCCGCGTTCCAGGTGTGGGCGCTGCCCGGCATCCCCGAGGTGCGCCCCGGGGACGACCTGGCAAAGCTCATCGTCGCCGCGGCGGGCACGGACAGTGCGACGGAGCCACACGGACTGGCCGACGGCGACGTCCTGATCGTCACGTCGAAGATCGTGAGCAAGGCGGAGGACCGGATCGTCCAGGCGGACGACCGCGAAGCGGCCATAGACGCCGAGACGGTCCGGGTGGTCGCGCGGCGCGGCCCGGCCCGCATCGTGCAGAGCCGGCACGGCTTCGTGATGGCGGCAGCCGGTGTCGACGCCTCCAACACACCCGCGGGCACCGTCCTGTTGCTGCCCGAGGACCCCGATGCGTCCGCTCTGCGGATACGCGAGGGCGTCAGGGACGCGCTGGGTGTCCACGTCGGCGTGGTCGTCACCGACACGTTCGGGCGGCCCTGGCGCGAGGGGCAGACGGATGTCGCCATCGGAGCGTCCGGTGTGCGCGTGCTGGAGGACCTGCGCGGCGCCCTCGACACCTTCGGCAATCCCCTCGGCGTGACGGTGACAGCGGTGGGCGACGAACTCGCAGCAGCCGGCGAACTGGTCAAGGGCAAGGCCGACGGACTGCCCGTGGCCGTCGTACGAGGACTGCCGCAGCACGTGCTGGAACCCGCGGAGCCGTCGGAGTCGGCCAGGGCGCTGGTGCGGGACGCCGAGCACGACATGTTCCGGCTGGGCACCTCGGAAGCCGTACGGGAGGCGCTCGGTCTGCGGCGAACTGTCCGCGAGTTCACGTCCGAGCCGGTGGACGGCGGTGCGGTGCGCCGTGCTGTCGACGCCGCAGTGACGGCGCCCGCCCCGCATCACACGACACCGTGGCGGTTCGTGCTGCTCGAATCAGCCGAGTCCCGCAGCGAGTTGCTCGACGCGATGCGCGAACAGTGGATCGAGGATCTGCGCGCGGACGGCAAGAGCGAGCAGAGCATCGCGAAACGTATCCGGCGTGGCGACGTCCTGCGCAACGCGCCCTATCTGGTCGTGCCCTGCCTGGTGATGGACGGATCGCATCACTATCCGGACGCGCGGCGGGCCGCTGCCGAGCGGGAGATGTTCGTCGTCGCCTGCGGCGCGGGCATCCAGAACTTCCTGGTGGCGCTGGCCGGTGAGCGGCTGGGATCGGCCTGGGTCTCCTCGACGATGTTCTGCCGGGACGTCGTCCGCGACGTACTCGCGCTGCCGGCGGACTGGGACCCCATGGGAGCTGTGGCCGTCGGGCACGCCGCGGCACCCCCGCGAGAGCGGCCGCCCCGGGACGGCGGGGCCTTCACGGAGGTCCGCTGAGAAGTCCGGCGCGCGGCCGCTCGCAGGCTTCCGTCCACGAGTACGCACCTCCGGACGGACGTCGGACGGATCTCACACCTCCGGTTCAGAGGCGGGCGATGTCTCCGATCGGGAACTTCGGCTGCCGGCGCGCCGGTGCACGGCCGACCATCAGGATCAGCCTGGCCGCCCGGTGCCGCTGTCCTTCGTAAGGGGCCAGCAGCTCCAGCATCCCGTCGTCGTCCGTGTCGCGTGCGCCGGTCAGCGAGTAGCCGATGATGCGGGGCAGGTGGAGATCGCCGACAGTCAGCGCGTCGGGGGCACCGTTGCTGCGTTGCAGGGTCTCGGCGGCGGTCCAGGGCCCTATGCCCGGGATGAGCTGGAGCCTCGCCATGGCAGCGGAGAGCTCCATCGACGACGCTTCCTCCAGACGTGCCGCTCGCTGGGCGGCCCGTATGACAGTGGCGGAGCGCTTGTTGTCGACCCCCGCCCGGTGCCACTCCCAGGAGGGGATGCGGCACCAGGTGCGACTGTCCGGCATGACGTACATCCCGTCGTGCGGTCCGGGTGCACGCTCGCCGTAGCGGCGCACGAGGAGGCGCCATGCGCGGTACGCCTCGTGGGTCGTCACCTTCTGCTCCAGCACCGACGGGATGAGCGCCTCCATCACCAGTCCCGTGCGTGGCAGCCGCAGTCCGGGATGACGCCTGTGCGCTTCCCTAGTCAGACGGTGATGGGCAGTGAAGACCGACGGGTCGTCCTCGGCGCCGAGCAGCGCGGGAAGCCGGTCGAGGGCCCACTCCCCGCCCGGGCCCCAGGCCTCCGCGTGTACTTCCGTGCCTGCGGCCTGTGCTGTCAGACGCAGTGTCGCGGGCCCCTCGGGCGTCCGCGTCGTACGCCAGACAGCGCCGCCCTCTGTGCGGTAGCAGGGGTCGTACGGTCCGCGTCGCAGCACGCGCAGATTGCTGCGCAGGTCGTAGTACGGGGGCGCGGTCCAGGTACGGGCGGGAGCGGCAGGCACGCCCGACAGCGTAGGCGCGGCAAGCTGACCGCGGCCCCGCGGGGCGAAGAACCCTTCAACAGCGCGGTCCCGCCGCACCGCTGAGAACCGGGGTCACCGTGTCACTGGTCGGACGAGAAGCGCACAGCTCCCGCCGGGATGCGCGCCCCGCACCACACGCGGATTCCCTCCCGCAGTTCGTTGTGCTCCCCCACCACCGCTCCGTCACCCACCACGGCGCCGTCGAGCAGCGTGCCCGCGCCGATGCGGGCGCCGGCACCGATGAGTGAGTCCCGTACATCGGCACCGGGTGCGATGACGGCGTCGTCCAGCACAGTCGAACCGTCGACGCGCGCGCCGGCACCGACAGTGGCGCCGGCTCCCACGACAGTGCCACCGGTCAGTTTCGCGTCGGGTGCCACCTGTGCCGTCGCCAGGACGAGTTGATCGCCGCACCTGCCCGGCACTGCCGGCGACGGTGCTCTGCCGAGCACGAGGTCGGCCGATCCGCGGACGAACGCCTCGGGTGTCCCCAGGTCGAGCCAGTAGGTGGAGTCGACCATGCCCTGCAGGTGTGCGCCGTCGGACAGCAGCCCCGGAAAGGTCTCGCGCTCGACGGACACGGGCCGTCCGGCGGGGATGGTGTCGATGACGGAACGGTTGAAGACGTACGCGCCCGCGTTGATCTGGTCGGTGACGATCTCCTCCGGCGTCTGCGGCTTCTCGAGGAACGCGGTGACCCGTCCGCTGTCGTCCGTCGGAACGAGCCCGTAGGCGCGTGGGTCGGCGACGCGTGTGAGATGGAGCGAGACATCGGCGCCCGTGCGGGTGTGGGTGTCGACGAGTGCGCCGATGTCGAGACCGGTGAGGATGTCGCCGTTGAAGATGAGCACCGGGGCGTCGGCCGCCGAGTGCAGCCGCGAGGCGACGTTGCGGATGGCTCCGCCGGTCCCGAGAGGCTCCTTCTCGGTGACGTATTCGAGGTGCAGGCCCAGTTGCGAACCGTCGCCGAAGTACGGCTCGAAGACCTCCGCCAGGTACGAGGTGGCCATCACCACGTGATCGACGCCCGCGGCCCGCGCCCTCGCCAGTTGGTGGGCGAGGAACGGAACGCCGGCCGCCGGAACCATCGGCTTCGGCGTGTTCACGGTCAGCGGGCGCAGCCGGGTGCCTTTGCCTCCGACCAGGAGGATCGCTTCTGTCACCAGTTTTCTTCGCTTCCTGACTGACGGAGGAGGCCTGAGCCGGTGGTCGGCGGCCAGTTTATGCAGGGGGACACACTGCCTGGGCGTGCGCCCGGACGTGCGACTGCCGCGCCGGGCGGAGGAGCGGCGCGGCAGCCGGGCGTTGACGTGCCGGGTGGAACCGAAAGAGCGTCAGGTACCGCGAACCACCGGCAGCGGAACGGACCGCGGCACGGCTCGCGCGGTCAAGGTTCGTGCCGATCGCCGCTCAGCGGCCCTGGAGACGTCCGGCGTCGTTCCGGATGGCGGGCAGTTCGCTGTAGAGCTTCTCGCCGGGGCATTCGGTCACGAAGCCGTCCCGGTGACCTGAGACGGCGTTGAACGAGACCTTCGTCCCCTTCTTGTGCTTGGTGCCGCCGCCCGAGGTCAGCGTCACCTTGCCGCGGGCGTCGACCCCGTGCACGCCGAGCTTCCAGGCGGTGAGTTTGGCGAGAGCTTCGGTGACCGCCTTGGGCGCGGTCTCCTTCGAGTACGTGCCCAGGACCGCGATCCCTGTCGTGTCCGCGTTGAAGCCGAACGTGTGAGCGCCCATCACGGCACGGGCCATGCCGCCCGCACGGCCCTCGTAGATCTTTCCGCACTTGTCGACGAGGAAGTTGTATCCGAGGTCGCGCCAGCGGCTGCTCTTGACGTGGTAGCGGTAGATGCCCCGGATGATGGACGGGACCTGACCGCAGGTGTAGTCGTTCGTCTCCGCCGAGTGGTGCACGAAAGCGGCCTTGATGCTCTTGCTGTAACTGAACTCCTTCTCCCGCATGCTCTCGTCCGCACCCCAGCCCTTGCGGGTGACGATGTCCGGCCGGGGGCCGATGTGGGTGTCCTGCGGACGGTCGCTCCTCGACGAGGTCGCGTCGGCGGCCTCGTCGCCGTAGGTCGCACGGGTCTGGGCCTTCGTCATCGCCGGAAGGACGCCACCGGGACGCTGCTCGTGGCTTCCGGCGGCCTCGTCCGCCGCCCCGCCGCTTGCCTGGCCGCTTGTCTGGCCGCTTGCCTGGCCTGCGCCGGGTTCGGGGTCGCCGCCCTCTCTCTGCTCACGGCCCCCGGCACCGCCCGACGGGGTGCCGGGCCCAGGGTCGACGAGTTCCAGACGGGCGCCACCCGGCAGTTCGGCGTTGCCCTGCTCCTGCCCGTTCGACTGTCCGGTCGTCCTCGTCGGGGTCTTGTGCGGCACGATCCGTACGCGTACCGCGTCGGAGTTCCCGGCCCACAGAGGCGCCGTCGAGCCGAGAGCCCTCTCTCCGGAGCGCCCCTTCGAGCCGGCTTCCGGACTGTGACCGCCATGTGTGTCCAGCGAGCGCCAGGACGACCATCGGCCGCTGCCGGACGCCCGCGTCTGCACCTGAAGCTGCCCGCGGGGCTCGGCTCCGGCGTCCTCCCAGACCACACCCACCAGCGAGAAGGGTTTCACCTTGCGGGAGGCGACGCGCCTTCCCCCTGAAGGGTCGTCCTCCCACGCGGAGAGCAGCTTGTCGCCTGAGCGGGTGCTGTCGGAGGGAGCGCCGAGCGGAAGCGACTGGGTGCTGCCCGGTACTCCTGTTCCGGATTCGGCTCGGACGTCCCGTGCGGCTGGAGGCGCTGCGTCCTCGGCAGGGGCGCTGCGGTCGCCGGGCAGCGTGGAGTCTGCGGATTCGGTGGGCGTGAGCGGAAGCAGCAGCAGGGCTCCCGCGCACGCGACTCCGATCGATGTGACAAGTAGTGCACGCATGGGGCGATCGTGCACATATCCCTATAAATCTGTCTATTCGGACAGTGTTCGGCAGCTGACGCTCTGTCGGAGCTCTGGCCTTGCTTCCGCGAGGGCAGAGCGGCTCCCCCCGCCGTCGCGCTGCGACGCCCCACGTACGCTTGCCGGGTGAGTGCTCCCGTACGCACCGTCGCCGACCTGCTCAGCTCCGCCCTCGCGAAGGACCCGGGCCGGCCCTTGGTGACCTACTACGACGACGCCACCGGCGAACGCGTCGAACTGTCGGTGGCCACCATCGCCAACTGGGTGTCCAAGACGGCGAACCTTCTTCAGGACGACCTGGCAGCCGAGCCCGGAGACCGGCTCGCCCTGCTGATGCCTGCGCACTGGCAGACAGCGGTCTGGCTGCTGGCGGCTTCCTCAACCGGGGTCGTCGTCGATCTGCAGGGCGACCCGTCAGCGGCCGCACTCGTCGTGAGCGGCCCCGAGACCCTGGAAGCCGCCCGCGCATGCCCCGGTGAACGGGTCGCGCTCAGCCTCCGGCCGCTCGGCGCGCGCTTCCCGGAGACGCCCGAGGGGTTCATCGACTATGCGGCCGAGGTTCCCGGACAGGGCGACCAGTTCATGCCGTACGTCCCCGTGGACCCCGACGCGCCCTTTCTGCTCACCCGGGGGGCCGAGGAGCTGACCGATCGGCAGACCGTGCAGCGGGCCGAGGAGGACGCCGGTTCGATGGGGCTCTCCCAAGGGTCCCGGCTGCTGTCGACTCGTCCGTTCGACGACTGGGACGGACTGAGCGCCGGCCTGCTTGCTCCACTCGCGGCGGGCGGCTCGGTGGTCCTCTGCCGCAACGCCGCCCGGCTCGACGACGCGACGCTCCGACGCCGGAGCGAGGAGGAACGCGTCACCCACACCGTCGACTGAACGGTCTGCCGCCCTCGGCGCTCCTGTTCTCTCTTATCGCCTGTGATCAGCAACGATCAGGGGCGAAGGACGATGATCAGCTTTGCGTACAACCCTGCACAGGCTTCGGGTGTCTGCATACGCGGCCGGCGCCCGCCTGTACGCCTCCCCGCACGCGCCGCCGACACATGAGGGATGACGCAGACGTGACCGACCCCGGGACAGACGAGGACAGAGCGACCGCGAACCGAACCGCAGGCACAGCAGGCACCGGCCACCGCGCCGGCCACAGCACCCCGGACCTCCGCAGGCCCCGCACTGCCCCCGGTTGCCGGCCTGGCAGCCGACCCCGCCGCCGATGGCTGCGCTGGGCGGCGCTGAGCACCTCCCTCGCCGTACTGGGCGCGGCAGGCGCCGGCTGGACGCTCTACGAGAAGCTCGACGACAACATCCGTACGGACGTCGGCACGGCGAAGGAGCTCAAGCGCTACGCGGCCGAGCGCCCCGTCGCACCGGCCGGTGAGGCGAAGAACATCCTGCTGCTCGGTTCGGACAGCCGGGACGGCAGCAACAGCGCGTACGGACACGACGAAGGCAGCCCGCGCTCGGACACGGCGATCCTGCTGCACCTGTCAGCCGACCGGCGCCGCGCGACAGGGGTCTCCCTCCCCCGCGACCTGATGGTCGATCTGCCTGCCTGCCGGCAGGCGGACGGCAGCCACATCGAGCCGCAGTTCGCGCAGTTCAACTGGGCGTTCCAGTTCGGCGGTGCCGCGTGTGCCATCCGTACGGTCGAGAAGCTGACAGGAGTGCGCATCGACCATCACCTGGTGGTCGACTTCGCGGGCTTCAAATCCCTCGTCGACACGGTCGGGGGCGTGGACGTGTGCCTTCCCGGTGCCGTGCGGGACCGGGACTCGAAGCTCGATCTACCCGCCGGCCGGCAGACGTTGGGCGGCGAGGACGCCCTGAGCTTCGTCCGGGCGCGGCACGGACTCGGGAACGGCAGCGACACCGACCGCATGCACAGGCAGCAGCAGTTCCTCGGCTCTCTCGTGAAGAAAGTACGCAGCAACGGTGTACTGCTGAATCCCGCAAAGCTGTACCCCGTCGTCCACTCGGCCACCTCCGCACTCACTGCGGACGAGGGCCTGGATTCACTCGGTGAACTGTACGAACTCGTGCGCGGGGCAAGGGATATCCCCGAGGATCAGGTGCGCTTTCTGACGGTGCCCCGGCAGTCCTACTCCCGTGACGGCAATCGCGACGAACTGGTCCAGCCGGCTGCCGGTCAGCTCTTCGCCCAACTGCGCGAAGACCGCCCCGTGCGGGTCGGCGACATCGACGGAAAGACCCAACGGGCAGCCCCCGCCCCCTCCGTAAGGCCCGAGCGTCCTGCGAGGAACCATGCACCGGGCAGTGCCGTCAGATCATCGATGCGCACTGAGGCCGGGCCGCAGGCGCGTCCCGGGGACGACGGGAAGGGGAAGGCCCCGCCGGTCTACCCGGGAACCACAGCAGCACACGACATCTGCACCACCGACGGCGCTGAGAATAGGGTGAATTGACCAGTTCTGAGTTCATGGAATTCGTCACCGCCGTCGCTCCACAGCGAACCGGGCGGATAGTGTGGCCGCTTCGGTCCGCCCCGACAGGGCGACGCCAGGCGGCAAATGGAGGACTTACGCAATCGTGAACGCGCAAGGCCGTGGGCACGCGGGAAATGTCGATCCCGCGGATCAGTGGGTGTTCGACCCGGACACCGGCAGCTACACGCTGCGACTGAACCCCGTTGCCGACGACTCCCGGAGTCAGTACGGCAGCAGCCGCCCCACCGCGCCACGCCAGAGAAGCAACCCCGACCGCGAGGAGGAGGCGCACCTTCCCTCGCAGCGCCGCCGCGGCCGCACGGAGCCCCCGCCGCCGCCCGGCGGGCACCGCACCGGAGGGGGAGGCCGCCGCAAGCGCAGGCCGGGTCCGTCGAAGAAGCAGAAAGTCCTGCGCTGGAGCGCGGGAACATTGGGGCTGATACTGGTCGCGGGTGGAACCGCCGGATACTTCCTGTACGACCACTTCAACGGCAACATCAACAAAATCGACGTCGGCCAGGACAACGCCGCAGTGACCGACGGTCCGGTGAACATACTCGTCCTCGGCACCGACTCCCGTAAGGGCAAGGGCAACGGCGGATACGGCGACGCCGCCAGCGTCGGCCACGCCGACACCACGTTCCTCTTCCACGTGTCCGAGGACCGCAGCAACGCGACCGCGCTCTCCATCCCGCGCGACATGATCACCGACATCCCCGACTGCCCGACGAAGCAGAAAGACGGTTCGACCAAGACCGTCCCGGGCCAGCAGCAAGTACGGTTCAACACCAGCCTCGGCCAGTCCGGCCGCGACCCGGGCTGTACTTGGCGCACGGTCGAGAAGATGACCGGCGTGAAGATCAACCACTTCATGATGGCCGACTTCAACGCGGTCAAGGAGCTGTCCACCGCTGTGGGCGGTGTCGAAGTGTGTGCCGCGAAGGACATCAACGACCCCAAGTCGCACCTCAACCTCAAGGCGGGCAGGCACGTCGTCAAGGGCGAGCAGGCCCTCGCCTTCGTAAGGACCCGCAAGTCGGTCGGCTTCGGCAGCGACCTGAGCCGGATCGAACTGCAGCAGCAGTTCCTCAGCTCGATGATCCGGAAGATGAAGTCCGGGGGGACCCTGACCAACCCCTCGAAGCTGTTCGCCCTGGCCAACGCCGCGACGAAGGCGCTGACCGTCGACACCGGCATCGGCAGCGTGGGGAAGCTGACCGACCTCGCCAAGGACCTTCAGCGGGTGGAGCCCAAGAACATCACCTTCGCCACCGTCCCGGTCGTGGACAACCCTGAGGACCCGGCCACAGTCATACTCGACGAGGCCAAGGCGAACCCGCTGTTCAAGATGGTGCAGGCGGACAAGTCGCTGACGAAGACGGAGAAGGGCTCCAAGGGGAAGGAACCGTCGAAGGCGAAGAAGGTCCCCGCGTCGCAGGTCCGGGTGGACGTGCGCAACGGCGGCGGTCCCGTGGGCGCGGCCCAGGAGACCGTGGACTGGATGCAGAATCAGAAGGGCGTGGGGCTCTCGACCAACGCCGGCAACGCTCCTTCGCAACTGTCCAGGACCCGGCTCGAGTTCGCTCCGGATCAGGCAGGTCAGGCGGCCACTGTCGCAGACATGATGGGGCTGCCGAAGTCGGCGCTGAAGGAGAGCTCAAGCGTCGGCGAAGCCATGCAGCTGACTCTGGGCAAGGACTTCACCAAGGCGGGCGAACCTGTCTCCGCGCCCGAGAAGGCGCCGGACGGCGTTCAGAACGTCAAGGCGAACGACAAGAACATCTGCGCGAAGTGACGTAGAGACCCCCGGGCTCCCGCCAGGGCCCGGGGAACGCACACCGCGTGGGAACGGAAACGGGGAGGTCCCGTGCGGCAGAACGGCACCCGAGGCGGCCGGGAGATGTACAGCGGTGCGCCCGCGGAGCGTGACCGCAGGTGGGACGAGGCTTCGTACGAGGGAGGCCGCCTGCCGCGACAGCGACAGGGGCACGTACAGACAGGCGGCAACGGAATGGACTCCGACGTTTTCGGCGACGACGGAGAGATCCGTCAGCCACGCAGGAAGAGACGGGTGCTGCGCTGGTTCAGCATCTGCCTGTCGCTTCTGATACTCGCGACCGCGGGCGCGGGCTACTTCTACTACGAGCACCTGAACGGAAATCTCAGCAAGGACCTGCTCAACCTCGGCGACAACAGGCTCGACAAGAGCAATCCCAACGCCGCGGGGCAGACCCCCATGAACATTCTGCTGCTGGGCTCGGACTCCAGGTCGTCGAAGAAGAACGTCGAACTCGGCGGCGCCCGCGGCGACCGTGACCGGCCTCCGCTCGCCGACGTCCAGATGCTGCTGCACGTGTCCGCGGACCGCAGCAACATGTCGGTGATCTCGGTGCCGCGGGACACCAAGGCGACGATCCCCAAGTGCACCGACCCGGACAGCGGCGAGGTGTACCAGGAGACCACCGACAAGATCAACAGCAGTCTCCAGCACGGCGGTCCGGGATGCACCGTCGCCACCTGGGAAGAGCTGACCGGCATCCCCATCGACCACTTCATGATGATCGACTTCTCCGGCGTGGTCTCGATGGCCGACGCGGTGGGCGGTGTCCCTGTCTGCGTGGACAAGAACGTCTACGACCCGCAGTCCAAACTCCGGCTGAAGAAGGGCAAGTCGGTGGTCAAGGGCGAGCAGGCCCTGCACTGGCTGCGTACCCGGCACGGCTTCGGCGACGGATCCGACATCGGCCGCGCCCGCGCCCAGCACATGTACATGAACTCGATGGTCCGTCAGCTCAAGGCGGGCACGAAGCTCACCGACCCCGGCAAGATGCGCGGCCTCGCCGAAGCGGCCACCGAGGCGCTCACGGTGGACGAGGGCCTGGGCACCGTCAAGAAGCTCTACGACCTCGGCAACGACCTCAAGCGGGTGCCGACGAAGCGCATCACCATGGCGACGATGCCCTGGCAGTACGCGCCCGGGGGCTACGTGGTGCCCAAGCCGGGCGACGCGGACGACACGTTCTCGCTCGTACGCAACGACATCGCCCTGGACGGACGGGACAAGAAGAAGCAGGCGGACCGCAAGTCGCCGCCTCCCAGCAAGCCTTCCGCCCCCAAGTCGGAGATTCCCGTCCGCGTCATGAACGGGACCGGCAGCGCCCTCCAGGCGCCTGTCTCCGGCCGGGCAGGAGTGATCTCCGAACAGCTGGGCCGCGAGGGCTTCAGCCAGGCCACAGCCGACCAGACGCCCAGGTCGCAGGCGGACACCACTGTCAGCTACCCGCTGGAGAAGAACCGCGGTGACGCGCTCGCGGTCGCCGAGTCCCTCGGACTGCCCGAGAGCGCCGTCAAGCACTCCAGCGGCGTCCAGCAGGTGACGCTCGTGATCGGCGGCGACTGGCGCGACGGGACGACCTATCCGAAGGACGCCGCAGGCTCGGGCGGAAAGAAGAAGAACAAGGCACCGGACAGTGCCGACGCCCTGCGCGGCGACAACGACAAGGCCTGCATGGAGGTCAATCCGTCGTACGTGTGGTGACGCCGGCCCCGCCCGGTCAGGGGGTCCGCGAGCCACAGGTAAGGGGCAGCCACCTTGGTGGCTGCCCCTTACTTCGTTCAAGCGCGCCGCGGCGTCTCACTGCGCCAGCACGGGCTCCCGCCGGGACGCGATGACCTTGCGCGCGAGCTTCCGCGGGCTCGTCAGGAAGCCCCAGCCCCAGGACATGTGCATCGTGGCCAGTGCGACGGGGATCTGCACCCGGCTGCGCCACGGCAGTCCCTTGCCCGCGGGCAGCGATCCGGCAGTGATCGCGGCCAGATAGCCGGCCGGCACGAGGAAGCCCCACGGCACTCCCGCCAGCCCGAGGCCCGTACCCACCGCGATCGCGCTCAGCGCGACCGGCGCCGCGAGATAGCGCAAGTTGATCGACCCGGCGTGGTAGCGCGCGACGACGTGACGCCAACGCCCGTAGTTCTTGTACTGCTTGGCCAGCGCCCGTACGTTCGGCCGCGGCCGGTACGTCACCTTCAGCTCGGGTGAGAACCAGATCCGGCCGCCCGCTCCGCGGATCCGGAAGTTCAGCTCCCAGTCCTGCGCCCGGATGAACTCCTCGTTGTAGCCGCCCTGTTGCTCCAGCACCGGACGCCGGAAGACGCCCAGGTAGACGGTCTCGGCCTCACCGGCCTTGCCGCCGGTGTGGAACGCGGCGTTGCCCACGCCGATCCTGGAAGTCATCGCTGCGGCGACGGCGCGCTCCCAGTCGTTCTCCCCCTCGGCGTGCATGATCCCGCCGACGTTGGCCGCACCCGTCTCCGCCAGCAGCCGCACAGCCGTCGAGATGTACCCCGGCGAGAGCATGCCGTGCCCGTCCACGCGCACCACGACCGGATGTCTGGACGCCTTGATGGCGGCGTTCAGCGCCGCGGGCGTGCGGCCGGTGGGGTTGGGAACCGTGTGCACCCTCGGGTCCTGACGGACCAGCTCCGCCGCGATCTCGTCCGTACGGTCCGTGGAAGGACCGAGAGCGATGACGACCTCAAGTTCGCCGTCGTAGTCCTGCTGGAGAATGTGCTTCACAGAGCTGCGCAGATGCCGTTCCTCGTTGAGAACCGGCATGATCACCGAGACGGCCGGCAGCTCCGCGCTCGTCGAGGAAGTCCTATCAGTCACGCGTTCACGTTACCGCGAACGGGCGTACGGCCCCGCACGCCAGCCGAGTGCAGCAGAACCGCGGAGCGGCGTGTGACCGAGAGCCGCAGATCGTATCCCCCTACGTTATGGCGATGCGCGCGGATGCACACAAAGACGGCCGAAGGCCCCGCTGGGGTGTGCGCCTCGCAACGGCACTCTCCGTACTGGTGCTGGGTGCGAGCGGCGTGGGCCACGTCATGGTCAACGGGCTCAACGGGGACGTGAACAGGCTCGACCCGTTCCACGGCCTGACCGACCGGCCCCGCGACACCGGAGGCGTCAACTTCCTCGTCGTGGGCACCGACCGGCGCGACAAGCTCTCGCACGAGCAGCGGCAGAAGTACCGCCTCGGCGGCGCCGCGTGCGACTGCACGGACACCCTGATGCTCGTGCACCTCTCCGCGGACCACGACCGCGCCAGCGTCGTCAGCCTCCCCCGCGACTCGTACACGAAGCTTCCGGCCCACACCGACGCCGGCACAGGCAAGCGGCATGCCGCGGTGCCCGCGAAGCTCAACTCGGCCTACGCGCACGGCGGGGCGCATCTGACGGTCAGCACCGTCGAAGCCATGACCGGCGTCCACATCGACCACTATCTGGAGGTCGACTTCACCAGCTTCATGCGCACTGTCGACGTACTGGGCGGAGTGCCGGTGTGCACCGAGGAGGCGCTCAGCGACAGCCACTCGGGCCTGAACCTGCCGGCCGGCAGGACGAACCTCGACGGCGGCCGCGCCCTGCAGTACGTGCGGGCCCGGCATCTCGGCGACGGCTCCGACCTGAGCCGGATGAAGCGCCAGCAGCGCTTCCTCGCCTCCGTCATCGAGAAGGCGACCGGCAACGGCGTGCTGATGAACCCCGTGAAACTGAGGGAGGTCTCCTCGGCCGTCCTCGACTCCGTACGCGCGGACGACGGCCTCGGCACGGAGCAGATGCTCGAACTGGGGCGGGCCATGCGGCGCTTCACGACCGAGTCCTCCGAGTTCGCCTCGGTCCCCGTCGAGGACTCCGACTTCACCGTGCCCAAGCTGGGCTCGACAGTGAAGTGGGACGAGCGCAAGGCGAAGAGGCTCTTCGACGCACTGCGCGCGGACCGGCCCCTCACGGAGGAGAAGCCTCACAAGACGGAACGCGCCGACGGCGACGGCGGATCGGAGCAGGCCGGGAAGGCGGCGCGGCCTGCGCTCGTACGCATCCCACCGGGCAGCATCCGCGTGCAGGTGGAGAACGGCACCGACCGCGAGGGACTCGCGCGCGAGGTCGAGGCGAAGCTCGGCGGCACCGGCTTCGACACGACAGGGACGCCCGGCGTGGCGGCCAGGAACGACGTCTCCCGTACGGCCATCGCCTACGACCCGCGCTGGGACCGTTCCGCGAAGACGCTCGCGAAGGCGCTGCCCGGAGCGAAGCTCGTCGAGGAAACCGGTCGCGGTCCGGTGATGCGGGTCACGGTGGGGGAGAAGCACCACACGGTGCGGCGGGTGCGGGTCGGCTCGTCGGCTTCGGGCGCCGAACCGTCCAGGCCCGCGGGTGACGCGGTCAAGGGCGACAAGCAGGTCTCCTGCTCCTGAGCGTGCGCCGCACTGTGGGCCGTACGTCGTGCTCCGTGCTCCGTGCTCCGTCCGCCGCCGCCGTCCGCCGAGGTCTACGGCTTCGGCTCCACGCGCCGCCTGCGGTCCCGCAGTTCCTTGATCTCGCGGCGCCGGGCGAGGCGGTGGGTGCGCCTGATCTGGGCCTCCTGGTAGCGCCGCTTGTCCTGTTCCGACTCCGCGATCACCTGCGGGACGGGGCGCGGCCTGCCGTCCTCGTCGACGGCGGCGAAGACCAGGTACGCGCTGCCGACGTGGGTGGCGGGCGTCGACTCGTTCCAGCGCTCGGCCAGGACCCGTACGCCGACCTCCATGGAGGACCGGCCCGTCCAGTTCACCTGGGCCTTCACGTGAACGAGGTCGCCCACGCGCACCGGCTCCAGGAAGACCATCTCGTCCATCGAGGCCGTCACCGCGGGGCCGCCGGAGTGCCGGCCCGCGACCGCTCCCGCAGCGTCGTCCACCAGCTTCATGATCACTCCGCCGTGGACGGTGCCGAGGAGATTGGTGTCGTTGCCCGACATGATGTGGGAAAGCGTGGTCCGGGAGGCAGATGTGGGCTTGCCCGGCAGGGAGCCCTCCGCCACGTGGGCCTAGTTGTATTGATCACGAGCGTTGTTGACACTCATGGGTCTTGATCATGGCGAAGACCTCCGCTG
>NZ_JBHSFH010000009.1:0-1796 GCF_042653885.1 Streptomyces ovatisporus
GACACTCCCCGCCCCAGCACCCGACAACCCGACCCACAACCACCAACCCCACCCCGCACCCCGGTTGTTGCCGGGAGGTGTGGGAGTGGAGTTCCCGCTTCCCGCGAGACTGCTTCGTTCGAGTGAAAAGCGGCTCTGAGCTGGGATTTTACGGTTTCGTTCGAGATAATGAAGGGGTGTTCAGGACCCGTCGGGGAGGCGGGAGTTGGGCCGGAGGGGGTGAGAGCCGTGTACGAGCGTGGGGAAGCATCGGAGCCGGGAACGCCGGACGAATGGGCTTCGTATCTGACGCAGGCCGTGCCGGGTGCGGACACGGCGGTGATTCTTGACGTCCTCAGTGCGGAGAAGCTCTCGCACGAAGGCCGCATCGACGCGTTGAAGGCGCTGGAGCGGCACGTTGCGTGGATCCACGCCATGCAGGCGCAACTGCTTGCCGCTCTGCACGACGATGCGGAGGCCGCCCTGCCCGAGGGGGCCTGGAACAAGGACGTGGCAGGCCAGTGGAACTTCGCGGCCGAGGAGGTCGCGTGCGCGTTGAAGGTGTCGGGGGCGACGGCTGAGGACCGCCTCCATGTGGCACGGGAGTTGGACGGACGCCTGCCCACCACGCTCGGCATGCTGGAGACCGGTGAGATCTCCTGGATGCAGGCCAAGGCCGTGGTCGAGGTCACCGACGTGCTCGACCCGGAGGTGGCCGCAGGCGTCGAGGCGGATGTGGCGCCGAAGATGCCGTCCTTGGCGTGCGGGCAGACTCGCCGCGCTCTGCACCGGGCGGTGGCCCGTCTGGACCCGGAGGGCGTGGAGGTGCGCCACCAGCACCGCAAGCGGGAACGGGAGATCACACACCGCGAAGTGGGCGACGGCATGGCCCACTGGGGCGCCTACCTCCCCGCCGAGCAGGCCGCCCGGCTGGATCAGGCTGTCGACGCCCACGCCGAGACCTTGCTCAAGGAGAAGGGGCGGGGCTGCGAGGACTGGACCTTGGCGCAGCGGCGGGTGGACGCCCTGGTCGATCTGGTCCTCAACGGCTCCGTGCCGCGCACGGGTTCATCCGGCCGTACGGCGGCAGTGGTGCAGGTGACGGTTCCGCTGGATGCGCTGCTCGGAATCGAGCAGGAGCCGGGCCAGTTGAAGGGCTACGGGCCGATCACCGCATCGCAGGCCCGCAGGATCGCGTTCACCGAAGACAGCGTGTGGCGACGACTGTTGACCGACCCGGTCTCGGGAATGGTCGTCAAGACCGATCCGGTCACTTACAAGCCCACCGCTGAGACGGCGCGGCATGTCGTCGCACGAGACGGGGTGTGCATGTTCCCCTCCTGCCGGATGCCCGCCCACCGCTGCGATCTTGATCATGTCGAGCCTTTCGACAATGAAGATCCGCGGAAGGGTGGGGAGACGACCCCGGAGAACGTCATTCCGCTGTGTCGACGCCATCACCTGCTCAAACACCGCGCGGGGTGGGGAGTTGAGCGGGAGGAGGCGACCGGGACAGTCACATGGACGGCTCCCACCGGCCATCACTACACGAGCCACCCACACGATTACCGTGAGTAGTCGACGCCGGATCAGTGCGTTCCCGGGGCAGCAGTGCGATGTGGCGCGCCCTGGGAGCGGCGTACGCGGAGGAGGCGTGTGGTCACCGCGGGGTTGAAGGCGCGGTGTGGTTGAAGTGCGCTGTGGTCGAAACGCGGTGTGGTCGAAACGGTGGCGGCAGAGCGGCGTGCTCTTTGGCGGGTGCGGGGTGGGGTTGGTGGTTGTGGGTCGGGTTGTCGGGTGCTGGGGCGGGGAGTGTC
>NZ_JBHSFH010000010.1:0-66927 GCF_042653885.1 Streptomyces ovatisporus
CGCGGCAGCGGCGGCGGGCGCGGCGGGGAGGGCGGCCGGTGCGAGCGCGGCGGCAGCGGAACCGGCGAGGAGGCGTCTGCTGAAGCTGCGGCGGGCGAGGTTTCCGGGCTTCTGAGTCATCGGTCCCCCTGTCGGCGTCGGCCCGAACTGCCCTGCGGCGCCCAGGCGTTGAGGTGAGCCGAGAAGGACGGTAGCGGCGCCGGACGCGTTTATCCAGATCCAGGACAAAGTTCGTTGAATCCTGGTCATAGCTCTTGGCGTTCTGCCAAAAGAGGTCTAACTTCATCGTCGTTTCTGTGACTTAAGAGGGGTGGAGCAGTCATGCGGCTCGAACCGCATCAAATGCCCTCAGACCCACGAGGGTTGCGCACGTCACGGCGGAGATCCCGGCGGGGATGGCTCGCGGCGCTCCTGGCGGGGGCGGTCTCGGCCTCCCTGCTCGGCGGCTCCCCGGCCCTCGCGGGCACCGCACCCGATCCGTCCGTTCCGAAGCTCCAGCTCCCCAGTCCACCGGGCGGGGAGAACGTACGCGTACTGGTCTTCCACGGCTCCGCGGGCGAGGAGCCGCCGACCGTGGACGCCGGAATCGAGGCGATCGAGGAGATCGGCCGGAGCGGCCCCGCGGCGAAGCGCTTCACCATCACCGCGACCGGCGACCCGGCGGTCTTCGCCACCGAGAAGCTCGGCCGGTTCAACGCGGTGGTCTTCCTCAGCGGCGGCGGCGACGTGCTCGACCCGGCACAGGAAGCGGGCCTGGAGAGCTACATGGAGGCCGGCGGCGGCTTCCTGGGAGTCCACGACGCGGCACGGGCCGAGCCCTACTCGGAGTGGTTCAGCGGTCTCGTGGGCGCACGTCCCGCGGACGGCGCCCCCGGGAAGGTGCAGCGCGCCACCGTCGAGACCGGGGACCGCCGCAACCCGGCGACCAAGGACCTGCCCGTCGAGTGGAAGCGACCTGACAGGTGGCTGAACTGGGCCGAGAATCCCAGCGGTTCGGTGCACACCGTGGCCCGCGTACGGGAGAGCACCTACAGCCCCGGCGAAGGGGCCATGGGCTGGGACCACCCCGTCTCCTGGTGCCGTGACTACGACGGCGGCCGGTCCTTCTACACCGGGATGGGCGGCACGGCGGACAGCTATCAGGAAGCCGACTTCCGTACCCACCTCCGCGGCGCCCTGATGTGGACGACACGGCTGGCGCGTGCCGACTGCCAGGCGACCATCACCTCCAACTACAAGGCGGAACGCCTCACTTCACCCAACAAGCCCGGCGAGTCCGACCAGATCGGCGAACCGCACGGGCTGGCGACTGCCGAGGACGGACGCGTCTACTACATCGGACGCGGCGGCGGCGACGCCGAGGCCCCCGTCGTCACCGACTGGGAGAACCCGGAGATCGGCAAGGGCGAGGGCACCGTCCACGTTTGGGATCCGGCCACGGGCAAGGCCGCCGAGGTCGGTTCTCTGACGGTGTTCGGCAACAAGGGCGGCGGCGACGAACTCGTCAAGGTCGAGGAGGGGTTGCTGGGGATCGCCCTCGACCCGGGCTTCGCCTCCAACGGCTGGATGTACCTGCACTGGACCCCGCACTCGGAGCTGGACCGGGACAAGCACATGGCCCAGCGCCGGGTGTCCCGCTTCACCGTCGACGCACGGACGGGGAAGCTGGACGAGTCCTCCGAGAAGGTCCTGCTGGAGTGGCCCGTACAGGTGCACAGCTGCTGCCACGCGGGCGGCGGCATGGCCTTCGACTCGAAGCGCAACCTCTACATCGCCACGGGCGACAACAACTCCTCGCGGTTCAGCGAGGGTTACTCCGGCAACAATCCCGAGCCGGACTTCAAGGGCGTCTCCTTCGCCGACGCGCGGCGCACCGCCGGCAACACCAACAACCTCAACGGCAAGATCCTGCGCATCCACCCCGAGGACGACGGCACCTACACGCTGCCCGAAGGGAACCTCTTCACCGGCGAGGAGGACGACGAGGGCGGCGGCAAGACACGCGGTGAGATCTACGTGATGGGCGTGCGCAACCCGGCCCGGATCTCCGTCGACACCAGGACCGACGTCCTCCACGCGGGGTGGGTCGGCCCCGACGCGGGTGCGCCCAGCACCACTTGGGGACCTGCCAAGTACGACACGTTCGCCCGGATCACGAAGGCCGGCAACCACGGCTGGCCGTACTGCATGGGCAACAAGCAGCCCTACCGCGACCGCGGCCTTCCCGACCCGGAGAAGCCGCTGGGCTGGTACGACTGCGACCACCTGAAGAACGAGTCCCCCAACAACGACGGTCTGGTGAACATCCCTCCCGCCGAGGCCAACAACATCTGGTACTCGCCGCAGGGCGGCGGCCCCGACTACCCGCGCGACGAGAACGGCGTGCCCAGCTACGAGGAGGACGAGCAGAAGCTGCTGCTGCCCTGGCTCAAGGGCGGAGGCCAGGCCACGATGAACGGCCCGGTGTACCGCTTCGACGCCTCCACGGCGTCGAAGGAGAAATGGCCCGCCTACTGGGACGGCAAGTGGTTCGTCGGCGACTTCTACGACCAGGAGCAGCCCCGGCACGCCGTGGTGATGCCGGACGGCGACGAGCCGGGCGCGCTGCCCGTGCATGCCGAGAGCCTGCGCAGGATCATCCCCATCGGGGAGGACGGCATCCGCAACCTCATGGACTGGAAATTCGCTCCCGACGGTTCGCTCTACGTCCTCGACTACGGCCGCGGCTTCTTCACCTCGGACGACAAGTCCGCGCTGTGGCGCGTGAGTTACAAGGGCGGCAAGGCCACTCCCCGGCCGGGTGACGTGGTCGGAAAGGCGGCAGCCCGATGAGGACCTTCCGGACAGGCATCCCCGTGAGCGCATACGCCCGGAGAAGGCGCCGCGCACGCCGGGCCGTCCTGGCCCTGTGCTCGTCGCTGCTGATGGTGCTGGGGCTCACCTCCGCCCCGGCGCATGCGCAGCAGCCTCCCGCCGGAGGCGGCGCCCGCGCCGAGCAGGTGCTGAACTGGACCGCGGGCAACGACATCACGCGCTACACCTCGGCACCGGAGACAGCCGTGGCCGGGGCGGCGACGATCGTCTTCGAGAACAGTGAGGCGACCGGCAACACGACGTCCATGCCTCACACGTTGACGTTCGTCACCAGCGACCCCGACTACAACAGCGACGTGAACGTCAACATCCTCGCCAATCCCTCGGACGCGCAGGGCGGCAAGCACTCCGTCGAAGTCACCCTGACCCCCGGGACGTACAAGTACCACTGCACCATTCCCGGTCACGGCCAGATGCAGGGCACGTTCGTCGTCACCGACGGCGGCGGGGGCGAGGACACCACTCCGCCGGAGACGGCGGCGAAGGTCGAGGGCGACCAGAACGCCGACGGGGCGTACGTCGGCATGGCCACCGTCACCGTGACCGCCACCGACGAGGGCGGCAGCGGAGTCGACACGATCGAGTACGCCCTGGGCGACGGCGGCTACCAGGCGTACACCGAGCCGGTGATGGTGCACGAAGTCGGCGAGCACACCTTCCGCTACAGAGCCACCGACAAGGACGGCAACGTGGCGGAGGAGAAGACGGCGGAGTTCACCGTCGTCGCGCCGCCGACGGACGACACCACACCGCCGGAGACCTCCGCGACGGTGGACGGCGAACAGGACGCGGACGGCGCCTACATCGGCATGGCCACCGTCACCGTGACCGCCTCGGACGCGGGCTCGGGCGTCAACACCATCGAATTCGCCCTGGGAGACGGCGAGTTCCAGCCCTACACGGCACCGGTCATGGTGCACGAACCGGGCACGCACACCGTGCGCTACCGGGCCACGGACAAGGCCGGCAACGCCGCCGAGGCGAAATCGGCCGAGTTCACGGTCGTGGAACAACCCGAGGAGGACACCACTCCGCCGGAGACCACAGCGAAGACGGAGGGCAAGCAGAACTCCGACGGACACTACCTGGGCAAGGCGACCGTCACCCTGACCGCGAGCGACGAGGGCTCGGGCGTCGACAAGGTCGAATACTCCCTGGACGGCGGCCCGTTCCTCGCCTACGAGGACCCCGTCGTGGTCGACCGGGCCGGCCACCACAGCGTCGCTCACCGGGCCACCGACAAGGCGGGCAACACCTCGCAGGCGGTCTCGGAGTCGTTCGACGTGGTTCCCGGCGGAGGCGTCCCGGCCCCGGACTGCCCGGAGTACGACGAACGGCCGACCGTCTTCATCGGTGAGACCGACACCGGCGTGCCCAACCGCATGACGGGTGAACGCTGCACCGTCGGCGAGTTGATCGAGGACGAGAAGGACTGGTCCTCGCACGCCCTCTTCGTCAAGCACGTCACGGAGGTCACCGGCGCGCTGCTCGACGACAAGGTGCTCGACGCGCGGGAGCGCAGGCTGATCGTCCGTGCGGCGAAGAGTTCGGACATCGGCAGGCCGGGCCAGCAGGAGGGCTACAAGAAGCTGTTCGACGGGACGAAGGACTCCTTCGAGCAGTGGCAGCACGTGGGCGGCGGCGCCTTCGGTCTCAACGGCGACGGCTCCATGACCAGCAGCACCGAAGCCGAGGGCATGGGGATGCTGTGGTACCCCAAGCGCAAGTACGGCGACTACTCGCTGAAGCTGCAGTTCCGTGACGACGCCCCGGGTGACGGCAACGCCAACTCCGGCGTGTTCGCCCGCTTCCCGTACGTCCACGACAACCCGGAGGAGTCACGGCCCGAATGGGTCGCCATCAAGTACGGGCACGAGCTGCAGATCCTCGACCGGCCCGACGGCGACATGTACAAGACGGGCTCGGTGTACGGCTTCGACCGGGTGGGCCTCGGCGGTGCGGGCGTCACGCCCAAGGGCACCTGGAACGACTACGAGATCAAGGTCGTCGGCCAGCGCTACTCCGTTTACCGGAACGGAGAGCTGATCAACGAGTTCGACAACAAGGGCGGCCAGGTCTTCGAACCGCCCCGCGACGACGACCCGGGAACGGACGGACGGCGCTACGCCTCGGGCTACATCGGCCTCCAAGTGCACGGCGTCACCGACGTGATCTCCTACCGGGACGTACGGATCAAGGAGCTGTAGCGCGGCACCTCTTCGGGCCTCCGGGCCCGTGGCGGGCGGGGTCCGGCCGGAGTTCGGCCGGACCCCGCCGTGCTCCTCCGGCGCCGGGCGCCGCCACGCCGAGCGGAGATGATTCCGGGGCTTCTCCGATCCCGGTCCGGACCGGTGGACCCGGCATGCGCCGGGGCGCGCCCATGGACCTGTTGCGAAATGTGTGCGGCAGCGGGTGTGCCGTAGTACTCCTGAAGCGTCCGGAACCGTTCACACCTGGAGTCGTCGATGGCTGTTCGCCGTGTCATGCCCGTCATCCCGTCGGAAGCTCAGCAGGAGAGCCGGGATTTCTACGGCCTGCTGGGCTTCGAGGAGGTCATGAACCTCGGCTGGATCCTGACGATGGCGTCCCCGTCCACTCCAGCGGCGCAGGTCAGCTTCATGACGGGTGACAAGACCGCCCCTGTCTCCCCCGACATGAGCGTCGAGGTGGATGACGTGGACGCGGTCTACGCGGCCGTGCGGGACAGTGGTGCGGAGATCGTTCATCCCCTGCAGGACGAGGAGTGGGGTGTCCGGCGCTTCTTCGTCCGCGACCCCAACGGCCGGGTAGTGAACGTGCTGAGCCACCGCTGACATCGTTCCGCCCGGCCCCGGTGCGCGGCGCCGGGCGGGCCGGCCCGTCCATGCTCGGGCTCCCGCTTCCGCGGCCGAAATCGGATTGCTCCGAGCACGCGGCAGGAGCACCATTCCGAGGTGCGCTTCTCAGTGAACGTCCCGAATTTCGGCGACTTCTCCGACCCGAGAGCCGTGGCGAAGGTGGCCGCCGCGGCCGAAGAGGCAGGCTGGGACGGCCTGTTCGTATGGGACCACGTCCTGCACCGGCACCACCCGCTGCCGTTCGGCGACCCCTGGATGCTGTTGACGGCTGCCGCGCTGGCGACCACCCGGATCAGGCTGGGCACGCTCGTCACCCCCGTCGCCCGGCGTCGGCCTCAGCAACTCGCCCGTCAAGTGGCCACGTTGGACGCCCTCAGCGGCGGCCGGGTGATCTTCGGCGCGGGGCTGGGCGGCCCGGTCGAGGACGAGTACGGCAGCTTCGGCGAGACGACCGACCTTGTGGTCCTCGCCGAACGTCTGGACGAGGGCCTGGAGTTACTCCGCCGCTACTGGTCCGGCGAGGCGGTGACCCACGAGGGGCGGCACCATCAGGTCCGGGATGTGCGACTCCTGCCCGCCACGGTGCAGCGCCCCGCTCCCCCGGTCTGGGTCGGCGGCTTCTGGCCCAACCGCCCACCGATGCGGCGTGCGGCCAGGTGGGAGGGCGCGGTGCCGCTGTTCGCGTCCGCACGGCACGGCCGCGTACCTCCTGTCGAAGAAGTCCGCGAACTGGTCGCCTGCGTACGACGGCACCGCCCTGACGAAGCAGCGGAGAGGCCCTTCGACATCGTCCTCGGCGGGGCCACTCCCCCGGACCCGGCGAGGGCCCGCGATGCCGTCGGACCGCTGAGGGACGCGGGCGCGACGTGGTGGGACGAGAGGCAGTTGCAGGCGAGCGAGGACCTGCACAGCCTCGCGGCGGTACTGCGCCGCGTCCAGGCGGGCCCGCCGTCGCTCTGACCACCGAACCGTCAGGGTGGCCAGTACCGCCGCCCCCAGACGGTGCAGCGGGATCTCCAACTCATGGGAGATGTCCGGTCGGGGCGAGTCGACCGGACGAGCCGGACGATCCCGCCGAGTCGGGACGCGGCCTGCCCGTCGTGGCGGCGCTCGCCGTGCGCCGGGGCGTGGACTCCGCCGTCGTCCCGCAGAATTCCGTCCGGGCAGTCGTGCTCCTCCGGCGTCCACCTGCCACTCGCGACGGTGTCAGTCCCTCCGGACACACTGAGGCGTACGAGCCAGCGCCCCCTCCCGCTACTGAGAGCACCGATGATCACCACCCTCGCCGTCGAGAACTACCGTTCCCTCAGCCGTCTGGTCGTGCCGCTGGAGAGACTCAACGTGGTCACGGGCGCCAACGGCACCGGAAAGTCCAGCCTCTACCGTGCGCTGCGGCTGCTGGCCGACTCGGCACGGGGCGGTGCCGTGGCCGCGCTCGCCCGGGAGGGCGGGCTGCGCTCCACGCTGTGGGCCGGTGCGGAGAAGCCGGCGCAGGGCGCGGGCCGCAGCGGACCGGTCGGGCTGCGGCTCGGGTTCGCCGGGGACGACTTCGGATACGCCGTGGACTTCGGACATCCCGTACCGGCCGCGTCCTGCTTCGACCTCGACCCCGAGATCAAGCGCGAGTGCACCTGGGCGGGGCCGGTGCTGCGTCCGGCCGCGCTGCTCTCGGACCGCTCGGGACCGTCCGTACGAACTCGCACAGCGGACGGCGAGTGGCACCGCTCGGCGGGCGAACTCCGCCCCTACGACAGCATGTTGAGCGAGTTCGCCGATCCTCAGCTCGCGCCGGACCTGCTGCGGCTCCGGGAGCGCATCAGGTCGTGGCGGTTCTACGACCATGTGCGCACGGACGCGGACGCCCCGGCCCGCAGCGCTCAGATCGGCACCAGGACACCGGTGCTCGCACACGACGGCGCGGACCTGGCGGCGGCGCTGCAGACGATCCGGGAGACCGGCGACGCCGCGGCGCTGAACGCAGCGGTGGACGCCGCCTTCCCCGGCAGCAGTGTGGAGATCACCGGCCAGGGCGGCCGTTTCGAGGTGCAGTTGACGCAGCCCGGTCTGCTGCGGCCACTCGGCGCCGCCGAACTGTCCGACGGGACCTTGCGCTATCTGCTGTGGACGGCCGCGCTGCTCACGCCACGTCCCCCGGCGCTGCTCGTCCTCAACGAGCCGGAGGCCAGCCTCCACCCGGAGCTGCTGGCGCCGCTGGCCGGTCTGATCCTCACCGCCGCCCGGCACACCCAGGTCGTCGTGGTCACCCACGCCACCGAACTGGCCGACGAGTTGGAGCGCGGGGCGGGCCCTCACCGGCTCGGCGTGAACTCCGTGGAGCTCGTGAAGGACGCGTACGGACAGACTGAAGTGGCCGGTCGCGAGGGCCCGTTGGACCAGCCTCCGTGGCACTGGCCCAAGCGGTGAGAGGCTCCCTCAGAGTCGCCTCGCTCTGCGGTCTCGCCCGCAAGCCGTGACGTGTACGGGCCGGTTCCCCGAGAGGGCGGCCGGGGCCGGACGCCGCCAGGCACGGCTCAGCCACAGCCACAGCCGCGAGGTCACCAGCCGTTCTCGTGCAGCACCTCGTCGAGCGGTGTCCGCCGGGCGGGCTTGAAGGTCTCGCCCGTGTAGTGCGCCGTGGGGATCAGGGCGGCCTGGCGGACGTCGTCGGGAAGGTTCAGAACGCGGGCGGCCTCCGCCTCGTACGCGAGGTGCAGCGTCGTCCACGCGGTGCCGAGGCCGCGGGAGCGGGCGGCGAGCATGTAGCTCCACGCCGCCGGGAGCACGGACCCCCACACGCCTGCCTGGTTGCCCTCGGGCAGGTCGCCCGACGGGAGTTGGAGGCAGGGGATCACCAGCACGGGCACCTCGCCCATCCGGTCGGCGAGGTGGGCCACGCTGTCGTTGACACGGGCCTGGACCTGCGAACGGGCCGGGTCGTTCGCGTACAGGCGGCCCGCGGCGCCGGGCGAATCGAGGTAGGCGCGGCACGACTTCCGGTAGAGCGCGCCGATCTCACGCCGCTTCTCGGGGTCGGTGAGGACGAGCCAGTGCCAGCGCTGCGCGTTGGACCCGCTGGGAGCCTGGAGGGCGATCTCCAGGCACTCGCGGACGAGGGCCGGATCCACCGGGCGCGTCATGTCGAGGCGTTTGCGGACGCTGCGGGTGGTGGTCAGCAGCTCGTCGGGGGTCAGCTCGGGCACAGCGGGCTCCATCGGGTGTTGCGAACGGACGGTCTGCGGGCCGGACTTCACGGACGACGACCGTTCACGTCAGCGTCGACGGGCCGCGCGGCATTCCCGTCCGGCGGTCGCGGCCGGGGCGCGGCCACGCGTGCGGGTGGGGTCAGCGCAGCACGAGCAGAACGGCCAGTGCGACCAGCAGCGAGTCGATACGGTCCAGCAGACCTCCCGACCCGGGTATCCAGTTGCCCGCGTCCTTGCTCCGCGCGCCTCGCTTCACCATCGATTCGAGCAGGTCTCCCGCCGGACCGCCGACGGCGACGGCCACCGCGGCCGCCCAGTCGAAGCCGGAAAGGGCGACCAGTACGCCGAGCCCTGCCGCTGCCCCGGCCAGGGTTCCGCTCCACCGCTTGGCCGGCGACAGCGGTGAGAGGAGGGGACCGCCGAGATGCCGTCCGGCGAAGTACGCCGCGATGTCGCCGAGTGAGACAGCGACGAACAGGACGAGCGCCTGCGCTCCGAGCGGCACCATGCCCGCCAGCACACCGAGCCAGGCCAGCCCGAACAGGCCGCCGGCCGCGCGGTGCAGGCCGCCTTCCGCGTCACCGGCGACGAGCGGGACCGCGACCACCGCGAGTGCCGCGGCGGCGGCCACGCGCGGCAGCTGTTCCGGTGCCAGCCACGTCGCCAGCACTATTGCGGCGACGCCGGCTGCGATCGCCAGCCGGTCCGGAACGGGGAGCCCGAGCAGCCCGCCGTACTCCGGCACGGCGATCAGGGCTGCCAGCACGGCGAGAGCGGCGACGCCGGGCGGCCCCAGCCAGAACGCTCCCGTGACCAGGGGCACACCGACGGCCCAGGCGCACCACCGGTGCAGCAGCTCACGGCGCCGGGACACCGCCACGGCAACGCCGCTCACCAGCAAGGCCCCTCCCAGCCAGGGGAGGAGCGGAGCGACTGCGTTCACGGCAGGGGCCGTTCGGCGAGGACCGCGGCGCCGCCGGTCCCGTCGGCGGTCGGGGCCGGCAGCCGCGAGGCGGTCGTCCCGCGCTGCGGGCCGAGGACGTCGAGGGCGGCTTCGAAGGCAGCCACGATGCGCTCGTTCCCGGCCGGCTCCCGGACCGCGATGCGCACGGCGCGCCCTTCGTACTGCGGTGAGAGCGGCGAGAGGTCACGGAGGTAGACGTCGTGGCGGCGGCACTCCGCCACCACACGGGCGGCGCTGGGCCCGTGGGACGGCAGCGTCACGGTGAGGAAGTTGGCGACGCCCTCCTCCACCGTCAGCTCGCCGCCCAACCCGGCCAGGCCGTCGGCCAGTTCGCGGCGCAGCGTGTGCGTGCGCTCCCAGCACCCGGCGTAGTGGGAGGGGTCGCGGAGCGCCGCGACGGCGGCCAGCTGCGCGGGAAGGCCGACCTGCCACGGAGGTGTCCGCCTGCGGAGCTCCGCGGCGGTGCCGGGGTCCGCGACCAGGTAGGCGGCGCGCGCACCCGAGAGCGCGTACATCTTCGACAGCGAAGTGCACACGACCACCGGGGAGTTCTCCGCCGCGGCGAGACCGCTCAGGGACTCGCCGAGGCCGGCGTAGCCCAGGTACGCCTCGTCGATCCACCACCGGGTACGGGCAGGCGTGCCGGCGACGACCTCGGCGAGTCCGGCGGCCGGGGCGTGCCGGCCGGTGGGGTTGTTGGGGTTGACGACCACCACCAGGTCGTAGTCGCCGGAGCGGGTCAGGGAGGCGAGCCGGTCCATGTCGATGTGCCAGTCCCGGTCCCGGCGCAGCCGGAGCCTGTCCACCCGGCAGCCGGTCACCTTCCCGGTGACGTGGGCGTACTCGCCGTAGGCCGGGTCGAGCAGGAGGACCCTGCTGTCCCCGGTCAGCCAGTGGCCGAAGGCGCGGAAGATCAGGTCGGAGGAGCCGGCGCCGGCCACGAGACTCTCCACCGGAAGACTGCGGGCCTCGCTGATCTCCGCGAGCAGTCCCTCTGCTCCGGCGGGCGGGGACGTCCGGGCGGTCCAGGCGGGGTCCTCGGCGAGTACGGAGCACACGCCGGGAGCCGGAGGGAACCAGGCGTCGAGTACGTCCGCGGCGACGACCTCGTGGCGGCGGTGGAGGCTGCGGAAGCCGGTGCCGATGGCGGTGAACGAGGCACCGCCGTGCTGGCAGGCGTCCGGCGGGGTGGAGAAGGGCACGTCGAGACGCCAGTCGAGACGGGTGCGCATGCGCCGGAGGGTGTCGCCGTGTTCCTCCATGGCGGCTTCCGTGAGCTGCTCGACGTCTCCGGTGAGCACTTCGAACGTCAACGCGCCGCACTCCACGGTCCGTTCGACCTGGTGCAGGCCGGCGGAGAGGTACATGCCGAGGAGTTCGGTGCGCCCCATCGCCATCACGCGGCGTCCGCCCCGGGATGCCGCCCAGCGCAGAGCCGCGTACATGAGCAGCGGGCCGGCGGCCGTACCCCGCCATTCCGGTTCGACGGTGAGGATGCGGATCTCGAAGACGTCCTCGTCGGCGAGGAGGGGGAGTTCGCCGCGGTCGAGGTACTTCTCGAGTCCGTAGCGGCCCGCCCAGGGAGGGGTGATGCTGATGAAGCCGATGCGGACCGGCCCCCGCGCCGCCACCAGGTAGACGTTGTCGCCGTCCAGTTCGTCGCTCAGGCGTCCCGTCGGGTGTGAAGGGTGCTGGCCCAGCTCCTGTGCGTACACGCGGTGGCGCAGCTCGTGGATCCAGTCGCGGTCCTCGAGGGTGGCCTCCCGCAGTTGCAGGGTCCGGTCCATGGCGCACCTCTTCCGGGGCGGGGTCGCTGTCGTGCCGGCTGGTCCGGGCTCGTCGGGACAGAGTGCGGGACCGGTTCTCCACGCGCCTGAGTAGGAGTACTCAGAACGCCCTGCCTTCGTCGCAGGAACCCCCTGGTGAGGGGCGGGACGGTCCCGTGTGCCGCCGATTCCGGGAACCGCGCCACTTGTCCGTGCGGACTGTACATGATTCAGTGGCTCATCCACTGAGTCACTGAGAGGGAGAGGCCGACGTGGAGACTCTGCCCCGCGAGACGATCGTCGACGTACTGGAGAACAAGCTGCGCGAGGAGATCCTCGCCGGGAACCATCCCGCCGGCAGCTACCTCCCGCCGGAGCGCGAACTGGCGGACGGTTACGGCGTCACCCGCACCACGCTCAAGCACGCCTTCGGCAGGCTCGTGCAGTCCGGCCTGCTGGAGACACGGCACGGAGTGGGCACGCGCGTACGCGACTTCGTCCGGTTCGGCGGCGCCGACCTGCTGCCCATGCTGGTACGGCACAGCCCCGACTGGCTGGGCGAGATCTTCGAAGTCCGGCGCAGCATCGGCGCGTTGATCGCCGAGCGGGCCGCGATGAAGGCCACGCGCGAACAACGCGCGGAACTGAGGTCGCTGCTGGCAGCCGTCGGCGACGCGGAGGACGGCGGCGACGCCCAGCTGGCGGACATCGAGGTGCACCGGGCTCTGGCGCGCGCGACCGGCAACCGCGTCTACACGCTGCTCACCAACACCCTCTTCAACGCCTACGTACCGATGCGTGCCCATCTCGTCGCCCCCTTCAGGGATCCGGAGGTGGCGCACGCCCGTCTGGAGCCGGTCGTCTCCGCGGTGGACGCGGGCGACGCGGGGGCCGCGAAGAAGGCCGCCGACGCATATCTGGCAGCCACCGAGCGCATCATGCTCGACGCCCTCGGGATCGCCTGATGGGGGCCCGGGGAACGACCTTCTCGGAAGTCATGACCGGCTCCGTGCAGTTGGCCGGAGAGAGCGAGGCGCGGCCCGTCCGGCTGGACCTGGCCGTGCGGGCGGACGAAGTGCTGCGTCCGCTGGGAACGACCGAAGGCCGGCTCACGGGCCGGGTGCGGGTCGCGGGGTGGGCCGACGACACCGGAATGCTGGGCGAGCTGGAGATCTCACCGGTCGCACGGCGCCGCATCCGCTACCGGATCGGCTTCTCCGCCGGAGGGCGTCGCTGCACGCTCGACGGCTGGAAGTCGATATCGCCCGGGCGTCCGGTCAAGTCGATGACGGTGCTGCCGTTCGTGCTGCTGGAGGACGGCGAGCAGATCGGCAAGGGCACGCTGCGCTTCCCCGTCGCGACTCAACTGCTGCCGTTCCTCGGCAGTTTCCGCTTCCCGCGCCTCAGCGGTCCGACGCCCGGCGCGGACCCCGGGGGTCTGCTGCCGCCGCGCTGGGACGGCGCCGCCGGACGTACGGAGGTCTGGTACACGACGGTGACCGACCCGAAGAGCGGCACGGGGCTGTGGCTCCACCACGAACTGGTCGCGCCCTCGGACGGCTCCGAGGCGTACGCCCACGGCTGGGTGGCGCAGTTCCCCGGCGACGGCGAAGGTCCGGTGCGGCACGCACGGTTCGGTCCCGAGCCCTGGAAGCCGCCGCGCGACCGGGCTGCCGCCCGTGAGGACGGGACGGAACGCAGCGGCTTCACCGCCGGCGGCATCGAGGCGGTACCCGGCCGGCTGCGGGGCTCCGCGGGCGCGTTCAGCTGGGACCTGGCGGAACAGGCGGGCGACGAACCGCTGTTCACCTTCCCGCGCTGGTCGTGGCGGCGTCCGCTGCTGCCGGCCGCTCAGATCGTCCCCGCGCCCCAGGGCTCGTACAGCGGCACCTTCACCTACGAGGGCGGCGAGTTGCAGCTCGCGGACGCACCGGGCGCGACGGCCAGGATCTACGGGCACGGCAACGCTCGCCGCTGGGCCTGGCTCCACGCGCACCTGGGCGGCGGCGACGTGCTGGAGATCGTGGCGGCCGTCTCCATGCGTCCCGTGCTGCGCAGGCTGCCGCCGCTGGTCTTCCTCCGGCTGCGCAAGGGCGGCCGCACGTGGCCGCGGCGGGTCGAGCGCGCCGCCGTCGGGTGGGCGGGCGTAGGCCGTTTCCGCGCGGACATCGGCCTGCCCGTCTGGAACGTCACCGGACGGTCCGGGATGCGCCGCATCAAGGTCGTGGTCACCCAGCCCGAGGAGCGCACCCTCGCCCTGGACTACACCGACCCCGACGGCAGCGGCGCCGTGTGCCGCAACAGCGAGACGGCCGACGCGCACATCCTGCTGGAGCGCTGGTGGGGCCGCTGGCGCAAGGAGGCCGAGTGGTTCCTGGACGGTACGGCACACGCGGAGGTCGGCGACCGATGAGCTATCGACTGGACGGTCTGGTGGGCGCGTTGCTCGCCGACGACGGCAGCGAGGCGTGGCCCGGCGCCGTGCCGCGGCGCGTGGAGAACGTGCTCGAATCGATGCCGAGGGCGGCCCGCGCCGGGGTACGGGCGGCGGCAGCCGCCGTCGACGCCTACGCGACGGTGCGGACCGGGCGGGGAATGAGCAGGCTCACCCCGGAGGAGCGGGAGGCAGTGCTCTCCTCACTCGCCGCACGGCCCTCGCTGCTGCCGGTGCTGGACGCGCTGAAAGTGCCGGTGATGCTCGCGGCCGGTACGGAACGGATGCTTCACAAGGAGCCGGCCGTCCGCCCAGTGCTCGCACCGCCCGCCGATCCGCCGCTGGACTGCGTGCCGTCCGCCGAGTGGCCGGACCGTGCCACCGCCGACGCGGTCGTCATCGGGTCGGGGGCGGGCGGTGCCGTCGCCGCGCGCACCCTCGCCCGGGCCGGTATGCGCGTCCTCGTACTGGAGGAGGGACGCCACCACACCACCGCGGACTTCGGGCGGCGGACCCCGCTCGACAGGTTCGCCGAGCTCTACCGCGACGGCGGCGGCACGATCGCGCTGGGCAACCCGCCCGTGGTGCTGCCCGTGGGACGGGCCGTCGGCGGTACCACGGTCGTCAACTCCGGTACGTGCTACCGCACTCCGGACCATGTGCTCGGCCGGTGGCGGGACACGTACGGGCTGCCGCTCGCCGACGCGGACGCCTTCGGCGACTGCCTCGACGAGGTCGAACGCACCCTCCAGGTCGCCACTCAGCCCTTGGACGTCCTCGGGCGCAACGGCCGCACCGCGCTGCTCGGTGCGGAGCGGCTGGGCTGGCAGGCCGGTCCGCTGCGCCGCAACGCGCCCGGCTGCAAGGGCTCCTGCCAGTGCGTGGTCGGCTGTCCCACGGGAGCGAAGCAGAGCGTCCAGCTGTCGGTGCTGCCCGACGCGTGCAGTGCCGGTGCCCGCATCGTCACCGGGGCGTACGTGCAGCGCATCCTCGTCGAACGGGACCGGCCGGGCGGCCCTCAGGCGTGCGGCGTCGCCGTACGGCGGCCGGACGGCAGCAGCTTCGAGATCCTCAGCCCGCTGGTGGTCGTGGCGGCCGGCGCGCTCAACTCTCCGCCACTGCTGCGACGTTCGGGCCTCGGCGGCCATCCGCGGCTGGGCCGGAACCTGGCTGTCCACCCCGCCGCCAGTGTCGCGGGCCGCTTCGCGGAACCGGTGACCGCCTGGCAGGGCGTGCTGCAGAGCGTCGGCGTGGAGGAGCTGCACAGCGACGGCATCCTCATCGAGGCGACGGCCGGACCGCCCGGCATGGGGTCGTTCGTCCTGCCCGGCGTCGGCCGGGACCTGCGCAGCGAGCTGGACGGCGCGAAGTCCCTGGCGACGGTCGGCGCGATGATCGCCGATCTTCCGTCGGGCAGGGTGCTGGGGGCCCGGCGCTCACTGCTGCGCTACGACCTGGCCCCCCGTGACGGCCGCAGGCTGATGCGCGCGGTGGGGGCGATGGGCGAGCTGCTCTTCGCCGCCGGCGCCGAGGAGGTCCTCACCGGCATCGCGGCAGCCCCCCGGGCGCGCTCGCTGTCCGAACTGAAGGAGAAGCTCAGCGGCTTGAGTGCGCGTCAGCTCCATCTGTCGGCGTTCCATCCGACGGGGACGGTCGCACTCGGTGCCGATCCGCAGACGGCGCCCGCGGACGTGCGGGGCAGACTGCGCGGCGTACGCGGGGTGCTCGTCGCAGACGGTTCGGCGCTGCCCAGCTGCCCGGAAGTCAATCCCCAACTGACCATCATGGCGACCGCGTTGGCTGTTGCGAAAGCGTCAGTCTAAGCCGAATCAACGGCACCCGGTGCCGTTTTGACCCCGAACGTGCATGACCTGCCTGGAGGTTGGCAGTATGGAATTGTGCACGGTGCCGTGACGATACGGGGAGAATGATGAAGAAGAAGAGACTGGCGGTGCGTCTCGCCGCTCCCGCCGCCATAGCCGTGGCCGCCATAGCGATACCGTCGCTGGGCGGAACGGCACAGGCGGGGGCGATCTGCGCCGTGGTCCACGACGGCACCCCGCGCTACGCCGAGGACAGCGTGGAGAGCAAGGTTCTCGGAACGATGAAGTCGGGACAGGAAGTGGCCGCCACCGGGCCGTTCGACATGTGGCAGGTCTCACGCGCGGACAACGGCGAATTCCTCGGCTACATGCGCCAGGCCGACCTCAGCTGCAGCGGCGGCTGACACTCTTCTTCGCGTGCGCGCCCCGGCCGGGCGGTGAGCGGACCGGCCGGTCCCGAGGACCCGGGCAGCCCCGTCGAACCCCCGCCGCCGGCCGGCACTCGCGCTGCCGGGCCCGGCGAGCCGGCACCTCCGGGCACGCCCCACCCGCAGGAGCGGACGGGATTCCGCCCCTACTGCGCTGCGACGTCCGCGAGTTGGGCCACACCGCTGCGCGGCGAGGTGAGCACCGGGACCCCCGGTCCGCCCCCGGGGAGGGTACCGACGGCGGCGGCCATCGATGCCTGGGCAAGTACCAGGACGTCGTGCGAAGGCGCCATCCGCCTCACCTCCTCGGCGATCAGGCGGTCGTGCTCCTCCCCCTCCCCTGCCTGGCGCGCGTCGTACGCACCCGGGCAGGTCGTCGTGGTCACGGTGGCCCGGACGCCTCCGGCAGCGGCATGACGGCGAATCAGCTCGGCCGTCGGGACGAGGGTGGACTCCAGGGTGGCCAGCACGCAGATGCGCGGCCCCCGGCGTACGGCCTCGGCGGCCATCGGTTCGTCCACACGCAGCACGGGAATCCCCGTCAGCGCCCGCACGGCCTCCGCCGCGGGGCCGATCGAGGAGCAGGTGACGAGCACGGCGTCCGCTCCCGCCGCTTCGGCGTGCGTGACGTAGGCCGCCAACCGGGCGGTGGTACGGGGCAGTCGGCCGTGTCTGACGGTGTCCGCCAGGAGGCTCTCGTCGACGACGTGGTAGGCGCGTACATGCGGCGCCTCCTCCCGCAGCAGCGGTTCGAAGGATGCGGGGAGCGCGGCGACCGTGTGCAGGATGCACACTCTCGGGCGGGGGCCTCCGGCCGTCCCCGCGTCCGTCGTGTCATCCGTCGTCATGCCGGTCCCTCCTCGTCCGCGGCGCCCGGCGTACCCGCGCCCGCAGCTGCGGCAGGGGCGTGCCACCAGGGCCTTCCGTGGGTGTCGACCGTCTCTCCGAGACGCCGCAGCCGTTCCAGGCACCGCCCGCGGAGCTGGGCGTCCCGGTCGTGGGCGTCGAGCGCGTCGGTCCACAGGGCACGGCCGGCGAGAAAGCCGGAAGCACCCGCCCGGCAGGCCCCCTCGACCGCACGGGGGAAGTCAGGCGGCGCGACGCCCTGGGAGAGCACCACCCAGGGCACGTCGACCACGCGGTCGATCCGCTCCGCCTGCGCGGCCGTCTCGGCCACGGTTCCCGTCCCGCCGTCCGGGACCTGGCACTTGTAGAGCGACGGCTGCAGCGGTGCCAGTTCCCGCGCGGCCTCCACGATGGCGTCGTTCAGCCGGAAGGTGTTCGCGCCCTCCTCCTCGCGGGTGGGGCGCGCCACGGGTTCGAGGACGGAGGCGAGACCGGCGTTGCTGCACAACTCGACGAACCGGGCGGCGAGTTCGACACGCCGCTCGCGGTGGGAGTCGCTGCGCCAGATGACGAGGAGCTTCAGTCCGCGGGTTCCTTCGGCGGCGGCCGCTGCCGGTTCGGCACTCTCGTCCAGGCACGTGTCCTCGACGGGTCCGCCGGGCTGCTGGTCGAGGATGTCGACGGCGAGGATCGGTGCGCACGATCCGGGCAGCACCGCCGCGTCCATCAGCGCGCGGTAGCCGTAGTCGCGGTCGATGAGCAGCGCGGACGCGGCGGGGCCCAGGCTCCGGGCGACCGCGAGCTTGAAGTCGGTGAGCGCGGAGTCGGGTACGGCCGCTCCCGCACCGCCCGCTCCCCCGCGCCCGACCGCTGCCCCGGTGAGGCGCGCCGCCATCATCGTCCGCAGTGAGTCGCGCTGGTCCATGGCGACCATGGCGAAGGTGCCGGAGGGCCGGGCGAGCGCCGCGGGGACGGGGGAACCGCCCGCCAGCCGCCCGGGGGCGGCCGGCGGAGGCGGGGAGGCTGGAGCGGAGGGCGGGGGTTCGGCGGGCGGCATGGCCTTCTCCTCAGTCGGTACGGCTTGTCCGGGACGGTCAGTTGCCGGGGGACGGCAGCAGGACGTGCGGCAGGAAGCGCTCCCGGTAGGCGGTCCGGTGTGCGGCGGCGTTGGATCCGTCGACGTGCAGCGTTCTGCTCGGCGGCCTGATACCGGCGGGGTCCAGGCCGATGGCCGCGCCGCCCCAGGCGGCGGCGCCCAGGCAGGGGGCTTCGGCCTCGGTGCACACCTCCGTGGTCCAGGGGCTCACGGCGGCTTTCAGCGCCGTCCAAGTGCGCTGTCGTGTCGACCCGCCGACCAGGGTGACCGTCTGGGGGGTGGTGCCGGCCAGCTCGGCCTGAACCTCCGCCATCCAGCGTGCGTGGTAGGCGGCGCCCTCCAGCAGGGCCAGTGCGAGGTCCGCGGGTCCGTGCCGGGAGGCCATCCCGTGCACGGCGAGCCGGGCGGCGGGATCGGGACGGGGAGCGCTGCGTCCTTGCAGGTAGGGCTCCACCGTGATGCCGGTGGGCCGCGCCGGCAACCCCGTCCCCTCCGCGCCGTCCTGCTCGACGAGACGGGCGAAGTCCCGGTAGCGGACGGTCAGTTCGTCCGGCGAGGGCGCGGACGGGGCGTCCGGCCCGGCCGCGCCCGCCGTGCGGTCCCCGGAATGCGCCCGGCCGTTGGCGGCTGCGGCTGCCCCCTCCCGGCCCACCGGGTAGAGGAAGCGGTCGCAGAACCACTCGACCAGTGCCCCGGAGGTCGACATCCCGGCGAGCGTGACCCAGTGGGTTCCGTCGACGTGACGGCCCCACGACATGCCTTCGGCAGCGGCGGCGGCCAGGTCCGGCGGCGTGTCCGAGACGGTGAGGACGGCCTCGGCCGTTCCCATGGAGTCGGCCGCCCGGCCCGCTCCGCGTGCCCCGCTGATCCAGGCGCCGACGAGGTGGTCGTGGCCGGCGACGACGACGTGCGCCCCCGCCCGCAGACCGAGACTGCGGGCGACCGCTCTGGTGACGGCGCCGACAGGGCGCCCAGGGGCATGGACGTGAGGCATGTGTGCCGGTGTCAGTCCGGCCTCGGCGAGCAGTTCGGCGTTCCAGCGGCCGGACTCCGTGCCCGACCCGTGTTCCCAGGCCATCGTGCGCTGCGCGAAGGTGACTTCGGTGCCGACCCGTCCCGTCAGCGACCTGGCGACGAGGTCCGCGGCCCCGGCCCACTGCCGCATGCGGTTCAGGCGCTCCGGGTGGTGCTCGCTGAGCCAGCACCAGCGCGCCAGTGGGACCTTGGCACTGGGGAGCACTCCGGTACGGGCGTGCAGCTCCGCCGTGCCGTGAAGACGTGCGAGGCGCTCGGCATGCGGCGCGGGAGCCGGGTCGGACCATGCCAGTACGGGGCCGATGGGTGCTCCGTGGCGGTCGAGCGGCACGCCTGTCTCGGCCATGCCGGTCAGGCCGATGGTGTCCGGTGCCCGTCCGGCCGCGCGTACGCAGTCGGTGAGGGCACCCAGCGCGGCGCTGGTCAACTCAGCTGCGTCGTAGGTGAGTTGATCCGAACTGCGGGGAGTCGGACGCTGGGCGCGGGCCACGACGCCGCCGGTGGGTGTGCACAGCAGGGCCTTGCAGTGGGTGCTGCCGATGTCGATGCCCGCGAGGAGTGGCTGCCGGGATCTTCCGGCCGGACGGGCGGTTCTGGCTGCGGTTGCCTGCTCCCCGTCTCTCCCCCCGCCCCTTCCCGTCCCCGTCCCCGTGGTGTTGCCTGTGCCCGCCGTCGTCGCACCGGTGGCCGCGTTCATGTCGCTGGTCATGACACCTCCTCCCCGTCCTTACCCGCGCGACCGCTTGCTGTTACCGCGACTTCCGCCACTGCGCCCGGAACCCCGGCCCGGCCACACCCGCTTCCACCGGGACGTCCTATGGCATTGCGGGCACCTCGCCGCTGCGGGTCACGCGGGCGTACAGAGGCCGCTGTCCTTGACCGTCCGGCGCTGGGTCTCCCTGTCGAGGTGCACGAGGCCGAAGCGCGGCCGGTAGCCCATCGCCCACTCGAAGTTGTCGATGAGCGACCAGTGGTAGTAGCCCTCGACGGGCACTCCGGCCTCCAACGCCCGGCGAGCGGCGAGCGGACGACCGTGGAGGAAGCGGACGCGGCGCTCGTCGTGCACGGCGCCGTCGGGTGTGGGACCGTCGTCCAAGATGCCGCCGGTCTCGGTGATCACCAGTGGGGCTCCGGGGAATTCCTCAACCGCACGGGCAGCGCGGTGAGTTCGTCGGAGAACGATCTCCCGGCCGAGGTCGCGCGGGGCACTATGGGCCTGCCCCGTTCGACCTTCCAGGGCCACGGCCCGCCCCCCGCTCGTCCACGGCACCGAGGATGCGGCGGGTGCAGCAGTCGACCCCGTCCCGTCAACCGCCGAAGGCGTGCTCAGCCGCGGTGACCGCCCTCACCGGGTCGAAGCCGCCAGGTCACGTCGATGCCCCCTTCACCGGGGGCGCTCGGCCCTCCCTGCACCGGCGCCCGGCCCACCTCGGTGAATCCGAGACGGCGGGGAACAGCCGCGCTGGCGGCGTTGGCAGCATCGTGGTGGATCTCCACACGATCGGTTCCCCGCAGTTCGAACGCCCAGCGGACGAGCGCCGCAACCGACATCGTGGCCAGGCCCTGCCCGGTCCACGCGGGGTGGAGCCAGTAGCCGATGTCCAGCCCGCCGGGGCCGATCCGGCGCATCAGCCCACAGCTGCCGGTCACCTGACCGTCCCGGACGACGGCGTACTCGTAGGCCTCGCCGTTTCGCCATGCCTCCTCACTGCGGGCCAGGAACGCGGCGGTCCCCGCCAGGTCCTGTCCGGAGGCCCAGGGCATCCAGGGAGCGAGATGCTCGCGGGACTCGCTGATGATCGCGTACAGGCCGGCGGCGTCGTCCACGCGCAGGCGACGCAGTTCTGCCTGCCCGGAAAACCCGCTCTCAGGTGGCTGGTCCATGCGCAGATGCTGGACCAGGAGGGCCGGGGAACGCCACACGATTACGGCGGCGCGCGCGGAGTGGACCAGGCGGCCGAGGCCGACTGCGCCGTCCGGCCCGTACGACGTGACTCGCGTGCCCGGCACCTCCGCCCCACCCCCGGCCGCCCCACCCCCGGACGGCGCAGCCCCGGACGGCGCAGCCCCGGGCCGCCGGGGGTGGCGCAGGAGCCGGGCCCCCGGGGGTGGCGCAGAAGCCGGGGCCCCCGGGCCGGGGCTGCCGGGCCGGGGCTGTCCGGTCGCAGACTAGACCGCGGAGGGCGGGGTCCAGTCCGGGCGCCGGCCGCCGAGGCCGACGGCCCGGTCGAGCAGCGGAGCGTCCGGCGGGACCTCGACGACCGGCCCGAAGATCGAATCGCGCATCTCCTGCCCGGCCGACTCCGAGAGCATCTCGACAGAGACGCGCAGGCTGCCGGGGTCGCCCGTGTAGGGCTGCCCCGTCGCACGCGCCAAGTCCCACCCGTGCAGCACCAGTTCGTTGAGGGCCACCGTCCCCGCGACGGCGCCGGGGAGTTCCACGCCGCCGGCCCGCGTCTCGCCCTCCCACGCGTCCTCGCTGCGCCAGGCGGCCGCGAGCTCGTCCAGCTGCACCGCGAGCCGGCTGCGCCAGTCGGCGGGCAGCCGGGGGGCGGCATCCCCCGGGTCGGTGTCCGTCGTGGGGCCCAGCTCCTTCCGCGCGGCGTCACGGAAGGCGGCGGTCAGGCCCAGGAAGTGAGCGAGCAGGTCGGCCACCGTGTAGGACTCGCAGGGCGTGGGGGAGCCGAGCTGCCCGTCCGAGACGCCGTCGAGCAGCGTCTTCACGTGGCGGGCCTGCGGCCCTAGATCGATCATGGTCGTCACTGCATACACCTCGTCCTTGTGGGTCCTCGGAGAGTCCGCGGACGGCGCCGGTCCCATCCCGGTCCTTCCGCGGCCGTCCAGGGGTCACCTGTACGGACCGCCTGGAGCCGGTGAAGTCATCGCGGCACCGGGTGGAACAACAGCCGGCCAGGGTGCGTTGTCGTGACATCGGCTGACGAAGAACGGGAGATTTCGCATGAGCGGCCTTCTCAGAGAGTGGAGACCCCTGGCCTTCGGTGCCGAGCCGACAGGTGAACGGCTGGCACGCATCGAGCGGTCGCCGCACTACGACAAGGAGGCCGCCCAGTTCCGCAACCCGGTGACGGCCTCGATCCGCCCACGGCCCACTCGCGGCCGGGGCGCACTGCTGCGCGCCCTGCTGCGCAACGAGGGCCGCAGGCCCGGCAGCGCTGTTCCGCTGACGCGTCCCGACCTGGGCTCGCCCCCGGAGTCCGGGCTTCGGCTGACCTGGCTGGGACACTCCACGGTGCTGGCCGAACTGGACGGCAGAAGGGTGCTGTTCGACCCCGTGTGGGGCATGCGCTGCTCGCCGTTCTCCTTCGCCGGCCCGCGCCGGCTGCATCCCGCACCCGTGCCGCTGTCCGCGCTGGGACGGCTCGACGCGGTGGTCGTCTCACATGACCACTACGACCACCTCGACATGCCCACCATCCGTGAACTCGCCGCGAGCGACGTCCACTTCGCGGTGCCGCTCGGGGTCGGCGCCCACCTGGAACGGTGGGGCGTCGAGCCGGGTCGCTTCACCGAACTGGACTGGGACGAGACCGCCGAGATCGCCGGACTCAGCCTGACGGCCACCCCCGCGCGCCACTTCTGCGGCCGCGGTCTGCGCAACAAGCAGCAGACCCTGTGGGCCTCCTGGGTGGTCACGGGCCCCGAGCACCGGGTCTTCCACAGCGGCGACACGGGGTACTTCCCCGGCTTCGCCGAAATCGGCGCGCAGTACGGGCCGTTCGACGCGACGATGATCCAGATCGGCGCCTACAGCGAGTTCTGGCCGGACATCCACATGACTCCGGAGGAAGGTCTCCGCGCGCATCTCGATCTCACGGGCACCTCGGGGGCGCTCCTGCCGATCCACTGGGGGACCTTCAATCTCGCGCCGCATCCGTGGGCGGAGCCGGGCGAGCGCACGCTGACCGCCGCGAAGGAAGCAGGTGTGAGGGCTGCGGTCCCGGTCCCGGGGGGCTCGTTCGAGCCGTCAGCGGCGGCGCTTCCCGACCGTCCGTGGTGGCGCGGGCCGGGTGCCGGAGCGAGGGCGGCTGTGGAATCCCCGCCGGGTGCCGCGCCCGGTCCCCTGAAGCTCGACCGGGCCTGATCACCGCGCCGGGCGCGGGGCTGCAGGCTCTTCCGGTCGTCCCGGTTCTTCCGGTCGTCCCGGTTGCTTTCCGCCGTACGGATCAGGAGTACTGCATCTCCTCGAGCATGCCGAGCAGGAGGGAGCGGGTCTGCCTCGCAGGCGCGGCATCCGTCACGAGACGGTCGATGACGTGCCGGTAGTGGTCGACCTCCTCCCGCTCGGCCGGGTAGGTGGCGCCGATCAGCTGCTCCAGGTAGATCAGGTCGGGCAGCTCCCGCTCGGGCAGCCGCACGAGCGTGACCGGTCCTCCCGCAGCGGCGTGACCACCGGCTTCGAACGGCATCAAGTGCACGGTGACGTGGGGGAGATCGCACATCGCGATCAGGTGCTGGACCTGGCCGCGCATCGTCTCCGGACCACCGACGGGACGCCGCAGCGCCGCCTCGTCGATCACGGCCCACAGGTGCGGGGGCTGCGCGCTGTGAAGTACGCGCTGGCGCTGCATGCGCAGTTCGACGCGGCGGCTGATCCGGTCGTCGGAGGCGCCGGGGTGTCCGAGAGCGACGACGGCGCGGGCGTACTGAGGGGTCTGCAGCAGGCCGGGGATGAACTGCACCTCGTAGGTGCGGATGACGTCGGCGGCCTGCTCCAGCCCCAGGTAGGTGCGGAACCAGTCGGGCACCACGTCGTCGTACGCGTTCCACCAGCCGGGCATGTTGCTCTGCGCGGCCAGGACCTGCATGGTGGCGCGCTCTGCCTCGTCGGTGACGCCGTAGATGGTGAGCAGGTCGGTCACGTCCCGCTCCTTGAAACCCCAGCGGCCCCACTCGAGTTGGGCGATGTCCACATCGGAGGTCCGGATGGCGTCGCCCGCCTCGCGCCTGGAAATGTACTGTGCCTCTCGCAGCTTCCGCAGCCGCTCGCCCAGCACGAGTCTGGGCACTGCGGGTCCGCTGGGACGGTCAGGGATTCTGCGGTCGGGCAGACCGCCCGACACCTCAGTGATGCGCATGATGAAGCTCCCCGTGCAGTGACCGGGTCGGTCTCGCCACAGTGAATTCGTCTCCGCTCAGGTCCACCCCGCCCCGCCCGCAGCGAGGCGTGAAATGCCACGACACTGCTCGTCCTCATTCCCGCACATGCCCCTGTCCAGTCTCCGCCACCATGACCATCAGGTCGGGACTGTTGCGCAAGTTACGCAAGGGACGGAATGTACGGCCTGTGGCGCCAATCGGCCAATGCCAGGGGCCGAAAATACTCCCTCACGAACGGTGCCACGCGCAAGCTGCGGGTTTCCAGGCGCATATTAGGCTCGTACGCGTCCCCGAAGGCTCGAACCCGTACGTGCCCGCCTGCACGAATCCCCACGTGCCCGCGGTTACCGGGAGCCCACCACCACCTCAGGAACGCGCATGTCCACATCCGGCGCACCGGCCACGAACTGGGCGGGCAACACCGTCTTCAACGCCCGTCGCACTCACCGTCCCTCCTCCGTCGAGGAGTTGCAGGACATCGTCGCCTCGGCGGACCGGATACGGGCCCTGGGCAGCGGCCACTCCTTCAACCGCATCGCCGACACCGACGGCGACCTGGTGCGTCTCGACGGTCTGCCGCCACTCGTGGATGTGACGCCGCCCGGCGGCGAAGGGCCGGCGGTGACCGTCGGTGCCGGAATGCGGTACGACGAGGTGGCCGGCATTCTGCACACCGCAGGTTCCGCTTTGGCCAACCTCGCGTCCCTGCCGCACATTTCGGTCGCGGGCTGCTGTGCGACGGCCACGCACGGCTCGGGCGATTCCGAGAAGTGCCTCGCCGCGGCAGTGACCGCGCTGGAGTTCGTCGGCCCCGACGGCGAACTGCTCGAAGTCAGCCGCCGCAGCGACCCGGAGACCTTCTCCGGCACGGTCGTCGGCCTGGGCGCTCTCGGCATCGTCACCCGGCTGACGCTCGCCGTCGAGCCCGCCTTCGAGGTCTCCCAGCACGTCTACACGGGTGTTCCGCTGACGCAACTCGCCTCCGCGTTCGACGAGATCTTCGGATGCGCCTACAGCGTCAGCGCGTTCACCGACTACTCCGACGGCCTGGCGCGGGTGTGGGTCAAGCGGCGCGTCACCGAACGGGACGGCAGTACGCGCCGCTCCCGCTGGGAGGGGGCGACCCCGGCGGATTCCGCCCAGCACCCGATCCCGGGCGCCGAACCCACGCACTGCACCGAGCAGTTGGGGGTCCCCGGGCCGTGGCACGAACGACTGCCGCACTTCAGGCCCGACTTCACCCCCAGCAGCGGGGAGGAGCTGCAGTCGGAGCTGCTGCTGCCGCGCGCCGCCGCACCCGGGGCACTGGCCGCGCTGCGGGAACTCGGCGCCCGCATCGCGCCCGTACTCCAGATCTCCGAAGTGCGCACCGTCGCAGCGGACGACCTGTGGCTCAGTCCCGCGTACCGGCGGGACTGCGTCGCCTTCCACTTCACGTGGGTCAAGGACGCCGCCGCGGTACTGCCCGTCATCGGGGCAGTCGAGGAGCTGCTGCTGCCGCTGGGGGCTCGCCCGCACTGGGGGAAGCTCACCACCATGCCGCACGCGGACATCGCCGGACTCTACGAACAGGCCGGTGCCTTCCGGCAGTTGGTGTCGGAGCGCGACCCGCACGGGAAGTTCCGGAACCCCTTTGTCGACGAGGTCTTCGCGCCCGCGTACGGCGTCTGAGACGGGCGGGGCCGCGGGCCGGCCGCTCGGCCCCCGGCCCCGTCCGTCCCCTTGGACGCGGCCTGCCGGGGAACCCGGAGCTGTGTCGTGCAGTCCGCCGATGCTCCGAGGGGACGGGAAGAATGTCATCGAAGCAGCCGACCGTCGTCGTCAACGCCCGTAAGCGCCCGCCCTGGTGGGTCACGCTTCCCGCCTCGCTGATCGTTCTGCTGCTCCTGCTGTTGCTCGCGCGCACCCTCAACGTGCTGCCGCAGTTGAGCAACCCCTTCGGCACGGAGACCAAGGACCGCACCGGTCCCGTACTGCTGAAGTCCATCCAGGACATGAGCCGTTACGAGGCGGCCTCCGGCAGCTTCCAGGTCGTCGTCGACCTGGACAAGGACGCCGAGTTCCTTCCGGACGCGGTGCGGGGCAGCCGGACCCTCTTCGTCGGCAAGGGAAGCGTCGGCGCGTACGTGGATCTCGGCGACGTCGGCGAGGACGCCGTCGAGGTCGGCAGCGACCGCAGGTCCGCCGCGGTGACGCTGCCGCCCGCCCGGCTGGAGAAGCCGGCGCTGGACGCGGACCGCTCCTACGCGGTGACGAAGGAGCGCGGCATCCTCGACCGGCTCGGTGACGTCTTCTCCGACAACCCCGGCGACGAGCGGCAGGTTCACAAGCTCGCCGTCCGGCACATCGGTGACGCCGCCCGGAAGAGCGGTCTGGAGGCCCGCGCCGAGAAGAACACCAGGAACATGCTGCGGGAGCTGCTGCGTTCACTCGGCTACGAGAAGGTGTCCGTGGACTTCACGGACGGCCGCGGGAAGAGCTGATGCCGAGGCGGTGCCACCAGTGGGGGCGGCGCGGGTGCACGGCGAGGCCCAGCCGCCGCCCGATGATCAGGTAACCCAGCATCGCGCCCGTGGTGTTGAGGATGACGTCGTCGATGTCGAAGGCGCGGCCGGTGACCAGCGCACCCTGCACGAGTTCGACGAGCAGCATCACCAGCGCCGTCGCCACCATCACACGCAGCAGGCCGCGGGTGCGGGGCACCAGTGCCGGCAGCAGCGCGCCGAACGGCATGCCGAGCACGATGTTCCCGCCCAGCTGTTTGAGCGTGTCACGCATCTGGGGTTGCGAGAGATAGTCGCGGATGGAGTCGCCGGGACGCAGGTTGCTGTGCGTGAGCGATTCGGAGGCGGCGGAGGGCCCCAGCGTCAGTTTGGAGAGGACGACGGCGAAGCCCACCATCGCGGCGAACGCCACGACGAGGATCACCACACGTGCCGCCGGCGGAAGCTGGTTCCGCCTGAGGGCGTCCGCCGACCGGGCGGCAGCCGAACCGGTCCTGCCGGTCCTGCCGGTCCTGCCGGTCCTGCCGGTCCTGCCGGTCCTGCCGGTCTTGCCGGAACGGGCGGTGCTCTTGGCGGACTTGGTGCTCCCGGCGGACTTGGACTTGCCGCCCCTGCCCGCACTGCCCGGTTTGGCGGACTTCGCGGACGTCTTCCTGCCGGTCGTCGCGCTCGCCGCCCCGCTCTTCGCCGACGAACTCCTGCCCGCCGTGCCCGCCTTCGCGGACTTCGCGGACTTCGCGGTTCCCTGCCCGCTCTTCCCCGTCGTCGCGGTGGTCGTCTTCGTGTTCGCCTCGTTGCCGAACATGCGCACCCGCAAGCACCTCCAGAGGACCTGGGCCTTGTCTGGCCTGCAGTTACCCCCGGTGTGTACAAGCATGCGCGGACTCCGTCGTGCGGGCCGGGGCGGCCCGCCGTCAGGGCTTGCGCGCGACGCCGCCGTAGACGGGGAACTCCGCGTCGGTGATGTCCGGTTGAGGCTCGCCGTCCTCGGGCCGCCAGCGGTGGGCGACCACGACACCCGGGTCGAGGAGTTCGAGTCCGTCGAAGAAACGGCTCACTTCCGAACTCGAACGGATCTGCCCCTCCGCCACGGAGGACTGGTACGCCTCGGCGACGCGCGTCAGCAGGTCCGGGTCGAAGTCCGCCGTGGCGTGCGAGACGACGAGGTAACTCCCGGACGGCAGTGCGTCCATGAGCTTGCCGACGATCTCGTACGCGCCCCGCTCGTCGGTGATGAAGTGCAGGAGCGCGATCAGAGAGAGGGCGACGGGCTGCCGGAGATCGAGCGTCTCGCGCAGCTCGGGCGATTCGAGGATGCCGTCCGGGTCGGTGAAGTCGGCGTGCACATACGCCGTACGGCCCTCGGGCGTACCGCTCAGCAGTCCCTGCGCGTGGTGCAGGACTATCGGGTCGTTGTCGGCGTAGAGGACCCGGGTCTCCGGTGCGATCAGCTGCGCGACCTGGTGCAGATTCGGTTCGGTGGGGATGCCCGATCCGATGTCCAGGAACTGCCGCACCCCCGCCTCCTGCACCAGCCAGCGCGTCGCCCGGTGCATGAAGGCCCGGTTGAGCTGCGCGCCGAGGACCACACCGGGCCACACGCGCACGACATGCTCGGCAGCTGCTGCGTCCACGTCGTAGTGGTTCTTGCCGTCCAGCCAGTAGTCGTAGACGCGGGCCGGATGTGGTCTGCTGCTGTCGATGTCGTCTTTCGCGGTCACTGCTCTCTCCCACGCTCACGGTCGGTGGCGACACACTGTCTCACCGGAAGCGCCACCGACAGCCCAGAACCGGCCAGCCGTCATGTCATCGCGTCGACGCCCGTCAGAGCCCGCCCGATGATCAGTTTCTGCACCTGGCTCGTACCCTCGTAGAGGGTGAGAACGCGGGCGTCCCGCAGGTACTTGCCCACGGGGTACTCGTCGATGAAGCCGTAACCGCCGAACGTCTGCAGGCAGTTGTTGCTGACGCGCACCGCGGTCTCACTCGCGTGGTACTTGGCGACGGAGGCGTCCGTGGCGTACTCCTTCGGCGAGGCCCCCGCGTCAGCCATCCTCGCCACCTGGTGCGTCAGCAGGCGGGAGGCGCGGATGTCCACCTCGGAGTCGGCCAGCAGCTCCTGGACCAGCTGGAAGGACGCGATCGCCCTGCCGAACTGCTCACGCTGCCCTGCGTAGTTCAGGGCGGCGTCCAGCGCGGCCTGTGCCACGCCCACCGCGCCGGCCGCCACCGAGATGCGGCCCCGGGAGAGCGCGCCGAGCGCGATGCCCAGTCCGCGGTCCTGCGCGCCGAGACGTGCCGAGTCCGGCACCCGTACGCCCTGGAAGGTGAGTTCGGCGGTGGCCTGGCCCCGCAGGCCGAGTTTGCCCTTGATCTCCGTGGCGGTCAGGCCGGGACTGGCGGTCGGTACGAGGAACGCGGTGATCCCGGACTCGCTGGTGCGGGCGAAGGTGAGCGCGATCTGCGCGACGGTTCCGTTCGTGATGAACATCTTGCTGCCGTCGATGATCCAGTCGTCTCCGTCTCGCCTGGCCCTGGTGGTCAGCGAGCCGGCGTCGGAGCCGGTGCCGGGCTCGGTCAGCGCGAAGCAGCCCAGCGCCCGTCCGCTCACCAACTGCGGGACCCATTCCTCGCGTTGCTCGTCGGTTCCGTGCGCGACGATCGTCTTGGTGACCAGGCCCAGGGAGACGGAGACGATGCCGCGCACCGCCGAGTCGCCCCGTCCGAGTTCCTCCGTGGCCAGCACGTACGAGAGAAGGTCGCACTCCACTCCCCCGTACTGCTCGGGAACGGTCAGCCCCAGGAAGCCCAGTTCGCCGAGGCGCCTGGCGACGGCCGGGTCGACCTGTTCGGCCCGGTCCCACTCGCGGGCGTGCGGGGCGATCTCCGCGTCTGCGAAGTCGGCTGCCATGGCGCGGATGTCTCGCTGTGTCCCGGTGAGACCGAAGTCCCGTGAATTCATGGGGTTCTCCTGGGCGGTTGCGCAGTCGGCCCCCTGTGGAGGAGGGGCGTCCCTGCGGTGTGGTCCGGTTACGTGAGCGGGGCGTCCGGTGCGGTGAGCGGCAGGCCGAGCTGCGCGCGCTCGGTGACCCACCGGGTCGGCCGGTAGCGCGGGTCGCCGGTCGTGGCGTACAGGGCGCGCTGGAGGCCGAGCATCCGGCTCGCGCCGATCCGCTCGCCCCAGGCCAGCGGACCGTGCGGGTAGCCCAGGCCCGCCGTGACCGCCAGGTCGATGTCGGCGGGGACGGCGATGTGGCGCTCGGCGATGGAGGCCGCCACGGAGACGATGGAGGCGAGCAGTCGCTGCGCGACCGAGCCCGCCGTGTCGCGTACGACGGTCACGGCTGCCGAGGACCCGGCGAGTACGGCGGCGGCGTCCCGTACGGCGTCCTGCGCGGTCGCCGGGGTCACGGCGAGGACGCGGCGTGAGGTGCCCAGCGAGAGCGGATCGACGCCGACGGTGGTCGCGGCGGGAAGACCCTCGTCGGCCACCGCGGCGGCCACGGTTCCGCCCCAGGTGACCACGAGGTGGAGCGCACCGTCGCCGGCGGACCGGCTGCCGCCGGCGCCCGCGGCGAGTGCCTGGCGCAGCTCATGAGCCTCGGGGCTTCCGCCCACCACCGTCACCGGCCGGGCGGCGTCGCCGCCGGACGGCGCGGGTGACGGTGCGGCGGCGTCCGCGGGCGCGTCCGGCCCGTAGGGGTAGAAGCCGCGCCCCGTCTTGCGCCCGTGCAGCCCGGCGGCGACCCGGTTGGCGGTCAGGTACGACGGGCGCAGCCGGTCGGAGTGGCGGAAGCCGCGCCAGACGGTGTCGATGACGGAGGCGGTGACGTCGAGTCCCGTGAGGTCCATCAGCTCGAACGGGCCCATGCGGAGACCGAGTACGTCGCGGGCGACGGCGTCGAGGTCCGCGGGGGCGGCAACGGCCTCCTCCAGCAGCGCCAGCGCCTCCGTGGCGAGGCCGCGCCCGGCGTGGTTCACGAGGAAGCCTGGTGTGTCGGCGACGGTGACCGCCCGGTGCCCGCACCCCTCGACGAAGGCGGTGAGGGCGGCCGGGATGTCCTCGCGGGTCGACGCGCCCGCCACGACCTCGGCGATCTTCATCAGCGGCACGGGGTTGAAGAAGTGCAGCCCGGCCAGCCGGGTCGGATCGGGCAGCCGCGCGCCGATCTCCGTGACCGAGAGGGAGGAGGTGTTGGTGGCGAACACGGTCCGCTCGGGCAGTGCCTTCTCCAGTTCCGTGAAGAGAGCGGCCTTGGTCTCCAGGTCCTCCCGCACTGCCTCGATGACGAGTTCCGGTGCGCCGCCCTCACCGTCCGGTGCCGCGAAGGGAGAGGACAGCGGTACGAGCCGGCCCGTCGCGGCGTCGGCGTCGGCCCGGCTCATCCGGCCCTTCCCGACGGCCCGCTCCAGCATCCCGCGCACGAAGTCGACGGCTTCCGTCACCGACTCCGGTCGCGCGTCGGCGAGTTCGACGGTGTGACCCGCTGTGGCCGCCAGTTGGGCAATGCCGCGTCCCATGACTCCGGTACCGACGATTCGTGTGCGCATCTCTTCTCCGCCTTCGGCTCGGCGGTGCCCGTCCGGCCCGCCTGTTCGGTCCGTGCTCCGGCGACGTCCACCCGCCGCCCGGGCGGGCTCAGGCCCCCGGCCCGCCCCTCGACGTCAGCGCAGGTAGACGCGCTCAGGGTCGACATCCTCGCGCAGCAGGGCGAGTTCGGCCTGAGTGGGTGGCTCGATGACGGTCAGGTCGTCGGCTGTCTTCAGCTCCCAGCCGGTGGCGGCCCGTACGTCCTGCGCGCCGACGCCGGGGTGCACGGCGGTCAGCCGCAGCTCCTCGCCGACGCCTTCACGGGCCAGGATGCCCAACTCGGTGATGACACGCGTGACTCCGGCGCCCAGCGGACGGATGCCGTCGGCCAGCGCCCGGTCCGGACCGGGCGAGGTGCAGAAGTCCAGCCTTCCGGTGAAGGACCGCGGATCGTGGCGGCGCATGACGACGAACACCTCACGGGAGTTGGCCATCACCTCGTTGGCGCCGCCCGATCCGGGCAGCCGGGCCTTGGGGTGGTGCCAGTCGCCGATGACGGAGGAGTTGAGGTTGCCCCACTTGTCGATCTGGGCGGCGCCGAGGAAGCCGACGTCGATGTGCCCGCCCTGGAGCACCGAACCGAAGAGAGTCGGCATCGGCAGCACCGCTTCGGCGCCGGTGATGAGCACGGCGTCGGCGATGGTCTCGGGCAGGTGGGAGGGGTGCGCCCCGCACACCCCCGACTCGTAGACGATCTCCAGCTCGGGCGCGACGGTGAGATGGGCGAGCGAGGCGGCCAGCGTGGGCAGGCCGATACCGGCGAAGACGGTGCGCCTGGCGGCCAGTTCGCGGGAGGCGACGACGGAGAGCAGTTCGGAGGAGGTCGCAGTGGCGGCGGTCATGAGCGGCTCACTTTCGGGTCGCGGGACGGCATGCGGCTGGGCGGGGCGCTCCCGGCCCTCACAGACGCCGCCCGTAGTTGACGGGCAGGCTCATCGCCTCACCGACGGCGAGCCCCTCCCAGAACTCCTCACCGAGCTTGCCGACGTACTCGGCATGGTCACGGGTTCCGTACACCCACTCCGCCAGCCAGGCCGTCAGCCGCTCCTTGTCCCGGCTGATCCCGGACCACGAGCGGTAGAAGGCGTTGTCGCGGTCGTAGTAGCCCTGGGCGAAGGACGGGTGGGCGCCGCGCGGGCAGGCGACGACGGCGTTCACGGCGTGCGCGGGGATGACCGTGCGGTTGGGGTCGGAGCGTACGACCTCGTCCTCGACGATCTCCTCCACGACGACCACGGCCTTGCGCGCGGCGTAGACGGCCTCGGCCTGCACTCCCGTGAGTCCCCAGATCTGGGTGTTGCCCGAGCGGTCCGCCCGCTGGGCGTGCACGATCGTCACATCCGGGTTGACGGGCGGCACGACGTAGATCTGCTCGGTCTCCCCGTCCGGCCCGGGATAGGGCGAAGTCACCTTGCGCAGCGAGGGGTTCACCTCGGGGAGGTCGCTGCCTCCGTAGCTGCGCAGCGGGTAGAACGGCAACCGCTGCGCGCCGGCCAGGTAGCGGCAGATCATGCCGTAGTGGCTGTACTCCTCGAACTCCAGCGGCTCGGGCTGCGCGCTCTCCACGCGGCGGCGCAGCTCGCCGAGCGAGCCCGCCGAGGAGTTGCCGACGAAGGAGGAGACGAGCTTCGAGACACACCCGGCGGCGAGCATCTGGTCCACCACGATGTCGGCCGTCATGCGGATCACGGTGAGGCCGCGGCGGCCCTGGCGGATGATCTCGTGCCCGGCGGCGGTGGGTATCAGGTGCGTGAAGCCTTCCAGGGAGACGGTGTCGCCGTCGTGCACGTAGGCAGCGACGGCTTCCCGCATCGTCATCGTCTTGTCCACTGCGGTCTCCACGGCGGCTCCACGGCGTCTCGGTGCGTTCCGGTGCGCGTCCCGCCGGGGTCCGAAGCGTCCGGACCCGGACACGGGCAACGGCTCGGCACCACGTTCCCACCCCCCATTGATTGGCGTCCAATACCGAATTAAGGTCAGTTTGAGACGGAAAACCGATAACTGGCCGCCGAGCGGACCTGCTCGCCGCCACTGCCCCCGGGACACTCGTGGAACTGCGCCATCTCTCCTCCTTCGTCGCCGTCGCCGAAGAGCTGCACTTCGGCCGCGCCGCCCGGCGTCTGCAGATGGCGCAGCCGCCGCTCAGCCAGCAGATCCGGCAGCTGGAGAAGGAACTCGGGGTGCAGCTCTTCGAGCGCAGCACCCGGTCCGTACGCCTGACCAGCGCCGGGGAGGCATTCCTCAAGCCCGTCCGCACGGTGCTGGAGGACCTCGACATCGCCCGGCGCGTCGCCAAGGCCGCGGGGCGCGGTGAGTACGGGCGGGTCAGTGTCGGTTTCGCCGGCGCGTCCAGCCACGCGACCCTCCCCCGTCTCACCCGGGCGGTGCGGGCCGCACACCCCGGTATCGAGCTGGTCATGCGCGGCCAGACCTACGCCAACCGCGCCCTCGCCCGCGTCGCCGACGGCACCCTCGACCTGGGCTTCGTACGGCTCCCGGTCACACAGCCCGGCGTGGAGCACCGGGTGATCGGCGAGGAGGAACTGGTCTGCGCGCTCCCCTCGGACCACCGGCTGGCGCGGCAGCGCAGCATCGCCGTCGAGGACCTCGCCGACGAACCCTTCGTCAGCTTCCCCGCGCGCACCGGCTCCAGCCTGCGGGATGTGACTCTCCAGGCGTGCGAGGCCGCCGGCCACCACCCGCGGGTCGTGCAGGAGGCGCCGGACTCGTACACGATCCTGGCCCTGGTGGCGATGGGGGTGGGCGTGACGCTCACCCTCACCTCGTGCATGCACATCCAGCAGACGGGCCTCGTCTACCGGCCGCTGAGCGGCAGACCGGTGGTGCTTCAGGCGGCGCTGGCGTGGCGCCCGGACAATCCGTCTGCGGCGCTGCGCAGCGTCCTGGACGTCGCGGCGGAGGCTCTGCCCGCGCCGGAGCCCGCACCGGAGCCCGCACCGGAGCCCGCGTCGGGGCCCGCACCGGAGTCCGTACCTGCGGAGGAGGACCGACACGGCGCCGCCGGACAGGCGGGCGAAGGCGATTAGGTGGCAGCCCGTCTCAGTCCCGAGCGGATCGGATATTGGACCGGATCAGTGCCGGGTGGAAGGGTCGTCAGCAGCGGGGGCCGCCCGGCCCCCGCTGCACCCGCCTCGGACCACCCCGGCAGCCGTCCGCCGTGAGCACACGAACAGCCCACCGGGGAGAAGGGCCCCGAGCCGGGGCGTCGGCCGGAATCCGCCGGTGGGAACCCCGAGCCGCCAACCGTCAGCCGCAATCCGCCAGCCGCCAGCCGCAATCCAGGGAGGCCCCGTCCATGTCAGCCCGGTCCGATGTCGTCATCTGCCTGCCGCTGCGTACACCGATCGGACGCTTCGGCGGCGCCCTGGCCGGGCAGCGGCCCGCCGCGCTCGCCGCTCGCGTCATCTCCGAGGTCGTCGCGCGCAGCGGCATCGACGGCGAACGGATCGACGAGGTGATCCTCGGCCACGCCTATCCCAGCTCCGAGGCACCGGCGATCGGCAGGGTCGCCGCCCTCGACGCCGGACTCCCCCAGTCGGTGACGGGCGTCCAGATCGACCGGCGCTGCGGCTCCGGCCTCCAGGCGGTGCTGGACGCCGCGATGCAGATACGGTCGGGTTTCAGCGACGTCGTCGTCGCGGGCGGAGTCGATGTGATGAGCGGGGCTCCTTACTACACGCACGAGGGACGCTGGGGCATCAAGGGCCCCGGGCTGCAGCTCCACGACTCCCTCGCCCGCGGGCGCGTGACCGCCGGCGGCGAGAACCACCCCGTGCCGGGCGGCATGATCGAGACGGCGGAGAACCTGCGCCGCGAATACGGCATCGCCCGCGCGGACCAGGACGCCCTCGCACTGCGCTCGCAGCAGCGGGCCGCGCACGCCATGGAGGCGGGCTGGTTCGCCGAGGAGATCGTGCCGGTCACCGTGCGAGGGCGTAAGGGAGAGACGGTCGTCGAGGTGGACGAACACCCGCGCCCCGAGACCACCGCCGAGCAACTCGCCGGGCTGCGCCCGGTGATGGGCAAGAGCGACCCCGGGGCCACGGTCACCGCCGGCAACGCCAGCGGACAGAACGACGCCGCGGCGGCCTGCCTGGTCACCACTGCCGGGACGGCGGAGCGCCTCGGTCTCACGCCTCTGGTGCGCCTGGTCTCGTTCGCGCGTACGGGCGTCCCGGCGAAGACGATGGGCATCGGACCGGTGGGCGCGACGAACGCCGCCCTCGAGAGGGCCGGGCTCTCGCTCGCAGACCTGGACCTCATCGAGCTCAACGAGGCGTTCGCCGCCCAGGTCCTGGCCTGCACGAGGGAGTTGGGCCTGACGGAGACGGATCACGAGCAGCGGATCAACACCTGCGGATCGGGCATCTCACTCGGCCACCCCGTCGGCGCGACCGGGGCCCGCATCCTCACCACGCTGACGCACCACATGCACCGCACGCAGTCCCGGTACGGCCTGGAGACCATGTGCATCGGCGGCGGGCAGGGACTGGCCGCGGTCTTCGAGCGCGTCGCCGCCTGAGCCGGTACGGACCGCCCGGCGCTCCTCGCTTCCAGGTGGCCCTCACCCTGGGCAGCATGCTGCTGCGCAAGACGCCCGACCACGACCGGCTCGCACCGGGCGAGGCCGGGGAGGCCGCCGCCCGGGAGCGCGGCCGTCCGGACCGGGTGGCCACCGGGCAACACGAGGGCCCGGCAGCCGAAATCGTCGGCTGCCGGGCGTCGTACGTACGCACGTACGTACTGCGCACGTCCGCTGCCCGGCCGGAGCCGGGCGGCGACGGAGTCAGATCAGTTCTGCGCGCTGCGGCGCTTGCGCGAGACCATCACCAGGCCCGCACCCGCGACCAGGACGACGCCGGCGGCACCGGCGATCATCGGGGTGGCGCTGGAGGCACCGGTCTCGGCGAGGTCGTCGCCGCCGCCTTCGGGCTTCGGAGCGGAGCTGGGCTCCTCCGAGGGCGCCGGGGCCTCGCTGCTGGACTCGCTGGGCGAGGGGGCGGGCGAAGACTCGGTGGGCGTGGGCGAAGGCGTCTCCTCGCACACGGGCGACATCTTCCGCTCGTCGCGCGAGTGCTGGTCACCGTCGCCGGCCTTGACGACCAGGTGGACCTCGAGCGGCTTGCTGTGCTTGGGCAGATCGAGCTTCTTGTTGAACTCGGCGCCGAACTTCTGCTGCTTGAGCAGTTCCTTGCCGCCGGCCTCGATCTTGATGGTGTTCTCGACACGCGGGTCGTAGTTGGTCAGGTTGACCGACACCGAGTAGCAGTCCACCTCCCAGCCCGGCTTGTGGGCCTGGGCGGGGCTGGCGGCGAGTATTCCGGTGCCGACGAGAGCGGCGACGCCGGTCGCGACGACTGCGGCGGAGCGGTGCCATCTCTGGCGAATAGCGGTCATGATCTCCCTCTGATTATGCAGAAGCTTTGCAGAGCGGATGTCGTGCGAGGACAGCACGGTACTCCCCGGTACACCATTCGTCGCGCCCGCCCCCCAATTCACCAACTTGCCTCATGAAAAGGGCAGTTCAGGCGTGTGCGTGCGATGTGAATCCCCCCGTGCGGTCCGGTGGCTGCCCGCCCGTTCACCGCTGGAACCCGCTGACTCTACCGCCCCTGCCGTAACCGCGGTGGAAACTCACGGAGATTGAGCGGTCTCAACACCGAATCGCAACAAGCGAGTACCAATTTCGTGGCGTGCCACTGCGCCGGGCCGGCATCAGGGGTCGGTCCACCACCCAGGGGAGGTCAGTGAGTTGAGCCATCGACGCAAGGACAAGAAGCGAGCGTATGTGATAGCCGGCGCAGGCACCGCGGCACTGGCCACCGCGGCGGTTCTGCTTCCGTACGCCAATGCGGGTGAGGAAGGGCAGCAGCGGCCCCAGCTCCGCACTGCCGAAGCCGCAGCCTTGATGGGTTCGAAGCTTGCGGACGAGAACGGCGACCGTACGGCGGGCTGGTTCCTCGACGGCAAGTCGAAGAACCGCCTCGTGATGAATGTGCTCGACCAGGAGACCGCCGAGCGCGTCGAGCAGAGCGGAGCGACGGCGAGAATCGTCCAGAACTCCAAGGCCGAGCTGAAGAGGGTCTCCGACACGCTTGCGGGCGGCGCCTCCGTGGCCGGTACGGCCTGGTCGGTCGACCCCCGCACCAACAAGGTCTCGGTGCTCGCCGACCGTACGGTCGACGCCGCGGGCTGGAACAGCCTCAACAAGACCGCCGCGAACATGGACGGCATGATGTCCGTGAAGCGCTCCGGCGGCGAGTTCAAGCCCTTCAGCGGCAACTCGTCCGGTGGCGGCGGCATGAACGACGACGGCTCCGGTGCCGGTGACGGCGCGGGCGACGGTGCGGGCGACGGTGCGGGCGACGCCGCAGCGGGCGGTGCCGGTGACGGCGCGGGCGACGACGGCTCGGGTGCCGGCGACGGCTCGGGTGCCGGTGACGGCCAGGCGGCCGAAGGAGTCCTCGGCGGCGACGCCATCTTCGCGGCCGGCAGCCGCTGCTCCCTCGGCTTCAACGTCGAGGTGAACGGTGCTCCCGCCTTCCTCACCGCCGGCCACTGCGGCAACGCCGCGGAGCAGTGGACGTCCGACGAGGCCGGGGCCGAGGCCCTGGGCACGGTCGCCGACTCGCAGTTCCCCGAGAGCGACTTCGCCCTCCTCAACTACGACGACGCGCAGGCCCAGCCGACCAGCGCCGTGAACCTCGACCCGCTGGGCCAGGGCCAGGGCGGTACGCAGGAGATCACCGGGGCCGCCGAGGCCGCCGTGGGCATGGAGGTCCAGCGCAGCGGCAGCACCACCGGTGTGACCGACGGAACCGTCACCGGCCTGGACGCCACGGTCAACTACGGCGGCGGCGACATCGTCAACGGCCTGATCCAGACCGACGTGTGCGCCGAGCCCGGCGACAGCGGCGGCGCGATGTTCTCCGAGGACAAGGCCGTCGGCCTCACCTCCGGCGGCAGCGGCGACTGCACGCAGGGCGGCGAGACCTTCTTCCAGCCCGTCACCGACGCGCTGGAGGCCACGGGCGCCGAGATCCCGGCCGCCGGCGGCGGTCAGGCCGAACAGCAGTAAGCCGTACGACCCGGCCGCCGGTGGTGTCCTCCGGCGGCCGGTCGCCCGGTCCGGCTCCGGCTGACGGGCCCGCCCGGCTGCGGACGATGTCGTCCCGGCAGCCGGGCGGGCCCGTCAGCCGCTCACGGTGAAGACGGGACTGGTGCCGGAGATGGCGCGCGGGTCGCCCGCCAGCGGCTTGGCGTCGCCCTCGTACCTCAGGCGGTACTCGCCCGTCGCCGTCCCCCCGGGGACGTCCCAGGTGAGCGTCACCTTCGAGGCGGCGACGCCGTAGCGCTCCCAACGGAAAGTGGTGGACCAGTCGCCGTCGTCGGCGACGGTCCGCCACTCGCCGTTCACACGGTGCTCCACGCGCAGGTAGGTCCCGCCCCGGTGCAGCACGTTGCCGGGGTGGGCTCCCGCGAAGACCACGCTCACCCGTTCCCCGGCGCGGTAGTTGGCCCGCGGCGCCGTGAGCACGTCGCCGAACTCCTTCTGCAGCGGCGGCGCGTCGACGACGATGGGCGGCTGCAGCGAGATCGTCTTGTCGGAGATGTCCGGCGCGACCGGCCCCAGGGGCAGGTCCTTTCCGTCCCGCATGGCGCTCGCGAGCTGCGCCGCCGTCTGCTGCAGGGCGGGCAGCTGCCAGCGTCCGAAGAGGGTGCTTCCTCCCTCGTACTGCTGGGAGTCGTACTCCTCGGGCGTGGTCACGTAGTGGAAGTAGGAGTTGGCGTAACCCGCGACGAGGACGTCCTGGAGGTCCGCCCCCACCACGTCCGCCACCGTCCGGCGCAGCCGCAGCCCGGCCCCGATCGTCACCTCTCCCGGCACGCCGATCAGGTACAACTGCCCGATGCGCAGCAGCTGTACGGGGATCTGCTCCTGCACCCAGGGGTAGATCCCGTTCATCAGTCCGACCGGCGCGAAGATGTCCTTGGGGGACTGCGCCTCACGCAGTTCGGGTGACGCCTCGTAGATGATCGAGTCGGAGATCGCGTCCCAGAAGGGGTTCTCGCCCTCCTCGAACCCGGGGAACGCGGGTCCGTCCTCGATGCTCCCCGCCGCCATGGACGCGCCGATGGACGCCTTGGACGTCTTGTGGGACTTCCCGTCGCCGGTGAACTCGGCGTCGACGGTCGTGTCGGAGAGGTCGATGTAGACCAGCCGCGAGTCCACACCGCCGGTCATCTGCTTGCCGCGCGCGTCGAGTTGGCGGACGGCGGCCTCGTACTGGCGCATGCCGCACGCGCGGGTGCTCTCGAAGTCCGCGGGCGTCGTGGGCGGCTTGAGGTCGAGGTTGGGTGACATGTCACCCGCGTTGGTCTGCGCGAAGGCGGAGATGAAGTCCGGAGCGGCGCCGGCGAGATAGTCCGCGCCCTCCACCTCCCGCTCCCAGTGGTAGGCGGCGTAACCCTTGTTGTCGGCGCTGATGAGCTTGTTCTCACCGGACATGCTGGTGCCGTGGGTGGCGAACCAGTTGACGGCGCCGGCGACGCGTCCGTCCCGTTCGATGCGCAGCAGCGAGGTCTGGGTGTCCACCGCGTCGGGGAAGTGGCCGCGTATCTCCCCCGGGTTGCGCTCGAAGGCGTCCCGTGACCTGTTGGCGTTCGCGCCCTTCAACTCGCCGTGGGTGAGCGTGAGTTCGGCCGGCGCGGCGTCCTCGTGCGCACGGTCCACCGCCTCGACGATGCCGTCCGTCAGCGCCCCGAAGGTCTTCTTGTGGAAGCCCAGCGTCGTGACGTTGTAGAGCAGATGGTGCGAGGACCCACCCGGGCCGCAGTGGGTGTGGGTGGCGGTGAGCATGACGTTGCGGTGCGTGTAGAGGTCGCCGTACTTCTCGCCCAGCCTTCTCAGGACGGCCTGGTGGACGCTCTCGAAAATCATGGCGGTGTCGACGACGACGAGGAGCACGCGCTCCTTCGTCGCTTCGTCGGCGAAGACGAAGGCCCGGGCGCGCAACCGTGTGTGCAAGCCCTGTGCCTGCTGGTCGACGCGCCCGTACCCCATCATGCCGACCTCGGCGATCTCACCGGTGGCGTCGGAGATGCCCCGGCCCACGAGATAGGTGGCCGCGGCCTTGGCTGCGGCTTCCGGCGGCAGTGCGCCCGCGCCCGGCTGTGCGGCTCCGGCGGTGGACCCGACGCCTGCGAGGCCCAGCCCCGCCGCCGCGGCCCCGGCCCGCAGCACCGTGCGGCGGGTGCTGCGGGAGACGGGGGGCGGCACGCTGTCCGGAGCGTCGGACGGGGTGCCGTCAGGGCCGTCGGAGGGGGGTGTGTGGGAGTGCGTGTGGGGGGTGCTGCTCACGGGTGCTCCTCAGTAAGGCTACTTCCCGGTAACGGTTCCGTGAGCATGTCACCCCGTACCACCGGCCACAATGCGCCGGAGAGTATTGCTCGAATTGCGTCAACCGTCGCGCAGCACGGTCAGTTGCTCCTCGAGGGAGTACAACTCCCCTGCGGTGCACGGAACTTCGAACGGCCGACGTCGTCGCCTGCTCCCCCGAGCGCGCCCCCGCACACGCGCTCCGCCTACGCGCTCCGCCGGCCGCCCCTGCCTGTCGCCCGCACAGCCCCGCTTCAGCCCACGTCAGCCCCCGTCAGTCCACGTCAGGCCACTTCAGTCCACTTCAGCCCGCGTCGGGCCGCGCCGTGCCCGAAGAGACCGTGTCCGGGGCGCCGTCGGCAGCCGCGGCGTCGCGCCGCGCGACGAGGGAGGCATGCGTCGGCGCCCCGGGCACCCCCTCGGGCCGTCCCTCGGCGAACTCCCGCCGCAGCACCGGAACGACCTCCTCGCCGAGGATGTCCAGCTGTTCCAGCACGGTCTTCAGCGGCAGCCCGGCGTGGTCCATCAGGAACAGCTGGCGCTGGTAGTCGCCGAAGGACTCGCGGAAGGTGAGCGTCTTCTCGATGACCTCCTGCGGGCTGCCCACCGTCAGCGGCGTCTGCTCGGTGAACTCCTCCAGGGACGGGCCGTGACCGTAGACGGGCGCGACGTCGAAGTAGGGACGGAACTCGCGTACCGCGTCCTGGGAGTTACGGCGCATGAACACCTGCCCGCCGAGACCGACGATCGCCTGCTCCGGGGTGCCGTGCCCGTGGTACGCGAAGCGTTCGCGGTACAGCCCGATGAGCCGCATGTAGTGCTCCTTGGGCCAGAAGATGTTGTTGGCGAAGAAGCCGTCCCCGTAGTACGCGGCCTGCTCGGCGATCTCCGGACTGCGGATGGAGCCGTGCCACACGAAGGGCGGCACTCCGTCCAGCGGACGCGGCGTCGCGGTGAACCCCTGGAGGGGTGTGCGGAAGCGGCCCTCCCAGGTCACCACGTCCTTGCGCCAGAGCTCGTGCAGGAGCGCGTAGTTCTCGATCGCGAGCGGGATGCCCTGGCGGATGTCCTGTCCGAACCACGGATAGACGGGAGCCGTGTTGCCGCGGCCCATCATCACATCGACGCGTCCGTCCGCGAGGTGCTGAAGCATCGCGAAGTCCTCGGCGATCTTCACCGGGTCGTTGGTGGTGATCAGAGTCGTCGAGGTGGACAGGACGAGCCGCTCCGTGCGGGCGGCGATGTAGCCGAGCATCGTCGTGGGCGACGACGGCACGAACGGCGGGTTGTGGTGCTCGCCGGTGGCGAAGACGTCGAGGCCGACCTCCTCGGCCTTCTGCGCGATGGCGACCATCGACTTGATCCGCTCGTGCTCACTCGGCGTGCGGCCCGTCGTGGGATCGGTCGTGACGTCCCCGACGGTGAAGATCCCGAACTGCACCGCTCTCACCCTCTTCGACGCTTGGTGATTCCTAAGCTTAGTTAATTCTTGAACTATCTATCCACCAGTCTCCCATGCGCCCCTCTTCCATGGTGCGCGTGGGCCGGGCCGGACGAGCGGGGACGGACGACCGGCACCGCGGAGGGGCGGCGGACGCGGCAGCGCCGCCGGAGGACGTCCTCCGGCGGCGCTGCCGTGGCGCACGGCGCGACGATCCGATGAGAGCTCGCGGAGCAGCGCGGATCGCCCTCGTAGTGGGCCACTCGATCGATGCGACAACGCTGGGGGCGCCTCCCGCGAAGCGGGGGAGGAGGTGCGTGCCGGTCGTCGCGAGCAAGGCGAGACTTGTCAGACAGACAGGGCCTAACCTCCGATGTTCACGTCCACGCAGGCGTAGAACGCGTTCGCGGTGTCGGCGATGTTCCACACCGCGAGCACCTTCTTCTGGCCGCTCAACCCGCCGAAGTCGACCTGGTGCGTCACCGTCTCGCCCGGCTGCGCGCCTCCGTCGTCGAATTCCGCGATCTTCGAACCGTCCACGAAGTACTGCCACGTGCTGGTCGAGTGCCGTGCCGTCAGCTTCCACTGGAAGCTCTGGGAGCTCCCGACGGGCGTGACCGCCCACCCCTTGCCGTCGTCGTCGAGCTCGGCGAACTGCTCGTTCCCGCCGCTGCAGCTGGTGAGTCCCTTCGGCCCCTCGACACTCTGCGGCTCCCACTTGATGGCCCCGCAGTCGACCGTGCCGGCAGCGCACTGCGCCTGCCTGCTCGGCGGTGAGTTGACGTAGCCGTGCGCACTCGCCGGGGACGCCGGCAGCGTGAGCACGAGCAGGGGCGCGATTCCGGCGCCGATACCCGCGGCGAGCTTCCTCTTGAAGTCCATGCCACTCCTTGACGGTCCGGGCCGCCTTGCGCGGTGGGGGCAGGGCGGGCACGTACGCACGCGCCGCACACCCTTCGCGGACGGCCTCTTCGAACGCGGAGGCAGCGCGAAGACCCACTCCACCAGCGGCGAGGCCAGCCGTCCGCGGACATCCCGACGGCTGCGAGCTGGGGGACCCGGTATCACGCTCGCCATTAGTCTAGACCTTATAGATTGTCTGTCCTCGGTCAAGAGAGCGGACAGAACGAACCACCCGCTTCGGCCCGGTGCGGCGCCGGGCAGGGCTCTGCGACGCGGAACCGGCCCCGCCGGAACATCCGTGCGGCACCGGCGGTTTACGCCGCACCGCCCCGTGGGAACGCGGACCCAGACCCCCGGTGTCCGCCGCCGGGAACGATGCGGACCGCCGCGTCCGGGACAGCCGTCGACAGCAGGAGAAGACATGAGCACCATGGAGCTCACCAAGGACAACTTCGACGAGGTCGTCGCCGACGACGGCTTCGTGCTCATCGACTTCTGGGCGGATTGGTGCGGTCCCTGCCGGCAGTTCGCCCCCGTCTACGAGGCCGCGGCCGAGCGGCACTCCGATCTGACCTTCGCCAAGGTGGACACGGAGGCCCAGCAGGAGCTGGCCGCCGCCTTCGAGATCCAGTCCATCCCGACCCTGATGATCGTCCGCGAGCGCATCGTGGTGTTCGCCCAGCCGGGGGCGCTGCCCGAGGCCGCGCTGGAGGACCTGATCGGCCAGGCCCGTGGGCTGGACATGGAAGAGGTGCGCGAGTCCGCCACATCGCCGGAAGAGGCGGCTCAGGCGGCGGAGCCCACCACGCCCTCCGACCCCTCGGCCTCCTCCGGGCCCTCCTCGGCCTGAGTCCGCAGCCGCCTCGAGACGGTCAAGGCGGCCGCAGCGGCGGTGACGGCGAAGGTCACCGGCAGCATCCACGGCCGGTTGAGCCGGTGCCCGAGGAGATGGTCCAGGGAGTACCGTCCGGGGCCCGAGACCGCGAGCGCCGATCCGGCGAAGCCCAGGTAGGCCGGGAATTCGAGACCGCCCTGGTCGTTGAAGAACCCGGCCGGCGCGTGCACGGAGGCGGCTCCGGCCATGGCCCCCGCCACTGCCGCACCCGCCACGGGCGAGACCAGGCCCAGAGCGAGCAGCGTGCCTCCGCCGGCCTCCCCCAGGCCGGAGGCGAGCGCATGCCGGCGGCCGGGCCTGAAGCCGATCTGCGCCATCGACTGCCCGGTGGCCTCCAGCCCTCCGCCGCCGAACCAGCCGAACAGCTTCTGCGCCCCGTGGGAGAAGAGCAGGCCACCGGTGCCGAGGCGCAGGGCGAGCAGCCCGAGGTCGGCCCGGTGGCCGTGGCTGTGACCGGAGCCGTGCCGGTGACTGTGGCTGTGGGCGTGGCGGTGGCTGTGACGTTTCGTGCGGCACATCGTGCGGCCCATGGGAGGTCCCTTCTCAAGTGGCGCTGGGAGTCGTCGAGTCGGGGTGGTGTCCTGCCGTCAGGTGGTGTCGTTCGTGCCGGTGAGCATCTGGCGCAGGTCGTAGCCGACCGGCTCCTCCAGCTGTGCGTACGTGCAGCTGCGGGGGTCGCGGTCGGGCCGCCACCGGCGGAAGTGCGTGGTGTGCCGGAAGCGGTCCCCCTCCATGTGGTCGTACGCCACTTCGCACACCCGTTCCGGCCGCAGCGGCAGCCAGGACAGGTCCTTGGTTCCGGTCCACCGGCTCGGCGCCCCCGGCATGCGGCTCTCCGCGTGCGCCTCCTCACGTTGCCAGTGCGCCCAGGGATGCCCCTCGGGCGTCTCCATGCGCAGCGGCTCCAGCTCGGACATCAGCTCCCGGCGGCGGCTCATCGTGAACGACGCGCACACGCCCACGTGCTGGAGCGTCCCGGCGTCGTCGTAGAGGCCGAGGAGCAGCGAGCCGACGCCCTCGCCGCTCTTGTGCGGGCGCAGGCCTGCCAGTACGCAGTCCGCCGTCCGTTCGTGCTTGACCTTCACCATGATCCGCTCGTCGGGCCGGTACGGCGAGTCGAGCCGTTTGGCGACGACACCGTCGAGACCCGCTCCTTCGAACTGGTCGAACCACTGCCGGGCCAGCTCTTCGTCCTGCGTGGCGGGGGCCACGAAGACCGGGTCCCCGGCGTTCCGGAGCGCGTCCACCAGCGACCGGCGGCGTTCGCGGAGGGGCGTTTCCATCAGGGATTCGTCGCCCAGGGCCAGTACGTCGAAGGCGATGAAACTCGCCGGGGTCCGCTCGGCCAGGAGCCGGACCCGGGAGTCGGCCGGGTGGATGCGCTGCTGGAGGGACTCGAACTGCAGCCGGCCGTCCTGGGCGACGACGATCTCCCCGTCGAGGACACAGCGCTCGGGCAGGTTCTCCCGCAGCGCGGCGACCAGCTCCGGGAAGTAGCGCTTGAGCGACTTGCCCGTACGGCTGCCGATCTCGGTCTCGTCGCCGTCGCGGAAGACGATGGCGCGGAAGCCGTCCCACTTCGCCTCGTACTGCATGCCTGCCGGGATCCTCGCCGCGAGCTTGGCGAGCATGGGTTTCACGGGCGGCATCACCGGCAGCTCCATGGCGGGAACTCTATTCCCGCCCGTCCGCTCCCGCCTTCCGGAATCCGCTGACCGGCGGCCCCGCCCCCGCGGTCCGGGTGCCGGTCTCCCGTAGAGTCCCGCGGCTGAGGATTCTGCTCCCCGCCGGGAGGCGCCGGGCTCCGCGGCCGCATAGCGTGGCCGCATGGGAGAGGCAGTGGAGCTGACGGTCGGCGACCAGCAGGTGAGGCTCTCCAGCCCGGACAAGGTCTACTTTCCGGAGAGCGGCTTCACCAAGCTCGACGTCGCCCGGTACTACGTGTCGGTCGGTGAGGGGATCACACGCGCCCTGTTCGAGCGGCCCACGACGCTGGAGCGCTACCCCGAGGGCGTGGGCGGTGAGTCCTTCTTCCAGAAGCGCGCGCCCAAGAACCTTCCCGGATGGATCCCGACCGCCCGCATCAGCTTCCCCAGCGGCCGGCACGCGGACGAGATCTGCCCCACCACCCCGGCCGCCGTGGTCTGGGCGGCGAACCTGGGCTGCATCACGTTCCATCCGTGGCCGGTACGCCGCGCCGACACCGACCACCCCGACGAACTGCGCATCGACCTCGACCCGCAGCCGGGCACGGACTTCGGGGACGCCGTCCGCGCCGCCGAACAACTGCGGCCGCTGCTGGAGGAGTTGGGCCTGCACGGCTGGCCGAAGACCTCCGGCGGCCGGGGCCTGCACGTCTTCGTGCCCATCCTGCCCGAGTGGAACTTCGCGCAGGTGCGCCGGGCTGCCATCGCCGTGGGCAGGGAGCTGGAGCGCCGTGACCCCTCACGGGTCACGACGAAGTGGTGGAAGGAGGAGCGCGGCGAACGCATCTTCGTCGACTACAACCAGACGGCACGCGACCGCACCATCGCCAGCGCCTACTCGGTCCGTCCGAACGCCCGCGCGACGGTCTCCGCCCCGCTGCGCTGGGAGGAGCTGGCCGACGCCCACCCGGACGACTTCACCGTGGGGACGATGCCCGCCCGCTACGCCGAAGTCGGCGACGTGCACGCGGGGATGGACGAGCACCCCTGCCGCCTGGACGCAGCCCTGGAACTCGCGGCGCGCGACGAACACGAGCACGGCCTCGGTGACCTGCCCTATCCGCCGGAGCACCCGAAGGTGAAGGGCGAGCCCAAGCGCGTACAGCCCAGCAGGGCCAAGCGCCCCGCCGAGTGAGCCCGGGGCGGCCGAAGCGGCCCGGTGCACGGGTGTGCCGGTCACAACAGGGGTGAGGGGGGCTAGGGTTCGGCTCTGGACGGGGTGCACAGGGGGAGCGGAGAGACCGAGGTGACCGACCAGGACCGGCTGCTGGCCGGGAGATACCGGCTGGACCGGGAGCTGGGCCGGGGCGGCATGGGGACCGTGTGGCTCGCGGAGGACGCGCTTCTCGACCGGCGCGTCGCCGTGAAGAAGCTGCACGTTCCGCCGCAGCTCGACGACGACGAGCGGACGCGGCTGTACGAACGGACCCGCCGCGAGGCCAGAAGCGCGGCGCGCATCAGCCATCCGGGCGTGATCGTCGTGCACGACGTGGTGGAGGAGAACGGGCTCCCGTGCATCATCATGGAGTACGTACCTTCCCGCTCCCTGAGTGAACTCCTGCGTGAGAACGGGCCGTTGGCGCCCGAGGAGGCGGCGCGTACAGGGCTGGCCATGGCGTCCGCGCTGCGCGCCGCACACGCGGCGGGCGTGCTCCACCGGGATGTGAAACCCGCGAACGTGCTGGTTCAGGAGGGGTCGGAGCGCATCGTCCTCACCGACTTCGGCATCGCCGCCGCGTCCGGCACGGACACGCTGACCCGGACCGGGGAGTTCGTCGGTTCCATCGACTACGCCTCTCCGGAACGGATGCTGGGCCGCGACGCGGGCCCCTCCGCGGATGCCTGGGCGCTGGGCGCCACGCTGTACGAGGCGGTCGAAGGTGTACCGCCCTTCCGCCGCGGCAGCTGGGTGGAGACGGCCTGCGCGGCGTCCGGCGAACCGCCGCGTGCGATGGAACGGGCGGGTGAGCTGGGCGAGTTGATCGAAGGGCTGCTGCACAAGGACGCCGGCGAACGGCTCACGCTGGACCAGGCGGAGGTCTGGCTGAGGGGCGCCTCCGGTACGGTCCGGCTGCCCGCTCCGCGTGAGGCACCGCCCGCCGGTCCGGAACACACGGATCAGCAGCAGACGCAGATCCAGCCGCAGCCGCGGGACGCAGGGCCGGAAGAGCCGGCCCCGCGGCCACAGGCGCAGGCGCCGTCCGACTCCGGCTCGGGGCAGGCCCGTTCGGCAGGCCGGCCGGGACGCGGTGCCCGCACCGTGGCGTGGGCCCTGTGCTCGGCGCTGGCTGCCGCCGCGATCGCCGGCGGCGCCTGGTGGATGGCGAGGGACGCCGGCGGCGACGGGCCCGGCTCGCCCGGCCCGTCCGCCTCGCATTCCGGCCCGTCCCAGTCCGCTCCCCCGCCGCGTCCGCCCGTGGCGGAGGGATACGAACGCGTGGAGGACGAGCTGGGGTTCTCCGTGGACGTGCCCGAAGGCTGGAAGCGCAGGGGGCAGCCCGGAGGCCAGCAGGTGGACTACGTCGCGCCGTCCGGACTGACGGGGCTGAAGTTCAGCGTGGTCGACTTCGCCGGTGACAGCCCGCTCAGGCACTGGCGCCAACTGGAGCCGGAGGTACGGGAGAAGTCGCCGGGATACACACGGCTGCGGATGAACGCCACCACGTACCAGGGCCGGGACGCCGCGATCTGGGAGTACAAGTGGCAGGGCAGGGCCCGCCCCTACCGCGCCGTCGATCTCGGTTTCGGCAGTGAGGGCAAGGCCCATTACGCCCTCTACCTCTCGGCGCCGGAGGCCCAGTGGGACGCGGCCAAGCCGCACTTCGACATGGCGGTCGAGACCTTCCGCGTCACGCCCCGGGACTGAGGGGCCCCCGGCGAGCCGGAGCACCGGGGCTGCGGAGAAGGACAGGCATGACCGGACCCTGTCAGCCGCGCTCCGGGAGAACGAACGGATGTCGCGGCGCGCGTCCTGGGTTCCCGCCGAAGGCGGGTGTCCGGAAGATGCCCGGTTCAGGTGCCGGGTTCAGGTGCCGGGTTCAGGTGCCGGGTTCAGGTGCCGGGTTCAGGTGCCGGGAGCCCCGCCGACGGCCCCTTCCCCGTCCCGTCCACCCAGTTGCGCCGGCCGGCGCTGATGAGCAGGAGCTGACGGCACGCGGTACGGGCGACCGTCTCCTCGTCGGGCCCCTCGCCGAGTGCCGCGTCCAGGAACGCGGACGCCGTCATCACGACGTGGTCGACGTACAGCTGCCCCAGCATCCGGATGTCCTCCGCGCTCCACCCGGCCGATACGTCGTCGGCTGCCAGCGCCTGGGCGACCTCGTCGGCGAACCGGTCCAGCTCGCGGCCTATCGCGGCCCGCACGGCCGGTACGCCGCCGTGCCGTTCGCGTGCGACGAAGCGTACGTGCGTGGGGTGTTCGCGCACGTAGCGGGCGATGGCGCCGACGGTGCGCTCGATGCGCTCGACGTCGTCCCGGGGGCCTTCGAGGATCTCGCGGACGACGGAGTGCAGACTGCCGAGCGACTCGTCGACGAGGGCGACACCGAGGTCGCTCATGTCGCGGAAGTGCCGGTAGAAGGCCGCCGGCGCCATGCCCACGACGCGGGTGACCTCGCGCAGGCCGAGGCTGCTGAGGCTCTTGTTCTCCAGCAGTCGCAGGCCGGCGTCCAGCAGGGCACAGCGCGTTCTGGCCTTCTGGGTCTCGCGGGACGTCCGGGCGGAGGTGCTGGTGTGGCTCATGTCATTCAGTAAACAGGTGTTCGCGCACCTGTGCCAAGGTAGACTCAACTCAGTGAACAGTTGTCATCCCAACTGTTCACTGAGACCCGATCATTGGCCCCACACGCAGAAAGGCCAGAGATGATCTTCCTGGTTGCCGCGTTCCTCCTGCTGGGATTCCTGGTGGGCACCGCGGCACACATCCCGCTCCCGGCCACGTTCGCCGCGGCTGCGGCCATCGGTGCCTGGCTGCTGGTCTTCGCGGTCCGCGAGCGCAAGCATCACCGTCAAGGGAGCTGACTGAGACATGAACGCCGTGAACACCCTTGTCCGTCCCGGCCCATCGGACTCCGCCGACGACCACGACGTCCGCGACATCCATGAAGTCCGTGACGGCCGCCGGGAGTCCGCAACTGAGAACGCCGGAACGGCGGAAACGGGCGAGCAGACCCCTCCCGGCGGCAGCACGAGGCGCGCCACGGCGCGCCTGCGCGATGCCGACGGCATGGCCGTCGCCTCCTTCGTGATGGGCCTGGCCGGGCTGCTGGTCTTCAACGCCGTTCTCGGTCCCTGCGCCCTCGTACTCGGCTCTCTCGCGCTGCTGCGCGGTACGTCCCGCCGGGGCCGCGCGCTCCTGGGCCTCTCGCTCGGAGCCGCCGACCTGATCGTCCTGGCCGCGGTGACGGCCGCGGACCAGTCGTTCTCGTGGAGCCTCGGCGGCTGAGCGCCGGCCGGGGACCCCGCGGGGGAACCGCGCGGACGGACCGACCGGGGCGGTGGGCCTCTTCAACGGCCCACCGCCCCGGCGGCGTCCGCTGCCGGACGCCGCCGGACACCGTCCGGCGCCGCCGGGCCGGCCCGCGGTCGGGGAGTCACGGACCGCCGGTGCCGGACGGCTCGGCGAGGAGCAGCGCGAAGCGCCCTCCGTCATCCGTCCACCAGTGGCTCATCTCGAAGCCCGCACGGGCGAGTTCCGAACCGAGCACCTCACGCCGGAACTTGACGGCGATCTCCGTGAGCACCTCCTCCCCCTCCTCGAACTCCGCGCTCATCTCCAGCGCGGGAAGCGGCACCGTCTGCCCGCGGAGGGAGACCAGCCGCATCTCGACGCGCTCCTCCTCCGCGTTCCACACCGCGCGGTGCCGGAAGGCGTCCAGGTCGAAGGCGGCGCCGAGTTCACGGTTGAGGACCCGCAGCACGTTCTTGTTGAACTCGGCCGTCACGCCCTGCGCGTCGTCGTACGCGGGCACCAGCGTGCCGGGGTCCTTCACCAGGTCCACACCCATCAACAGGCTGTCTCCCGGGACGAGTTCCCTGCGCAGCCGCGCGTAGAAGGCCGGCCGTGCGTCACCGTCGAGATTGCCGAGCGTTCCACCGAGGAAGGCCACCAGGCGGGGGCCGCGCACTCCTGGCGGCATCCCCGGATCGGTCTCCAGGTCGGTCACGCACGCCGTGACCCTCAGATCCGGGTAGTCGCGGCACAGTGCCTCCCCCGCCGCGACGAGCGCGTCGGCACTGACGTCCAGGGCCGCATAGTGCTCCAGAGTGCCGTGCCTCAGAAGGCTGTCCAGCAGCAGCCGCGTCTTGCGCGACGAGCCGGAGCCCAGCTCGACGAGCGTACGTGCGCCGGTGGCTGCCGCGATGTCGTCGGCGCGTTCGAGGAGGATGCCGTGCTCCGCCCTCGTCGGGTAGTACTCGGGCAACCGGGTGATCTCTTCGAAGAGTTCGCTGCCGCGGGCGTCGTAGAACCACTTCGGCGGCAGGGACTTGGGACGCCCCGTGAGCCCCTTGAGGACGTCGGTGTGGAGTGCGTCGTCGAAGTATCCGTCGGGGAGACGGCGGGTGAGTGCGAAGCGGCCCGTCATGCGATGGGGATCCTCTCGGAGGCGTGAACCAGCGGGACGGTACGGACGGTTGTGGCGGTCGCCACGAGCAGCGACTCCTCCGGGACCTCCTGCCATCCGGCCTCGGAGCCCGGATCGGGGCCGCGCTGCCGGACGTTGTCGCCGCGGTTGTCGCCACGGTCGTCGCCGCGGTCGTCGCCGGCGTCCGGTTCGGAGGCGACCCATACGCACTGCGGCCCCGTGCGGTACCACAGGGTGTCGCCGCGGCGGGTGGCGAGGATCGTGCTGCCGTCCGTGAGCAGGAAGTTGAGCCGTGCGTCGGGACGTATGCGGGAGACGCGGACGGTGAGCGACGCGAGAGCCTCCTCGACCGGTTCACCGGCGTCCATGTGCCGGGTGAGGAGCGTCCACAGCAGCGCCGAGTCGCAGCGGGACTCCAGACCGAGCAGCCGGCCCGGGGGGACCCGCTCCCCCAGGTCGTCGAGGAGGTCCTCCCAGTCCCGCACGGCACCGTTGTGGCTGAACAGCCAGCGGCCGTGCGCGTAGGGGGCCGCCGCCGTCTCCTCCTGCGCCGTGCCTTCGGTGGCGTCGCGGACCGCGGCGAGCACGGCACCGCTGCGCACCGCCCGGGTCAGGTCCGGCAGGTTCGTGTCCGCCCACACGGGAACGGCGCGGCGGTAGCGGGCCGGCCTCCACTCGTCGCCGGGGGCCGCCGTCCCGTGCGGACCGGACGGGTCCGCAGCCGCATCGGCCGCCTGAGCCGTGTGCGGGTACCAACCGAGCCCGAAACCGTCGGCGTTGACGGTCCCGTACCTCTGGAGACGCGGCGCCCACGACTGCTCGTAGAGTCCCTTCGCCGGCCGGGTGACGACGTCCGCGAGCGGCAACGGCGGCCCCAGATAAGCCAGATGACGGCACATCAGCGCCCCCCGCTGGACCGGGCGGTCCGGAATCCCGCGAAGATCTGGCGGCGGACGGGCAGGTCCCAGTTGCGGAACGTCCCCCGGCAGGCGACCCGGTCGGTGCCGAAGGACCCGCCGCGCAGCACCTTGTACTCGCTGCCGAAGAAGACCTCGGAGTACTCGCGGTAGGGGAAGGCTTCGAACCCCGGATAGCCGGTGAAGTCCGAGGAGGTCCACTCCCAGACGTCTCCGATGAGCTGCCGCGCTCCGCACGGCGCCGCTCCGGCCGGGTAGGCGCCCGCGGGTGCCGGACGCAGATGCCGCTGCCCCAGGTTGGCGTGGCCGTCGCCGGGCTGCTCGTCGCCCCACGGGTAGCGGCGGGAGACGCCCGTGGCCGGGTCCCAGCGGGCGGCCTTCTCCCACTCGGCCTCCGTGGGCAGCCGCCGCCCCGCCCAGCGGGCGTACGCGTCGGCCTCGTACCAGCTCACGTGCAGCACGGGCTCGGCGGGCGGCACCCGCTCGGTGTAGCCGAACCGGCGCCTCGTCCACGTCCCGCCGTCCCGGTGCCAGAACAGCGGCGCACCGAGGTCCGCCTTCTGGACGTACGCCCATCCCGCTGGGTGCCACCAGCGTGCGTCGCGGTAGCCGCCGTCCTCGATGAAGCGCTGGTACGCGCCGTTGGTGACGGGCACGGCGTCCAGGTCGAAGGGCGGAACGTCGACGGTGTGCGCGGGACGCTCGTTGTCCAGCGCCCAGGGCTCCGTGCTGGTGCCCATCGTGAACGGTCCGCCCGGCACGTGGACTTCGCCGTGGTCCTCGTCCCGTGCCCGGGACGTCGGGGCGGGCGGGTCCGGGGCGTCGAGCACGGCGGGTCCCCGGCGCAGCTGGTGCGTGGCCAGCATCGTCTCGTCGTGCTGCTGCTCGTGCTGGGCCACCATGCCGAAGACGAAGCCGTTCTCGAGGAGCGGGTCCGAACCCCCGTCCGCGGGCGCGGCGGCCAGCGACTCACGTGCCCGTTCGCGTACTTCGGCGATGTAGGCGCGTGCCTCGTCGGGGCTGAGCATGGGCAGCCCCGGCCGGTCCGCCCGCGGGGTCAGGAACGCGTCGTAGACGGAGTCCAGGTCGGGGCGGACACCGGGACCGCCGCCTGCCGCCCGTACCAGCCAGATGTCCTCCTGGTTGCCTACGTGGGCCAGGTCCCAGGCGAGTGGTGACATCAACTTCGAGTGCTGCGCGGTCAGTTCACCCTCGTCGAGACAGTCCGTGAGCGCCAGGGTCCGGCGCCTGGCCCGCTCCAGAGCCTCGTACGCACGCTCACGTCCGTCCCCGTTCGGTGCGCCTCCGGGGTCCGGTGAGGTGGTGCCGGCGTGAGATCGTGCGGTGGCCGGCGCGGCCGCGTGCTCGGACATCTTCCTTCTCCTTTCCGTGTGTACGGCACGAACAGCGGTGCGCTGCACGGGAGGTCGTCACCCGCGCAGCTTCTCCAGCTGGTCGTGCGCAGGGCAGCGTCCGCGCTCGGAGTAGCGCTCGGCGAACTCGAGGACCGAGTGGTGCACCAGGCTGCCGGGATCGATCCGGGCGAGGGCGGACTCGGCCGCTGCGACGCACTTGCGCACCGCAGGGCCCAGCAGCGGGTCGGCGGGTCCGTCGCGTGCGGCGCGCTCCCACAGGGCGTCGTCGCCCTCCAGCGCCTCGGTGGCGTCCCAGGCGGACTCGGCCGCCCGCACGTCGTCGAGGAGCGTCGCGGCCACCGCCGTCGCCGCGATCCAGCCGTCGCCGCACTGCGCGTCGATCATGCGCAGCTCCAGCCAGCCGCGCGGGCGGACGGGCGGGAAGAGGGTGCCCAGGTGGTAGTCGAGGTCCGCGCGGGTCGGCCGCCGTTCACGGTGCGCGCCGCGCAGCCAGGAGCGGAAGGAGAGCCGGGGCGGTGCCGTCCAGTCGGCGGGCGGTTCGCGGCGCAGACAGAGCAGTTCGGCGTCCAGCGCGTAGCGGGCCCATCCCTCGCGGGGGTCGGTGTGCGCCCGGGGCGGGCTGGTACGGCCGGGGTCGGCGCGGGCCCAGACGCTCTGGCGCGTGGAGAGCCAGCCTGTGGGACGGGAGCGCCACAGCGGGGAGTTGGCGAAGGCTGCCACCAGCACGGGGCCGAGCCGGTGGGCGAGCCGCCAGCGGTGCCGGTAGCCGGTCGGTCCTTCGGTGTCGTCACCGGCGTCGAGGCTGACCTGCACGGCGGCGGTGGCCCGCATCATCATCCGGCCCCACGGGCCGGTGCGGTCGAAGTGCGCCTCCATGGCGCGGTAGCGGGGGTCCTCCACGACGCGCGGCGGGCTCAGATACGGGTCGAGGCCGCGCCCGTAGAGGAGTGCGCCGGTCTCTGCGACGCTCTTGCGCAGCACTGTCAGGTCGGCTGCCGTGGTGGCGATGCATTCGGCGAGGGTCTCGCCCGGAGGTGAGCTGACCTCCAGCTGTCCGCCGGGTTCCCTGGTGAGCCTGCTGCCACCGGGCAGGCCGCGGGTCCACAGCGGTGCCAGTGCCTCTGCCATCCGTTCGGGTGGCACGGCGCGGGCCGGGGCGGAGCGGTCCCGGACCAGCCATTCCAGTTCCACCCCGACGCGGCGCGGGGGCCCCGTCTTGAAACAGATGCCGCCCACGTACGCGGCTGCCTCGTCCTCGTTCAGCACGGCATCCATGGCTTCCGCCGCCTCCCGTCCACGTCGGAGGGCCTCCGGGACCACCCGGCCCTGAGAAGTCCGAGACTGCTGCCGTCCGCGGCGGCGCGCAAGACGGCGGCGTCGGCCAGAGTGAAGCGTGCTCCCCGCACCGGCCCCGGAGGACGGCGGCCGGACCTCGCCCGGCGCCGCCCGTCCACTCCTGTGCCCGTCCGTCCCCCCGGCCATGCCCACCCGTTTCCGTTTGCGCCGCCCGTACCGGTCAACTCGTCGCAGGGTGAAGGACATCGAGATCAGCAGACCCGAGAAGGTCCTCTTCCCGGACGACGGAATCACCAAGAGCGACCTGGCCCGCTACTACCGCCGCGTGGCCACCCGTGCCGTCCCCCGGCTGCGGGGCCGTCCGCTGATGATGGAACGTCATCCGGACGGCATCGGCGGCAAGCCGCTCATGCAGAAGAACGCGCCCGAGTACTTCCCCGACTGGGTGCACACCGCCGAACTGTCCAAGCAGGGCGGGACGGTCAGGCACGTCGTCTGCGACAACGCCGACACCCTCGTCTACCTCGCCGGGCAGGCGTCCGTCACCCAGCACCGCTGGCTGTCCAAGGCGGACCGGCCGCACGATCCCGACCTGCTCGTCTTCGACCTGGACCCCAGCGGCGACGCGGACTTCGAGGACGTGCGGTGGGCTGCGTCCTGCGTGGGCGGACTGCTGGAGGAGGTGGACCTTCCCACCCAGCTGATGACGACGGGTTCACGCGGGCTGCACGTGATCGCGGCGCTCGACCGCCGCGCGGACTTCGACGCCGTGCGGGACTTCGCACGGCGCGTCTCCCAGGTCCTCGTCGCCCGCCATCCGGACCGCCTCACGGACGAGCCGCGCAAGGCGAACCGCGGCGACCGCGTCTACCTCGACATCCAGCGCAACGCCTACGCGCAGACGGCCGTCGCCCCGTACGCGGTACGTGCCCGGGCCGGCGGCCCGGTCGCGATGCCGATCAGCTGGTCGGAGCTGAACGAGTCGGACCTCACGCCGGACCGGTGGAAGCTCGGCGACATGGAGGCGATCGAGAAGCGGCTGCGCGGCGAGGACCCGTGGGCGGGCGGCACCGCACGCGGCCGGTCCGTGCGCGCAGCGGACCGCAGGCTCTCCGTTCGCGCCCCCGAACTGCGCGGGCGCGCGGCGCGGTAGACGCCCGCTGCCCCCGCGGCCCGTGGGCGGGCGGCGCTCGCGGCACCGGACCCCGGCTGCGGTGCGTCCGCCGCAGCCGGACCGCCCGCCGGGCTCAGCCCCGGTACGCCTCCAGCAGCCGCAGCCACACCTCGCTGATGGTGGGGTACGCGGGAACCGCGTGCCACAGCCGCTCCAGCGGCACCTCGCCCGCCACGGCGACGGTCGCCGAGTGCAGCAGTTCGCCGACGCCCGCGCCCACGAAGGTGACCCCCACGACGACCCCCCGGTCGAGGTCGACGACCATCCGGGCCCGCCCGCGGTAGCCGTCGGCGTAGAGCGAGGCCCCGGCGACCTCCCCCAGCTCCACGTCGACGGCCCGTACCCGCAGTCCGCGCCGCTCGGCCTCGTCGGCCGTCAGTCCGACGGAGGTGGCCTCCGGATCGGAGAAGACGACCTGCGGGACCGCGTCGTGGTCCGCGGTGGCCGCGTGCGCGCCCCAGCGGTCGGTCTCCAGCAGCGGCACTCCCGCCGCACGCGCCGCGATGGCCGCACCGGCCACCCGCGCCTGGTACTTGCCCTGATGGGTCAGCAGGGCTCGCCCGTTGACGTCCCCGACGGCGTAGAGCCAGCCGCCGCGCACGCCCGTCACCCGGAGGGTGTCGTCCACGCTCAGCCAGCTCCCCGGTTCGCACCCGACGGTCTCCAGGCCGAAGTCGTCCGTGCGGGGCGCCCGTCCCGTCGCGAAGAGCACCTCGTCGCACTCCAGCCGGCCCCCGTCGGACAGCGAGAGCGTGAGGGGACGGTCCGCCGCCGGCCGGTTCAGCTCCTCGACCGAGACGCCCGTACGCACGGCGACGCCGGCTGCCGTGAGCGCCTCGGCGACCAGCTCGCCCGCGAAGGGTTCCATCCTGGGCAGCAGCCGCTCTCCCCGTACCAGCAGCGTCACTTCGGAGCCGAGGGCCTGCCAGGCGGTCGCCATCTCCACGCCGACCACTCCCCCGCCCACGACGGCCAGCCGTCCCGGAACCTCCTTCGCGGAGGTCGCATCGCGGCTCGTCCAGGGCCGTGCGTCCTCGATGCCCGGGATGCCCGGAAGGGCGGCACGGCTGCCGGTGCAGACGGCGACGGCGTGCCGCGCGGTGAGCGTCCGCGTCGTGCCGTCGTGGGTCTCGACGACGACGCGCCGGGGACCGTCCAGCCGTGCACGCCCGCGCAGCAGATCCAGCCCCACGGACTCCAGCCAGCCGACCTGGCCCTTGTCCTGCCAGTTGCCGGTGAAGCCGTCACGCCGTTCGAGCACCGCCGAGGCGTCGAGCGTCCCGCCGACCGCCTGGGCGGCGCCCGCGACACGGCGGGCGTCGGCCAGTGCGGTGACGGGGCGGAGCAGCGCTTTGCTCGGCATGCACGCCCAGTACGAGCATTCGCCACCGACCAGCTCGTTCTCCACGACGAGAGCGCTGAGCCCGCTCGCGTGCGCACGCTCGGCGACGTTCTCCCCCACCGGGCCCGCCCCGATCACGATGACGTCGTACTCGTCGGCTCCGGGACCCCCGGAGGGCACTTCGGAACGTGTCATGACGGCCTCCACTGGCTGGGTGCTGCGGTGCTGTGGTGCTGCCGGGTGCGCTGGGGAGGTGGACGTAAACGGCGGAAGGCACCGATGGAGGTCGCCCGGGAGCAGCCCCCCGCGCGCCAGGGGGGCTGCTCCCGGGCCGTCAGCTCGCCGGAGGGGGCACGATCACGACCGGGCAGTGCGCGTGGTGCAGGACCGCATGGGCGACGGGCCCCAGCTGCAGCCCGAGGCGGCGGCGCATGCTGCGGTGCACGGCGACAACCATCACGTCCGCCGAACGGCTCGCCTCGATCAGGGTGGCCGGCGGGCTGCCGCCCTTCTCGTCGGCGCTGACGGACACCGCGGGGTGCTCGGCGCTCAGCCGGGTCACCGCCCCCCGCACCAGCTCCGACGCGGCCTCGCGGGCCTGCTCGGCCTCCCGCGGCGGCAGTTGGAGCCTGCCGGGCATGCGCGGCAGGCTCCACGCGTGCAGTACGCGCAGGGACGCGTCGCGGCGGGCCGCCTCCTCGAAACCGAAGCGCACCGCGGGCTCGTCCGCCTCGGAGTTCAGCCCGACGAGCACGTGCCCCCGCTCGGCGCTCTCCTTCTCGCGGCTGTCGCCCACGACGAGCAGCGGCCCCCGGGTGTGCACGGCGACCCGCAGACTGACCGACCCGACGAGCAGCCCGGCGAAACCGCCGTGTCCTCGGGTGCCCACGACGGTCAGCGCGGCCGTGCGGCTCGCCGCCACGAGGGCGTCGGCGGGGAGCGACTCCGTATGCACCTTCGGGATGGTGCGCAGTCCCGGTACCCGCCGCTGTGCCCGCTGACCCGCCTGGTCCAGGACCACGGCGGCGGCGACGCGGATGCCTTCGAGGTCGCTCTCCGTCACAGGGACGCGGGATCGCCTGGGCCAGGTCGCCGAATACAGCATCTCCAGGGCGGTACCGCGCCGGTCCGCCTCCTCGGCTGCCATGTCGAGGGCACGCAGGGAAGATTCTGATCCGTCGACGCCGACGACCACACGGGCCTGATCGGCGGGGGCTGTGGAGCGGTCATTCATCTGGGGGCTCTCCCTCGGCTCGCTCGTCCGTACGTCCCAGTGTGCGCGATATGCCGGTGTCTCAGGTCTTCAACGGCAAACGCGGGAACGCAATTGAGCCCGGCCCGGCTCGCGGACCCGTTCGTCCGGTCTCGGGGGCCCTGTGACGACGAGCCCCCTCGGGGTGCGTTTCCGGTGCGCGGGAGACGGTCCGGTGCCCGGGGAACGAGCGACGCCCGCCGTTCACCCGGTTGCCTTTCCCGCTGCGCGAAAGCGCACTATTGCGGGCCCCTGCGTACGACCGCTGCGGCTGCTCCGCGGGGCATGTGGTCCGGCCGGCGGTCGCGCGGCGGTGCGGGCATCGCAGGCATCGCAGCCGTCGCAGGCGTACGAACGGCATCACCGGCGTCCGATGCCCGCCGATCTCACCGGGGCCGGGGTCCCGGGGGCACTCATTCACGCCGTCGGAGCGGGGCCGGGTCCCTCCGAAGCCCCTTCCCGGCCGGGCGTCAGCCGGCGCGGCGCTGGGCGGCAGTTCCGCGGTGCGAGTTGCGGGCGACCTCCCGCAGCCAGGCGGGACGGTCGGCGATCTCCAGGAGCAGCAGCAGCCGGGTCAACGGGTCGTCCCAGTCGCACTGTTCGAGCTCGGCGATCGCTGCGTCTTCGTCAACCGGCATGGAAGTAGCGGGTCGTTCGAATCCGTATGAGGTCACCGGCGCTCCAGGGTGAGGGACAGATCGAGCCGAACTCGCGTGCCACCAGGGCACGTTCGGGACTCAGGACCGCTGCGACGGTCATTCTTGTCCATCTGTACGTACCCCTGCAAGTACATCTGCAAGTACATCTGCAAGAACGTCGGGCTGTGAGACAGTGCTGCCCGGCACCCCCAGAACGTGAGCCAGACGCACTCGACGGAGAGGTACTCATGCACACCGACAACGGCATCCAGGCCAGCCGGCTGGACGTCACCTGGCGAAAGAGCAACCGGAGCAACCCCAACGGCAACTGCGTCGAGCTCGCAGGCCTTCCGGACGGGGGCGTGGCCGTACGGAACTCGCGCCACCCCTCCGGCCCGGCGCTGATCTACACGCCGGCGGAGATGGCCGCGTTCGTACAGGGCGCCAAGGACGGCGACTTCGACGACTTGCTCGCCGCGTCGGAGTGATCTGCGGCACGCGGGAGAACAGCCGCATGTGCCCGCTCCTCGACCGGGGAGCGCGTGCGACCCCGGCCGGAACGGGAACCGGCACGCCATTGGCAAATGGCGGGGGTATGTGCAACGAGCATGACTGTACGGCCAGTTCACCGAGTGGGACACTGGGCGCCGGACTCGTCACTCATGGGAGCAAGGACAGACCTGATGCCAGCTCAGCAGGAAGATGATTCGTCAGTGAGGCGGATCCTCGACCACCCGCGCGGTGGACCGACGATTCTGCGCATCGTGCTCGGAACGCAGCTGCGCAGGCTCCGCGAGCAGCGCGGCATCACCCGTGAGGCGGCCGGTGACGCCATCCGCGGCTCGCACGCCAAGATCAGCCGGCTGGAGCTGGGCCGGGTCGGATGCAAGGAGCGGGACGTCGCCGACCTGCTGTCGCTGTACGGGGTCACCGACGCGGAGGAGCGCGAGGAGTACCTGGTTCTGGCGCGCCAGTCCGGCAACCCGGGCTGGTGGCAGAAGTACAGCGACGTCATGTCGCCGTGGTTCGACAGGCTGATCGGCCTGGAGGAAGCGGCGTCCGTGATCCGCATGTACGAGGTGCAGTTCATCCCGGGGCTGCTTCAGACGGAGGACTATGCCCGGGCAGTGATGCGCCTGGGCCACCCGCGTGCGTCGACCGAGGAGATCGAACGCCGCGTCGGGCTGCGGTCGGACCGGCAGGCGATCCTCACCGGACCGCACGGCCCCAAGCTGTGGGCGGTCGTCGACGAGGCCGCGCTGCAGCGTCCGCTGGGCGGGCCCGCGGTGATGAGGCAGCAGATCAAGCGGCTGCTGTGGGCGGCCGAACAGCCCAACATCACACTTCAGATCGCGCCGTTCGCCATCGGGGGTCTCGCCGCCGCCGGCGGGCCGGTGACCATACTCCGCTTCCAGGAGCCGGACCTGCCCGACATCGTCTACCTGGAACAGCTCACCTCCTCCCTCTACTTGGAGAAGCGAGAAGAGGTCGAGAACTACATGGTGGTCATGGACCGCCTGTGCGCGACGGCCGAACCGCCCGCCATGACGGTGGAGTTCCTCGAACGGCTGCTGAGCAGGCACGAGAAGCAGAGCGGCTGAACGACACCGCCCGCCTCGGCGCACCGCTGCCGCACACCCGGGTGGCCGGCCCCCGACGGGAGCCGGCCACCCGGTCGTCCGGTGTGCCGCGTCCGGAAGTCACGGCCTGCGGCCCGGGCGTCACGGCTTGCGCGCGACGCCCCCGAACTCGTACCACTCCTTCGTCGCCTGCTTCGGCCCGAGGTCGGAGTCCGGCCGCCAGTCGTTGATCTCGCCCAGGCCGGGCTCCAGCACCTCGAGCCCCTCGAAGTAGCGCTCGACCTCGTGCGCCTGACGCACCCGACCCCAGCGGTCGTGGGTGGTCTCCGCCATGAACTCCGTGACGAAATCCCGGGTTGCCTTGTCCTCGCTCACGAGCTGATTGATCACCAGGAAGCTCCCGGAGGGGAGCCTGTCGATGACGCGGCGCAGCACACCTGCCGGGTCGGAGGAGTCGGGGATGCAGTGCATCACCGAGACGAAGAGGGCGCCCACCGGCTGCGAGAGGTCGATCAGGCGTTTGACTTCGGGGTGGTCGAAGATGGCGTCGGTCTCCCGCAGGTCCGCCTGTATGACCGTCGTCCTCTCGTCCTCCTGGAGCAGCGCACGGCCGTGGGCGAGCACGATCGGATCGTTGTCGACGTAGACGGCGCGGGCCTCGGGGTCGACGCGCTGTGCGACCTGGTGGACGTTGTCCTGCGTGGGCAGACCTGAGCCGTGGTCGAGGAACTGCCGCACGCCGTAGTCCTGTGCCAGCGCACGGACGGCCCGCTGGAGGAAACGGCGGTTGTTGACGGCCAGCGGCCTGGTGCTCGGCACGACCTTGTCGAGTTCGGCCACGGCCTGCCGGTCGACCTCGTAGTTGTCCTTGCCGCCCAGGTAGTAGTCGTACATCCGCGCCACACTGGGGGTGTTGACGTCCACTCCCCGCCCCGCTGCGGCTTCCTCTTCGCGCATGCGTGCCTCACCGTTCTCCGCTGTGCACGCGTCCCGTTGCGTGCACGTCTCGTTACGGCGAAGCATCGCACGGTGACGAGACGTGCATCACCGCAACTGCCCGGTAGGGAAAGGAAATTCGCAAGAGCCTCGCCTGGTCTGCACAGCGGAGGCGAGGAAGGCCGCCCTCCGGGCGCGTCAGCGTACGGTGAGCCTCAACTCCGCCCAGACCACGCGCCCTTGCTGCTGCACGTCGGCCCGCACACCCCACCTCTCGGCGACGGCGCCGACGAGCTGCAGGCCCCGCCCGTCGACGTCCTCCGCCGCGGCCTGGCGGGGCGCGACCTCCGAACAGTCGCCGCCCTCGTCGCACACCTCTATGCGGAGCAGCTCCGAACACACCTGAAGCCGGCAGCGGATGCGGCAACTGTCGGTGTGCACCACGGCGTTGGTGAAGAACTCGGAGACCACCAGCTGCGCCGTGCGACCGAGGTCCTCGGGGACGCCCCAGCTGCACAGCTGGCCCCACACCCTCTCCCGCGCAGCCGCGACAGCAGTCGCGTGCGCCGGAAGCTCGAAGCCTTCCCGGCGCACGTCCACGACACTTCCGCCCCGTGCGGGTGGCGGCAGGGGTATGGCGGGACGGGAGAGAGCCACGGTGCGAGCCTTCCGTCAGCCTCTGGAGGCGGGGGGACGCAGAGGCAGCACGCCGGACGTCATGAGCTGGGTCACGTGCTCACTATGCTCCGCGCTTGTAACAGTTGGCAAGGGGCGATCTGCGAATTGCAGAATAGGCCGCGCACTGTGGCCGGTGCACAGAGTGCGTGGCACACTTCTAGCGCGACAAGTCCGTTGAAGGGGAGGCTTCGTGGCCGACGGCCGCACCGCGCCGACAGTGGGTCAGATGGTTCTCGGCCTGCGTCTGAGGGACCTCCGGGAGCGGGCCGACTGCTCCTTCGCCGAGGCCGCCGCCGCTCTGAGTGTCAACTCGACCACGGTCCGTCGCATGGAGAAGGCCGAGGTCGGCCTGAAGCCGCCGTACGTGGAGAAGCTCCTCAAGACCTACGGCGTCCCCGAGACGGAGATCTCCGCGTTCCTCTCCCTCGTGGACGAGGCCAACAGGGCCGGCTGGTGGCAGAGCTTCCGCGACGTGCTCCCCTCCTGGTTCAGCCTCTACGTGAGCCTGGAGGGCGAGGCCAGCCTCATCCGCTCCTACGAGCCCCACTGCGTACCGGGCCTGCTGCAGACGCAGCAGTACGCGCGGGCCCTGCTGAGCACCGGCTTCCCCAACGCGAGCGAGGAGGAACTGAGCCGCCGCGTCGCTCTGCGCATGCAGCGGCAGGAGCTGCTGCGCAGGCCCGACGGACCTCGCCTGTGGGTGGTGCTGGAGGAGCAGGTGGTACGCCGCCACGTCGGCACACCCGACGTCATGCGCGGCCAGATCGACCGGCTCGTCGAAGCCACGGCCATGCCGAACGTGACGGTGCAGGTCATACCGTTCACCGCCGGCCCCCACCCGGCCATGTTCGGGCCGTTCCAGCTCTTCCGCTTCGACATCGCCGAGCTGCCCGACATCGTCTACATCGAGAGCCTGAGCGGCGCCGTCTACCACGATCAGCGTCCGGACACCGCCGTCTACCTGGAGGCACTGGACCGTATGGGCGCACAGGCCGCCCCCGCAACGCGCACCGAGCGTCTTCTCGGTGAGATCCGCAAGGAGTTCTGACAGATGGGTCGCAACCGATGAGCCGCATCTACAACGGCATGCCCGCCAGCGAACTCGGCGGCGAAGGCTGGCACAAGCCCTGGAGCGGCCCGAACGGGGGCAACTGCCTGGAGGTGATGCAGCTCGCCGACGGCCGCGTCGCCCTGCGGCAGTCCACGGACCCGGACGGGCCGGCGCTGATCTACGCCCCGGACGAGATCGACACGTTCATACGAGGCGCGAAGCGCGGTGAGGCCGACTTTCTGCTCTCGTGACCCCGGGAGAACCGGGAGCGACCGGAACCGGAACGGAGACACCGTTGGCTGGACAGGGTCAGGCACCCCAGATCGAGACCGACAGAGCGCACCCCGCCCGGATGTACGACTACTACCTGGGCGGCCGCAACCACTTCGAGGCCGACGCCAGGGCGGCCGAGGCGGTCGCCGCCGCCATGCCGGTCGTATGGCCGGCCGCACGCGCCAACCGCGACTTCATGACGCGGGCCACGCGCTGGCTGGCGGGTGCCTGCGGCGTACGGCAGTTCCTCGACGTCGGCTCCGGCATCCCGACCGAGCCCAATCTGCACCAGGTCGCCCAGTCCGTGGCACCGGACGCGAAGGTCCTCTACAGCGACAGCGACCCGCTCGTACTCCGGCACGGCCGCGAGCTGCTGCGCGGGGCGCCCGAGAGCGGCACGGCGTACATCCACGCGGATGTCACCGACCCGGTGAGCATCCTGGACGCCCCCGAGCTGAGCGACACGATCGACCTGGGTCGCCCCGTCGCCCTCTCGGTGAACGCCGTCTTCCATTTCATCGGCGACGAGCACCGGCCCTGGGACATCGTCCGTACGCTGCTGGGCGCCTTGCCCGCGGGCAGCTACCTCGTGCTCACCCACACCACCGCGGACTTCGTCGACGCCGCACGGGCCGAGGGTGCCGCGGTCGCGCTCCAGACATACGCGGAGAGCGGCTCGCCGCTGCGCCCCCGCACGCGCAGTGAGGTGGCCCGCTTCTTCGACGGCCTGGAGCTGCTGGAGCCCGGCCTCGTCGTCCCCCACCGCTGGCGCCCCGGCCCGGAGACCCCGCGGTTCGGCGACACGGAGATCCCCGGCTACGTCGGCGTCGCCCGCAAACCCTGAGCACCTCCACGGCGTCCCGCGGCCGTCGTCGCCTCCGTCCCGCCACAGGACCGGCCGGCGGTCCGGCGTTGACAGGCACAGGCACACCGACGCACGATAAGCAAGCGCTTAGATAGGCTTCTGTCACGCCGCCGACCGGGATCGGACTCGCCATGGCCACACCCTCGCTCCTCCTCTCCCGCCGCGACCTGGACTTCCTGCTCTACGAGTGGCTCGACGCGGAGGAGCTGACCCGCAGGCCACGCTTCGCGGAGCACTCCCGTGAGACGTTCGACGCCGTGCTCGACCTCAGCGAGCAGATCGCCACCCGCCACTTCGCCCCGCACAACAAGAAGAACGACCGGGAGGAGCCGCGCTTCGACGGCGAGCGCGTGCACACCGTCCCGGAGGCCAAGGAGGCGCTGGACGCCTTCACCAAGGCCGACCTGCTGGCCGCGCCCATGGACGAGGAGCTCGGCGGCATGCAGCTGCCGCAGCTGCTGACCACCGCATGCTTCAGCTGGTTCCAGGCAGCCAACGTCGGCACCTCGTCGTACGTCTTCCTCACCCTCGGGAACGCCCGGCTGCTGTGCGCCCACGGCACGTCGGAGCAGATCGACACCTACGTACGCCCGATGCTCGCCGGGCGCTTCTTCGGCACCATGTGCCTCTCCGAGCCGCAGGCAGGCTCCTCCCTCGCCGACGTCGCCACCCGGGCGGAGGTCCAGCCGGACGGCACCTACCGGCTGTTCGGGAGCAAGATGTGGATCTCGGCCGGTGACCACGAACTCGCGGAGAACATCGTCCACTTGGTGCTGGCCCGGATCCCCGGTGGCCCGCCGGGCGTCAAGGGCCTCTCGCTGTTCGTCGTGCCGAAGCACCTGGTCGGCCCGGACGGCGCCGTCGGCGAACGCAACGACGTCGTGACGGCGGGGCTCAACCACAAGATGGGCTACCGCGGTACGACCAACGCCCTGCTCAACTTCGGGGAGGGGGCGCACAGTCCGGGCGGCCGGGCGGGTGCCGTCGGCCACCTCGTCGGCGAAGCGCACCGCGGGCTGGCGTACATGTTCCACATGATGAACGGCGCGCGCATCGGCGTCGGCGCGGGAGCGATGGCCCTGGGCTACACCGGATACCTCAAGTCGCTGGAGTACGCCCGCGAGCGCCCCCAGGGACGTCCGGTCGCGGCCAAGGACGCCACGGCACCGCAGGTCCCCATCATCGAACACGCCGACGTGCGGCGGATGTTGCTCGCGCAGAAGTCGTACGTCGAGGGCGCGCTCGCACTGCTGCTGTACTGCTCACGGCTCGTCGACGAGCAGCAGACGGCGGAGCGGGAGGAGGAGCGGGCACACGCACGGCTGCTGCTGGACGTCCTGACCCCCGTCGCCAAGAGCTGGCCCTCGCAGTGGTGTCTGGAGGCCAACAGCCTCGCCATCCAGGTGCACGGCGGCTACGGGTACACCCGTGAGTACGACGTCGAGCAGCACTACCGGGACAACCGTCTCAACCCCATCCACGAGGGCACACACGGCATCCAGGCACTCGACCTGCTGGGCCGCAAGGCCGTCATGGACGGCGGAGCGGGGCTCGTCGCACTCGGCGAGACGATCGGCGCGACGGTCGAGCGGGCGCTGGCCTCGGGTGGTGAGGCGGCTGAACTCGCCACCGCTCTGCGGGAGTCGTGGGAGCGGGCCGCGAAGGTGACGGCGCGACTGTGGGGCACGGGCGACCCGGCCGTCGCCCTGGCCAACGCCACCGTCTATCTGGAGGCGGTGGGCCACACCGTCGTCGCGTGGATATGGCTCGGCCAGTACCTGGCCGCACAGGGCCACGACGACGCGTTCCGCAAGGGCAAGCGCCAGGCGGCGCGCTACTTCTTCCGTCACGAACTGCCCCGCACCGGCCCTCAGTTCGACCTGCTCGAATCGCTCGACACCATCACTCTGGAGACCGAGCCGGACTGGTTCTGAACCCGGTCGGGCCCGCCGCCTCCCGCGCCGGACCCCGGCACCTCCGCCGCACAGGGGTGCCGGGGTCCGTCGTCCGGTCGGGCGGGGCCCAGGGTGCGTCGTTTGGATCTTCGTGGGTCGGCGAGCGGCGTCCGGTGCGTCCAGATGCCAGGCGGAGGATCGCCCT
>NZ_JBHSFH010000010.1:67013-536288 GCF_042653885.1 Streptomyces ovatisporus
GTCGAGCGCGTCGCCCTTCAGCGGTCCGCCCTCCACGACGCTGCGGTCGAAGTCGACGTCGGCGACGGCTGTTTCCTCCGTGCCGACGCGCACGGTGAAGATCTCCTCGTGCTTGTCCCCCCGCACCGGTACGGGCCGCAGCACCGCCCCCGGCAGGGCGGCCGCGATCGTGCTCGCCTTGCGCTGCCAGTACGGGTCGTAGGTGATCTCGGTGCGGCCCTTTCGGGAGCCGGCCTTCCCGTCCGTCTTCCTCTCCACGACGGGGAAGCCGTTGTCACGCAGATCCTGCGCCATGCGTGCGGCAGCCTCACCGCTCCCCTCGACCCGGACCTTGACAGTCTCGGGGGCGTACGGGACGGGCGTGCTGCCCGGCTTCGCCCCCGTGGCCGGGTTGCCCGTGATCGGCCGGTCCGCCCGCAGGTCGGCGAAGAGCGCCCGCGCCCGCGGCCCGTCCCATCGGAGCGAGGAGCCCCAGACGGGCGCCCTGTGGTCGAAATCGCCGATGGGCACGGTCGCGAACTCGGTCTGTTCGGCGTCCAGTCCACGCATGTCGCGGGCGAAGCCGGCGAGCCGCCCCACGGTCAGGGTGCTGTCCGTACGCACCGCCTGCCGCAGTGAGTTCGCGGCACGGATCAGCTCCACCGGGTCACCGGCGAAACGGTCGCCGGCGAGCGTGCGCATCAACTCGCCCAGCACGTGCTGCTGGCGGCGCACCCGGGCGAGGTCCCCGGGCGGGTCGAGGTGGCGGGCCCGCACGTACCGCAGCGTCCTGTTGCCGTCCAGGATGTGTGTGCCCTTCGCCAGCTTCAGGCCGGAGTTCTTGTCCTGGAGCGGCTTGTCCGTGCAGACCTCCGCGCCCTTGAGCCGGTCGACCGTCTTCTCGAACCCCACGAAGTCGGTCTCCGCGTAATGGTCGACGCGGACTCCCGTCGCCTGCTCGACGGTGCGGACGGTCAGGGCGGGCCCGCCGTGCGCGTGAGCGCTGTTGATCTTTCCGGCATGGCGGGTGGTGCGTCCTCTGATCTTGCCGAAGCCGTCGCCCTTGTCCCGGTGCGCGGCGAACCGCACGTAGGAGTCGCGGGGGATGCTCACCACGCTGACGCGGTCCCGGTCGGCGGAGATGTGCAGCAGCATCATCACGTCGGCGCAGTCGCACTGCTGGCCGTTGACGTGCAGGCGGTTCCTGGTGGCCTTGTCGATGCCGTCCCGCCGGTCGAGGCCGACGAGGAGGATGTTGGTTCCGGGACGGTCGGCGGGCCGCCCCGACTCGGGCAGACCGGAGATCGCGTCGCGTACGGGGTCCTTGCCCTCGGTGGCGGGCCCTCGGCCGCCGGCCGGACCCGGGGCGAGGGCCGCGCCGCAGGTGAGCGCGGCACAGAGGACACCGGTGAGCGCGACCACGCGCCGGGAGCCCGCCGGAGGCCGCCGGAGCCGGCCCCGGGAAGGGCGGCCTGCCGGGGCCGGGCGGGAGGAACGGGAGCGCGGGTTGCGGGAGAAGGGGGACATGGGCCGGTACACCTCCGCGGAATGAGGGATTCCGCATGCTAGGCACGGGGTGTCCGCCTGCCCTGCCGATCTGTCCCGCGCGGGGCCCGGCTCACCCTGTCAGATGAACGCCACGCCCTCGCCCGTCCCGTTCCTCCGTCCCGTTCCTCCGCCCCGGGCCGCACGGCCGGAGCAGCCGGGCCGGCCCGGACCCCGGAGAAGCGTCACTCCAGGTCGTCACGCGGCTCCAGCGGCCGGGTCGCCGGCCCCTGGATCACCCGGCCCTCCGTGTCGAAGCGGGACCCGTGGCAGGGACACTCCCAGGCACCCTCGGCGTCGTTGAAGCGCACCAGGCACCCCAGATGGGTGCAGCGCGGCGACAGGGCCCGCACTTCGCCCTCCGGCGTGCGGTGCACCGCGCAGCGACGCCCGCGGATCCGCACGATCGCGCCCGCACCCGGAGCGATCTCGTCGACGGAGTCGACGTAGGAGGAGCGCAGCCGGTCACCGACGAACCGGCCCGCGACCGTCGACTGCAGGCGCAGCATCGCCGGTGCCTCACGGGGGCTGAGCCTGCGCGGCTCGTACAGCTTCGCCCAGGGCGGCAGCGGCTCCCCGGTGATGTACGCGGCGAGCAGCCGGCCCGAGAGCACGCCGCCGGACATGCCCCAGCCGCCGAACCCGGTCGCCACCCACGTGTGCTGGGCAGCGGGATGGAACGGGCCGATGTACGGCACGCGGTCGGTGGTGTCGTTGTCCTGCGTCGCCCAGCGGTGCACGAGTCTCGCGTCCGGGAACCGCTCGTACGTCCACGCGGCGAGCCGCTCGTAACCCGCACCGACCGAGCCCTGGCCGCTCGTGCCCGGGGTGAACTTCTCCCCCGTCACGATCAGCAGCCGCTTCCCGCCGCCGAAGGGGTAGGGCGCGGTGCGTACGGAGCGGGTGCCGCGCTCGGGGGTGAGGTAGCTGCCGCCGGGGTCCTGCTCCGCGGGCAGCAGCGCCGAGACGACCAGCTCACGGCGCGGTTCCAGCCGCGAGAACATCAACGCCCTGTCGAAGACGGGGTAATGGGTGGCCACGACGACGTCGCGGGCGCGCACCTCGGCGCCGTTCTCGGTGACGAGGCGGCACGGCTCACCCTCGTCCAGGCCCATGACGCGGGTGCGTTCGAAGATGCGGCCGCCGTGCCGCTGCAGGTCTTCGGCCAGCGCCAGGAGGTACTTGCGCGGATGGAACTGTGCCTGGTCCTCGACGCGTACGGCCGCGCAGACCGGGAACGGCAGCCCCGTCCGGGTGACGAAGCTGGCCGGGAGACCGGCCTCACGTGCCGCCTCCGCCTCCGCCCGCACCTCGTCCGCGTGGTGTTCGGACTCCACGAACGTGTGTGCCGGGCCCCGCTCCAGCTCGCAGTCGATCCCCAACTCCTCGGTGACCGCGCAGAGATGCTCGATGGCCTGCTGCTGCGACTCGGCGTAGAGCCGGGCGCCCTCGGCGCCCCGGGTGTCGCGCAGGTGCGCGTAGACGAGGCCGTGCAGCGAGGAGACCTTTCCCGTCGTGTGACCGGTGACTCCCGCAGCGATACGGTCCGCCTCCAGCACGGCGACGCTGCGGCCGGCCCGTGCCAGCTCCCAGGCCACCGAGAGGCCCACGACTCCGCCGCCGACGACGGCGACGTCCACCTCGATCTCACTGTCTGCTTCGAGAGGTGCATAGGGAGCCGCCGCGGCGGACAGCATCCAGTAGGACTCGTAACCGACGGGCAGTGTGGTCACCGCTGCTCCTCATGGTCATCCGGCGCGCGGCCGGGCAGGCCCCGTACCGGCCTGTGAGCGCGCACAGGCCGTCCCCCGCAGGTCCGTCGAACTGTTCGACCCTGCTGTGATTCCCAACGTCGCCCCGCTCACTCCCGATCACCGTGGGTTTCCCCGCGTACACACGTGTCCCGCGGAGGGGGCGGGGGTACCCGCCACCGCCTCCGACCGCGCAGACACGGAGGTGCTGAGCATGAAGGCAGTCGTCTGGCAGGGAAAGCGGGACGTACAGGTCGCGGAGGTGCCCGACCCCACCGTCCAGGAACCGACCGATGCGGTACTGCGGATCACCTCGAGCGGCCTGTGCGGCTCCGACCTGCACCTCTACGAGGTCCTCGGCCCCATGATGACGCCGGGCGACATCGTGGGGCACGAACCGATGGGCATCGTGGAGGAGGTCGGCAGCGAGGTCACCGATCTCAGGCCCGGCGACAGGGTCGTGGTGCCGTTCCAGATCTCCTGCGGCTCCTGCTTCATGTGCGGCCAGGGTCTGCAGACCCAGTGCGAGACGACGCAGGTCCGCGAGCAGAACATGGGCGCCCCGCTCTTCGGTTACACCAAGCTCTACGGCTCCGTGCCCGGCGCCCAGGCCGAGTACCTGAGGGTCCCGCAGGCGCAGTACGGGCCCATCAAGGTGCCCGAGGGGCCTTCCGACGACCGCTTCCTCTTCCTCTCGGACGTCCTGCCCACCGCCTGGCAGGCCGTGGAGTACGCGGACGTCCCGAAGGACGGCACCCTCGCCGTGATCGGGCTCGGCCCCATCGGCGACATGGCGTGCCGCATCGCGCTGGAGAAGGGCGCACGTCAGGTGATCGGCATCGACCTGGTCCCGGAGCGGCTGGCCCGGGTGAGGGCCCGCGGCGCGCAGGTCCTCGACGTGACCGAGCACGACGACATCGGCGAGGCCGTACGGGAGATGACCTCCGGACGCGGCACGGACGCGGTGATCGACGCCGTGGGCATGGAGGCGCACGGTGGCGTCGCCGGCAAGGTGGCACAGACCGTGGGCGGCCTGCTGCCGGGGAAGCTCGCCGAGATGGCCGTCGCGAAGGCGGGCGTCGACCGGCTCTCCGCCTTCCAGCACTGCATCGACATCGTGCGCCGCGGCGGGACGATCTCCGTGTCCGGGGTGTACGGGGGAGCCGCCGACCCGCTGCCGATGCTCACCCTCTTCGACAAACAGGTCCAGCTTCGGATGGGGCAGGCCAACGTCAAGCGCTGGGTGCCGGACATCATGCCGCTGCTCTCGGACGAGGACGTGCTGGGAGTCGACGACTTCGCCACGCACCACCTGCCGCTGACGCAGGCCCCCGAGGCGTACGAGATGTTCCAGAAGAAGGCGGACGGAGCGGTGAAGGTGGTCTTCCGGCCGTAACCGCACGCCGGCAACTGCCGGGCAGCGGGCGGGGGTTGCACGCCCCCGCCCGCTGCCCGGTGGGGCTCTCACCCCATGACGTGCAGGATGTCCAGGACCTCCTCGTCGCTCAGCTGCGGGAACTGCTGGTACCAGAAGCCCACCGAGCCGAAGGCCGCCGGTACGTGCACGCACACGATCTCGTCGGCGTCGTCCGACAGCAGTTCCAGCGCCTGGGGCGAGCACACCGGAGCGGCCAGGACCGTACGGGCGGGGCCCGCACGGCGTACGGCCCGCAGTGCGGCACGAGCGGTCGAGCCGGTGGCCACACCGTCGTCCACGAGCACTGCGGAGCGGCCCTTCAGCTCCAGGGCGGGCCGGCCGTGCCGGTAGAGGTCCTCACGCCGCCGCAGCTCCGCCTGCTCCCGCTCGGCGATCGGCCGCAGTTCGTCCTCGGTCAGTCCCAACTGCCCTAGCAGCGCCGGATCGTAGAGCGGCGGCGCCTCGCCGGCCACGGCGCCCACGCCCAGCTCCGGCTGGAAGGGGGCGCCGATCTTGCGTGCCACGACGACGTCGAGCGGTGCGCCGAGCACCCGGGCGACCTCGTCCGCGACGGGTACGCCGCCACGCGGCAGGGCAAGCACCACGGGGTCGGGCAGACGTCCTTCCCGCTGTCGTCCGGTCAACTTGTCGGCGAGCGCCCTTCCGGCCTCCCGACGGTCGAGGAACTGCATGGCCGCGCCCTCCTCCTGCTGGTGGCCGCTGAGTGCCATGACCGGCGCACCGTGACCGAGCCATGACCCGGGTCTCCGCTCCGCGGTACCCGGCAGGGGCGTCCCTACACCGGGCACCGGACCGGAAGTTCCGCTTCCGGCACGGGAATTCCATCGAATCCGCTCCCGCGAGCGTGCTCTCACCACTACGGTGTGTGCCTGCGGGGATCGTCATAGGGGAACATGCCGGGAGGGGCTCCGCGATGGGCATGGAAGGGCCGACGCCTGCTGTGCACGTGCAAGAGGTCATGGCACGCGCCCTGAACCCCTTCGACATATCGGACGCCGTGCTCGGCCGTCTCGAGGACGCCGTGGCGTGCCACGTCGAGCTGCACGGCTGGCGGCAGCGGAAGTCGCCCGCGCCGAGCCTGCACTGCAGCAGCTACCGCCACGTCTTCCTGCTGCGCGACGGCTCCCTCCTCCCGCTGTGGGAGCTCCGGTACGACAGCGTCGACGGCGATCGCGTCCTGTACGAGGTGTACGAGGACCCCGCCTCCCTGGCCCGCTCCGAACGCCGCGTGCAGGAGGCCCCCCGGGAGACCCCCGCCGGAGGACGGTACGGCGGCCGCCCGGGCGGATTCGACCCGGACGGGGACGCGGAAGGGGACGCCGGCACCGGCACGTACGGGGACGCGGGCGGCGCCGTGTACGGACAGCCGCTGGACCTCCAGCTGCCGGCGGACTTCCGCTTCGGCCGCCGTACCTACTCCGGTACCGACTCCCCCGACCACGCCCGCCGGCTGCTGCGGCGCGCCGAGAACGCCGACCGCCCCGGCGAGGACGTCCGCCGGCTGCTCGCCACCGCCTGCGGGCACCAGATCCTGCCCGTGCCCAGGCCGCAGGAGCTCGCCCAGGAGTGGCAGGTGTGGTGCTCCCTCTACGAGCACGCCTTCCTGCTGGCGGACGGGAGTGAGCTCAGCCTCTACGAACTGGAGCACGACCGGACGCGCGACGGCGGGCTCGTCTGCGAGGTCTACCTCGAAGAGAGCTTCGCCGACGAGGCCGCTCTCCGCGTCGCACGCGGTGACTGCTGAGGCCGCTCGTCCGCGCGCGCCCGCGCCACCTGCCGGTGGGTCGCGCCTTCCGCCACCCGCGGCCCCGCCGTACCGCGTGCACCTGTGCCCCCGCCGTGACCCCTTGTGACCTTTCCACCGCCTTACGTATCGTGGGCGCGCTCCGTAACCGCTCTGACGCTCCGTAACTTCCGTGACGGGGTGCCCACTTGACCGGAGGATCCGCCATGCCCGCTCGCGGACGTCACCGCCGTAACCGGCCCAGTGCCCTCTCCCGCACCTCGCTGCGGATCACCGCGGGCGGTGCCGGTGTGGCGATTCCCCTGATCGGGGCGCAGCTGGTGCAGGCGGCACCGGACGACACGTGGCAGAAGGTCGCGGCCTGCGAGAGCGGCAGCAAGTGGGACATCAACACGGGCAACGGTTACTTCGGCGGCCTCCAGTTCTCGCAGAGCACCTGGCAGGCGTACGGCGGCACCGCGTACGCCCCGCGCGCCGACCTGGCGACCAAGGACCAGCAGATGGCCGTGGCCGAGAAGGTCTTAGCCGGGCAGGGGCCACGCGCCTGGCCCGACTGCGGGCCGCGTGCGGGTCTGACCCGCGACGGTGCGCAGCCGCGCCCGGCAGGCGGCGCCTCCGCTGCGAAACCGGAAGCGAAACCGGAAGCGAAAGCGGCTGTGCAGTCGGCGCCGGAGTCTGCCGGGCAGTCCGGCGAGGAGGCGGACGAGAAGGCGGCGGCCGAAGCCAGGCAGCGGGCCGAGCGGGCGGAACAGGCCAAGGCGGACCGCTCGAAGAAGGCCACGACGTACGAGGTCGTCGGCGGAGACAGCCTCTCCTCCATCGCGGAGGACCACGACGTGAAGGGCGGCTGGCCCGGCCTCTACGAGCGCAACCGCGCCACGGTGGGCGGCGATCCCGACCTCATCCTGCCCGGTCAGCAGCTCCGTCTGGACTCCTCCGGCCGTACGGACCGGCCCCAGGCCGAGGAGAAGAGCGCGGGGAAGCCGAAGCCGGGACCGGAGCACAAGGCAGCGGACACAGCCGGGAAGAAGGCCGAGCAGGAAGCCCGGCAGGCCGCGAAGGCGAAGGCGGAGAGAGCCCGTAAGGCCGAGGAAGCCGCGCGGGCCGCGAAGGCCAAGGCCGAAAAGGCCGAGAGGGCGGAGAAGGCCGAAGAAGCCCGGAAGGCTGAGAGGGCGGAGAAGGCCGAAGAAGCCCGGAAGGCCGAGAAGAAGAAGGCCCAGGCGCCGGCCAAGAAGCCCTCCCCCGCCGCTTCCGCCCCGGTCAGCGGCGCCCGCCCCAGCACCGCGTACCGCGCATCGGGCAGCAACTGGTCGTCCGGGCACCACACGGGAGTGGACTTCGCCGTGCCCACCGGCACGACCGTCAAGGCCGTCGCCAACGCCAAGGTCGTCTCGGCCGGCTGGGCGGACGCCTACGGGTACCAGGTCGTGCTGCGCCACAGCGACGGCAGGTACAGCCAGTACGGGCACCTCTCGGCGATATCCGTACGTGCCGGACAGACGGTGAACTCCGGTCAGCGGCTTGGACGTTCGGGTTCGACGGGCAACGCCACCGGCCCGCACCTGCACTTCGAGATCCGCACCGGCCCCGGCTACGGCACGGACATCGACCCCCTCGGCTATCTGCGGGGGCGCGGCGTCCGTCTGTGAACGCGGCGACCGCGGGGGCTCAGGCGTCCCCGGCATCCGCCCCGGCCTGAAGGTTCCGGCCTGCGGACCCGCCGGACAGCACGCCGGCCGACCCCGCGCCCCGCACCTTCACTGATCCTCGTCGGTGTCCAGATCGACCTGTTCAGGACCCGCGGGCCTGGGTGCCCGCGGGTCGGGCGCCTCCGCGGCCTCCTCGACGTTCTCCAGTTCCAGGCCGAGGTCCGGCTGATCGTCCTCCGCTATGTGCATGGCCGACTCCTCCCCCGAGAGTCCCCGCGCGGGCGATTCGGTGGAGAAGGTGTCCTGGTTGGCCGGCCGCCATGACAGCGGGTCGTCGCTCAGCTGGCCTGCCTGCTCGTCCTCGGGGCCCTCGGCGGCTTCGTCTCCGACGTCCGGCTCCTCCTCGGCGAGACGGTCGTCCAGCGACTCGCCCTCGACCTGTTCGGCGAAGGTCGTGCCGAAGCTTTCGACGGCCACCGGCTCGTCCCCCGGGACGGACTCCCGCTGCGGATCGTTCGCCAGCTCCGCCTCGGGAGATCCGTCAGCGAGGTCGGGGATCCCCTCGTCTTCCGGTTCCGCCCCCGGATCGTGGCCTTCATCCTCAGTCATGTCACCCGGCGGTACCCGTGGGGGACCGGCGAAAACGTCCGCTCGGTCCGCGGGAACCGCCGCACCGCCTCACGTGCCGTCCGGCCCGGATCCACGGCCGGGGAAGCCGCCGTCGGGACGGTCCTGCCCCGGCGGGGATTCCCTGCGTCTGCGCCGCAGCACCACCAGCAGATCGACGAGGGAGAACAGGGCGAGGAGCCCGCAGGCGATGGTCAGGGTCAGCAGTGAGCCCGCGCTGGGCGCCTCGCCGGCGCCTGTCTGCGTCGTCCAATACCAGAACAGCGCCGTCGCCGCCACAAACACGGGCGTGAAGATGCTCGCGAGGATCAGACGGGCCCGCAGTGCGCTGCGGGCGGTGACGGGTTCGGTGCCCGACCGCGGCCTGCGCCCCGCCGGCGCGCTCCGCCTTGCCCCGGAGGTTCCGGAGCCGGGCTGTCCGGGCTGTCCGGGCTGCCGGGGCTGTGCGGACGGCCCGTAGTGCCCGGCGTCCGGTGGCCCGGAGGGATGCGTCCGGCCCCGGTGCCCGCCGGGATGCGCCTGTGACGACTGCCCGGGTCGGCGAAGTGTCATGACGGGTCACCCCTTCTCGCTCTCGCGCCCGGTTCTTCCCTGCGCTCCGCCCCCGCTCTCCAGTGTCCTCCCGCGCCGCTCAGACCTCGGCCTCGTGGCACAGGCCGCAGGTGAAGCGCCGTGCTTCGGGTGAGTGGGTGCTCCGCCCCGTACCGGCGGACTCGTGCACGATCTGCGGTGCCACGTGCGCGTGGTCGAGGCACAGTCCCGCACCGCACCGTGTGCACAGGGCCACCGCCGGGGTGCTCTGCTGCCGGCTCATGCAGTCGTAGCACTTCATGATCTCCTCCGGGCCGCCGCTGGTCCCCGCGCCCTCACCCTGGGGGCACGCCGGTTCGCTTTCCGCAGCCGGGCGGCGGTCTGCGCAGCGCCCGGGTGCCACCGCAGCGCCCTGAGTAACGGCATCCGCAGGCAGCGCCCCGTAGGGATCGGGCGGACGCGTGCTGCGGAATCCGCAGCACTGACGCGCCGGAGGGGTTACGGTGCCAGGCACCCGTCCTTCGCGTGGTGGCTCGGCAGCCTCGCCAAGGCCAACGGGAGGAGACGGCAAGCCAGTTCACGCCTTCGGCCGCCGCCGCTGAGATCACGGAGCCCAACAGGCGGTCACAGTGCCCCAGTTCGCCCGCTCCTTGCCGGTCCAGTGGGGGCAGGGGGGATTTGCCAGGGTGCTATGCCCCGGAAACTACTGCGCAGTCGGACAAGATCCGGTCGCAGACTTACCGATTCCTTCCAACGGCCCGGCACCTGTCAGTAGCCTCATGACCCAACGGCAAGCCGCCGTTGAGCTGAACGAGCTGGAGACCCAGATGGAACGTCCTGCCTGGGCCCCGCAGGGCATAGACCTGACGGTGCCGAGCGTGTCGCGCATGTACGACTACTACCTGGGTGGATCGCACAACTTCGAGGTGGACCGCGAAGCAGGACGGCGTGCGATACAGGCGTGGCCGGGCCTGCCGAAACTCATCCAGGCGAATCGTGCCTTCACTCGGCGTGCCATCGACTTCGCGGTCGGTGAGGGCATCACGCAGTTCCTCGACATCGGCTCCGGCATCCCCACGTTCGGCAACACCCACGAGGTCGCACAGAAGGCCCACCCCGCCTCACGCATCGTCTACGTGGACAACGACCCGGTGGCCGTGGCCCACAGCCGTGCCGTGCTGGAAGGCAACGACCAGGCGGACATCGTCTCCGCGGACTTCCGCTCACCCCAGGACATCCTCTACAGCGCGGAAACCGAGCGGCTGCTGGACTTCGGCCGGCCGGTGGCCCTGTTGCTCGTCGCGCTGCTGCACTTCATCGAGGACAAGGACGAGCCCGGCAAGACCGTCGCCGAGATCGCCGACGTTCTCGCACCGGGCAGTCTCCTCGTGGTGAGCCACAGTTCGGCCGACGAGTGCCGCAAACTCGACGGAGGCGCCGGAGTGCGCGACGTGTACAGACGGACGAGCTCACCGCTCATCATGCGGTCCAAGGCAGAGATCAGGCAGTTCTTCGACGGCTTCGAGCTCGTCGAACCGGGGCTCGTGGCCCTGCCCCGCTGGCGCCCCGAAGAGGACGCCGAACCGGCGACCGATCCGGTGCTGCTGAGCGGTTACGCCGGGGTGGGCCGCAAGGCGGGAAGCGCCGGGTGACTGCCGACCCGCACGAGTCCGAAGGACTCGAGAACGACGGACTACGGCGCTTCGCGACCATCTGGAGCCGCGCCGTCTACCCCGCTACGCAGACCTCGATGACGCGCGCCGAACTGGGCGACTATCTCCACCCGTTGGCCGTGAAGCTGTGCGACGCCCTGCACGCGTACCCCTTCTCCGCCGCCCCAGGCCGCGAGGTGGGGGCGGCGCTCGTCGCCGGACACTGCACCAGCCCCGACGCGCTGCCGCCCATCCTCAGCGTCGTCGACTCCTACCTGGTCCTGTACGGACGCGACCCGGACACCAGCGAGCTCCCCGTCGACGAGGCACGGGCCCGCTGCTCCCGGCTCCAGCACGCCGTGGCGGCCGGCTTCACCGAAGCCCTGCGCGACCGCACTCTCGCAGAGCAGGAGGCGCTCTCCCGTGCTGCGCTCGCCGCGCAGACCGCCGTCGAGGAGGCGCTGCACGCGAGCGAGACCCGGTTCCGCGCCGTCTTCAAGGACGCCACGATCGGCATCAGCATCGCCGACATGGACGGCCGCATCCGCGACGCCAACGGCGCCATCGCCCGGATGTTCAACCGTTCCGAGGAGGAGATGCGCAGACGGAACGTCAACGAATGGGTGCACCCCGACGACGCCCCCGACGTGTGGCGGATGCACCGTCAGCTGGTGCGCGGCGAACGGGACCACTTCCGGGTCGAGAAGCCCTTCCACCGGCCGGACGGCACCGTGCTGTGGACCAACCTGACGGTGTCCCTGCTGCGGGACGCCGACGGTGAACCCCGTTATCAGCTGGCCTTGTTGGAGGACATCACCGAGCGCCGGCTGCTCCATCTGCGGCTGCGCTACGAGGCGACGCACGACGAGCTGACGGGTCTGCCCAACCGCACCCTGTTCGCCGAGCGGCTGGACCGGCTGCTCTCGGCGAGCAGCGGCGTGAAGCGCTTCGGGCTGTGCTATCTCGACATCGACGGCTTCAAGGCCGTCAACGACAGCCTCGGACACGCGGTGGGCGACCAGCTGCTGATCGCGGTGGCCGAGCGGCTCCAGTCGTGCACCGCGGGCTCCGGCCACCTCGTGGCCCGGATCGGCGGTGACGAGTTCGCGGCCCTGTGCACCGACCCTTCGGGTCCGGAAGACGTCACGGAGCTCGCCAGGCAGGTGCTGGCCGCGCTCGCGACCCCCATCCGCATAGACGGCCGCGAACTGTCCGTACGGGCGAGCATCGGCATCGTGGAGGGACCGAGCGGGGAGCTGCGGCCCGAAGAGGTCATGCGCAGCGCCGACATCACCATGTACCGGGCCAAGGACGCGGGCGGCAGCCGCTACGAGCTCGCCGACCCCGACTCCGACGCCCGGGCCATAGACCGGCACAGCCTCACCACGCGGCTGCCCGCGGCGCTGGAGCGGGACGAGTTCTTCCTGGAGTACCAGCCCCTCATCCGGATGAGCGACGGGCACGTCGACGGCGCCGAGGCGCTGGTGCGCTGGAAACACCCGGTGCACGGCCGGCTCGGCCCGGACCGGTTCATCCCCCTCGCCGAACACACGGGCCTCATCGTGCCGTTGGGCCGGTGGGTGATGGAGCAGGCCGTGCGGCAGGCGTGCGCCTGGCACGAGGAGCGCAGCCAGAGCAACGGGAGCGGGAGGGGCAAGAAGAACGGCAAGGGGCGCGGTGAACTCGCCGAGCCGCCGCTGCGGGTGAACGTCAATCTCTCGCCCCGCCAACTGCACCACCCCGACCTGGTGCCGGACACGATCGCCGTGCTGGAGGCCGCGGGGATGCCGCCGTCCTCGCTGTGTCTGGAGGTCACGGAGAGCGCCCTGATCGGCGCCGACGAGGACGAGCTGAAGCCGCTGCGTCAACTGGCCGAGCTCGGCGTCGAGATCGCCCTCGACGACTTCGGCACCGGCTACTCGAACCTCGCGAATCTCCGGCGGCTGCCCGCCACCACCCTGAAGCTGGACCGCTCGTTCACGCAGGGGCTCCAGCAGCATCCCGCGGACCCGGTCGACGTGACGTTCGTCGAGGGCATCGTGACGCTCGCTCACGCACTGGGGCTGGCCGTGACCGTCGAAGGCGTGGAGACGGAGCATCAGGCGGCACAGCTGCGGGACATGGGCTGCGACACGGCACAGGGCTGGTACTACGCACGCCCGGGCCCGGCATCGACGTTCGTGCAGGGCTTCGCCGTCACTCCGTGAGCCGCCTGGGCGCCGCCTGACGCCACGAGTCGAGCAGGACGTCGCGCAGTTCGGCGGTGTCGTCCAGCGCCGAGAGCCGCACACGCACGAAGTTGTAGTTGTCGTCGTGCCCACGCTTGATGAAGAACTTCTCCGGTTCGGCGGCGATCAGTTCGTCCCGCTCCTCCTTGGGGCACTTCACCCCGATGGTGGTGTCGTCGTCGCCCAGCGAGGCGAACATCTTCCCGGCCACGCGGAACGTCGGCTGCCCCCAGGCGAGTTTCTCCGTCGTCTCCGGCATGCCCAGCGCCACCGCCCGTACGTCCTCGGCGGTGACCACGGATCTGCCCCCGGCGCCGTCGCTCGGCGAACTCCCTCCGCCGTCCGTGCTCTTCATGCTCCACCTCACTTCCACGTGCCGTTCACACGTGATCGTTGAGCCACTGCAGCAGGTCGGTATGGACCTCGCTCCTGTTGGTCTCGTTGAGAATCTCGTGGCGCGCACCCGCGTAGGCGTTCCAGCTCAGCTCCGTCAGCCCCACGTAGCGGAAGTCCTCCAGCATCTCGTAGACCAGCGTCATGCCCTGGTTGCAGGGGTCCTGGTCGCCGACGGCGATGTGGAGCGGGAGGTCGCGGGGGATGCGGCCGAGCTGCTCCGGGTCGTTGATCTTCCGGCTGCCGAGCACCCAGTCCAGCGAGAGGCCGGCGCTGAAGGGGAAGCCGCAGCGCTCGTCCGCCACGTAGACGTCCACCTCGTCCTCGTCGCGGGAGAGCCATTCGAAGCCGGTGCGGTGCGTGTAGGGGTCGTTGAAGGAGCTGAAGAGGTCCGGGACGAAGTCCGAGGGGGCGTCCCTGCCGCCCTTCTCGATCTCGCCCTCCAGCTGACGGACAGCGGTCTCGGTCTCGCAGCCGGGGAGGGAGCGGAAGGTGCCGGAGAGCAGCAGCCCGGCCAGCTCCTGCCCGTACTCCTGCGCGTAGTCACGGGCGAGCTGTGAGCCCATGCTGTGGCCGAGGAGCACGAAGGGCGTGCTGTCGGGGAGTTCGGCGCGCACGCGGTCGCCCACCGTCTTGAGGTCCTCGACGGTGGCGCGCCAGCCGCTCGCCCCGACTGCGCCGAAGCCGCCGGTCCCGGCAGCAGTGGCACCGTGGCCGCGGTGGTCGGTGGCGACCACCGTGTAGCCGAAGCGGCAGAGGAAACGGGCGAACCGGTCGTAGCGCTGGGCGTGTTCGGCTGCGCCGTGCGCGATCTGGACGAGGGCCCGGGGTACGGCTCCCGCACCCTCCGCGTCGTCCGGGAGCCAGGTGTAGGTGGCGATCTGTGTGCCGTCCGCCGCCGTCGTGTGGTCCTGCCGTACGCCGCCCACGGTGTCCGCCTCCTCGGCTCGTCCCTCGCTCGCAGACGGCAACCGTACTGGGCGGTGCTGACAGCGTGAAGGAGGCGCCGGGCGGGCGGCGGGCCCGCCGGGGCTGCTTCTTCCCTGCGTGCTTCCCGGTCAGATCAAGCCAGCTTCCGCGTGACCGCGACGCAGAGAGCGCAGAAGCAGCCGGATGTCCGCCGTCCGCAGGAGGCGCGAGCCGGGCGCGCTCCCCGCGCGCGCCATCCAGCCGTGCGCGGGGGGCAGTTGTCGCACTCCGTGCCTTTTGCGCCACCGAAGGGCGCGCCCGCGCCACCCGACGAGTGGGACGTAACGGTATGAGCCCTGCTCAAAACGGTACGCAGTTCAACCTTTGCCGACCGGCTCACAGAACCACCTTTTGGAGCGCCCCCTGTCAACTTGCCGCCAATCGCCCGGAACTGCTGACTCCGAGCCGTGGTGGTGCTATGCCAGTGGGTAATGCTGCTGGTGCATCTGCCGGCGCCCGGCAGGCCGGTGGCACCGCACCACGGCACTGCTGACTCCCGTAGCGATTGCAAGAGGAGGCTTTCAGCCAAACCCCTGAATCGATCTTGAACGGGCTGCTCGACAATGGACGATATTGCGGTCGGCCTATGCCAGGGGCGGGATACCGACCGACACCACTCCTCCGCCCAACCGGACGCGGAGCCAACCGCCAAGAAGGGCTCGTCATGGAACGCTACTTCACGGACCAACGCCATGAGCGTTTACGCACGGCGGTCCGGGAGTTCGCGAATCGAGAGGTCACACCCCGGATAGCGGAGATGGAGGCCGCAAGAACCGCCTCCGTCGACCTCTCCCGCCTCATCGCCCGGCAGGGCTGGATCGCCGCCACAGTACCCCCGGGCTACGGCGGCATGGGCGTGGGTCACCTCGGCAAGACAGTGGTGATCGAGGAACTCTCCAGAGTGAGCGGCGCGATGGGCGCCATGGTGCAGGCCTCCCAGCTCGGCGTCGCGAAGATCCTTCACTTCGGCAACGAAGAGCAAAAGAAGACCTGGTTACCGGCAATTGCCTCCGGCGAATGCCTCCCGACCATCGCCGTGACGGAGCACGAGTCCGGCGGTCACGTCCTCGGCATGACGTCCTCCGCCGTGCGCGACGGGGACGACTACGTCCTCAACGGCCGCAAGGTCTACGTCGGCAACAGCCACGTCGGAGACCTGCACGGCGTCGTCGTACGCACCGGCCCCGGCTCGAAGGGCCTCACCGCCTTCCTCGTGGAGACCGGCACCCCCGGCTTCTCCCTCGGCCGGCAGCGTCCCGCCATGGGCCTGCACGGCTTCAGCTTCGGCGAACTCGTCTTCGAGGACTGCCGGGTCCCGGCCGCCAACCGCCTCGGCGAGGAGGGCGACGGTCTGGCCGTGGCCTACTCCTCCAGCGTTCTGTACGGACGCGCCAACCTCACCGCGGTCTCCCTCGGCATACACCAGGCCATCCTCGACGAGACCACCGCCTTCTGCGGTGAACGCATGCGCTACGACGCCCCGTTGGCCGACCTCGGCTCCATCAAGCTCAAGCTGGGCCAGATGCAGTCGAGGCTGATGACCGCCCGGCTCGCGGCCTACCACGCCGTCCATCTGCTCGACCAGGGCAAGCAGTGCGACGCCGAACTGATGAACGCCAAGCTCGTCAACGTCGAGTACGCCCTGGACTCCGCACGCGACGCGATGGAGATCCACGCCGCCGCCGGCCTGTTCACCGACCGGCCGGTGGAGCGCTACCTGCGCGACGCACACCACATCTTCGCCCCGGCCGGAACGTCCGACATCCAGCGGCTGCGCCTGGGCGAGGTCGCACTCGGCACGGCGAAGGGCTCCTGGTCGCAGCGGCTCAGCGAACTCGTACGGTGCGAGCCCGAACCCACCGCCTGAGCGGAGACGGCCCGGGAGAGGGTCCGGCCTGAGGGTCCGGCGCGACCAGGACCGGACCCTCAGGAACTCCGGTGCTCCCGCCGGTGGATCTGCTCCACGAGGTCCGCGGCCATCGACTTGATCGTCTCCAGCCCCTGCCGTCCCCAGGGACGCGGCTCCTGGTCGACGACGCACACCGTGCCCAGGGCCATGCCCGTACGGTCGATCAGCGGGGCGCCGAGGTACGAGCGGATGCCTATCTCGTCGACGACCGGGTTCCCCGCGAAGCGCGGATAGTCGCAGACGTCCTCCAGGACCAGCGCCTTGCGCCGCACGATGACGTGCGGACAGTAGCCGTGGTCGCGCGCCATGACACGGCCGACCGATCCGCCCGCGCTCGCCGACGGGTCGAGTTCCACGGCCTGGTCGGCCCCGGGAGCGTAGAGACCGGCGAAGTACTGGTGGTCCTCCTCGATGAAGTTGACCATGGCATAAGGGGCACCGGTCACCCGCGCCAGATGGCGCGCGAAGTCGTCGAACTCCGGCACCGGGGCCTCACCGAGGCCCAACTCCCGCAGCCGCACGACCCTGTTGGGGGCCTCCGCGTCCTCGGGCGTGAGCAGGAGGTGACTGGTCGGGTCATAGGGCGTCGGTGCCATGGGAGCTCCCTGTGTTGAGAAGATGCTGGACGAGTGTGACGAGAACCTGTGTGGCGGAGCTGGCCTGCCTGGCATCGCAGAGCACCACCGGCACGTCGGGTTTGAGGTCGATCGCGGCGCGAACCTCGTCCGGCTCGTAGTGGTAGGAGTTGTCGAACTCGTTGACCGCGACGATGAACGTGATGCCGCGCCGCTCGAAGAAGTCCACGGCGGCGAAGCAGTGTTCGAGCCGCCGGGTGTCCGCGAGCACCACCGCGCCCAGCGCGCCCTCGGACAGTTCGTTCCACATGAACCAGAACCGCTCCTGGCCCGGCGTGCCGAAGAGGTAGAGCATGTGCGAGGCGCTGAGCGTGATGCGCCCGAAGTCCATGGCCACGGTCGTGGTGGCTTTGTTCTCGATCCCCTCGAGGCTGTCGGTTGCGGCGCTGACCTGCGTGAGCAGTTCCTCCGTGCTGAGCGGCTCGATCTCGCTCACAGCGCCGACGAAAGTGGTCTTGCCGACACCGAAGCCCCCGGCGATGAGGATTTTCAGCGCGGTCGGGAACGGATCGGCACGGCTCACTTCAGAGTCGTTTACGGAGCCCATCCAGCACCGCCTCCAGCAGTTCTCGATCAGTAGGGTCGGAAGAGAGCGGCGCGCGCCCAGGCGCGCGCGAGGTGATCGCTCCGCAGTTCACCAGGTCGGAGAGGAGCACCTTCGTGACCACTGCGGGCTGGGCGATCTGGGCGGCGATCTCGGCGACGGAGACGGGTCCGCCGCACAGTTGGAGCACATGGCTGTGGTCGGGACCGAGATAGCTGTGCGGGCGCTGCCCGGTGGCCATCACCATGGTGAGCAGGTCGAATTGGGCCGATGGCTTCGTACGACCGTTGCTCACGGTGTACGGGCGGACCAGCCGCCCCGCGTCGTCGTCGAGCCACGGCCCCTCTAACGGTTCCTGTCTCATCCGGCCGCCTCAGTGACCGGCCGGCTGCCGCGCCGGTGTCCCCAGGTACGGCCGGACGCTCTTGACGAGCATCGCCATCTCGTACCCGAGGACCGCGGCGTCCGCGTCGCGCCCGGCGAGCACGGCAAGACAGGCCCCCTGCCCGGCAGTCGAGACGAAGAGCAGCGAAGTGTCGAGCTCTACCACCACTTGACGCACCTCACCGCCGTCCCCGAACCGCACACCGGCGCTGCGTGCCAGCGAGTAGAGCCCGGAGGAGAGTGCCGCCATGTGGTCGGCGGTGTCCGTGTCCAGACCGTGTGCGGCCTTCACCAGGCCGTCCGAGGACAGCAGGAGCGCGCTGCGCGTGTGGGGCACGCGCTCCACGAGTCCGGTCAGGAGCCAGGAGAGGTCTGTCGTGTGTCCGATGGGGGCTTCGCTCACCATGATCGCGTTCTTCTCCTTCAGAGCGGGTACCGCAGAGCGGGCGGGACGGGGCCGAGCGGGGTCCTGTCCGCAGGCATTCGTGGTGGAGGGCGGCCCGGGCCCCATGTGCGCGGGGCCGCGGGCGCGTTGACCTCTTCGGGGGCCCTCTTCTGCGGGCCGGGTCCCGTGCCGGAAGCAGAGGTCGACTGCTGCTGCCTAACCGGCCGGACGGGGGACGTCGTCGCCGCCGGCGTCCTCGGCGAGGCTCATGCCGCGCCGGAACGCGGCCATCAGACCGGGATCGTGTCCCTGCGCCCTCTCGTCCCACTCGGCAGCGGCGCCGCCGTCGTGCCTGGCGGCCGGAGCCTCGCGGAGTTCGGGGACGAGGTGCTCCTGGCGGCGGCGCCTGGGGAGTTCGGGGCGCTCGCCGTTGCTCGCTCCGCGCGACGGGCCGGGGCCCGGGGCGGGGGCGGGGGTCTGCAGGGGTGGCTGCGGACCGGGCTGCGCGGAGGGCGCCGGCGGTACGGAACGGCCTGCGGACGGCGACGGGTGCTGGGGGCGTGCCGGCTGATGCTGGGGCAGGGGCTGCGACTCGCGACGCGTCCGGGACTGCGGACCGTTCTGCCCGGCCGCACCCTGCGGCGGGACCCCGCCGCCCTGTTCGGGCGCGGGCACGCGTGCGTGCTCCGGGGTCCCGGTTCGTACTCGCGGAAGTTCCGTCGTGTCACTGGACCCGGCCTCTGCCGGGCCGTACGGGCCGGAGGGGGCCGCCGCGGCCCCCACGCTCGCCGAACCGCCGCCCGCAGCAGCGGAGTTGGGGGTCCGCACCGCGGCTCCGGTGACGTTGCCGTTCTGCTGCGCGACGCTCCCGGACTCCTCGCCGAGGACCTCGCGCGGCAGCACGAGCACAGCCTGGATGCCGCCGTAGATGTTGCTCTGCAGCTGGACGACGATGCCGTGCCGCTGGGCGAGCGCCGAGACCACGAACAGTCCGATGCGCCCGTCCCGCAACAGCTCGCCCACGTCGATGCGTTCGGGGTCGGAGAGCACGGCGTTCATGCGGCTCTGCTCGGAGGCCGTCATCCCCAGGCCGCGGTCCTCGACCTCGATGGCCAGGCCGGCCGTCACATGCTGCGCGCGCAGCAGCACCTGGGTGTGCGGCGCGGAGAAGACCGTCGCGTTCTCCACGAGTTCGGCCAGGAGGTGGATGACGTCGGCCACGGCGTGACCGCGGAGAGTGCCCTCGATCGGAGGCACCAGCTTCACGCGGGGATAGTGTTCGACCTCCGCGATGGCGGAGCGCAGCACCTCGGTCATCGTGACCGGACGGCTCCACTGCCGGCGGGAGACCGCGCCGCCGAGCACGGCGAGGTTCTCCGCGTGCCGGCGGATGCGGGTGGCGAGGTGGTCGACGTGGAAGAGCCCCTTGAGCAGATCGGGGTCCTCGACCTGGTTCTCCAGATCGTCCAGCAGTTCGATCTCGCGGTGGACGAGGGACTGCAGCCGCCGGGCGAGGTTGACGAACACCTCGACCTTCTCCTCGTTGCCGCTGGAGTTGCTGCGGACGACCGCGGCGGCCTCGGCGACGGCCGACTCGGCCGAGTGCTGGGCGAGTTCGAGCTCGTGGGCGAGCCACTCGACGGCGTCGGCACGCTCGTCCGGCTCGGGAAGTGCGGGGTGCGGGCGGAGGCGCGGGCGGTCGCCCTGCTCCAGGCACAGCAGCAGTGACCGGATCTCGGAACGGCCCCGCGCCACGGAGCGGCGCAGCGCGGTGTGGCGTTCGAGTACGCGGCGGGCCTGGGAGGTCGCCGCGTAGGCGGCGCCGACGACGACGCCGCACACGAGTAAGAGCGTGCCCGCCAGCACGCTCCAGACCGCGGTGCCCTCGGCGTCCGGAGCGGGGGCGCCTGAGGCGTCCACGCCTCCTTCGACGCTCATCACGTACGCGACGACGGCGGCACCCGCGACGGCGACGACTCCCGCGGGCAGTACGGCGAGACGCACCAGGTGCCGCCGGAATGCTGCGTCGCTGGGGTTCTGACGTGCGGGGGCGCGGCCGTGCCGGCGCCGCGAGCCGTTGACCCCCGCCGCCGGCGCCCCGGGTGAGCCCTGGGCGGCCACGCCCTGCGACTCCGGAGAGGCGACCGGGAGCGGTGCCTTCCCGGGGTGGGACCCCTGGGAAGATGCGGGGCCGGACATATCCCTTCCTGTCTGGACCGCATGGCTCGGGGGTTCAGGCATCGGATTCCTCGGTTGAGTTGAGGTCTGGGCTTCCTCGAAGCACGATCACAGCGCGCGTCAGTTCGCTCTCACAGCGCTACGGTCACGCTAGCCCTCTCGGCAACCTGGCGCGGGTGCGGATGACATATTCGCCACCCTTCGCCAGCTCCTAACGAGTGAAGATCGACATCACCCGAGGGGGCATGGGCCAAGATCCTAACTGCCTTGCGGGGAGCGGCAGTTACCCTTCGAGACCGCCGGCGGACGACCGACCCGGCCCTCTGCCGCCGCTCCGGCCACCCGCTCCCGGCCGACGCTCCCCCGCCCTCCCCTCCCCGGCCTGCGGGTCTCTCCTCCCGGCCGGGGCCGGCGACCCCTTCGGCCTCCGCCCGCGACCCCGGCGGCACATGCAGGAAAGCCCTTCACTGACGGTGACCCGAACCGGCGGCGGGACCCGGAAAGGGAATCCCGGCCAACAGGGCAAGGCCGACATGCCCGGCCCCCGCAGCCGGACTGACGCAGGCATATGCGCCCCCTTGCGCGCCCCCGGCGCCTCCCCCTGAGCGCACCGGAATGCGTCCGGATTTCGACCTCGTTTTGGCTCACTTCCGACCCCCGGCAACCACCCCGGAAACCCCTCGGGTAGCCCTGCGCGCACAGAACGTGACTGCTTCGGGCGCACACTCTTCAGCCGGGATCACATGTCGTATCGTCGGCGGCGTCCGGGCACCAGCGAGCACCCGTGTACCGAAGGAGCATCCGTGAGCCAGCAGTCCGCCGAACCAACGCTGACCGGAGTGCGCAACTTCCGCGACCTCGGCGGGGTGCCGACGGCCGACGGGCGCCGGCTGCGCCACGGGGTGCTCTTCCGCAGCGGCCATCTCGCCCATGCGACGGACGAGGACGCGGCCTTCCTCAGCGGTCTCGGCCTGCACACGGTCTACGACTTCCGCAACTCCGCAGACCAGGCGCTCGAAGGCCCCGATGTCGAACTCCCGGGCGTGCGCTACGTGAACCTCCCCCTCAGCGACCCCGCGGACGGCGCCGAGTTCTGGAAGATGGTCCGCGACGGCGAGCTCGACCAGCTGCGCATGGTCCTCTCCGACGGTCGGGGCGCAGCCCGGATGATCGATTCGTACCGTTCCATCATCAAGGGACGCACCGCCGAGCACAGCCGGATCCTGCACGAGCTCGCCGACGGCCGCGTGCCCGCCCTCATGCACTGCGCCGCGGGCAAGGACCGCGCCGGTCTGTCGGTCGCGGTGACGCTCATGGCCCTCGGTGTGGAGAAGGAGGCCATCGAGGCCGACTACCTGGAGTCCAACTCCCCGCACCGCCGCTACAAGATGTACCGGAGCGAGAAGTCGCGGGCCGGCATGTCGCCCGAGGTGCTGGAACTGCTCTCACCGCTCTTCGACGCCCGCCCGACCTACCTCGCCGCGGCCCTCACCACCATCGACGACACCTGGGGCGGCGTCGAGAAGTACCTCTCCGAGGGTCTCGGGCTCGGCGCCGCCACCCGTGAACGTCTGCGGGACCGGCTGCTGGAGGACGACTGAGGCAGGGCGGGCGGTCAGCGATTGGCGACCGCCTGCTTGACGAGGTTGCGCCCGAAGTCCCACAGCAGCCCGCCACCGTTGTGTGCCTCGTCCATGATCTCTTTGAAGGCGGTCACGAATCGCTCGGCCTCCGGCTCACCGATCACCAGCGGCGGAGTCAGCTTGATGACTTCCAGCTCGTCGCCCGAGACCTGGGTGAGGATGCGGTGCCGCTGCATCAGCGGTACGACCACCATCTGCGCGAAGAGTCCCTTGCGTGCCGCCTGCAGCATCGACCAGCGCCCGCGCAGCGACAGCGACTTGGGCCTGCCGAACTCGATGCCGGTCATCAGCCCGCGGCCCCGTACCTCGTGCAGCATCTCGTAGTCGCCCACGAGCGCCGAGAGCCTGCTGCGCAGGAGGTCGCCGGTGCGCCGCGACTTCGCGACCAGGTTCTCGCTCTCCAGCACGTGAAGGGTGGCCAGACCGGCGGCCATGGCTTGTGCGTTGGAGCCGAAGCTGGCCGAGTGCACCTGCACCCGGTCCATCGACGAGTAGACCTTCTTGAAGATCCATTCCTTGCCGAGTGTCGCTCCGACCGGAACGTATCCACCTGAGAGTGCCTTTGCCACGCACACCAGGTCGGGCTCGGCGCCGGCCTCGTGCTGGTAGGCGAAGAAGTCGCCGGTACGGCCCAGCCCCGTCTGCACCTCGTCAGCGATCAGCAACGCGCCGTGGCGGCGCAGCAGTTCACCGGCCGAGGTCAGATATCCGGGTGGCGCTGCGTGCACGCCCTTGCCCTGGATGGGTTCCACGATGAGCGCCGCCACGTCACCGCGCCTCAACTCCCGCTCCAGGGCGTCCAGATCGCCCAGGGGGATCGCGGTGTCGGGCAGCAGCGGATCGAACCCGCGGCGGAAGGACGTCTCGCCGTTGACGGAGAGCGAACCGGTCGTCAACCCGTGGAACGCGTGGTCGCAGTAGAGGATCCGGGACCGTCCCGTGGCGTAGCGGGCGAACTTCAGCGCCGTCTCGACGGATTCGGTTCCGCTGTTTCCGAAGAAGACCCGCTCCATGCCGGGCGCCAGGCTGAGCAGCTTCTCGGCGAGCAGCCCCGGCAGCGGGGGGCAGTCGAAGCGGGTCAGGTCGGCGAGCTGTGCGTCCAGGGCCTGGTGCAGAGCACGGCGGACGACGGGATGGTTCCGTCCGAGCCCCATCACGCCGAAGCCGGCGAGCATGTCGATGTACTCGTGGCCCTCGGCGTCGTAGAGGAATGCGCCCTCGGCTCTTTCGTAGACCTTGTCGAAGCCGATCGTGCGCAGCATGCGCGGCAGTTGGTGGTTCAGGTGTCGTGTGTGCAGTTCGTAGCGTTCGGCTCCGCGCTCCGCCAGAAGTGCGTTGAGGTCGAAGTCGCTCAATGCCCCGGCCCTCTTCTCGTGTTCGTCGGCTGTTCTTCGGGTTGCGGAAGTGGTCCGCGGCGCACGGGGCCGTGCCGGTCACGCGCGTGCGGTCTCCCGCGCGGCTCGCAGCGACTCCTTCAGCGAGCCCATCGTGGCCAGCACGGCGGTGGGCTCGTAGCCGCAGTGCGCCATGCAGTTGGCGCAGCGGGCGTCGCGGCCCCGGCCGTACGCCTCCCAGTCCGTCTCCTCGATGAGCTCCTTGTACGTGGGCACGTAGCCGTCGCTCATGAGATAGCAGGGCCGCTGCCAGCCGAAGAGCGAGTAGTTGGGAATGGCCCAGGCGGTGCAGGGGAAGTCGGCCTTGCCTTCGAGGAAGTCGAGGAAGAGCGGACTGTGATTGAGCCGCCAGCGGCGCCGGTTGCCGCCGGAGAACGCCTTGCGGAACAGCTCCCGGGTCTGCTCGACGCCCAGGAAGTGCTCCTGGTCAGGGGCCTTTTCGTAGGCATAGGCGGGCGAGATCATCATCTCGTCGACCTTCAGCTCGTCGTTGAGGTAGTCGAGCACCTCGATGATGGTCTGCGGCGTGTCGGTGTTGAAGAAGGTGGAGTTGGTGGTGACCCGGAATCCGCGCCGTCTGGCTTCCTTCATCGCCTCCACGGCCTCGTCGAAGACGCCCTCCTTGGCGACGGATTCGTCGTGCCGTTCCCTGAGCCCGTCGATGTGCACGGCGAAGGCGAAATAACGCGACGGCGTGAACTCGTCCATCTTCTTTCGCAGCAGCATGGCATTGGTGCACAGGAAGACGTATTTCTTCTTCGCCACCAACTGCCGGACGATTTCCCCGATCTGGGGGTGCATGAGCGGCTCTCCCCCGGCGATGGAGACCATCGGGGCGCCGGATTCCATCACGGCCCCCACCGCCTGTGCCACCGGCATCCGCTGCTTGAGCACTCCGGCGGGGTGCTGGATCTTTCCGCATCCCTCACACTTGAGGTTGCAGGCGAACAGTGGCTCCAGCTCCACGATCAACGGGAACTTCTCGCGGCCGCGCAGCTTCTGCTGAAAGAGATAGCTGCCGATTCGGACGGTCTGACGCAGAGGCATGGCCATGACTCGCTCACCTCCAGGGGAGCAGCAAGGATCGGTGCCATTCGAGGAATGCGGGCAGAATGCCGCGGAGTACGCGGAATGCAGATATTCCACCTCGCAGTGTCCCGAGACGGATCAGTTCATGTCCTGGCGCGTCGACCACCACCCGTACGGCCGCAACCGGACGCCGCAGCGCCGCCACGGACGGACGGACTCCGTCCCCCTCCCCTCCGGCACCGGTTCCGGGCACAGGCGCGGGCGCGGGCGGCCCGGGCACGGCTCGGAGCGTCGCCGTACGGAGGGTGGCGGCCGACTCCATGTCGACGGCCACCGCTCCAGTCGCCGAGTGCAGTGCCGCACGTGCGGTCCCCCGCACGACGTGTGCGGACCCCGCGAGGGGCCCGGTGTGGACCGTCCCGTACTGCCGCAGGGCCTGGGCCAGCCGGTCGGTCCCGGCGCACTCCGTACGCCCCGACGCGTCCCTCGTCTCCTCGGCCACGACGAGATCGCCGGGATGCATGCCGGGGACGAGGCCCGCGCAGAAGCCCGTCGCCACCACGGCGGTGCCGCCCTCCTCGGGCTCGTCGCGCAGGGCGGACGCCACTGCCCGTCCGGCCGCTTCCGGCCCCATTCCCGTACGCAGCACCGTGACCGGGCCCGCGGCACCGTGGGCGACCGCGGCGGAGCGCCGCAGCGCGAGCCGTTCGATGCCCAGTGCGCATGCGATCAGCAGCGGGCCATGGTCGCCCGGGAGCGTCATCCGGCGTCCTGTCGCCCGAGACCGGCGCCACCGGAGCCGTGCAGATAACGCCCGAGCGCGGTGAGCGGGAAGACCATGCGGTACAGGTGGTAGTTGATCGAGAAGTCCCATGGGAAGCCGGTGCCGGTGAAGTGCGGCTCGTCCCAGGAGCCGTCCTCCCGCTGGTTGTGCGCGAGCCAGCTGATTCCCTGCTCGACGGCCAGGGACTCCCGCTCCCCCGCCGCGAGCAGCGCCAGCAGCGCCCAGCCGGTCTGCGACGCCGTGGAGGTGCCGCGACCGGCCCATTCGCGCTCCGGCAGGTAGGAGCGCAGGTCCTCACCCCAGCCGCCGTCCTCGTTCTGGACGCTCTCCAGCCAGCCGACGGCACGCCGGATCGCCGGGTGTGCGACGGGCAGCCCCGCCGCGACGAGGGCGGGCACCACCGCACCTGTGCCGTACACGTAGTTGACGCCCCAGCGGCCGAACCAGGCGCCGCTGACCTCCTGTTCGGCAAGCAGCCACTCGACTCCCCTGCGTACGCGCGGATCGTCGCGGTGGCCCTCGTCGGCGAGCATCTCCACCACGTGGGCGGTGACGTCGGCGGACGGAGGGTCGATGACTTCGCCGAAGTCGCAGAAGGGCAGCCGGTTGGGGAAGGGGCTGTCGTTGTCGGCGTCGAAGGCACCCCAGGCGCCGTTCCCGGACTGCATGCCCAGCGTCCATCGCACGGCCCTGCGTACGGCGGTGTCCACTCGTGCCTGGTCCCGGTGGCGGACCCGGCGGAGCGCGAGAACGACCTCGGCGGTGTCGTCGGTGTCCGGGTAGTTGTCGTTGTGGAACTCGAACGCCCAGCCGCCGGGCTGGAGTCGGGGTCTGCGTACGGACCAGTCCCCCGGCCGTACGACCTGCTCCCCCAGCATCCAGTCGGCCGCCTTGAGCAACGCGGGGTGGTCCGGGGGCAGTCCGGCGTCGGCGAGGGCGATGGTGGCGAGGCACGTGTCCCACACAGGTGACTGGCACGCCTCCACCATGCGCCGCGCACCGGTCTCCTCCCCTGACGCGCCGCCCTCGCCGGATGAGCCTTCGTAGCGGACGGTGAAGCGGTCCAGGGACTCCAGCCCGGCCCGCATGACGGGGTGGTCCAGGTCGTATCCGAGGAGGTGCAGGGCGATCAGCGAGTAGACGGCGGGGGGCTGGATGCCGCCCCAGCAGCCGTCGTTCTCCTGGCGTTCGACGATCCAGCGCGCGGCGCTTCTCAGCGCTGCCCTGCGCAGGGGCACGGACGCGACTCTGCGGTACGCGTGCATCGCACGGTCCAGGCGCTGGAAGACACCGTCCCAGCTGGCCCACGCGGCCATCCGCTGCGGCGGGGCGGGGAGGGAGGGATCGCGGTGCAACTCGTCGAGCGGGAAGGGCCGGGCACGCACGGGCCGCTTGGCGGAGACGACGGTGAGCGGCACGATCGTCTGCCGCGCCCAGCAGGCGAAGTCGTAGATGTTGAGGGGGAACCACTTCGGGAAGTAGATGATCTCCGGCGGCAGTTCGGGGAGGTCCTCCCAGCGCCACCAGCCGAAGAGCGCCAGCCAGATCCGCGTGAAGATCCGGGTGGAGGCGATGCCGCCGCGTTCCCGTACCCAGGCGGAGGCACGGGCCATGTGCGGCTCGTCGGGGGCGTCCCCCGCCAGTCGCAGTGCGACGTACGCCTCGACGGTGGTGGAGAGGTCGCCGGGACCGCCGTGGAACGTCGCCCAGGTGCCGTCCGTGCGCTGCTGGGAGCGGACGAACCCGGCGGCCTCTTCGGTGGTGCGCCGGTCCCGGATGCCGAGGAACTCACGCAGCAGCAGATCCTCGGCGTCCATGGTGACGTTGGTCTCCAGGTCCCCCTTCCACCAGCCCTGGGCGTCCTGCCTGGCGAGGAGGTTGTCGGCCGCGAGCCGGGCCGCACGTTCCGCCTGCGCCGCCAGGCCGTCGCCCCGCGCGGGGCCGGCGTCGGACTCCGCGGAGAGCAGGGCCGCGCCCGCGCCGCCGTACCCCTGAGGCGGTTTCGGAGGGGAGAGTGGACGGGCCGCCGCGGCCCCTGTGCTGCCGTCGGTTGTCGCTGTCATCTCTTTCCCTTCCGAAGGGTCCGTCCGGGGAGAATGTTGTTGTGCGGGTGGCGGCCGGCCGCAGCCCGTGAGGACCACGGCCGGTCTGTCATCGCCGGCGTACGACGACGAAGTCGGCCAGCGCGGTCAGCTGCGCGCGTACGTGGGCCGGCATGTCGACGGGCTCGAGCGCGGCGAGTGCTGTGCTGTGCTGGCGCTTCGCCTCCTGGGAGGTCCATTCGCGGCCTCCGGCCTCCTCGATGAGGGCGGCACGTGCGGCGAACTCCGCCTCGTCGAAGTCCTCGAACTCGGCCTGGCTCTTCTTGGCGTCGGCCGCCATCAGCTGCGCCAGCTCGGCGGCTGCGGGTTCGGCGGAGGCGAGCGCGGCCACCACGGGCAGCGACTTCTTGCGCTGACGCAGGTCGCTCCACGTCTGCTTGCCGGTGGCTTCGGGATCGCCCCAGATGCCCAGCAGGTCGTCGACGGCCTGGAAGGCGAGGCCGAGGTGGTAGCCGTAGGACTCCAGCGCGTCGGCTGTCCGGTCGTCGGCGCCGCCCAGCACCGCGCCGATGGAGACGGCGCAGGCCAGCAGGGCGCCGGTCTTGTTGCCTTCCATCTCCAGGCACTCCTCGACCGTGACGCGCTCACGGTGCTCGTAGGAGATGTCCTGCGCCTGTCCGTCGATGAGCCTGCGGCTGGCCCTCGTCAGGCGCCGCGTCGCGCGGCCGGCCTCGGCGGTGGCAGGCTCCAGCAGTATTTCGTTGGCGAGGGCGAAGAGGGCGTCGCCGACGAGTACGGCCTGCGCCGGGCCGTGCACCTTCCACACCGTGTCGCGGTGACGGCGCTGCTCGTCGCCGTCCATCAAGTCGTCGTGCAGCAGCGAGAAGTTGTGCACCAGCTCGACGGCGACCGCGCCGGGCAGACCCGTCTCCGGGGCTGCGCCCGCGACTTCCGCCGAGAGCAGGGCCAGTGCGGGACGTACGGCTTTGCCGCCGTCCGCGTCGGAAGGCCGGCCCGCCGCGTCGATCCACCCGAAGTGGTACGCCGCGACCGTGTCCATCGGCGGGGCGAGACGGGCCACGGCGGCGCGCAGCACTGGAGTCGCGAGCCTGCGCCCGCGTTCCAGCAGAGCGCTGACGCTCGTGTCGTCGACGACGGTGTTCTGGTTCGCCGTGGTCACGGGCTCTCCTCCGGGGTCTTCGCCGTTCGTCCTGGTGCCTGTGGCATCGAGGCTGGTCATGCCACCGCCCTTCCTTCGGTGCCGGGCACCGCTTCGTTGTCGTACGGACGGCCCATGGCGGCGAGGGCTTCCCGGGCAGCGGTCATGCCACTCCGTACGGCGCCTTCCATGGTCGCTGGCCAGCCAGTATCGGTCCAAGCTCCGGCGAGGCAGACACCGGGCGCCCTTGTACGGGCTCCGGGGCGCAGCCGCCCCACCCCCGGGCAGGGGTCGAACGTGGCCGTACGCTCCCGCGTCACGAAGAAATCGCGGACGCGGGCGCCCCGCGCGGCGGGCAGCATCCGTGCGAGTTCGGGGAGGCAGCGCTCGCGCAGTACGCCCACGGGCAGGTCGATCTCCTCGTGCGCGGCCGACTGGGAGACGGCGAGGTACTGACCGCTGTCGATCCCGGACGGGCCTGTGCGGTCGAAGATCCACTGAAGCGGGGAGCCGAGCGCTGCGAAGAACGGGCGGCGCAGCACCCGGCGATCGTAGATCACGTGCAGGTTCACGATGGGCGCGGTTCCGATGTCGAGGAGGCGCCTGCGGTCCGCCAGCGCCCCGTCGGGAAGCAGGTCGTGGGCCTCGCGCTGCGGTACGGCCAGCACGACGGCGTCGGCTTCGTGGTCCAGCGGCGGCGCCTGCCCGTGTACGACGCTCACGCGCCAGCCGCCCTTCTCCCCGGCGGTGACGGAGCGGGCCCTGGACTGGGTGACGGTCCGGACGCCTGCGGCGTCCAGCGCGGCGCGGGTGAGGGTGTCGTGCAGATGGCCGAGCGGTACGCGTGAGAGGCCGATGTCGGCGGCGCCCGGCTCGGAGAGCAGACCCGTCTTGAAGACCATTGCCGCCAGCCCCATGGACGCGTCCCGTGCCCGGGCGTTGAGCGTCGCGGTGCCGACGAGGTCCCACAGCGCCTGGACCGCACGCTCGCTCTGGCCGTGTCGGTGCAGCCAGGTGGCGAAGTCGACGCCGTCCAGCGCGGGATCGGCCGGGTCCAGCTTCCGCAGCGCGAGTGCGGCGCGGCAGGCGGCGAGCCGCTCCGCCGGGGAGAGGTGACGGTAGGCGGCAAGGCTTCCGGCCAGGTGCAGAGGTACGGGGAGAGCGGCGCGGCGCAGCCGTCCCGGCCTGGGCCGCTCATGCGCGGCGTCCAGTACGGATACGTCCAACCGCCGCTGCAGCGGGGCGAGTTCACGTGCGCCGATCCGTTCCAGGAACCAGTTGTACGCGGTGCAGCAGCGCAGGTGCACGTGCTGGCCGTTGTCGACGCTCAGTGCTCCCGCGGGTGAGTCGCGCCGGAAGGAGAAGGCCAGCCCGCCCAGCCGCGGCCGGGCTTCGAAGAGGGTGGTCGCCACACCGGCGCCCGCCAGCTTCAGCGCAGCCGTGGCCCCCGCGAGGCCTCCGCCGATCACGACGGCCCGGCGGTGCTCCGCGCCGCCGCGGTGCCCGGCGGTCGTCCGCATGTCCGTTCCCGTCATGTGTGCGCGCTCCGCCGTGCGGCCTGCCGCGCGTCGACACCGGAGAGGCCGCGCACGGCCACGTACGCCTTCTGCCTGCTCGGGAGCGAGACGCGGCGGCGGAGCACGGCGTACGGGTCGGCGGCGATGCGGTCCAGGAGACGCTGGTAGATCCCGGCCATGGCGGCGACGCACGCACCCGATCTGCGGTCGAGGAGCGGAAGCAGGCGGTAGCCGTGGCCGAACAGGGCGCGGGCACGCTGCACCTCATGGTGCATCAGGCCGCGGAAGTCGCCCTCTGAAGGAACGTCCCTGCTGGGGAAGTCGGGCGAGCAGCCGAACTTCTCCAGGTCCTCCGCGGGCAGGTACGTACGCCCGTGGTCGGCGTCCTCCCTCAGGTCCCTGAGGATGTTGGTGAGCTGGAGCGCGAGGCCGAGGGTGTCGGCGTACTCGGAGGCCCGGGTCACGTCCCGCACCCCCGGGAGGGTGCCGAACACCCCGAGCGAGAGGCGCCCGATCGCTCCGGCCACGCAACGGCAGTAGACCTCCAGTTCCTCCCAGCTGCCGTAGGTGGTGCCGCGTACGTCCAGCAGGACGCCGTCGATCAGTTCGTCGAGGCCGCCGAGCGGCAGCGGATAGCGGCGCGCCGCGTCGCTGAGGGCCACGGCGACGGGATCGGTGTCGTCCTCCGCGATGCCGTCCGAACGGATCCTCTCCAGAAGCTGCCGGGTCGCCTCCAGCCGTGACTCCTTGACGGAGCGTTCGAGGGGGCCGTCGCCGATGTCGTCGACGCGCCGCGAGAACGCGTAGAGCGCGGACATCGCCCGTCGTTTCCCGGTCGGCAGCAGCCGGATGCCGTAGGCGAAGTTGCGGGCCTGCTGGCCCGTGACGGACTCGCAGTAGCTGTACGCGGCAGCCACCGCCGGCGGCGCGTGCAGTACGGGCCGGGCTCTGTCCACGGTCCGCTCACCCCTCTCTTCGCAAGGTTGCGGCCACCTCGCGCAGCAGACCGCGCGTGGTGGCTCGGGGAGGTCCTGGCAGTACGTCGTAACCGGCGCGGCCGATGGCCCTCAGCACGGCACGCCCACCGCCGGTGAACCCGGCCAGCAGCAGCTTGAGCCGCCCGTGGACGCTGGCCACGAGGGGGTCGCCCGACGAGAGCAGGAGACGGGCGCGTTCGGCTTCGACGGCGAGCAGTGCGCGTACGGACGCGCTGGCACTCGGCGCCGCGAGGTCGTCCTCCGTGACGTGGAAGCGGGCCATGTCCTCGGCAGGGAGGTAGATGCGGTCGCGGCCGAGGTCCTCGGCGACGTCCTGCAGGTGCTCGACGATCTGGAGCCCGGAGCAGACGTCGTCGGAGTACCGGAGGCGCTCGGGCGTGGCGGTGCCCGTGATGGCCAGCACGAGGTGACCGACGGGGTTGGCCGACAGTTCGCAGTAGGCGAGCAGTTCGGCATGGTCGGCGTAGCGGCGGATCTTCTGGTCCTGGCGGTTGGCTTCGATGAGCGCCAGAAAGGGCTCGGGCCCGAGATTGCGGCGTCGCACTGTGGGGGCGAGCGCGCGCAGCAACGGGTGGCCGGGCGGGGTGGTGCGGGTGTCGAAGAGACGGCGGAGGTCGGCTTCGAACGCGTCGAGCATGGCGAGTCTGCCTGCGGGCTGGTCGCTCCCCCAGTCGGGGTCGAGTCCGAGGTACCGGGCGTCACGGCCGCCGGGAGCGAGGTCTCCGTCCCCGATGTCGTCGACGAGGCGGGCGTAGCCGTAGACGGCCATCAGGTCCTCGCGCCATTCCCGCGGCAGAAATCTGGGCGCCACGGGGAAGTTCTCCCGGGTGGCCTTGGCGAGAACGGCACGCGCATGCGCGTCCGCCTCCGCGCTCACCACTTGCTGCCAGAAGCCATTGCCGTCACATCTCCGTTTCTACACCGCTGGGGAAAAACATCCTATTTCGGACACGCCGCATGGGCATGGCGAGCGTGGACGGCCGGACTGACGGTGAGTTATGACGTGCCGGAGTACACGGGAGAACGGCGGCGCCAAGCGGCTTTTCCCGCTCCGCGGAGGTTGCGGTGCAGCCGTCGCCCAGTCACTTGCACGACCGCATTTCCGGCGGCGGAATGAAAGGCAGTCAGGGCGCGGTGAATCCCGCAATCAAGACGTCGAAGGCGCGCTCGGCGACGGCGTCCGTCTCATCCCCCGTCAGCTGCGAGAGCGGACCGTCGAGAAAGAGCATGGCCAGACCGTGCACAGTCGCCCAGGCAGTGAGCTCCGCGCCGGTGCGGCGCCGCGGAGCCATGCGGCCGCTCTCGACGAGGGCGTCGAGGGCCTGCACGAGGATGTCGAAGGAGCGGAAGCCCCAGGTGTCCTCCTCGCCGGGCTCGATCGCACCGTCCAGCGAACTGACGCTGAGGGGGTCACGGCAGAAGGCGACCCGGTAGAGGCCCGGCTCCTTGCGGGCGAAGGCGAGGTAACCGTGCCCGATGGCACGGATACGCTCCTCGGCCGCCCGCGGACCGGAGTCGCGGGGCGGCGGGAGTGCGGCGGCGGCCTCCATCGACTCCGTCAGGCGCCGCTGCCCGAGTTCCTTGACCGCGTGCAGCAGGTCGCCCTGCCCGGCGAAGTGGCGGTACGCGGCCGTCGGCGAGACGCCGACGCGGCGGGCGGCGGCCCGCAGCACCACCGCTTCCGGGCCGCCGTCCCGGGCGAGGCCGGTCGCCGCGTCGATGAGCGCGTTGCGCAGATCGCCGTGGTGGTAAGCGGTTCTCCCGCCGCGGGCACGCTTGCCCGCCCCGGGGCCGTCCGCAGCCGCCTCCGCCCTCGCACCGGTCTTCGCTCCCATGTCCGCCATACTTCCATCCTGCCCGATGTTGACAGCATTAACATCTACTGGAAGAGTCCAAGTTGACGCCGTAAACATCGGTGCGCAGACCACTCTTCATGGGGGCAACCGTGCTACGAAGAATCGCGGAGCTGACGCTGCGCAGACCCAGGGCGCTGCTCGCGCTCAGTCTCATCGCCGTGGTGGCCATGGGGGCCGTCGGATTCGGCGCTTTCGGCAAGCTCCAGGCCGGCGGCTTCGAAGATCCTGACGCACCGTCGAGCCGTGCGCAGAGCGTGATCGAGGAGAAGTTCGGCGGCGAGGACAACCTCGTGCTGCTCGTACGGCCCGCGGGCGGAAGCCTGGAATCCGCGGCGGTGCGGGAGGCGGGACGCGAACTGACGGCGGGCCTCGAGAAGGAGCCCGGGATCTCCCACGTCTCGTCCTACTGGGGCCGCGGCGGCGCCGCTCTCACCTCCGAGGACGGCACCCAGGCGCTCGTACTGGCCCACGTGAAGGGGGACAGCACCGAGGTCGCCGACAACACCAAGGAGATCACCGACGAGTGGAGCGGCGAGAGAGGCCCGCTGGACGTCCGGGCCGGCGGTCCCGCGGCGCTCAACAACGACATCTCCGGCCAGGTCTCGGCCGACCTCGCCGTGGCCGAGGCCATCGCGGTCCCCCTCACCCTGATCCTCCTCGTCATCGCCTTCGGCAGTTTCGTCGCCGCTCTGCTGCCGCTGGCCATCGGACTGATAGCCGTGCTGGGCACGTTCGCCGAGCTGTACGTGCTGGGCAGCGTCACCGACGTCTCGGTCTTCTCCGTCAACCTCACCACCGCGCTGGGCCTCGGACTCGGCATCGACTACGGACTTCTGATCGTCAGCCGGTTCCGTGAGCGCCTGGCCGACGGCGACACGGTGGCGGACGCCCTGCGGACCACGGTCACCACAGCCGGGCGCACCATCGCCTTCTCCGCGGCGACGGTCGTCGCGGCACTCGCGGCGCTGCTGCTCTTCCCGCCGTTCTTCCTGCGCTCGTTCGCCTACGCCGGGATCGGTGTCGTCGCCATCGCGGCCGTGGCCGCGCTCGTCGTCGTTCCGGCGCTGCTGGCCGTGCTGGGACACCGCGTCAACAAGGGACGGCTGCCCTGGGCGGACGCCGTGCGGCGGCCGGACGCACCGGTGTGGGGCAACCTCGCCCGCACGGTCATGCGCCGGCCCCTCCTGACCGCGCTGCCCGTCCTCGCGGTGCTGCTGCTGGCCGCGAGCCCGCTGCTGGGCGCGCGTTTCGGCATGCCGGACGAGCGTGTCCTGCCCGAGGACGCACAGAGCCGTCAGGTCGGTACGGCGCTCGCGAAGGACTTCCCCGGCAGCTCCGCCGAGGCCATCCAGGTCGTGACCACCTCGGCGGTGGCCGAGGACGAGCTGGACGCGTACGCCGGGCGCCTCTCCCGCATCGACGGCGTCGTCCGCGTGCAGGCCGCCAGCGGTACCTACGCCCAGGGGCAGGTCTCACCGCCCGGCCGGGCCGAGGCGGCGCTGGGACATCCCGACGCGCAGCTGCTCACCGTCACGCCCGACGGGAAGGCCGGTTCGGACGGCGCGCAGGACGTGGTCCGCGACATCCGCGACGTCGAGGCGCCCGGGAGCGGCGAAGCGCTGGTGGGCGGTCAGGACGCCCAGCTCGTCGACACCAAGGCCTCGATCGGCGACCGGCTGCCCGCCGCCGTCGGCATGGTCGTCGGCTCCACGTTCCTCCTGCTGTTCCTCTTCACCGGCAGCGTCGTACAGCCGCTGCGTGCGCTCGTGCTGAACACGGTGAGCCTGACCGCGTCGATCGGGGCGATGGTCTGGATCTTCCAGGACGGCCATCTCTCCTCGCTCCTCGGCTTCACCGCGATGCCGATGGACACCTCGATGACGGTGCTGATGTTCTGCATCGTCTTCGGGCTCTCCATGGACTACGAGGTCTTCGTCACCAGCCGGATCAAGGAGCTGCACGACGCGGGAGCCGACAACACCACCGCCGTCACCCGCGGGCTCTCCCGCACCGGGCGCATCGTCACGATGGCTGCGGGACTGCTCGCCGTGAGCTTCTTCGCCTTCGGGACGAGCGAGATCAGCTTCCTGCAGATGTTCGGCCTGGGCAGCGGTCTGGCGATCCTGATCGACGCGGTCGCCGTCCGCGGCGTGCTGGTGCCCGCCGCGATGCGGCTGCTGGGACGGGGAGCCTGGTACGCGCCCCGCTTGCTGCGCCTGCTGCACGCCAAGGTCGGGCTGGAGGAGTCGGCTCCGGCGGCGAGACCGGAGCGGGAGCAGGAGCAGCCGGGGGCCGGGCGCACGCGCGCAGGCGTCTGACGGACGGCGTCCCGGCGTACAGGGCGCACAGGAAGAAGCGGCCGTCCGGACGGGGTCCGGGCCGGCCGCTTCTCACGCGCTCGGCTGTGGTGCCTGCCGGGCTACTTGCCCGTGAACTTCTCGTACTCCTTGAGCACTTCCTCGGTGGGGCCGTCGTGGACGAGTTCGCCCTTCTCCAGCCACAGCGTCCGCTCGCAGGTGTCGCGGATCGACTTGTTGTTGTGGCTGACGAGGAAGACCGTGCCCGCTTCCTCCCGCAGCTGGCGGACACGCTTCTCGGAACGCCGCTGGAACTTCTTGTCGCCCGTCGCCAGCGCTTCGTCGATCATCAGCACGTCGTGGTTCTTGGCCGCCGCGATGGAGAAGCGCAGCCTGGCCGCCATGCCTGAGGAGTAGGTGCGCATCGGCAGCGTGATGAAGTCGCCCTTCTCGTTGATGCCGGAGAAGTCGACGATGCTCCGGTAGCGCTCGGCCACCTCCTCGCGGGACATCCCCATCGCCAACCCGCCCAGCACCACGTTGCGTTCACCGGTCAGGTCGTTCATCATCGCGGCGTTCACGCCGAGCAGCGAGGGCTGGCCGTTGGTGTAGACGTGGCCGCTCTCCGCGGGGAGCAGGCCGGCGATGGCACGCAGCAGCGTCGACTTGCCCGAGCCGTTGGAGCCGATCAGTCCTATGGCCTGGCCGCGGTAGGCGGTGAAGCTGACGCCCTTGACCGCGTGCACCTCGCGCACACTGCCGCCCGGCTTGCGGCGGACAATGCGGTTGAGGGCCGCCGTGGCACTGCCCCTGCCCTTGGTGCCGCCGTAGACGCGGTAGACGATGTGCAGGTCCTGCGCGATGACGGTGGGAATCCACGGCTCCTGTACGGGAGGGCCATCCGCCTGCTGGACGATCTCTGCCTTCTCCTGGGTTTCCTCAGCCACGGCCATAACGCTCCTCCGACTTCCAGAAGAAAACAAATCCTCCGATGCCCACCAGGAGCCCCCAGCCCAGAGCGAGCGCCCAGGCGTGCGGCGGAATGTCCCCGACCGTGTATGCGTCGATGAACGCGAAGCGCATCAGGTCCATGAACACCGCTGCCGGGTTCGCCTGGAGAAGCTCCACCGCCCATCCGGGCGCGGAGGTGTTGCCCCGGAGCATCGGCTCCAGCGGGAACATCACACCCGACGCGTACATCCACGTACGCAGCACGAACGGCATGAGCTGGGCCAGGTCCGGGGTCTTGCTGCCCAGCCGCGCCATGATCAGCGCGAGGCCGGTGTTGAAGAGGAACTGGCAGGCGAGCACGGGGAAGATCAGCAGCCAGGACCAGGCCGGGTACTGCCCGAAGCCGATGAGGATCGCCACCAGCACGATCATCGAGTAGAGCAGCTGCTGGAGCTGCTGGAGCGAGACCGAGATGGGCAGCGAGGCGCGCGGGAAGTGGAGCGCGCGTACGAGCCCCAGGTTGGAGGAGATCGCCCGCACCCCGTTCAGCGCCGACGTCTGTGTGAAGGTGAAGACGAAGACGCCCGTGACCAGGAAGGGAACGTAATTCTTGTTGCCGCCCGGGACGCCGTTACGGCCCTCCAGGAGGATGCCGAAGATGAAGTAGTAGACGGCGGCGTTCAGCAGCGGTGTCGCCACCTGCCAGAGCTGGCCGAGCTTCGCCTGGCTGTACTGGGCCGTCAGCTTGGCCCGCGAGAAGGCGAGGATGAAGTGCCGTCTGCCCCACAGCTGTCTGACGTACTGCGGGAGCGAAGGGCGCGCCCCGCTCACCGTCAAGCCGTACTTGGCCGCGAGGTCGGCCGGGGACAGACGGTCGTCCGGTGAGGGCGGGGGCTTCACGCCCACCGCACCGCCGTGCGTTGTCTCGGTCACGTTGGAAACTTTCGTCCTCACACGTGCGGGTGAACTGGAAGAAATGGTGCTGGAGACGAGCTTGTCAGATCACGGGCGGGCGACCTAGTCGGGTCAGCCGCCATACCGTACGCCACCGCATGGGCCTGCGGGCCCCGCACGGCGTCGTCCAGCCCTCCTTGAAGCCGCCGAGCCAGGCGCGCAGAGCCGGCCGTGACGGGCGGCGCGCGAGCGTCAGCAGCAGCCACACGCCCAGGTAGACGGGGACGAGGAGGGCGGGCAGGTTACGCCTGGCCAGCCAGACGCGGTTGCGGGCGACCATGCGGTGGTAGACCGCGTGCCTGCTGGGGGCGGTGGTGGGGTGGTGCAGCACCATGTCGGCGCGGTAGTCGATCGCCCAGCCGGCGTCCAGGGCCCGCCAGGCGAGGTCGGTCTCCTCGTGGGCGTAGAAGAACTCGTCCGGCAGACCGCCGACTTCGGCGATGACCTTGGTGCGTACGGCGTTGGCGCCCCCGAGGAACGTGGTGACGCGCGAGGAGCGCATCGGATCGGCGGCGCGCAGCCTGGGCACATGGCGGCGCTGGGTCTCCCCCGTGTCCGGGTCGGCGATGCGGAAGCTGATGATGCCGAGCTCCGGGTCCCCGGCGAAGGCCGCACGTACCAGCTCGGCGGTGTCGGTGCCGGGGAGGAGGCCGTCGTCGTCGAGGAAGAGCAGAGCGTCGACCTCGGAACCCGACGGGCCGAAGGCTTCGATGCCGACGTTGCGGCCTCCGGGGATGCCGAGATTTTCCGGAAGCTCGACCGTCCGTACACCTTCCGGCAACTCCGGCAGCGGCGCGCCGTTACCCACGACCACGACCTCGATACGGTCGCCGTCCTGTTTGGCGACGGACTCCAGCAGCGCCCGCAGCTCCTCGGGACGGTTGCCCATCGTGAGGATGACGGCGCCCAGCCTCGGCGTCCGCGCGGAACGCTCCGGGCTCTGCTGCGTCATGGGAGATCCCTCCGTCACTTGAGCCTGCTGGAAGCGAGGATGGACACCAGATGCAGCAGCGTCTGCACGAGGGCGATGCCCGCGAGCACGGCGACACCGAGCCTGCTGAAGAAGAGGTCCCCTCTGATCTGGTCCAGCACCGCCAGGACCAGGATGAGCAGCGACGCCTCGATCCCGAGTATCAGCCGGTGGAACTTCAGCGCCGCGGCCGCCTTACGGGCCAGCGCCATGCCGGACGAACGAGGTTCGCTCGCGGCCTCCTTCACGGGCGGCAGCCCGCTCTGGTGACGGGCCACACCGACAAGATCCGTCTCGGCCTTGATCAGTACGGCGCCGAGCGCGGCGAGGGTGCCCAGAAAGGCCCACAGCCAGTCCACCCGGCCCTCGCCCCACAGGTCGGCCGCGCGCAGGCCGAAGCCCACCAGCACGGCGGCGTCGCACAGGTAGGCGCCGACCCGGTCCAGGTACACGCCGCCGAGCGAGTACTGCTGCTTCCAGCGGGCGAGTTCGCCGTCCACGCAGTCGAGCAGCAGGTAGAGCTGGACGGCGACCACGCCGAGCACCGCCCCGCCGATCCCCGGCACCAGCAGGGCCGGGGCGGCGAGGACTCCCGCGACAGTCATCAGATAGGTCAGCTGGTTGGGCGTGACCCGCGTGTTCACCAGGTGCCGGTCCATGCGCAGGGAGATCTCGCGCATGTAGAGCCGCCCGGCCCAGTGCTCACCGCTGCGCCTGTCCTTCACGCCCTCGGGATGAACGACCGGGCGGAGTTCAGCTACTGATGGCTTGTGCATAGTCGCGGTATGCGTCCCTGATCTGGTCGGCGGACAGGTCGAGGTGCTCAAGAATGGTGTACCGGCCGGGACGGGTCTCCGGGGCGTATTCGACCACCTTCACGAACTCGTCCTCGTCGAAGCCGATTTCGCTGGGCAGTACCGGCAGGCCGTGGCGCCGCAGCACCTCGACCATCAGCATCGACATCTCCCTGTCGCCGCGCAGGAACGTGGCGAACGCCGCACCGAGGCCGCACTGTTCGCCGTGGCTCGCCGCCCGCTTCGGGAAGAGCAGGTCGAACGCGTGGTTGATCTCGTGGCAGGCACCCGAGGCCGGACGGCTGTCACCGGCCACCGACATCGAGATACCGGTCAGCACCAGCCCCTCGGCGAGGACTTGGAGAAAGGCGTCGTCGCTGACGCTGCCGGGGTGGCGCAGCACCGCCTCGCCGGCCTGGCGTGCCATGGCGGCGGCCAGACCGTCGATGTCCTCGCCGCGCACCGTGTGGGCCAGCTCCCAGTCCCGTACGGCCGAGATGTTGGAGATGGCGTCGCCGATGCCGGAGCGGACGAAACGGGCCGGGGCCTCACGGATGACGTCGAGGTCGATGACGACCGCGATGGGGTTCGGCACGCCGTACGAGCCGCGGCCCGCGTCGTTGTCGAGGGTGGCCACCGGCGAACACAGGCCGTCGTGCGAGAGGTTGGTGGCCACGGCGACCAGCGGCAGGCCGATGCGCGCCGCTGCGAACTTCGCACAGTCGATGATCTTGCCGCCGCCGAGGCCGACGACCGCGTCGTAGCGCCCGGACTTCATGGCGTCCGCGAGCTTGATGGCGTCGTCGATGGTGCCGCCGCCGACCTCGTACCAGTCCGCGCTGGGGAGGGCGGGAGCGAAGCGCTCACGCAGAGCCGCGCCCGAGCCGCCGCTGATGGCGAAGGCGAGCCTGCCGTTCGAGGAGATCCGCTGGTCGGCCAGCAGGCCCGCCAGGTCGTCCAGAGCGCCGCGGCTGATGTCGACGACGACGGGGGACGGGATGAGGCGGGTCAGTACCGGCATGCGATCTCCCTGCCCTTGGCGAGGTCCTCGTGGTTGTCGATCTCGACCCACTGCACGTCGCCGATCGGCGCCACGTCGATCTTGAAGCCGCGGTGGACGAGCTCCTGGTAACCGTCCTCGTAGTAGAGCTGCGGGTCGCGCTCGAAGGTGGTCTTCAGCGCGTCGGCCAGCTCCTCGGCGGCCTCCGGCTCGATGAGGGTCAGCCCGATGTACTCGCCCGACGCGATGGAGGGGTCCATCAGCTTGGTGATCTGCTGGACGCCCTTCTCGGGGTCGGTGACGACCTTCATCTCCTCCTCGTCCAGGTTCTTGACCGTGTCGAGGGCGAGGATGATCTTCTGGCCGTTGCCGCGTGCGTTCAGCAAGGTCTTCTGGACGGAGACCGGGTGGACGGTGTCGCCGTTGGCCAGCAGGGCGCCCTGCTTGATGACGTCACGGGCGCACCAGAGGGAGTAGGCGTTGTTCCACTCCTCGGCCTTGTCGTTGTCGACGAGGGTGAGCTTGACGCCGTGCTTCTGCTCCAGCGCCTCCTTGCGCTCGTACACGGCCTCCTTGCGGTAGCCGACGACCACGGCGACGTCGGTCAGGCCGACGGCGGCGAAGTTGGCGAGGGCGATGTCGAGGACGGTCTGCGACTCCTCGTCGCCTTCGGGACCGACCGGGACGAGCGCCTTGGGAAGGGTGTCGGTGTAGGGGCGCAGACGCCGTCCGGCGCCGGCGGCCAGCACGAGGCCGATCATGCGGGTTCTCCTGTTTCGTCGTGTACGGCGGGTGCTTTGGAGGACACCCAGAAGCGGATGCTCTCGACGAGCACCACTGCCGCGATGACCACGGCCAGCGTGGTCGTCGCGATGGTGAAACCTTGTCCCTGGGCCTGGCCACGGCTGTCGCCGCCCAGCCAGAGGACTGCGGCGAGGGTGACGGCCAAGGCCCTTCCTTCGTGGCCTCCGGTCGCACGCACAAGCCAGTTCGGAGGCGCGCCGGTGCCGCCGCGGATGCGGTACACCGTGTCGTAGTGATGGTAGGCGACCGCCGCCACCAGCCCGAACGCGGCGGGAACCGCACCGCTCACCCCGTCCCGGGCGGCGAGCACGGCGAGGATGAGGACGAGCACGTATTCCGCTGTACGGAAGACGGGCGGGACGAGCCAGTCCAGGGCACCGCGCATCGGGCCGGCGACGGCGAGACCCGAGGTCAGCACGTACAACAGCGCGGCCAGCAGCGGCCAGACGCTGCCCGCGGGTGTCCACAGCGCGGTGGCGAGCAGCACCAGGGCACCGAGCAGCGCGACGGCCGGACGGGCGAAGCCCGGCAGGGACAGCCCCGCGCGCCGCGCCAGGGCTGCCCCTGCGCCGGCGCAGCCCTGTGCGAGCGGTCCGCTGTCCGCGAGGTCCGCCAGCGCGCGGGCGGCCCGGTCGGAGCCGCGCGCCGCGGGTCCCGCCCGGTTCAGGGAGCGCAGCACGCGGCCTGCGGTGGTGTAGCAGGCGGCAAGGGCGCAGCCGGCGAGCAGTACGAGGAAGGTGATGCGCGGTGTGGTGCACGCCGTGAGCACGGCGATCAGCGCCCAGCGCTCACCGATCGGCAGGACGATCATCCGGCGGAGCCAGACCGTCCAGCCGACGCTGTCGAGCCTGCTGGAGAGCGCGGCGGTGGGGCTGGTGTTGGCCTGGGCGTCGTGGTTCGCCTCGTTGAAGGAGAAGTCGACGACGTGCCGGACCGTCTGGAGCACCATGGCGCCCAGCGCGAGCGCCCACACGTCCTCACCGCCGCGGGCGGCGCCGAGGGCGAGACCGGCGTAGTACGCGTACTCCTTGGCGCGGTCGAAGGTGGCGTCGAGCCAGGCGCCCAGCGTGGAGTACTGCAGGTCGTAGCGGGCGAGCTGCCCGTCGGTGGCGTCCAGTACGAACGAGGCGATCAGCAGCACCCCGGCCGCGACGAAGCCCCCGCGCTCCCCGGTGGCGGCGCACGCGGCCGCGACGAGGGCGGTGATCAGCGAGGCGGTGGTGACCTGGTTGGGGGTGAGTCCGCGACGGGCGCACCAGCGGGCGATGTAGCGGGAGTAGGGGCTGACGCAGAAGGTGGTGAAGAAGCCGTCGCGGGGCTTCACCGCGCTGCGCAGCCGTACGGCCTCGTCGTCGACGCCGTCCACGTCGCCGCGGGCGGCCGCCCGGGCCTCCTCGTGGGCGGGCACCGTCGCGACGAGCGCGCCGAGGTCGGGGCGGTGCACCGGCAGGCCCTGGGCATCGAGGGCGTCGGCGAGTTCGTCGGGGACGGTGCGCAGGGTGTGCGGGGTCGCGGTGACGGTCGTCTCGCCGGGGGCGGCGACCCCGCCACGGGCCGCGTCGGCGGACGCACCGCCGGCTGCGCCCGCTTCCTCCGTGTCGGTGGTCGCCCGGCCGGACTGCCCGGTGTCAGCGGCGGGTTCGCGGAGCGCGCGGTTCAGCGCGGCGCGCGCCTGCGGCGCGACGGCCAGCACACCGGGCGCGGCGCCGGCGGGAAACCGGGGGTCGGTGAGCGCGAGACGCAGGCTGTGCCGGTGTCCCACGAAGCGCGGGTCGACGAGGGCGACCCGTACCCCTGCGGGCACGGCGGCCACTTCGCCGGACAGCCGGTCCTCGCCGGGGGCCACGCGCACGTCGAAGCCCAGCGCTCGCAGGTCGTTCTCCAGCGGCGAACCGGCGACCGGCGTGCCGGTGAGGATGGCGGTCGACAGTCGAACTCACTCCTTGGAAGCTGGCGCAGCGCGGCTTCCGGCCTTGGGCACGGCCGGGCAGCGGTCAGGTGCGCCATCGCCCGTGAGAGGGGCGGGCGGCACGTCGGCAGAGGCTATCCGATCCGGTGGGTGAGCTTTCATCGCGCGTTCACCGTGGGGCCGTTGCCCTGCCGGGGGCACAGCATGGTCGATCATGGGCGGCCCGACAAATGCGGTCCCTGCGGCGACGGCCGCGAAGGTGCTCGCGTGGCCGGTCCCGGCCCCTTTCCGCAGTGCGAGATCGTCGACTTCGTCCGGGTGACTTCTCCCTCCGGCACGCGCCTGCGGCCAGGGTCCGGCGAGGGCCGGGGGCCGGGACCGCCCGGCGCCGGCGGGGTGCCGCGGCCGCGGACGGGCCGGCCGGGGCTGCGGATAGGCTGCCGATATGACGTGGTTGATCACAGGTGGGGCGGGATACATCGGGGCGCACGTGGCGCGGACGATGATGGAGGCCGGTGAGCGCGTGGTCGTGCTGGACGACCTCTCTGCGGGGGTTCCGGCACGGCTGGAGGGTACGGAGCCGTGGCCGGTGCTCGTGCGGGGCGCGGTCTCCGACCGGCGGCTGCTGGACCGGACGTTCGAGGAGCACGAGGTCACCGGGGTGCTCCACCTCGCCGCCCGCAAGCAGGTGGGCGAGTCCGTCGAGCGGCCGCTGCACTACTACCGGGAGAACGTGCACGGGCTGACCGTGCTCCTCGAGGCTGTGGTGGACGCCGGTGTGCGGCGCTTCGTCTTCTCCTCCTCCGCCGCCGTCTACGGCACCCCGGACGTCGATCTCGTCACTGAACGGACGCCGTGCGTGCCGATGAACCCCTACGGGGAGACGAAGCTCACCGGCGAATGGCTGGTACGCGCCACGGGCCGGGCAACCGGAATGGCGACGGCGTGTCTGCGCTATTTCAACGTGGCGGGCGCGGCCCGGCCGGAGCTGGCCGACACCGGGGTGTTCAACATCGTTCCGATGTTCTTCGACGCCCTCACCCGCGGCGAGGCACCGCTGATCTTCGGGGACGACTATCCGACCCCGGACGGAACCTGTGTGCGGGACTACATCCACGTCCAGGATCTGGCCGAGGCCCATCTCGCCGCGGCACGGCACCTGGGCGCGGAGCCCGCCGCGTCCGGAGCGGCGGGGACGTCCGGCGCCCCCGGTGAGGCCCGGGGCCGGGACCTCACCGTGAACATCGGCACCGGCAGGGGCGTGTCCGTACGGGAGATGGCCGATCTCGTCGCCGAGATCACCGGCAAGCGCGAACCCGCCGCCCGCGTCGCCCCCCGCCGCGCCGGCGACCCGGCGCGCGTCGTGGCCTCGGCGGAACTGGCGGCGAAGGAACTCGGCTGGACGGCGCGGCACTCCGTGCGGGACATGCTCACCTCCGCCTGGGAAGGCTGGCGCCTGCACCACCCCGGGGCCGGGGCCCGCTGAGTCGGGGTGCGGCCCGGGGCCGCACCCTGTGCGCTGCGGCCGGGGCCACTGCGTCCGCTCTGACCTGCGGGGGCACTCGCGGCCCGCCCTGACGGAAAAGCGCAGGTCAAGCAGATGACAACGGTGTTCAGCGTCGCGTTGCACCTCCCCGTCCGGCGTAGTTGACTTGCCAGCGTCAGGCGCTGGGCGCGGGACCGGTCGATGCGGGAGGCTTGCAGCAATGGGCGCAGGGCACGATCACGGAGGGCCGCCTCCGGGGGCCGGCGGTACCGCTGCCGCCGCATACCGCTCGCGGCTGCGGATCGCGCTCGGCATCACGCTCGGTGTCCTGGTCACGCAGATCGTCGGCGGGCTGCTCGCCGATTCGCTGGCCCTGCTGGCCGACGCGGGCCACATGGCGACCGACGCACTCGGTCTGGGCATGGCGCTGCTGGCGATCCATTTCGCCAACCGGCCCGCGACCGAGCGCCGCACCTTCGGATTCGCCCGGGCGGAGATCCTCGCCGCGCTGGCCAACTGCGTGCTGCTGCTCGGCGTCGGCGGGTTCATCCTCTACGAGTCCATCGAACGCTTCATCGACCCCGCACCCACCGACGGCGGCCTCACCCTCGTCTTCGGCGCCATCGGTCTGGCGGCGAACAGCGTTTCGCTCGCGCTGCTGCTCCGCGGCCAGAAGGAGAGCATCAACGTGCGGGGCGCGTTCCTGGAGGTGCTGGCCGACGCCCTGGGCTCGCTGGCGGTGCTGGTATCGGCAGCCGTGGTGCTGTGGACGGGATGGCTTCCCGCGGACCCGATCGCCTCCCTGGTCATCGGCGCGATGATCGTCCCCCGCACGCTCAGACTGGCGCGCGAGGCGCTGGACGTACTGCTGGAGTCGGCCCCGCGGGACGTGGATCTCGCCGAGGTACGCGAGCACATCCTCGCCGTGGACGGCGTGAACGACCTGCACGATCTGCACGTGTGGACGATCACCTCCGGCATGCCCGTGCTCTCCGCGCACGTGGTCGTCTCTCCGGAAGTGCTGGACTCGGTCGGGCAGGAGCGCGTGCTGCACGACCTCCAGTGCTGCCTCGGCGACCACTTCGATGTGGAGCACTGCACGTTCCAGCTGGAGCCGCGCGGACATGCGGCCCACGAAGCGAAGTTGTGCCACTGACGTACGGCAAACTGGGCGCATTGCCGGAGAGTTCCTATTGAAGGATGGACATGGCGAACAGCACCGCGGCCGCCCCGATCATGCTCGAACTGGTCGACGAGGACGGGAAGACGATCGGTACCGCCGAGAAGCTCTCCGCCCATGTCGCGCCGGGGCGGCTGCATCGCGCGTTCTCGGTCTTCCTCTTCGACGACTCGGGGCGGCTGTTGCTGCAGCGCCGCGCCCTCGGCAAGTACCACTCCCCCGGTGTGTGGTCCAACACCTGCTGCGGCCATCCGTACCCGGGCGAGAAGCCTTTCGTGGCGTCGGCGCGGCGGGTGAGCGAGGAACTGGGCGTGGCTCCGCTCCTGATGAGCGAGGCGGGCACCGTCCGGTACAACCACCCCGACCCGGCCTCGGGCCTGGTGGAGCAGGAGTACAACCACCTCTTCGTCGGGCTCGTACGCGACGTACCGGAGCCCGACCCGGAGGAGGTCGCCGAGACGGCGTTCGTGACGGCGCAGGAACTCAAGCGCCGGCACGGCGAAGAGCCCTTCTCCACCTGGTTCATGACGGTCCTCGACGCGGCGAAGCCCGCGATCGACGAGCTCACCGGCGGGTCAGCGGGCTGGTGAGGCCGGCGGCGGGAAGGCGGGGCAGCGGAAGCGCGGCCCAGACGATCTTCCCGCCGGTCCCCGTCTGTTCGACGTCGCAGAGCCCGCCGGCCTCCAGCGTGATCATCTTCACCAGCAGCAGCCCCCTGCCGCCGAGGTGTTCGTGCTCGGGGTCGGCGTCCAGCGCCTTGGGCCGGTAGGGATGGCCGTCCTCGACGGCGACGCGGAGCCATCCCCGCTGCAGGCTCACCTCGACCCCGATCTCGGGTGAGAGCAGGGCCGCGTGCCGCACGGCGTTGGTGGCCAGTTCGGAGAGGATGAGCAGAAGGTTCTGCAGGGTGTCCTCGGGAACCACTCCCCGCCGCCGCAGGAGGTCCCGGACGGTGTGCCGCAGTTGAGGCACCGACGTGTCCTTGGCAGGGGCGGTGAACCTCCAGGTCCCCTCGGGGGAACGGTTCTCCCGCCGTTCCTGGACCGGCAGCGCAAGCGGGGACTGTCCACCGGCTCCTGGCGGATGACTCCCAGGGCTCTCCATCTCCCGCACCCGCTCTCTTCCAGAGTGTTCTTGCAGATGTACGTGCATCCGGCTCGTGCATCGAGTGTTGGTATGCCAGAGGCCTGATCCCATGCACTGACCGCAAGTCGGCACTTATCGATGGCAATTGACAGAAGACTTACGCACCGATCGGGTCTGTGACTGACCTTGGCTCTCCCCCACGGGAGCCGGCGGCGCCGCCCGGTTACGATCCGTACATGGAGCAAGCCCAGCCGCCCCTCTCCGAACCGCCCGCGCAGCCTGCCCTGCTCGCCGGGACCTCCGGCGGCGTCGCGACCGTCACCATCCACAACCCCGCCAAGCGCAACGCCATGACCCCGCAGTTGTGGCGCGAGCTGCCGCCGCTGCTGACGCGCTTCGCCCAGGACCCGGCCGTGCGGGCGCTCGTCCTCACCGGAGCGAACGGGACCTTCTGCGCGGGCGCGGACATCACCACGCTGCGTGAGTCACCGGAGACGTCGCAGGAGCTGTCGGTGGTGGCCGAGGAGGCGCTCTCCACGTTCCCCAAGCCGACGATCGCGGCCGTGCGCGGACACTGCGTGGGCGGCGGCGCTCAGCTCGCCGCCGCGTGCGATCTCCGGTTCGCCTCCGCCGGAGCGCTGTTCGGCGTCACACCCGCGAAGCTCGGCATCGTCTACCGGGCGTCCTCGACGCAGCGGCTCGTACGGCTCACCGGCCCTGCCACGGCCAAGTTCCTGCTTTTCTCCGGGGAGTTGATCGACGCCGAGCGGGCGCTGCGGACGGGCCTTGTCGACGAGGTGCACCCGGAGGACGGTCTCGACGAGCGCGTGACCGGCTTCGCACGCTCGCTCGCGGCACGCTCACAGTTGACGCAGGCGTCGGCGAAGGAATTCGCGGACGGGCGGTGCGATGCCGACCGTATCGATCACTGGCAGAGCGTCGCGGGAGCGAGGGAAGAGGCGGCGGAAGGTGTCGCGGCGTTCCTCGAACGACGTGCTCCGCGCTTCACCTGGACTCCTTGACGCGGTGACGGGCCGGCCGGGGTCGTGTGAGAGGGCCGTGAATTCCACGATGAGCGACCCTCGATCCGGTATTACTTATCGGTAACCTGTAGTCATGACGTCTCTCCCCGAGCGCGCCGCCCGGCGCTGCCACCACATGGTCAACCCGCTCCACTCCGCTCTGTACTTCTCTCCCGAGCTGGGCAGGGAGCTCGCCCCGTACGGGATCGAGGACCCCAGCGCCGTCTACCTGGCCGGACGTGCCGCGCCGCTCGGTGCGGTGGGGCCCGGAACCGTGACGGCGACCTTCTACAACTTCCGGCACGAGCTCGTCGCGCGCCACGTGCCAGCCGTCTGGGAGGCCGCCTCCCCCGCGACGGTGCTGGCCGCACGGCTGCGCGCCGTCGACACGATGCTGCGTGAGCTGCTCGGCGCCGAGGCCGTCTCGTCGCCGCAGATGGCGGAAGCGGCCGAGCTCGCGCTCAGGGCCGCCGAGGGATGTACGCGCTCCGGCCGGCCGCTCTACGCCGCCAACGCGGACCTGCCCGTACCGGACGCCCCGCACCTGGCCTTCTGGCATGCCGCGACCATGCTGCGCGAGCACCGGGGCGATGCCCACATAGCCGCCCTTCTCCAGGCAGGTCTCGACCCGCTGGAGGCACTCGCCAGCCACACCGCCAGTGGCCGCGGCATGGCGCCCAAGTGGGTGCTGGCCACCCGCGGTTACCACCCGAAGGACTGGTCCGCCGCCCAGGACCGGCTGCGCGAACGGGGCTTGATGGACGCCGAGGGCGACCTCACCGAGGAGGGCACGGCTCTGCGCAAGGAGCTGGAGTACAGGACGGACCTGATGGACAGCGCCCCCTACGAGCATCTCGGTGCTGAGGGTGTGGCACGGCTGACCGAGCTGGCATCGGAGTTCTCCGCGTCCGCCGCCACCGCCGGCGCCTTCCCCGACGACCTCTTCGGCCGCGACTGAGCGAAGGGGGCCCGTCGACCGAGCCGCCCCTGCGGAGCGAAGTGGCCCCTGCCGTACGGAGGTCGGGGGCGTCACCGCCGCCGGGAATCAAGTGGCGCCCGTCGCAAGGGAGTCGGGAGCGCGAGGAGAGGCGGACAGGCCGAGCGGCGCGCCACGGGTTGTTTGCGTGCTCCGACTCCGGTTACCCGGACGGCATGTTCCGAGCAATCGCAGACGCCCTCCGCATGGTCGGAGGCGCCATCGCCACAGTAGTGACCCTTCCGTTCCGTCTGCTGGCCCGCCTCTTCGGCGGAGCCTCCCGTACAGGGCGCAGGGTCTGACCCACGACCAGGTGACGCCCCCTCGGCTCCGCGCTCGGCGCCGGGCGACGAGGGGCGCGTCGGGCACAAGGGGAACGCCGTGACCCCGGCGGCGAACCGGGTCCGCTCCGGGACTGTTTCCGACGCGGGCCCGGTCTGCACGTCCGCCTGAGGGTGCCACCTGCCACAATGCAGGCTCACCGGGGACACCCAGCACGGAGAAGGCGGACCAACCATCGTGACGACGACCATCGAAGGCAGGATCGCCGAGGAACTCGGCGTACGGGAGCGGCAGGTCAAGGCCGCGGTCGAGCTGCTCGACGGCGGTTCGACCGTGCCGTTCATCGCGCGCTACCGCAAGGAAGCGACCGAGATGCTCGACGATGCGCAACTGCGCTCCCTCGAGGAGCGGCTGCGCTATCTGCGGGAGTTGGAGGAGCGGCGCGAGGCGATCCTCGAATCCGTCCGGTCGCAGGGCAAGCTCGACGAAAAGCTGGAGCAGCAGATCCGGGCCGCTGAGTCCAAGGCGCGCCTGGAGGACATCTATCTGCCCTTCAAGCCCAAGCGCCGCACCAAGGCGCAGATCGCCCGCGAAGCCGGGCTCGAACCGCTCGCCGACGGTCTTCTCGGCGACCCGGGTGTCGAACCGCAGGCCGCTGCCGCCGCGTTCGTCGACCCTGAGAAGGGCGTCGCCGACACGGCGGCCGCCCTGGACGGTGCCCGCGCGATCCTCGCCGAACGCTTCAGCGAGGACGCGGACCTGATCGGCGAGCTGCGCGAAAACATGTGGACGCGCGGCCGGCTGGCGGCCACGGTCCGGGAGGGCAAGGAAGAGCAAGGGGCCAAGTACAAGGACTACTTCGACTTCTCGGAAGCCTTCACCGAGCTGCCCTCCCACCGGGTGCTGGCGATGCTCCGCGGGGAGAAGGAAGAGGTCCTCGAACTGGCGCTGCTGCCCGAGGGTCCCTCCGAGAACGAGGCGGACGGCAAGGACGGCACCCCCAGTTCGTACGAGCGCGCCGTCGCGCACCGCTTCGGGGTGCGCAACGAGGGCCGTCCTGCCGACACCTGGCTGGCCGAGACGGTGCGCTGGGCCTGGCGCACGCGCATCCTGGTGCGGCTCGGTCTCGACCTGCGGCAGAGGCTGCGTACGGCGGCCGAGGACGAGGCGGTGGGCGTCTTCGCCGCGAACCTGCGTGACCTGCTGCTCGCCGCCCCCGCCGGCACCCGCGCCACGCTCGGCCTCGACCCGGGGCTGCGTACCGGTGTGAAGGTCGCCGTCGTCGACGCGACGGGCAAGGTCGCCGCGACGGACACGGTCTACCCGCACGCTCCGCACAAGCGGTGGGAGGAGTCGCTGGCGAAGCTGGCGGCTCTGGCGCAGCAGCACTCCGTCGAACTGGTCGCGATCGGCAACGGCACGGCCTCGCGCGAGACGGACAAGCTCGCGGGCGAACTGATCGCGAAACACCCGGAGTTGAAGCTCACGAAGGTGATGGTCTCGGAGGCGGGAGCCTCGGTGTACTCGGCCTCGGCGTTCGCTTCGCAGGAACTCCCGGAGCTCGACGTGTCGTTGCGCGGTGCGGTCTCCATCGCGCGGCGGCTCCAGGATCCGCTCGCCGAGCTGGTCAAGATCGATCCGAAGTCGATCGGCGTCGGCCAGTACCAGCACGATCTGTCGGAGGTGAAGCTCTCACGCTCCCTCGACGCCGTCGTGGAGGACTGCGTCAACGGGGTCGGCGTCGACGTCAACACCGCGTCCGCCCCGCTGCTCTCCCGCGTCTCCGGCATCGGGACCGTGCTCGCCGAGAACATCGTGTCGCACCGTGACGGGCACGGCCCGTTCAAGAGCCGCCGCGAGCTGAAGGACGTCGCGCGGCTGGGTCCGAAGGCTTACGAACAGTGCGCCGGCTTCCTGCGCATCCGGGACGGCGACGACCCGCTCGACGCCTCCAGCGTCCACCCCGAGGCATACCCGGTCGTGCGGACGATGGTGAAGACCGCCGGGACCGACGTGCCGACCCTCGTGGGCAACACCACGATGCTGCGCTCGCTCGATCCGAAGGCTTTCGTGGACGAGACCTTCGGCCTGCCCACCGTCACCGACATCATCCGGGAGCTGGAGAAGCCCGGACGCGACCCGCGGCCGGCCTTCAGGACGGCCACCTTCAAGGAGGGCGTCGAGAAGCTCGGCGACCTGGAGGCGGGGATGGTCCTGGAGGGCGTCGTCACGAACGTCGCCGCCTTCGGTGCCTTCGTCGACGTGGGCGTGCACCAGGACGGCCTGGTGCACGTCTCGGCGATGTCGAAGACGTTCGTGAAGGACCCGCGGGACGTGGTCAAGCCGGGCGACATCGTGAAGGTGAAGGTCCGGGACGTCGACGTCGCGCGCAAGCGGATCTCGCTGACGCTGCGGCTGGACGACGACGTGACTGCTTCCGGCGACGCGGGCGCGGGCGGCGAAGGCGCCTCCGGCGGGGAGGGCCGCAAGCGGCAGGGCGGCGCGGACCGCACGCCACGCCAGCGCCAGGGCGGCGGAGGCGGCAGGCAGGGCGCCGGCAGGCAGAACACGGGCCGGCAGGGCGGCAACGGCGGCAGGCCGCAGCGCCGGGACTCCGCCCCGGCCAACAGCGAGATGGCGGAGGCGCTGCGCCGGGCGGGGCTGCTGGGCGACGACAAGAAGCGCTGACGCCGGGGTGGCCGGCGGCCCCGCGGGGTCGCCGGCCCACCGCAGCCGCGTCCGGCGTGCCGCTCCGAGAGCCCTGGGTACGAGGCCTGCGGACGTGACGTCCCTCGGTCCGGGCGCGAGGCGCGGCGGGCCCGCCCTTCCGTCGGCCCGCTCCCCGTCCGGGAAACCATTTGCCGCTCCCGGGTGACCGGCGTACCCTCTGTAGCTGCCCCATTGCCGCTGACAGGAGAGGCCATTGCTCGTCTGAGGTCGAAGGACACCGTGCACCCGCCTTTGCGTGCCACGAGTGCGACCTCGGAAGCGAGCTGCGAGCCAGACCGTCGGCGGCCTCCGTTCTCTCCGAACGGCTCCTCTCCGCTGCTTCTCCTCGTTCACTCCTCGTTCCGCCCGGTCGCGGGTCTCCGGTGTCCCACGCGCTGTTCACCGCCCGCTCCCGTACGTCCGGCCGAGGAGATCACATGTCTGCCACCCCCGCCTGTCCTTCCCTCACCTGCACCCGTCTCTCCTTCAGCTGGCCGGACGGCACCGAGGTCTTCTCGGACTTCGACTGGCAGGCCGGCCCCGGGCGTACCGGGCTGATCGGTTCCAACGGTTCGGGCAAGTCCACACTGCTGCGCCTGCTCACCGGCCGGCTCACCCCCACCGACGGCACGGTGCACGTCCCGGGGGAGGTCGGCTACCTGCCGCAGGGTCTGACCCTCGAGACCCGCCGGCGCGTCGACGAGGCGCTGGGCATCGACGAGGCGCGTGCCGCGCTGCACGCCATCGAGGCCGGTGACGTACGCGAGGAGAACTTCACCGCCGTCGGCGACGACTGGGACGTCGAGGAGCGCGCACGCGCGACGCTCGACCAGCTGGGTCTGGAACGCATCGGCCTGGACCGCACCATCGGCGAGCTGTCCGGCGGTGAGTCGGTACTGCTGCGGCTGGCGGCGCTGCTCCTGCGGCGGCCGGACGTACTGCTCCTGGACGAGCCGACGAACAATCTCGACCGCCGGGCACGGCGCCGCCTCTACGACACCGTCGCCGCCTGGCAGGGCGTCCTCGTCGTGGTCAGCCACGACCGTGAACTGCTGGAGCTGGTCGACCAGATCGCCGAGCTCCGCGCGGGCGGCATCCGCTCCTACGGCGGCAACCTGTCCGGCTACGAAGAAGTGATCGCCACCGAACAGGACGCCGCTGAGCGGAAGTTGCGCGTGGCGGAAGCCGACCTCAAGCGCCAGCGACGTGAACTGGCCGATGCGCAGACGAAGTTGGCCAAGAGGGTGCGATACGGCAACAAGATGCGCGCCAACAACCGCGAGCCGAAGATCGTCATGAACCAGCGCAAGCGTGAGGCGCAGGTCTCGGCCGGCAAGCACCGCATCATGCACGAGCAGCGCCTGGAGGACGCCCGCGGCCGCCTCGACGAAGCGGCCGGAAGAGTGCGTGAGGACGACGAGATCCGCGTCGATCTGCCGTTCACCGCGGTCCCGTCCGGACGCCAGGTGCTCACCCTGCGGGAGCTGGAACTGCAGTACGGCGCACGGGCCGAGCTGCGCGTGCACGGCGCCGAGCGGATCGCCCTCACCGGGGACAACGGCGCGGGAAAGACCACGCTGCTGCGCACCATCGCCGGGCAGCTGGCGCCCGTCTCCGGCGAGGCGGTGGCGCACGTGCCGCTGCGGTACCTGCCGCAGCGGCTGGACCTGCTCGACGACTCGCTGTCCCTGGTGCAGAACGTGCGCGCGCTCGCGCCGGCGGCGAGCGAGAACCGGGTGCGGGCGCAGCTCGCCCGGTTCCTCTTCCGCGGTGCCCGTGCCGACCAGACGGTGGGAACCCTCTCGGGCGGTGAGCGCTTCCGGGCGACGCTGGCGGCGCTGATGCTCGCCGAGCCCGCACCGCAGCTGCTGATGCTGGACGAGCCGACCAACAACCTCGACATGGCGAGCGTGCGGCAGCTGCGCTCGGCGCTGGAGTCGTACGCGGGTGCGCTGATCGTGGCGTGCCACGACATGCCGTTCCTGCGCGACATCGGCGTCACGCGCTGGCTGCGGCTGGACGGCGAACTGCTGGAGGGCGACCCGGCGGAGCTGTGAGCGTGCGGCTTCCCGGCGGGCACCCGCCGCCGCGGCTTCCCGGCGGGCGCCCGCCGCGCGGGCGAATGCGCAGGCGGCTCCTCCGCGGGGGTGTGCAGGTCACTCCCCCGTGTGGGTCGCCACCTCCAGGGCCGCGACCCGTACGTCCGGCACCGCGTGCCTGCGTACGTCCCGCAGGAAGGCCCGCCACGGTTCGGTCCAGCCGCTGCGGGGGTTCACGGCGGCGGCCAGGGCCACCGCCAGCAGCCCCGTCGCGTGGCCCCCGTCCGCCACGAGGCCGCGCGCCACGGGCAGCAGACGGTCCCGGCCGGCGGCGGGCCGGTCGTACGGCTGCAGAGTGCGGCGCAGTTCGTCGGCGGTGCGCCACGCCTGCCCGGGAAGCTGCGCGTGCAGGCCGGCGATGCCGCGCAGTTGCCTGCCCAGCGTCTCCTCGTCGGCCTCCAGGTCGACCGCGGAGCACAGCAGGCGGGCTGCCAGCGGCACGAACTCCTCGTGTGCGGCGAGCAGTACGCCCGTCTGGCCGGCGGCCTGCCGAGCCGTCCGGTGGCCGCCCGCCCGCTTCCCGAGAGTGAGCACGATGTGCTCGACGCGGCGCCGCGCGGGGCGGTCACGGTCCGGGTCCGCGTCGGGGGTGTGCGGATCGGCGTCGGAGGCGATGAGCCGGGACACCACGTCGGTGAAGGTGGTGGCGCTCTCGGGGAGGGCGGCGGCCAGTTCCACGAGTCCGTCCGCGGCCTGCTGCCAGGTGCCGCGGCTGGAGAGGTCCGTCACGGCGGCCGCGAGGACGGATGCCGCCTCCGGAGCCCACGGCGCCCAGTGTGCGAGTGAGGAGTGGACCGTCTCGGCGACCTGCTGGTCGTCCACCTCACCGAGGCCGGTGACGATCCTGGCGTAGCGCTCCCGGTGCCGTTCGGGCAGCTGGAGGGGGCGGGTGCGCAGCACTGCCTGGCACAGCACGGGTGCGCCCTTCGCGGCGGACTCGATCAGCTGCCAGGCCCGGTGGTCGTCCAGCAGCCGCACTGCCGAGGTGACGCAGGCCGCCTGTACGTCCTCGTGCTGGTCGGGGAGTTCGAAAGCGGCGAGCAGCACCTCTGCCGCCTCGGCCACCGGCAGCAGGGACGCGGCGAGACGTACTGCCTGCCGGCGCGCCGCGACGGTCACACCGGACGTGGGACGTTCGAGGAGGCTCTCCCCGGGCCGTTCGTGACGGAGGCCGTCGGCGGCATCCGCGGCTTCCGTCCCGTGAGCCGCGTCCCGGACACCGCCGGTCTCCCCGGCGGGCAGCAGCAGCCCGTGCACCACGTCGGACAGCTGCGAGGGGGCGAGGAAGCGGCAGGCACGCGCCAGTGCCCGCACGGCGCTGCGTGCCCGGCCCTCGGTGGTGTGGGCGAGCAGGGCCGGAAGCGCTTCCTCGGGGTGGTCGGTGCGTACGAGCGCCGACATGGCCGCCTCGGCCAGCTCGGCCTCGTCCTCCACCCAGTCGTTCACCCAGAGCCGCAGCTCCCGTGCGCCCTCTCCGGGTACGTGCGCGAGCCGCGAGAGTGCGGCCTTCCGCCGGGGCATACCGCTGGAGTCGTCGTCTGCTTCGCGGGCCAGAAGCTGGGCGGCGGCCCGCTGCTGACGGGGAAGCCACCGTTCCGTCCACCTGCCGACGGGCGGCATGGGGCGGGTGTTGTCCTTGGTGAGAAAGCGCCCGTAGGGCGGGGTCTCGCCCAGCACGGTGTCGAGCAGGTCGGTACGCCGCCGGCAGATCGTCCGCGACACGGCCGGCAGCACCGCGGCCGACGCGTCCAGGGACAGTACGTCCGCGGCCCTGCTGTCCCGCGTACGGGGATCGCGCAGCCACAGCTCCACCGCCGCGCGGCCGTTCGTCTCGCTGCCGAACTGCACTGCCTGCCACAGCAGTTCCTGCAGTTCCGGCATGCCGCTCGCACGCGGGCCCACGGCCCGGGCGAGGGCGAAGGTCAGCCCGTGGTCGTCCTTCTCCGCCCCGGCCTCCAGCCAGTAGCGCAGCGTTTCGTGGACGGTGTGTTCCTGGCCGCGGGGCAGCGTACGGTCGAGCCGGCCCAGGTCCGCGCCGCCGGTGTCACCCGTGAGACGCACGATGGTTCTCAGCGCCCACCCGACGAGGGCGCGCCGGCCGCTCGCGACGTGTTCCCGCAGGACCGCCCCGGCAAGGCGGCCCAGAACCTCCCGGGTCTCGTGGGAGGAGTCGGGGGCCTGGACGGCATCGCCGGTGAGACGGTCGAGATGGTCTGCGGCCTCGTCCGTGAGCAGCCGCGGGGGCAGGGCCGTCAGGGCGTTCAGCGCCGCCCACCGCACCGCGTCCTGCTCACCGCGCAGGCGCGACATGGCGGCGAGCAGACCGTTGACGCGGGCCCGGAGTGCGGCGTGGTCGCCGCGGCTGCGCCGGGCGGCGTGCACCGTCTGGTGCACGAGAAGGGGCCACGCACGGGCGCGGTCCTCCGCCGCGGGACGCCGGGTCGCTGCTTCCACCTCCTCGTGCGCCTCCTTGTCCGGGAGGTGGGAGAGGGCTGCGAGGACCGTCGTCCAGTGGGCGTCACCGGCCCGGGCCTGCTGGGCCATCCGCCGTGCCTCCTCCTCGCGGCGGCTGTGCGGCAGCGCGGTGAGCACGTCCTCGTCGAGACGCTCGTGCGTGCGGTCCTCGCCTTCGGTCACCGTGTCGTAGAAGGCGGCCCGGCGGCCGGGCGGCAGGGCGCGCAGCAGTTCCGCGAAGCGCCGCGGCGTACGGCTCCAGGCGCGCCCCAGTTCGTACAGCTCCGGAGGATCGGCCTTCACGAGGCGGCGCAGCACGGAAGGAGGAAGGCCCTTCTCGCGGAGGCGGCCGGAGTGCCCGTCGGCGAGCAGCAGCCGGAGCGTACGGCCGGGGTCCGCGGCGACCAGGCGTGCGAGGTGGGGCCAGAACTCCAGGGGAAGCGGGAGCTGTTCGCGGTAGCGCTCCAGCAGGTCGAGGACCTGTTCCGGCCGGGCGGCAGCAGTGCGGGCAACGCCGGCCGCGTACCGCTGCCACCACAACTCACGGAGCACCGGGGGCAGTTCGTCCAGCTGCCGGGCGGACTCCCCCAGCACGGCCCCGGGGTGACGTCCGGCGAGCGCTCCCCAGCCGGTGACCGCGTGGAACAGCTCCGGCAGCAGCCTCGCGACGGCCGCACCCCCGCAGCCCGGCAGCAGCCTGGCGGCCTCCGCGTCGCCCCAGCGGGTGCGGAGCACGTCGATGAGGCCGTCGGCGAGGCTGCTGCGTCCGCCGGCGACGATGGTGCGCAGCAGCTCGCCGCGGATCGCGGCGGGTGCGGCGTGCAGCGCCTGCAGGACGGCGTCGTCGGTGACACCGCCGGCCGGTGCGACCGCTGCACGCTGGGCGTGACCGCGGACGAACGGGTCGGGGTGGGCCAGCCGGGCCGAGAGGTGGGCATGGTCCCGGCCGGCGCAGGCGGCGATCACCGCCAGCCGTCGGCCGTACATCCCGTGCTGCTCCAACCCGTCGAGGAGACCCGCCAGTTCGTCGCTCTCGGCGGCTTCGCGGGCGCGGGCGGAGAGCAGGCGTATGCGCTCCCGGTGAGCGAGCGGTTCGAGAGCGTCGAGGAGTTCGGTGGCGGCGGCACGGGACATGGCGGGGATTCTGCCCGCTGACCCGCTCGCGCGGGAGGGTTCTCCCCAGGGCTTAGCACTACGTGCGCGTATTTGGTACGCGCAGTGGCCGGCGGCAGGCGGTCAGGGGCCGGAAAGGGGAGCCTCGGCTCCGGGCTCCGGACGGCGCCGGGTGACTCCTCGTGAGGCGGCCGGCCACGTTGTCGCCCCCGGGTTCCGCCGTGGACGACGCACACCGGTCGGCCTGGCCCGGGTCGGGCCCGGCCGCCGTCTTGATCATTCCCCCGGGGGTTCTTAACGTCGCTGCATGGACGACGTGATCGTGGTGGGCGCAGGCGTCATCGGACTCACGACGGCGGTGATGCTGGCCGAGCGGGACGTGAACGTACGGGTCTGGAGCCGCGGGGGGCCGGCGCCGACGGCTTCGGAGGTCTCCGGCGGCCTGTGCTGGCCGTACCGCATCGAGCCGCAGGAGCGGGCCGTCGAATGGGCGGTGCGCTCCTTCCGCAACTTCGCCTGGCTGGCCGAGCAGCCAGCCCGCACGGGGGTGCGCCTGGTGCGCGGCACTCTGGAGGACGACGCCGGCGGCTCCGTTCCGGGTGAGTGGCTCTCGCTCATCGGGTCGCCGCCGCGAACTCCCCTTGTCGACATGCAGACCTATCTCCCGTATCTGCAGGGGAGGTTGGCCGCGGCGGGTGGCCGCCGGGAGCAGCGCGAGATCTCCTCGGTCGCCGAAGCGGCCGCCGAGGCACCCGTGGTCATCAACTGCAGCGGCCTGGGCGCCCGGGAGCTGGCCGGGGACGCACGGATGCAGCCCGTACGGGGCCAGATCGTCGTCGTGGAGAACCCCGGGATCGACGAGTGGTTCCTCGCCTCACGCTCCGACTCCGGGGAGACGCAGACCACTTACCTCCTCCCGCAGCCGTACGGCCTGCTGCTGGGCGGCACGGCCGAGGAGGACAACGAGGATCTGACGCCCGACCCGGCCACCACCGAAGCGATCGTGCGGCGCTGCGCCCGCTTCCGTCCGGCGGTGGCGGACGCCCGGATCATCGAGGAACGGGTGGGGCTGCGTCCGTACCGGCCGCGGGTCCGGCTGGAGACGCAGGAGCTGCCCGGCGGGACGCTGTGCGTCCACAACTACGGGCACGGCGGAGCCGGCGTCACGGTCTCCTGGGGATGCGCCCTCGACGTGCTGCGGCTGCTCGACGCCGTCTGAGACGCGGCGGCCCCTTGCGGGCGGCCCGCTCCCGGGCGGTACGCGCCCGAACGGCCTGGCCGGGACGCCGTCCCCTCCGTCGTGCGGCTGTGCGTTCCGAGGCCGGATCTCTCGCGTACGGCATTCATGTGGCGATGGGCAGGAAAAGGCCTGCCGGGCGCCGCCGCAGTACATACCCTTCACCTCAGCTCGGTTCAGCCCGGTCAAGGTGCCTTTCGCCCGTTGCGGCAAGGGAGTTGGAGGACTTGTGCGTCACAGACTCATAGTTCCGGGTGCGGTGTTCGCCGCCCTCATGATGACGGTTCCGGCCTCGGCGGCCGAACCCTCACCGGGGGCGCCCGGAGCCGGGGACGCGTACTACCCCGCGTACGGCAACGGCGGCTACGACGTCTCCCACTACGACCTGCGGCTGAAGTACCAGCCGAAGAGCGACCAACTGGCGGGCACAGCAACGCTCCTGGCCGAGTCCACCCAGGAACTGAGCCGCTTCAACCTGGACTTCGCCCTCGATGTGAGCGCGGTGCACGTCGACGGACGCAAGGCGTCCTTCGAGGTCTCCGGGGACCACGAGCTGGAGGTCACTCCCGCCCGACCGGTCGCCGAGGGCGAGGACTTCACCGTCGTCGTGCGCTACTCGGGTGTCCCCTCCGAGGTCGAGGTGAGCGGGTTCACCTCCTGGCACCGCACCCCCGACGGCGCGGTCGCCGCCAACGAGCCCGAGTCTGCCTGGTGGTGGTACCCCAGCAACGACCACCCCAGCGACAAGGCCACCTTCGACGTCAGCGTCGCCGTCCCCGAGGGCTACCAGAGCCTGAGCAACGGCAGGCTCGTGTCGGAGAAGGAGTCGGCCGGCTGGGTCCGCACCGACTGGCGCTCCAACAAGCCGCAGGCCACGTACCTCGCGACGCTCGCCGTGGGCAAGTTCGACCTGACGAGGAGCAGCACGGAGAGCGGCATCCCGGTCGTCAACGCCTACAGCAAGAGCCTCGGCGACGAGGACGGCTCCGCCCGTGCGAGCGTCGAGCGCACCGCCGAGATCACCGACTGGCTCGAGGGCGTGTTCGGGACCTACCCCTTCGACACCGTCGGCGGCTACGTGCCCGACACGGGCAAGAGCTTCGCTCTCGAGACCCAGACCATGGCGTTCTACGGCAACGAACGCTTCAAGGACGGCACCGATGTCTCCGTGGTGGTCCACGAGTTGGCGCACCAGTGGTACGGGGACAGCGTGTCCCTGCGGGAGTGGAAGGACATCTGGCTGAACGAGGGCTTCGCGAGCTACGCCTCCTGGCTGTGGTCGGAGGAGCAGGGCGAGGGCACCGCGCAGGAGCTGGCCGAGTACGCCTACTCGTCGTACCCCGCCGACGACGAGTTCTGGAAGGTGAAGCCCGGCGACCCCGGCCCCGAGAACCAGTTCCACGGCGCGGTCTACGAGCGCGGCGCGATGGCGCTCCAGGCGCTGCGCAACGAGATCGGGGACAAGGACTTCTTCGCCGTCCTCAAGGGCTGGCCGTCGGAGCGTTCGTACGGCAACGCCCGCCTGAAGGACTTCGTGAAGTACGCGGAGAAGGTCTCCGGCGAACCGCTCGGTGACCTCTTCGACACCTGGCTCCACACCGCGTCCAAGCCCGCGAAGTCGGCGCTGGGGGGCGAGAGGGGCGAACGCGGCGGGAAGCCCGCGCGGCCGGAGTCGTGGAAGGAGATCAAGGCGGTCGACGGCGCACACCGCCACTGACCGCCGACCACTGACCACTGATCGCTGACGGGCGCCGCAGACCGCGCGCCGACGAAAGGCCCCCGGAGCCGAGTTGGGCTCCGGGGGCCGGTGCGTGCCGGTCGTCCCGGCCGGGCCCCGGGACCGGACGTGAGGCGTGTGGCGCGTCCGTCCGTCACTCCGTCAGGCCGTCCGCCGTCCGCCGTCCGTCAGGCGTTGCCCGGCGGCACGGGCCTGATGAGGGCGAACGTGGCGCCCTGCGGGTCCTGCACGACCGCCATCCGGCCCGCCATCATGTCGAAAGGCGGCACGAGCACGGAGCCGTCCGCCCGGATGAGCGCGTCGACGGTGCTGTCGGGGTCGTCGATCGCGAAGTACGTCATCCAGTGCGGGGGCGTACCCGGAGGCGAGTTCTCCAGCCCCTGCATGCCGCCGACGGCGCGGCCGGCCACGTTGAGCGCGTAGTAGCCGGGGGCGCCCTCCATCGTCGAGGTGTGGATGCCCAGGTGCCGGTAGAAGGAACCGGCGCCTTCGAGGTCGGACGTGTTGAGTTCGCTCCAGACCACGGCGCCGTGCTCGTTGACGATCTGCGAGCCGGTGAATTCCTTGGCCTGCCACAGCCCGAACACCGCGCCGGCCGGATCGGCGGCGACGGCCATCCGGCCCAGGTCCATCACGTCCATGCCGGGCACCATCACGGTGCCGCCGTTGTCCATGACGGCCTGCGTGCCGGCCTCCACGTCCTCGGAAGCCAGGTACATGGTCCACGCGGGCGGGGGCGTGGGCCCGCCCTCGGGGGACATCGCGGCCATGATGCCCGCGACGGGTCTGCCGTGCAGGGTGCAGACCGAGTAGCCGCCGGTCTCCGGAGGGCCGATCTCGCCCTGCCATCCGAAGAGATCGCGGTAGAAGTCGAGGGCCGCCTGCTGATCGGGGACCATCAGGTCGACCCAGCAAGGGACACCGGGCTCGTAACGGGTAGTTACCTCGGGCATCGCAGCTCCTTCCGGGCAACGGTTCCCGGTCACTGTGCCGAGGGAGCAGTCCGCGCCCGCCCCCGCCACGCCGCCCCGGGACGGGGCGGCGGTGAATTCACCCGCATCCCTCCGGCCGTCCCCGGTCGGCCGGGAGGCGTCCGTCGTCCGGCATCCGTCCGCCATCCGTCCGCCGCCTCCGCGAGCGGCTGCGCTGCCGGTCGCGGTACTCCTTCCGCGCCGCGTGGGCGAGCGGAAGGTACCGCAGGCGCTCCGGCAGCAGCGGCACCACCGCGCGCACCACGCGCCCCAGCCGCCGCAGCCGCCGCTCCTGCCGCTGCGTCCAGGGCAGACCGATGGCGGCGCGGGCGTCCGGCGGCATCATGCCGATGGTGAGGAAGCGCCGGAAGCGGGCGAACCCGGGCCCGAGAACCGGCCACGCCAGGCCCAGGAAGGCACGGACGGCGCGGGGACCACGGTCGGGCGCCGGGAGGGGCGGGTCCGTGGCGATCAGTTCCTCGACGACGGCCGTCCTCTCCAGTTCCTCGGAGAGGACCCGCCTGTAGTACGGCCAGAACTCCTCGACCGTCTGCGGCATGTCACGGTCCTTGATGCCCAGGACCCGTCCGACCTGGAGCCACTCCGCGTACAGCCGGCGCTCCTCGTCCTCGGTGTACGGGCGGCCGCCGAGGTAGCGCCGGGTGTGCCGGTAGACGGGGAAGCCGGTGGCGTGCACCCACGCGTAGTAGGCGGGGGTGAGGGCGTGGTACTCACGGCCGTGGGCGTCGACCCCCTGGATCCCCTGGTGCAGCCTGCGCAGCCGGCGGCCCTCCTCGGCGGCCTTCGGCCCGCCGTAGACCCACAGTTGGACGCTCGTCAGGGAACGCTCGCCGCGCCCCCAGGGGTCGGTGCGGAAGACCGAGTGCTCGTCGACGCCGGCGCCGACGACCGGGTGCGCGACCTGCATCGTCAACGCGGCGGGCAGGGTCAGCAGCATTCTGACCTCGCCCGCTAGGTCCCACAGCATGCCGCCCGGCGGGGGCGGCACGGGCTCCTCGGCGGCCCGGCGACCGCTCCCGCCGTCCTCGCCGGCCCGGCTGCTCGTCTCGCTGCTCACCCTTTTCATGATGCCCCCGGCGGGCTCCGGGTGCCCGGCCGGTGGTCGCGGCCGGGTGGGCACCGGGGCGGTGCACGGGCCGTACCGGCGGAGTGCCCCGCGGAGCGGTTCCGGCTTCCGCCGCTCCGGCGGGGCTCGCAGCCGCCCCGGTCCACCGCTGCGGAACGCTGCCCTCCGCAGCCGTGGCGGTACGCGCGAGATGCCCGGCTTCTGGCATACGGCACTGCGCAGCGGGCCATAAGGACCCTCACAAGCTCTTCCCTAGAGGCGCTTCCATGGCCAGACTGAGTTTCGAAGGAACTGGCCGAGCACGCCCCCGGTAAGGCATGCACATGATGGGCGGATACGGCTATGCGACGACCGAACAGGACATGGAACGGCATTTGCGTACGGCAGTGGTCTGCGGGGTTCACGGCGGTACGAGTGCGATCCAACGGGACATCATCGGCGGGGGTTTCGCTCTTTGACGCCGTCACGGGGAACGCAGCCGATCCCAACAGGTGGATACAGGTGATCGATTGATCAATTGTTTTCGGCCTGCGGCTTTAAATGATCGCCCGCTCCCCTATATTGGTGCGGCGCTGACCGGCCTGTGCGGCTCACCCCCCTCCCTGCCCGGACCTGTCCACAAGGACCCTGATTGATGACCCCCGAGACCTCCCCACCGTCAAAACAGTCCCGCCACGGGGCCACGGCCCGTGGCGCCGGACGTTCGCCGAAAACGGGGACGGGTACAGCTCTCGCCTTTCTGATAGCCGTGCTCGTCACGGGTCCCGCGTGCCTGTACGCCGTTTACGCGTCGCCGCTTTCCATACGCCCGATCGTCGCCTGGTCCAGCGGAACCGCCGCCGTCGTCCTCAGCTTCGCGGTCGCGCTCGCCACTCGCGGCGTGCTGGTCGGCCGCCATCTGCGGTCGGTCGTCAAGCAGAAGGACGACGAAGCCGACGCCGAGCGGGCCGTGGCCGCCCACTTCGCGGACGTCGTCGTACCGATCCTGGTCGAGCGGCTGCGCTCGGGGGCCTCCGCCCAGACGGCGCTCGCGACGGTGCCGACCGTCGCCAACAACGCCTACCAGCGCGTGCTGCACCTCCTGGCGAACGAGGTGCACCGCGGGGAGGGCATGCGCGCCGCCGCGATGGCGGCCTGCGCCAACGCCGCCGGCCGCGTCCAGGCCCTCGCGACGAGCATGGCGGCGGACCTGCGGGAGCTGGAGCACAAGTACTCGGACGAGGAGGTCCTGGGCGACCTGCTGCACCTGGACCACCGCACTGCCCAGACCGGCCGCCTGGCCGACTCCATCGCCGTGCTGACAGGCGCCCGTACCGGACGGCGCTGGGCCAAGCCCATCGTCATGGAGAGCATCCTGCGCGGTGCGATGGGCCGAATCAGCGGGTACCAGCGGGTGCGGCTGCACTCCTCGTGCGAACTCGCCGTCGCAGGGCACGCGGCGGAGGGCGTGATGCACGCGCTCGCCGAACTCATGGACAACGCGGCCAACTTCTCCCCGCCCACCTCCGAAGTGCACGTGTACGTGGAGGAGGCGTCGGCCGGAGTCATCGTCACCGTCGAGGACGGCGGCCTCGTCATGGGCGACGTCGCGCTGCAGCGCGCGCAGCAGGCCGTGTCCGCGGAGTCCCTGGACCTGACCAACCTCTCCGGGACCAGGCTCGGTCTCGCCGTGGTCGGACGCCTGGCCCACAAGCACAATCTGTCCGTGTCCTTCCGTCCCTCGGCGCACGGCGGGACCGGGGTGCTGCTGATGATTCCGCAGACGCTCATCACCCAGCCCAAGAGAGAAAGCCAGGCCATGACGCGAGAGTCCGGCGCCCAGCCTCGCTTCCAGGGCGGGATCGGCCGTACGGAGCGCACGGAACTCCCCCCGCGTGCCGAGCCGCCGCGCCCCGCCGCTGTCGGCGAACGCAGCGCGGACATCCCGCTGCCGCGCACGGCGAGGAACGAGCCGCTGAGCGGGCTGCCGAAACGGCAGCGGCCGACGGGCGAACCGGCGGTGTCCGCCGCGGCCTCGCACCTGGCGCGCGAGCCTGAGCCCTCCCCCGAGCACGCATCCGCCGACCACGTCCCCGCAGAGCACGCTTCCGTCGAGGAGACCGGCGGCGGGCTGCCCAAGCGGCGCCGCGGACAGACGCTGGCAGCCGCTCAGCAGCGCACCGCATCATCCGACGCCGACCGGGTAGCGGAGCCCGTGAGATCGGCGGAGCAGTCAGGCTCCCGGTTCGGCGCCTTCCGCCGTGCCGTACAGGGCGGTTCGTCGTCCCCCGACCTGAAACCCGACGACGCAGCCTCACCCTCACCCTCACCCTCCTCGTCCCGCCCGGAGGACCACACCGAATGATCACCGACGGCAAGCTCGACTGGCTGCTGGAGAGTCTGTTGCGACGGACGCCGGGCACGCGGCACGCCCTCGTCCTCTCACGGGACGGACTCAAGCTGTGCAGTTCCTCCGATCTCAGTGCCGACCAGGCAGACCAACTGGCCGCCATCTCCGCAGGTATCCAGAGCCTCTCCCACGGCGCGTCCGTGGAGTTCGGCAACGGCAGTGGCGGCGTACGTCAGGCGATGGCCGAGTTCTACGGCGGCATCCTCTTCGTCGTGGAAGCCGGCTCGGGGGCCCACCTCGCTGTCGTGGCGACCGAGGACTCCGACGTGGGCCTCATCGGCCACAACATGAACGAACTCGTCGAGCAGCTCAGCGAGTACCTCACCACGCCTCCGCGGCAGCAGGACGAGAGCAGAGACCCGGCATGAAACGGCCGGGCCGGGACGAGGACCCGGACCGGCTGTACACCGTGACGGGTGGGCGCAGTCGGTCCGACTCCGACGCGTTCGACCTCGTGACGCTGGTGGTCAGCGAGAGTCAGCCCACCCCCGGAATGCAGTCGGAGCACGCCTCCATCCTGCGGATCTGCAATGCGCCGACGGCCGTCGTGGAGATCGCGTCGGACCTCGGGCTGCCGGTGAGCATCGTGCGGATCCTGCTGGGCGATCTGCATGCCACAGGCCGGATCACCGCACGACATCCGCGCACGACAGCCACCGCCGCGGATCGACTTCCCGATCCCGAAATCCTGAAGCAGGTGCTCGTTGGACTCCGCAACCTCTGATCTCACCGGAACCCGCCCGCCGTTGCGCAGTACCGCCGACAACGGGCTGAAGATCGTCATCGTCGGCGGGTTCGGTGTCGGCAAGACCACGATGGTGCGTTCCGTCAGCGACATCCGCCCGCTCAACACCGAGGAGACGATGACGAGGGCGGGGGAGGGCGTCGACGACATCACGAATGTCGAGAGCAAGACGACGACCACCATCGCGTTCGACTTCGGACGGATCAGCCTCAACGACACGACAGTGCTGTACCTCTTCGGGGCGCCGGGCCAGGAGCGGTTCTGGTTCCTCTGGGACCGCCTCTTCACGGGCACGCTCGGCGCCGTCGTCCTCGTGGACACCCGCAGACTCGTCGACTCCTGGTACGCCATCGACCGTCTCGAACAGCACGGCATGCCCTTCATCGTGGCCCGCAACGACTTCGGCGGACCGCACTACTCGGCCGAGGAAGTACGCGAAGCCCTCGACCTGTCCGAGGACGTGCCGCTCGTCGAATGCGACGCCCGCTCGCGCGAATCCAGCAAGGAGGTGCTGATCACTCTTGTGAACCACCTCTACCGACTCTCCTCCTCCGCCCGGGAGAACGCACCATGACAACTCCCCCGTCGCAGCCCACCGCCGGCGACCCCGTCGGATGGCGGGCCGCAGCAGCCACGGGCTGTCCGGCCGAGCCCGGCGCCGTAGCGATGTTCGGTCCCCGCTTCATCAACGAGGACCGGAGCCGGCTCTACCGCGACATGCGCAGACAGCACGGGGCCATCGCACCGGTGACGCTGCCGGGGGACATACCGGCGTGGCTCGTCCTGGGCTACAAGGAACTCCACCAGATCGCGGAGAACCCGGCGCTGTTCACCCGTGATTCGTCGGTGTGGAACATGTGGGACAGCATTCCGCCGGACTGGCCGCTGATGCCGATGGTGGGCCGTCAGCCGTCGATCCTCTACGAGGACGGGGAACGGCACGCCCGCCGCTCCGCGCTGGTCAGCGATGCGCTCAGTGAGGTCGACCCCTTCGAGCTGCGCAATCACGCGGAGCAGAACGCCGACGCGCTGATCGACTCCTTCTGCAGACTGGCCGAGGCCGATCTGATCGCCCAGTACGCCAAGAAGCTGCCCGCCCTCGTCCTCGCCAAGCTCTACGGCTTCACCGACGAGGAGGGCGCGGCCCTGGTCCCGAGCATCAACGCGGTGGTGAACGGCGCGGCCGACGCGCTGGAGGGCAGGCAGCACCTCCAGAGCTCGATGGGGGCGCTGCTGCGCTCCCGTGCGATCTCGCCCGCGGCCGACGTCTCCACGCGCATGCAGACGCACTTCAACGCGGGTGAGTTCTCCTCCGAGGAGATCCTCGAGGACATGATGGTCAACATCGTCGCGGGCCATGAGCCCACTGCCGACTGGATCGGCAACTCCATGCGGCTGATGCTGACGGACGACCGCTTCTCCGCCTCGCTGAGCGGAGGGCGCAACAGTGTCGCCGAGGCGATGAACGAGGTGCTGTGGGAGGAGACCCCTTCCCAGAACATCGCCGGCCGGTGGACGACGCGCGACACGCACCTGGCGGGCAAGCGCATCAGAAGCGGGGACCTGCTCATTCTCAGCTTCGCCGGCGCCAACGCCGACCCGCAGATCCGCCCGGACCGGAGCACGTTCACGGGCGGCAACAGCGCCTTCCTCTCCTTCGGGCACGGCGCGCACCGGTGCCCCTATCCGGCCCAGGAGATCGCCGAGGGCATCGCGCGTACGGGCATCGAGGTGCTGCTGGACAGGCTTCCCGACGTCGATCTCGCCGTGCTGCCCGAGTCGTTGGTGTGGCGGCCGTCGCCGTTCCTGCGGGGTCTCGAATCCCTGCCGGTCACCTTCACGCCGACCACGGCGCTGGGGGCCGGCCGATGACCTCGTGCCCGGTGACGGGAGGTGCGGGGGCCGGAGAGTCGTCGAAGACGCCCGGCGACGCGGCCGGCGAGGCGGGGCCGTGCCCCGCCGGCGGCCGGATCGTCCTCGATCCGCTGGTGCGGGATCTGGCCGGGGAAGGTGCGCGGCTGCGTGCCGCCGGCCCGCTCGCCGAGGTGGAGCTGCCGGGGGGTGTGCCGGTGTGGGCGGTGACCCACCACGCCGAGGCGCGCAGACTGCTCACCGATGCGCGTCTGGTGAAGGACATCGGCCGGTGGGGCGCGTGGCAGCGGGGGGAGATCCCGGAGACCTGGTCGATGATCGGGCTGGCCGATCCCGGTCCGAGCATGCTCACCTTCGACGGAGCCGAGCACCGCAGGCTGCGCACACTCGCCGCGCAGGCGCTCACCCCGCGCCGCGTGGAGGAGATGCGTCCGCGCATCGAGGCCGTCGCGGCGGAGCTGCTGGACGAGCTGGAGGCGGCCGCGGACGCCCGCGGACGGGTCGACCTCAAGGCTCACTTCGCCTACCGGCTGCCCATGAACGTCGTCAGTGAACTCATGGGCATCGACGCCGCCGAGCATCCGCGGCTGCGCAGCCTCTACGACGCCTTCTTCTCCAGCGTGACGCCTCCGGAGCAGGTGCAGGCCGTCATCGAGGAACTGAACGGGCTCTTCAGCGGCGTCGTCGAGGAGAAGAAACGATCCCCCGGTGACGACCTCACCAGTGCCCTCCTCCAGGCCGGCGACGGCGGCGACCGCCTGAGCGACGAGGAGGTCCTCGCCACGCTCCAGCTGATGATCGCGGCGGGGCACGAGACGACCATCAGCCTCATCGTCAACGCCGTCGCCGCACTGCTCACCCACCCGGACCAGTTCGCGAAGCTGCGGGCGGGCGAGGCGAGTTGGGAGGGCGTCATCGAGGAGACGCTGCGCTGGAACGCGCCGACCACGCACGTCCTCATCCGCTTCGCGACCGAGGACGTGCCGGTGGGCGACCGTGTCATCGGCGAGGGCGAGGCGCTCGTCGTCGCCTACGGCGCCATCGGCCGCGACGAGGCCCAGCACGGCCCGACGGCCGGCGACTTCGATGTGACGCGCTCCCCCAACCGGCACCTGTCCTTCGGCCACGGGCCGCACGTGTGCCCCGGTGCTCCGCTCTCCCGGCTGGAGGCGAAGATCGCGCTGCCCGCGCTCTTCGAGCGCTTCCCCGCCCTGTCCCTGGCCGTCCCCGCGGAGGAGTTGCGCAACAAGCCGGCGGTCACGCAGAACGAGCTGTACGAACTCCCGGTGCTTCTGGGCGGTTGACCCGGCCGCTGAACTGGGCCGTCGGCCTGGGCAGTTGAACTCGGCCGCTGAACTGGGCGGTTGGCCCGGCCGTCGAACTGGGACGTCCGTCCCGGGCAGTCGGCGACCGGAGCCCGGGGATCGCTCGTCCCGGCTCCGCGGCGCCCGGGCGGTTACGGTCCACGGCGCCCGGGCGGTTGGGGCGCCGCTGCCGGTCCCTCGCGGGTCAGGTGACGGACGTCCGTCCCCCGGGCGCGTACAACTCCTCGATGAGGGTCCCGTACTTCTCCCGCAGGACGCTTCGGCGCATCTTCAGCGAGGGCGTCAACTCGCCGCTCTGCGGGCCCCATTCGTCGCTGAGCAGGTGGTGGCGCCTGACCTGCTCCGCCCGGTTGAGGCGGGCGTTGGCCGCCGCGACGGCGGCGTCCGCCTCGGCGAGCACCGACGGGTGGGCTGCCAGATCCGCCAGGGACGCCTCGATGCCGTTGGCCGCCGCCCACACCGGTGCCGTCCCGCCGTCCAGCACCAGGAGCGCGACCAGGTAGGACTTCCCGTCCCCGTGCACGAACGCCTGGCCGATCAGGGGGTGGGCCTTGAGCGCGTTCTCGACCCGCGCGGGTGAGAAGTTCCGGCCCGTGGAGGTCACGATCATCTCCTTCTTGCGGTCCGTGAGCCAGAGAAAGCCGTCCTCGTCGATGCGCCCGATGTCGCCGGTCGCGAACCAGCCTTCGGCGTCCGTGGCCGGCTCCACTGAACCGTCGTGACGCAGATAGCCCTCGAAGACCGTGGGGCCGCGGACCTCGATCTCGCCGTCCCCCGCCGTACGCACCTCCACGCCCGCGAGCGGCTTGCCGACCGACCCGAGCCGGAACGAGGCGGGACCGTTGGTGGTGGCCACTCCCGTCGTCTCCGTCAGGCCCCACGCGTCCATGATCACAATGCCGAACCCGGCCCAGAACCGGACCACTTCCTGCGGCATGGGCGCCGCCGCGCTCGCCGTCCAGACCAGCCTCTCGAAGCCCGCCCGCGCCAGGATCGGACCGAGCACGTCACGCTTGGCACGTTCGTAGGCGGCGGTGAGCTCAGCGGATGGCTGCTCTCCCCGCTCACGGCAGGCGACGTGCTCGCGCGCCACCTCGGCGGCCTTCTCCACCGACTGACGCTGCGCGTCGGGGAGTTGCGTGAGCGTGGCTCGTACGGCGGCCGTCAGCTTCTCCCACACCCGCGGTACGCCGAAGAACTGCGCCGGGTGCAACTCCCGTGCCATCTCCGCTACTTGCGCGGGGTCGGCGCACAGGTGGACGTGTGAGGCGCGGAAGACGGGCAGATAGATGCCGAGCATGCGCTCTGCGATGTGCGCGAAGGGCAGGTAGCAGATCTGCTCGGCGTGGGCAGGCAGGTCGACGACCCCTTCCACCGCCAGGCAGTTGAGGACGACGTTCCGGTGGGAGATCACGACGCCTTTCGGGTCGCCGGTCGTGCCGGAGGTGTAGACGACGGTCAACGGGTCGGTCGCCCGTACCGCCCGCCAGGTCTCCTCGAATGCCTCCCGGTCGTAGGCCCGGCCCAGCTCTGCGTACGGCACGTGGCCGTCGGCGGCCTCGGCCTCCACGACCACGAGACGCTCCAGCAGCGGTGCGCAGAGGGCGACTTGGCCGGCTCCCTCGACGACCGCCAGACGGGCGCGGCTGTTGCGGGCGACGTGGGCGACGTACTCGGGGGCCGCGGTGCCGTACACGGAGACCGGCACGGCGCCGAGGTGGACGAGCGCGAGGTCGGTCAGCCAGTGCTCGGGACGGTTGCCCATCATCATCAGGACGTGGTCGCCGCGCTGGACGCCGTGGGCCGTCAGGCCCGCGGCGAGCCGGGCGACACGGTCGCGCACCTGCGACCACGTCAGGGTGGAACGGCGGGTCTCCCCGTCCTCGCGCTCCCGCCAGGAGAGCGCCGGCAGGTCTCCGTGGTCCTCCGCGTTGCGCAACAGCAGGCCGGGCACGGTGAGTTCGGCCGGTTCGGCTCCGGGGAGACGCAGGACGGCGCTGATGACGGCCTCCACGGCGTAGTGCGGCTGTGCCGGGAACACGCCCCGTGGGCGGGCTCACGGGTGCGGGGGATTCCCCTGGGGGCATTGCAGTACAAGACTGGTGAGACAGCAATACTGTTGAAGAGAGTGATCCGATGGACGTTGGCAGGGAGAGGCGCGGATGGTGCAGCAGCAGCGAGCCGGTCAGGGCGACGCGGACAGCCTGACCGTCGACCAGCTCGCCGCACGGGCCGGCGTCACCGTCCGCACGATCCGCTTCTACAGCACCCGCGGTCTGCTGCCCCCTCCCGCGATCGGCCCGCGCAGGGTGGGCCGCTACGGCCTGGATCACCTCTCGCGGCTGGCACTGATCGAGGAGCTGCAGAACCAGGGCATGACGCTCTCCGCGATCGAACGCTATCTTCAGCGCCTCCCGGAGGACATGGACCCGCACGACCTCGCGATCCACCGCGCCATGGTCGCCTCCTGGATGCCCGACACCGTCGACGAGGCGACGCGTGAAGAGCTGGAGCGCCGGGTGGGCCGGGAGCTGACCGACGACGACCTGGAACGGCTGAGGGCGATGAGCGTCCTGGAGAGCACGGACGACCCCGCCCTCTTCCACGTCGACCCCGCGCTGCTGCACCTGGGCGTACGGCTGCTGGACATGCCCATGTCGCAGGAGACGATCCTCGCTGCGCGCGAGGCGATGCTGGAACACGCCCGGCTCGCGGCCCGGGAGCTCAGCCGCCTCTTCAAGGACGAGGTCTGGGAGCCCTACAGGGCGCGTGAGGCCGACCCGGAGCAGGTGGAGCGGATGAAGTCGCTCTCCGCCCACATGCAGCCGATGGTGGTGCAGGCGCTGATGACGGCGTTCCAGCGGTCGCTGAAGGAGGAACTGCGGGCGGCCTTCCCGAAGGACGGCCCCCCGCAGTAACCGTACGGCGGCGTCAGTCCTTGAAGATCTCGCCCTTGGACGCCTTCTCCGCGAGCAGGTCCGGTACGGCGAAGCGGTCTCCGTAGCGCTCCCGCAGCTGGCCGGCCCGTGCCACGAATCCGGCCGGGCCGCCCTCGTAGCCGTTGATGTACTGGATGACGCCGCCCGTCCACGGCGGGAACCCGATGCCCATGATCGAGCCGATGTTGGCGTCGGCGACAGAGGTGAGGACGCCCTCCTCGAAGAGCCGGACGGTGTCCAGCGCCTCGGAGAAGAGCATCCGCTCCTGCATGTCCTTCAGGGGGATGCCGGGGTCGGCGTCCTTTCCGAAGTGCTCGCGCAGTCCCGGCCAGAGCTTGCCGCGCTTGCCGTTCTCGTCGTAGTCGTAGAAGCCCGCTCCGCCGCTGCGGCCCGTGCGTCCGAACTCGTCGACCATCCTGTCGATGACGGCGTCGGCCGGGTGGGCCCTCCACTCGACGCCCTCGGCCTCCAGGCCGCGCCTGGTCTCCTCGCGGATCTTGCGCGGCAGGGTGAGGGTCAGCTCGTCCATCAGGGAGAGCACCTTGGCCGGGTAACCGGCCTGGGCCGCGGCCTGCTCGACGGTGGCGGGCTCCACACCCTCACCGACCAGGGCGACGCCCTCGTTGATGAAGTGGCCGATGACGCGAGAGGTGAAGAAGCCGCGGGAGTCGTTGACGACGATCGGCGTCTTCTTGATCTGCTGCACCAGGTCGAAGGCGCGGGCCAGCGCCTCCTCCCCCGTGCTGCCGCCCTTGATGATCTCCACCAGCGGCATCTTGTCCACGGGCGAGAAGAAGTGCAGTCCGATGAAGTCGCTCCGCCGCTCGACGCCCTCGGCGAGAGTGGTGATCGGCAGGGTGGAGGTGTTGGAGCACAGCAGGGCGTCGGGCTCGACGATGTCCTGGATCTCCTGGAAGACCTTGTGCTTGAGCGCCGGGTCCTCGAAGACCGCCTCGATGACGGCGTCGCAGCCCGCCACGTCCCGCGGGTCGGCGGCGGGGGTGATGCGGGCCAGCAGTTCGTCCCGCTTCGCCTCGGTCGTACGCCCGCGCTCGAGCGCCTTCTCCAGCAGGCCCGCGGAGTAGCTCTTGCCCTTCTCCGCGGCCTCCAGGGACACGTCCTTGAGGACGACCTCGATCCCGGCCTTCGCACACGAGTAGGCGATGCCGGCGCCCATCATGCCCGCACCGAGGACGGCGACCTTGCGCACCTTGCGCGGCTCGACGCCCTGGGGGCGGCTGCGTCCGGCGTTGACGGCCTGCATGTCGAAGAAGAACGCCTGGATCATGTTCTTCGAGATTCGGCCGGTGACGAGTTCGACGAAGTAGCGGGCCTCGATGACCTGCGCCTGCTCGAAGCCGACCTGGGAGCCCTCGACGGCCGCGGCCAGGATGTTGCGCTGCGCCGGATAGGGGGCGCCGTTGGTCTGCTTCTTCAGGTTCGCCGGGAAAGCGGGCAGGTTGGCGGCGAACTTCGGGTGGGACGGGGTGCCGCCGGGGATCTTGTAGCCCGGGAGGTCCCAGGGCTGGTGCGACTCCGGGTTCGCGTCGATGAAGGCGCGCGCCGCGGCCAGCATGGCTTCCTCGCTGTCCACGACCTCGTGCACCAGGCCCTTCTCCTTGGCCTTGGCGGGGAAGTACTGCTGCCCCTGGAGCAGCACGTTGAGCAGTGCGTCGGTGACACCCATGAGCCGCACGGTGCGGGTGACGCCGCCGCCCGCCGGCAGCAGCCCGAGCGTGGACTCGGGGCAGCCGATCTTGGAGCCCTTGGCGTCGAGGGCGACGCGGTGGTGGCAGGCCAGTGCGATCTCGAAACCGCCGCCGAGCGCCGCTCCGTTGATGGCCGCCACGACGGGCTTGCCCAGGGTCTCGATGCGGCGCAGGTCCCGCTTGATCTGCATGCTCGCCTCGAAGACCTCCTCGGCGTCCTCGGGGCGGGCCCGGACGAGGTCGTTGAGGTCTCCGCCCGCGAAGAACGTCTTCTTGGCGGAGGTGACGACGACGCCGCGGACGTTGCCCGCCGCGTTCTCGCTCTCCAGGCGGTCGGCGACGGCGCTCAGTGACGCCTTGAAGGCCGCGTTCATGGTGTTGGCGGACTGGTCGGGGTCGTCCAGTACGAGGGTGACGACGCCGGTCTCGTCCTGTTGCCAGCGGATGGTCGTGGACGTCGTGGGCTCAGACATGGTGAGTGCTTCTCCGTACGTGAGGGCGGGCCGTGTCGGGACGGTGGCGGGACCGGGGGTCAGAGCCGTTCGATGACGGTTGCGCTGCCCATGCCGCCGCCGACGCAGAGCGTCGCCAGGCCGTAGCGCTGGTCGCGGCGCTCCAGTTCGTCGAGGAGGGTCCCCAGCAGCATCGCGCCGGTGGCGCCCAGCGGGTGGCCCATGGCGATCGCTCCGCCGTTGACGTTGACCTTCTCCAGCGGCAGTTCCATGTCCCTGGCGAAGCGCAGCACGACGGCGGCGAACGCCTCGTTCATCTCGACCAGGTCCATGTCGGCCGCCGTGAGGCCCGCCTTGGCGAGCGCCTTGCGGGAGGCGGGCGCCGGGCCCGTGAGCATGATCGTCGGGTCGGCTCCGGAGACGGCGGCCGAGAGGATGCGGGCGCGCGGCCGCAGGCCGTAGCGCTCGCCGACCTCGGCGCTGCCGATGACGGTCAGCGCGCTCCCGTCCACGATGCCGGAGGAGTTGCCCGCGTGGTGGACGTGGTCGATCTCCTCCACCCAGTGGTACTTCTGCAGCGCGACGGCGTCGAACCCGCCCAGCTCGCCGATGTCGGCGAAGGAGGGCTTCAGCCCGGCGAGGGAGTCGGCGGTGGTCCCGGGACGGATGTGCTCGTCACGGTCGAGGACCGTCAGGCCGTTGCGGTCGGTGACGGGGACGACCGAGTTGTCGAAGCGGCCGTCCTTCCACGCCTGGGCGGCCAGCTCCTGCGAGCGGGCCGCGTACTCGTCGACGTCGCGCCGGGAGTAGCCCTCGATGGTCGCGATGAGGTCGGCGCCGATGCCCTGCGGCACGAAGCCCGTCTCGAAGCTGGTCATGGGGTCCATCGCCCAGGCTCCTCCGTCGGAGCCCATCGCCACCCGGGACATCGACTCGACGCCGCCCGCGAGGACGAGGTCCTCCCAGCCGGAACGCACCTTCGCCGCAGCGAGGTTGACCGCCTCGAGGCCCGAGGCACAGAACCGGTTCTCCTGTACGCCCGCGACCGTGTCGGGCAGTCCGGCGGCGATCGCCGCCGTCTTGGCGATGTCGGAACCCTGGTCGCCCAGGGGACTGACGACTCCGAGCACGACGTCGTCGATCGCGGAGGGGTCGAGGTCCGGGTGTCGGCGGCGCAGTTCACGGATGAGCCCGACGACGAGGTCGATCGGCTTCGTGCCGTGCAGTGCGCCGTTGGCCTTCCCGCGACCGCGCGGGGTGCGGATGGCGTCGTAGATGTACGCTTCGGTGCTCAAGATCAGCAGCCTTTCGGGGCGGGTCGGTCAGTCGAGGAGGGAACGGCCGACGATCTCTTTCATGATCTCGGTCGTACCGCCGTAGATGGTCTGGATACGTCCGTCGGTGAAGGCGCGGGCCACGGGGAACTCGTTCATGTAGCCGTATCCGCCGTGCAGTTGGAGGCAGCGGTCGGTGACGCGCTTCTGCAGTTCCGTCGCCCACCACTTGGCCATCGAGGCGTGCGCGGCGTCCAGTTCGCCCTTCGCGTGGTCCTCGATGCAGCGGTCGAGGAAGGCCCGGGTCACCGCGCACTCCGTGGCCATCTCGGCGATCTCGAAGCGGACGTGCTGGAGCTTGGCGAGCGGCTTGTTGAACGCCTTGCGCTCCTTCACGTACGTGGTGGTCTGCGCCAGAACCTCCTCGGCTCCGGCGATGGCGCCCACGGCGATCGTCAGCCGTTCCTGCGCGAGGTTGTTCATCAGGTGGATGAAGGCGCCGTCCAGCCGGCCGAGCAGGTTCTCCTTCGGCACCCGCACGTCGTTGAAGAAGAGTTCGGCGGTGTCCTGCGACTTCTGGCCGATCTTGTCCAGGTTGCGGCCGCGCTCGAAGCCTTCCATGCCCCTCTCGACGACGAGCAGGCTGAGGCCCTTCGCGCCGCCTTCGGGTTTCGTGCGGGCCACGACGATCACCAGGTCGGCGAGGATGCCGTTGGAGATGAACGTCTTGGAACCGTTCAGCAGCCAGTGGTCGCCCTCGTCCGCCGCGGTGGTGACGATGCCCTGCAGGTCGGAGCCGGCGCCCGGCTCCGTCATCGCGATGGCGGTGACGATCTCACCCGAGCAGAAGCCGGGCAGCCAGCGGCGCTTCTGCCCGTCGGTGGCGAGAGAGGTCAGATAGGGCCCGATGACGTCGTTGTGCAGGCCGACGGCGAGTCCCGCGGCCCCCTTCCGGGTGAACTCCTCGGCGAGCACCGCCGCGTAGCGGAAGTCCTCGACGCCTCCCCCGCCGTACTGCTCGGGGACGGCGAGCCCCAGCAGGCCCTGCCGGCCGGCGGCGAGCCACGCGTCACGGGAGACGATCCCGTCCTTCTCCCACTGCTCGTAGTGCGGCTCGACCTCCTTGGCGAGGAAGGTCCGCACGGTCTGCCGGAACGCTTCGTGGTCCTCGTTGAAGATCTGGCGCTTCATCGGTGCTGCTCCCCTTCGAGCCTCTGCGTCTCGCCTGATTCGCGTCTGCGCTTCCCGGCCGTGCGCTGCGGTCCGTGGCTCACAGCCAGTTCTTGACCTGTTCGATCAGCCTGGCCGGGTCGGGGCCGACGGGGACGACGTTGAGCATGGTCACACCGGCCTCGCGGAATGCCTCGATACGTTCGCGGACGTAGCCCTCGGGGCCGCAGAGGGAGACCAGCTCGCAGAACTCGGCCGGAACAGCCGCTTCCGCCTCCCTCTTCTTCCCCGCGAGGTAGAGGTCCTGGACCTTCTCGGCGGCCTCCTCATAACCGTACGCTCGCGCCACGTCGTTGTAGAAGTTGCGGCCCTTGGCCCCCATTCCTCCGATGTAGAGGGCGATCAGGGGTCGTACCGACTCGCGTACCTGCGCCGCCTCCTCGCCCACCGCCAGCAGCGTCCCCGCCGAGATCTCCAGCGGACCGCGCTCCGGCGCACGCAGCGCCGCGCCCTCCGCGAGCGCCGTGCCCCACACCTGCTGCGCCTTCTCGGGGACGAACAGGTGCGGCAGCCAGCCGTCCGCGATCTCGGCGGTCATCTTCACGTTGGCCGGTCCGAGGGCCGCCACGTAGAGCGGGATGTCCGCCCGCTCGGGACGGTTGAGGAACTTCAGCGGCTTGCCGAGCTTCCCGCCCTTCTCCGCGGGCAGCGGCATGTCGGTGATGCCGTGGTGGTCGATGATCTCGCGCCGCCAGATGCGCCGGCACAGTTCGACGGTCTCGCGGGTGCGGCCGAGCGGCTTGTCGTACGGCTTGCCGTGCCAGCCCTCGACGACCTGCGGGCCCGAGGCTCCGAGCCCCAGGATGGCGCGGCCCTCGGACAGGACGTCGAGGCCCGCGCCGGTCTGGGCGATCAGCGCCGGGGTGCGGGAGTAGACGTTGATGATGCCCGCGCCGATCTGCAGGCGTTCGGTGCGGGCCGCGAGGTATCCCATGACGGTGGGCGAGTCGAAGCCGTACGCCTCCGCGACCCAGACCGCGTCGAGGCCCGCGGCCTCCAGCTTCACGATCTCCTCGGCGGCGGTGCGGGGGTTCTCGGCGTACTGGAGGGGAGTGGCGATCTTCATGCGTCGGCGTCCTCGGCGGGGTCGGTGTCGTCGGTGGTGTGGTCTGCGGGGTGGTCTGCGGTGCGGGCGCTGGTGTGGTCTGCGGTACTGGTCCGGGCAGCGGCGTCGCCGATCCGGGCGGTGTCCGGAGCGGAGCCCGCGGACCGGGGGTGGTCCGGGTCGAGGACGGGAAGCCGCCAGTCGCGCGCCACCTCGGCCGCGTCCGCGCCGGGCACGGCGGGCGGGCGGCTGACGCCCGTGGGCGTCGCAGAGAAGCGGGGTGCCGGAGCCGGCTGGGTGATCCCGCCGTACTCGACGAAGGTGCCGCGAGCGGCGAGGTGCGGATGGGCAGGGGCCTCGCGGAGGGAGAGCACCGGCGCCACGCACGCGTCGGAGCCCTCGAAGACGGCGGTCCACTCCTGCCTCGTACGTTCCTTGAAGCGGGTGGCGACCGCGGCGCGCAACTCGCCCCAGGCGCCGGGGTCCGCGCGGTCCGGCACGTCGTCCTCGATGCCGAGCAGCCGCACGAACTCGCCGTAGAACTGCGGTTCCAGCGCGCCGACGGCCATGAAGCCGCCGTCGGCGGTCTCGTAGGTGCCGTAGAACGGAGCACCGCCGTCCAGCAGGTTCGACCCCCGGCGGTCCTGCCAGGCGCCGGCGGCCATCATTCCGTGGATCATGGCGGACAGGTGGCTCGTACCGTCGACGATCGCCGCGTCCACGACCTGTCCCTCGCCGCCTTCCGCGCGGGCGTGCTGGAGAGCGGCGAGAACGCCGATGACGAGATAGAGCGAACCTCCCGCGTAGTCGCCGAGCAGGTTCGCCGCCGCGTAAGGAGGACCTCCGGCCGGGCCTGTCATGCCGAGGACGCCTGTGAGGGCGATGTAGCCGATGTCGTGCCCCGCGCGCTGCGCCAGCGGGCCGTCCTGTCCCCAGCCCGTCATCCGCCCGTAGACGAGCCGGGGGTTGCGGGCGAGGCACGCCTCGGGGCCGACGCCGAGACGTTCGGCGACGCCCGGGCGGTTGCCCTCGATGAGCACGTCGGCCCGCGAGACGAGGTCGAGCACCGCGGCGACGCCGTCCTCGCTCTTCAGATCGACGGTGACGCTGCGCTTGTTGCGGTTGGTGACGTCACTCCGGGGGTCGATGCCCAGCACCGCTCCGCCGGGTCTCTCCACCCGTACGACATCGGCGCCGAGGTCGGCGAGCACCATCGCGGCGAAGGGACCGGGACCGATTCCGGCCAGCTCCACGACACGCACACCGCGAAGCGGACCGTCCCCGCACTCCGCTGCTGTCGTCATCGAGTCCCCAATGTGACACAACTGATGTAACACCAACGATGCTATGAATGCGCCGCGCTTTCCACAACCCCGGACGTCCGGGCGGCGAGCCACGGAGGAGTGGCGTGCACCACACGCCGCCCGTCGCTGCGAGCCCGTCGCCCGCGCATCCCGTCTGGCCACCCTTCCGAGTGATGACACGGGGGGCACGCTGCGCAATACTGAGCGGAACAGCGCCTTATCGAGCACTTTCATGCAGTCGTTTTCGTGCAGCTGTCCGCCGTTGAAGGGGGCGGCGCTACGGCGGGACGGCGTCGGCTCGGGGCGATCGAAGCCGATGGGAAGCCGTACGAAGAGGGGTGGGGCTGTGAGCGGAACCGCGCACATGGAGCGGGAGTTGACGAGCCAGCCGGAGACCTGGCGGAGCGCCGCGGAGCTGGCGGCCGCCGGGGTTCCGTTGCCGGGTGCGGGCCGGCGGGTCGCCGTCGTGGGGTGCGGCACCTCGTGGTTCATGGCCCAGTCCTACGCCGCTCTGCGGGAGAAGGCCGGGCTCGGGGTGACGGACGCCTTCGCCGCGTCGGAGGCGCTGCTCGGAGCGGACCGGGAGTACGACGCGGTGGTGGCCATCACCCGCTCCGGCACCACCACGGAGGTGCTGCGGCTGCTCCGAGCCGTCCGGGGCCGCGTCCCCACGGTGACGGTGCTCGGTGCCCCCGGCACCCCTGCCGCGGAGATCTCGGACGACACGGTGCAGCTGCCTTTCGCCGACGAACTCTCCGTCGTCCAGACCCGGTTCGCCACGAGTGCGCTCGCGCTGCTGCGTGCACACCTGGGCGAGGACCTCTCGGCGGCGGTGCGGGACGCCGAGGAGGCGCTGACGGCTCCGGTGCGCCAGGAGTGGGTGGATGCCGAGCAGTTCACCTTCCTGGGGACGGGCTGGACGGTCGGGCTCGCCCACGAAGCCGCGCTGAAGATGCGCGAGGCGTCGCAGTCGTGGACGGAGTCCTATCCGGCGATGGAGTACAGGCACGGGCCGATAGCCATCGCCGCCCCCGGCCGCGTGACCTGGCTTCTCGGCGCCTCGCCCGACGGCCTGGAGGCCGAAGTGATGCGCACGGGCGCCCGGTTCGTACACCACGGACAGCGCGATCCGCTGGCCGAACTGGTGCTGGTGCAGCGCGTGGCACTGGAACGTGCCCGTGCCCGCGGGCTCGATCCCGACGCCCCGCGCAGCCTGACCCGTTCGGTGATGCTGGACGACGCCTCCTGACCGTCACCCGGGGCGCAGTCCGCCGCGCGACGGCGGGGGTCCGGCTGCCTCCTCGGCCGGTTCGTGACCGGCCGCCAGCGGGCCGTCTCCTCCCCGGTCGCCTCCTGTCCGTCTCCTCCCCGGTCGCCTCCTGTCCGCCCCTGTCCACCCCTCCCCCAGCCAAGGAAGCCGGAGCATGCCCCTCGTCAGCACCGCGTCCATCGTCGACGCAGCCCGCGCGTCGGGGGTCGGCGCGCCGGCCTTCAACGTCCTTCATCTGGAGACCGCGGAAGCCCTCGTCGCCGCGTCCGAGCGCGCCGGTGTGCCCCTCATCCTCCAGATCAGTGAGAACTGCGTGCGGTATCACGGCGGTCTGCTGCCGCTGCTGCGCGCCACTCAGGCACTCGCCGAGCAGTCCCGGACGGGCATCTCCGTCCACCTGGACCACATCACCGGCGGCGGCCTGGTGCGGGAGGGAGTCGAGGCGGGCGTGCGCTCCGTGATGATCGACGCCTCGGCTCTGCCGTACGAGGAGAACGTGGCGGCCACCGCCGAACTCACCGCCTGGTGTCACAGCCGGCAGGTCTACGTGGAGGCCGAGCTGGGAGAGGTGGGCGGCAAGGACGGCGTGCACGCTCCCGGCGCCCGTACGGACCCGGAGGAGGCGTGCGCGTTCGTCGGTGCGACGGAAGTGGACGCCCTCGCCGTCGCGGTCGGCTCCTCGCACGCGATGCGCGAGCGTACAGCCGTGCTGGACAAGGAGTTGATCCGGGAACTGCGGGAGCGGCTCCCCGTCCCGCTGGTGCTGCACGGCTCGTCCGGGGTACCCGACGAGGAGCTGCGCGCGGCGGTCGCCGCCGGCATGACGAAGATCAATATCTCGACGCATCTCGTGTCGGTCTTCACCGGCGAGGTGCGGCGGATACTCGGGGAACGGCCGGAACTCGTCGACTCGCGGAAGTACGCCGGTCCCGCGCGGGAGGCCGTGTCGAGGGAAGCGGAGCGGCTGCTGGGTGTGCTGGGGACGGCGTCCCCGTGAAGCGTCCCGAGCGGATGAACGCCCTGCTGGAGCTGCTGGGCGAGCGTGGCCGGCTCGACGTGGACGAGGCCGCGACAGCCCTCGAGGTGTCGGCGGCGACCATGCGCCGCGACATGGACGCCCTCGCGGAACAGCAGTTGCTGAAACGCACCCGCGGCGGCGCGGTCCTCAGCTCCGTGGCCTACGACCTTCCGATCCGCTACAAGGGCGGCCACCACGCTGTGCAGAAGCAGGCCGTCGCGGAAGCCGCGGCGCGCATGGTGGGGCGAGGTGACGTCGTCGGGCTCAGCGGCGGCACGACGACCACCGAGGTCGCCCGCGTGCTGGCCACCCGCCCGGACTTCGCGGAGCCCGGGCCCCACGCCCACCTGACGATCGTCACCAACTCCCTCAACATCGCGAACGAGTTGGCGGTCCGGCCGCAGATCAAGATCGTGCTGACGGGTGGAGTGGCCCACTCCCGGTCCTTCGAACTCTCCGGGCCGTTCAGCGAGCTCGTGCTGAGGCAGCTGACGCTGGACGTCGCCTTCATCGGGGTGAACGGCATCGACCCGCGGTGGGGTGCCACCGTCCACGACGAGGCGGAGGCGACGACGAACCGGCTGATGGCACAGCGGTCGGCCAGGGCCGTCGCGGTCGCGGACTCCTCGAAGCTGGGCAGGCGCTGCTTCGCCCATGTCGGGGGCCCCGACGTCTTCGGCATGTTCATCACCGACGACGGCATGGACGAGGCGTCGCGGGCGGATTTCACGGACAGCGGCTGGAAGGTGCTGAGAGCCTCCCCCCGCGAGGACGACTGACCCCCCGCCGCAGCCCCGCCCCCGCCCCCGCTTCGCCGGACATTCCCCAGGCGTGCCGCCGGCCCTACGCACGCGCCAAGTGGCCGCTGCCGCTTCCCTGTTGGGGTGCAGCCGACCGAGACGACGTGCCCTACGTCAGTGCGGCTGCCGCTGCCGGGGGGTCTCAGCCAGGTGATCCTCCTGGTGGTCGCGGTCGACGAGCCTGTTGAGACGGTTGGGGACGTTGCAGCCGACGAGGACGATCACGACCGCAGTCAGCCCGAAGGTGAGGACCGCGAGTGACTGGGCGAGCGTCATGCCCTCCGCGAGACGCGCGCCCAGGACCGGCGCGACAGCACCACCGAGGGCGCCGACGTTGTAGACGAAGCCGAGCGACGCCGCCCGCGTCTCCACGGGGAAGTGCCCCGCGATGTACTTCGGCAGGATGCCGGAGATGCCCTGGCTGAGCGCCAGCAGAGCGAAGAGCAGCATGCCGAGTCCCACGAGACTGTCCTGTACGGCGAAGACGGGGAAGACGAAGGCGAGGGAGGCCGTGAGGGAGAGGGCGTACGCGCGCCGCGTTCCGAACCGGTCCCCCACGAAGCCCGCCAGCCAGCAGCCGCACATGGTGCCGAAGCCCGCGTAGTACATGACGTCGGTGACCTGGCCCGCCCCGTAGCCGAGTTCCGTCTTGAGGTAGGTCGGCAGCAGCGACTGGATGGGCCACGAGTAGAGGAACGCGCAGAAGACCGTCACCATCAGCGACAGGTACAGCAGCCAATTGCGGCGCCCGCCCATCTGGACGGCGAAGGCAGCCAGAGCCCCCGTCGCGGCCAGAGCGAGAGGCAAGGTCAGTCCGCCTCCGAGCGGAGTGAAGACGAGAAAGAGCGCCACGGTCGCGACCGCCGCGAGGAGGCAGTTGACCGCCGAGCGGACGGCACCCGTGAAGAGAGGCCGGAACGGGTTCGGCCGCGCTTCCCGCCCCCTCCCGGTCACACCGTCCCGTCCGCTGCCGGCGCCGCTTCCCCCGCCGGTCCGGGGCTCCCCCACCTCGGCCTGCCAGTCCCCGGCCTCGGGCAGTGCCTTGCGTACCCACAGTGCGACGAGTACGGGCAGCACCCCTAACCAGAACATCCATCGCCAGCCCAGCGACGGCACCACCCATCCGTAGACCTCGGCGGCGAGCACCGATCCGGCGGCGTATCCCGAGATGAGGAAGCCCGACGCCCGGTTGCGTACGCGCACGGGCCAGCTCTCCAGCACATACGTCGCACTGGCGCTGTACTCGCCCGCCATGCCCATGCCCACTGCGAGCCGGGCGGCGAAGAGGCTGTGGTAGTTCCAGGCGAACCCGCACGCGAAGGTTCCCAGCGAGTAGAGCAGGATGCTCGCGATCATGGCGGGCTTCCTGCCGTAGCGGTCCCCCATCGCCCCCAGCAGCGCACCGCCCAGCCACCGCGTGATGAACGCACCCGAGACCAGGCCGGCCGCCTGGACGGTGCTGAGCCCGAACTCGTCGGCTATCTCCGTCAGTACGAGCGTGATGAGGACGAAGTCGAATCCGTCGAGGAGATAGCCGAGCCAGGCGGCCGCCAGCGACTTCCACTGCGTGCCCGAGACTTCGCGGTACCACGGACGGCTGTCCGGACCACCCGGACCGCCGGGACCACCCCGACCACCCGGACCGCCGGGACCACCCCGACCGCCGGGACCACCGGGAGCGCCCGCTGCTCCGCCCGGTGCCCTCACTTCAGCCCCGCCCGCTCCAGCAGCGCCCGGACACGCTGCACGGCAGCCGCGTCCAGCGGTGTCTGCGGTGCCGCCGTGGCAGGGCAGTCGATGACGCCGAGGAGGTGCAGGGCGGCCTTGAAGGCCCCGATGGCCGAGGAGTTGCGCCCCATCGTCTCCTCCGGCCCGGCGTCGGTGATCGAGAAGAGCGCGGCCAGACGGTCCTGCTCCGCCGCGGCCTCCGTCCAGCGTCCTGCCCGGGCGTGCTCGTACAGCCGCAGATAGCCCTCCGGATCGACGTTGCCCAGCCCCGGTACGACGCCGTGGACACCGGCCAGCAGAGCGCCGTCGACGGTCAGTTCGGAACCGGTGAGCACGGAGAACCGGTCCAGCAGTCCCCGGCCGCGCAGTTCCGCGAGCAGCCGTCGCAGGGACGCCTCGTCACCGCTGCTGTCCTTCAGCCCCGCCAGCGTGCCGTCCTCCGCCAGCTCGAGCACCGTCGCGGCGGCCAGCTTGGTGTGCACGGCCACGGGAATGTCGTACGCGAACACCGGAAGCGGCACACCCTCCCGCACCCGGCGGAAGTGACGGGCGATCTCGGCCGGATGGGTCCGGGTGTAGAAGGGCGCGGTGACGACGAGAGCGTCCACCCCCGCTTCGGCCGCGGCACGGGCGTGGTCCAGGACGCGGGCCGTGGTCATGTCGATGGCCCCGGCCAGTACCGGCACCCTGCCGTCGACGTCCTCGGTGACGACCCGCACGACCGTCCGGCGCTGCGCGTCGCTGAGGTAGGCGGCCTCGCCCGACGAACCCAGCACGAACAGCGCGTGCACTCCCGCGTTCAGCAGGCGCCGGACGAGGGCCCGCAGTGCAGCGGAGTCGACTCCCCCCTCCGGGGTCAGCGGCGTGCACAGCGGCGGTACGACACCTGTGAGGGGCACGGGAAGGGTGCCGTCAGGGGCCTTGCGAGCCGTACGCGGATCGGGACGCGGCATGGCGGCTCCAGGGCGGGGAGAGCACGTGTGCCGTGGGGTTCCATGGCACACGCACGAGTCTCCCGGGCAGCATGAACGCTCTCAAGACTGCTTTCCGCCGTACGCCGCGTCTCCCCGCACCTCCCCCTGCACCGCCTCCCGCAGCGCCGCCCTGCACAGCGCGTCCGCGCACCGCGTCGTCTCCGGCAGCCGGTAGCGCCGGGCGAGGCTCAGCGTGTGCGCGCGGGCGGCCTGGAGGCTCACGCGGTGGCCGGACGAGACGTAGACGGGTTTCACGCCGTCCTGGGTGCGCAGAGCGCTGCCGACCTCTTCCGTACCGTCCAGGAGGGGAGCCGAATCGCCGCGGCGCGGCCCCGGCTCCGCGCTCGTGAAGACGAACGGGTTCTTGGCGACGCCGATCGACGGAACCCCGGTGAGCACCCCCAGATGGCTGGCCAGCCCGAACCGGCGCGGATGCGCCCGCCCGTACCCGTCGCAGACCAGCAGGCCCGGTTCGCGGCCCGACTTCTCCCGCAGGGAGTCGAGCGCCTCCAGCAGTGCCGGGATCTCGCGGAAGGCGAGGAGCCCGGGAACGTAGGGGAAGGCGACACGGCCGAACGCGGTCGCCCGGGCGAGGACGTCGAGGGAGTGCGCGTCCAGTGCGACGGCTGCCGCGGCGACCATGTCGCGTTCGTCGTCGTAGGCGACGTCGAGGCCGACGACCACTGTGCCGGACGCGCCCGGCTCGGGGCTGTGGTCCGTCCCGTCCACGCGGAGGCGCAATTCGTCCTGCACGGCGAGCGCCTCGGCCTCGGTACGCGGCCATCCTGCGGGGCGCGAAGGGGTGTTCATGGGGGCGTCACGCTACAGCAGCGCCGTCCCGCGGCTGCCGGCTGTCCGCCGCCGTCGCCGTCTCCGCCGGGGCGACGCGACGAGTGGTTCTTCCCCTTCCGCTAACGCCCTACTTCACACGTGGAGTGCCAGAATGCGCGTCATGGAGCGATCTTCACCAGCAGCGACGGGCGGCGCGGCATGCCAGGCGGACCCGGGCGGCACGGGCGGTCCGGCCGGGGACGCGCGTACGGCCGGGACGGGCGGCGCCACCGGCACCGGGGCCGGGGCCGGGGCCGTCCAGGCGGTCTGTTCCGCGTCCGAGCTGCCCGGCATGGAGCATGCGTGGACCGCGCTGGGCGGTGACACCGGCCTCCTCGAACGGGTCTCCTGCCACCTGCGCCCCCAGCTGCTGCCCGCCCGGCTGCCCGTCCTGGAACTGGCCCGGGCGACGGTGGCGGTTTGCTCCCTCTCCGCTGCCGAACTCTCGGCCCTTCGCGCGGGAACCGCCTCCTCCGGAGCTGCCGCCGTTTCCCGCGTCCCGTCCGTACAGGTGGACGACGGCGCTGTGGCGACCGCCTTCACCAGCGAACGCCACCTGCGGACGGACGGCCGCTCCTCCGTGAACTTCGCGCCGCTCTCCCGCTTCTGGCGCACCGCGGACGGCTGGCTGCGCACCCATGCCAACTATCCCCATCACCGTGCCCGGCTGCTCTCCGCCCTCGGCGTCCACGAAGGGCACCGCGACGAGAACGCGCTCGCCGAAGCGGTCGCCGCCGAACTGGCGCAGCGCTCCGCCGCCGAGACCGAGGAGCACGTGCACGCTGCCGGCGGCCTGGCCGTCGCAGCCCGTTCGGCCAAGGAATGGGCGGAGCATCCGCAGGGTGCGGAGGCAGCCCGGCGTCCGCTGGTGAGCACGGCGCGCGTGGACCAGGCTCCGCCGCTCCCCCTGCCGGGGGCGTTCGGGCACAGGCCGCTGCACTCGGTGCGCGTACTCGACCTCACCCGCGTCATCGCCGGGCCGGTCGCCACCCGGACGCTGGCCCTGCTCGGCGCCGACGTGCTCCGCATCGACGCACCGCAGCTGCCCGAGCACCCGGACACCCACGCCGACACCGGCATGGGCAAGCGCTCCGCGCTCCTGGACCTGTCCACCCGCGCGGGACAGGCCGACTTCGAGGAGCTGCTGAAGAAGGCCCACGTAGTCGTCACGGGCTACCGTCCGGGCGTCCTGGACCGCTTCGGTCTCGCACCCGAGTCACTCGCCGACAGGCGGCCGGGCATCGTCGTCGGGCAGCTGAGTGCCTGGGGCGCGTACGGGCCGTGGCGCAGGCGGCGGGGCTTCGACAGCCTCGTGCAGACGGCGAGCGGCATCGCGTTCGAAGAGCGGCTGCCCGGCCCCGATGACGGAACGGCCCCCGGCGTGCTGCCCGCTCAGGCGCTGGACCACGGCACCGGCTATCTGCTGGCCGCGGCCGTGCTGCGGTCGCTCACGGAGCAGCGGCGCGGCCGCTGCGGTTCGGGGGTCGTACGGGTGGCGCTCGCGCAGACCGCGGACTGGCTGCTCAACGGGCTGAGCCCGCAGCAGGGCCCCCCACGGCTCGCCCCGAAGTCCGCCGACGCCTTCGACGGAACGCCTCACGACCCGGCGCCCTGGCTGAACGAGACCCGCAGTCCGCTGGGGCGGCTGCGGTACGCGCTGCCGCCCGTCGCCTACGACGGCGGCCCGGCCGACTGGTCCCGTCCGCCGGGGGCTCCCGGCACCGATCCCGTCGCCTGGTGGTGAGCGGGAGCGAGCGGAGCGGCGGACGGCGGGTGACGGGCGCGCCGGCCCGGTCGGCCGCCGGCCACAGGGACTCGCCCCGGCTGACAGGGACCCGCCCCGGCCTACAGGGACTTGCCCCCGTCGCCGTGGTGCCGCTCGCCGTGGGAGCCGTGGGTACCGGTGCCGCCGTGCAGCCCGCCGTGGCCCCCGCCGCGCGGCTCGTCGTACGACCCGTCGATCTCGCGCCGTCGTCCGCGCTCCTCGTCGCGGAGGCGGCGCTCCAGCTCGCGCTGCTCACGCCGCTCCTCGCGGAGCTGCTGCTTCTCCTCGCGCTGGAGCTTGCGGACGACGCCGACACCGCCCATGACGGTGAAGCCCGTGATCACCACGCGAGGAGCGTCGGGGTCGCCCGCCACCGATCCGGACGTGTCGAAGCCGCCCATGATGCCGATGCCGCGCACCTCGACGCCGAGTCCCGGCGGGACGGTGACGCTCATCCCGCCCATCAGCGCGAAGCAGCGGATGACCACCTCGCGCTCCTCGAAGCGGGCGTCGCGCAGGTCGAGTTCGCCGCCGCCCATGATGCCGAGACCGGTGAAGACGCGCGGCACCGTCCACTGTCCCTTGCGGCCGAAGCCGCCCATGATGCCCACGCCCCAGCGGGACGTGGCCGTGCCGCCGATCCGCTCCGCCCAGCGGCGCCGCCTGCCCGGCGACGGGGCCGGCCCGGAGTCCCCGTCCGCGAGCCCGCTGTCGGCGCCGCCGTCGGGCGAGGGCTGCGGCAGGTCCCGTACGAGCGGGACCAACTCGCCCCGTGTACGGGCCGCGTAGGCGCCGTCGAGCCGCTCCTGGAACTCCTCGAGCCCGAGCCGTCCCTCGGCCAGCGCATCGCGCAGCACCTCGGCGATGCGCTCTCTCTCCGCATCCGAGGCGCGCATCTCCGGCAGGTCGTCGGTCATGCGGTCACCCTAGTACGCGGCCCGGTCACTGGACGGAGGCGAGCAGCCACTCGGCCAGTGCCACGGCGCCGAAACCCAGCACGAGCACTCCGCCGGCGACCCGGGTCCTGCCGCGACGGCTGAGCCCGATGGCCGTGCCGGAGAGGATCAGCGCGATTCCGTAGAAGCCCACGGTCAGCACGGAGGGAGCGCTGACCAGCCGCACGAAGAGCGCCACCGCCACGGCGACCATGACGACGCCGGAGACGACGACGCGGACCCTGCGGGCCTGCCGGGGTGTCAGTCCCGGACGGGGCCGGCCGTCCTCCGAGTCCACGGTGTCCTCGGTGGCCTCACCGGCCGCCCCGGCCGCCGGATCGTCACCCAGCGCCACCTCCGCGGTACCCGGCTCCTCCGCGGGGGCCGCCTCCTCCTGCGGTGCGGCCTCCGGGGCCGCGCCGTCCGGTTCGGTCCTCCCGCCGTCGGCGGCACCGCCGGCGGGTTCCGGGGCGGGCGGCTTCTCGTCGGTCGTCGGGCTTATGTTGGCTTCCGGCATGTCGGGAGGTTACCGGCACGGGGTACCGGCTGTCGCCGCAGGTCCCCAACCGTACGGCGTACAGGGGCGGTTGCCGTACGGGCGGAGGCGGTACCGGCGTGGGAGGGCTACTTGCGCGTCCAGTCGCGCAGCTCCGAGCGGCTGTCGAATTTGGCGAGGTTGGTGTCGATGGGGTCGTCGGTGTACTGGTGGAACCGCCAGGGGTGCTCGATACCCGGCTTGCCCGGCTTGCCGTTGTAGTGGGCTATCCACAGGCCGTCCCCCGCGAACGACGTGGTGTCGTGGTTGAGCCAGAAGTTGGTGTTGCAGTACAGCAGCACCCGGGTGTTGGGGCGTTCCTTCTGGACGTACTCGATCCAGGAGTCCTTCTCGGAGTTGCTGACGGCCGAGTCCTCCCAGTCCAGGACGAGCATGTCGCCGCGTACCAGGTTGATCTTCGACATGAAGTAGTCGGCCTGCGCCTTCATGCTGCCGGAGCGGGCGAAGTGGTAGAAGCCCGTGACGAGGTCGGCGTCGCGCGCGGTCTGCCGCTGGTCCACCCACTTCGGATTGGTGTACGACGTGCCCTCCGTGATCTTGATGAAGACGAAATCGAGGCCTTTCGTGCTGTAGTCGGAAGGTTGGTACGACGAGACATCGACACCCTTGATCACTGTGGACTCCTTCTGCCGCCATGAGGCGTTCGATTACTCCCTGTGCCTCCCGTACCCGTAGCACGCCGTCCCGTATCCCGAACAGACCGTAATGCGCCGGGGATGCGCGGCCGGAACGGGATGCGCGGGACACTGGGAATGCGCCCGCACGCCCCGGGATGCGCCGCGCGTGGAAAACGGTTCGCCCGCAGGGGCACCGGCGCGTCGTCGCGGGCTCCTCACCGGGCGGGGGCGGAGGATCTGCGCGGAAGGGGTACGCGGCAGCGGACGCCCCGGCCCAACGGGAACCCACCGGACGACAGGAGACAGCATCATGGCGACGACACGTACCGCGAACACCGTGTGGAACGGAGACCTCAAGAGGGGCTCGGGCGAGATCACCTTCGACTCGTCCGGCATCGGCAAGCAGGCCGTCTCGTGGGCGGCCCGCGCGGAGGAGCCCGACGGGAGGACGAGCCCGGAGGAGCTGATCGCGGCCGCACACTCCAGCTGCTTCTCGATGGCGCTCTCCAACGGGCTTGCCTCCGCAGGCACCCCGCCCACCCGGCTGACGACGAAGGCCGACGTGACCTTCCAGCCGGGCACCGGCATCACCGGCATCCACCTGACCGTACGGGGCGAGGTCGCCGGGATCGACGAGGCCGCCTTCACCGCCGCCGCCGAGGAGGCCAAGGCCAACTGCCCGGTCTCCCAAGCCCTTTCGGGCACCACGATCACTCTGACCGCCAACCTGGCCTGAGCGGAGGAGACATGCCGGAACTGCCCGAGGTCGAAGCCCTGCGCGACTTCCTGCACGAGCGCCTGACGGGACGCGGCGTGCGGCGCGTCATGCCGCTTGCGGTGAGCGTGCTGAAGACGTACGACCCCGGGCCGGACGCGCTGGAGGGCCGTACCTTCACGGAGGTCGGACGGCACGGCAAGTTCCTCGACCTGGACGCCGGCGGGCTGCATCTGGTCGTCCACCTCGCACGGGCGGGCTGGCTGCGCTGGCGGGACGCTCTGCCGCCGCAGCCGCCCCGCCCCGGCAAGGGTCCCCTGGCCCTGAGGCTCTGGCTGACGGCGGACCCCGGAGCCGACCGTGACGAGAGCGAGGGATCGGAGGGCTTCGACCTCACGGAGGCGGGCACGCGCAAGCGGCTCGCCGTGTACTGCGTGCACGATCCCGCCGACGTCCCGGGCATCGCACGGCTCGGGCCCGACCCGCTCGCCGACGAGTTCACCCCCGAGGTCTTCGCGGATCTCCTGCGCGGCGGGCGCCACCGCGTCAAAGGGCTGCTGCGCGACCAGAGCGTCGTCGCCGGGATCGGCAACGCATATTCGGACGAGATCCTGCACGCCGCCCGGATGTCGCCGTTCAAGATCGCCGCGGAGATGTCCGAGGAGGAGGTCGCCGCGCTCTACGAGGCACTGCGCGTGACTCTCGGTGACGCGGTGGAACGGTCCCGTGGCCTGGCCGCGGGCGAGCTGAAGTCGGAGAAGAAGACCGGCCTGCGGGTGCACGGCCGCAAGGGCGAGCCGTGCCCGGTGTGCGGTGACACGATCCGCGAGGTCTCCTTCAGCGACAGCGCACTGCAGTACTGCCCCAGCTGCCAGACGGGCGGCAAACCCCTCGCCGACCGGCGGATGTCCCGGCTGCTGAAGTAACGCACAGGCCGGGCGCCGACCGTTCCGAGGTGCGTATAGCGTGTCGGGGACATTGCAGGAGGACCGGCACCGAGGGGCAGGAATGACCGGCGAGGAAGTCGAGGAGTACGCCAAGAACCTGGCGCACATGGCTCGTGATCTGCTCGCGCAGGACTCCGTTCAGAAGACCCTGGACCGGATCGTCGAGCACGCCGTGTCCCTGGTGGACGGCTGCGAGGCCGCGGGGATCATGGCCGTCCAGGAGAACCGGGTCCAGACGCTGGCCACCACCAGCGACGTGGTCCGCGCCTCGGACCGCATGCAGGAGGAAGTGGGTGAAGGCCCCTGCTTCGACGCGGCGCGCGTGCCCCACGAGGTCTACCGGATCGCGGACATGACCGAGACGGTGACCCGGTGGCCCCGATACGCAGCAGAGGCACGGCAGTTGGGAATCGGCAGCATGATGGGGTTCCTGCTGTACACCGAGGACGACAACCTCGGCGCCCTCGACATCTACTCCTCCCGGCCCAACGCCTTCACCTTGGCCTCGGAGAACATCGGCTGGATGCTCGCCTCCCACGCCGCCGTCGCGTTCTCCAGCGCCCGTACGCACGCGCAGCTGCATGCGGCCATGGAGTCGCGCCACAACATCGGCGAAGCGATAGGCATCGTCATGGAGCGCTACAAGCTGGACGAGGACCAGGCGTTCGCCGTGCTGAGGAAGAGCTCGCAGGACAAGAACGTCAAGCTGCGCGAGATCGTACGGACGATCACCGAGACCGGCGAGATCCCCGGGGCACGCTGAGCCCGGGGCCTCCCCGGCGCGTCAGTCCCTCCTGGTGCGGGAGCGGTTGCGGCTGCGCTTGGACGAGGTGGTCCGGTATCCGAAGGGGCCCGGGAGGTCCATCGACGTCGTGCGGCGTCCTGTCGAACTGACCGTGTGGCGGGGGCCCTTGCTGCCGCCGGTCGTGACGGACCACGACTTGCGGTTGATGTTCAGACGTACGCCGGGCAGGATCCGGAAGCTCTTCCGGAATGTCAGCCCCATCTCGGCTCCTCAAGTCGCTGCGGAAACAACCTCGTCGACCCACGGGTACCCGCGCGGCTCGGCGGAACTCATCCGGCGTCCGGGTTCCGGTCCGGGGCCGGAGCTGGCCCCCGCGCACCGTGCCTCCGCCCGCGGCCGCGCCGGCGTCCCTACCAGGCCCCGCCGCCCTCCGGCTCGTCCTCCGTGCGGAAGACCAGCCGGTCGTCCTCGACATCGACCAACAGCTCGGTGTGCGGCTTGAGTTCACCGCTGAGCAGCATGCGCGAGAGCTGGTTGTCCACCTCGCGCTGAATGGTGCGGCGCAGCGGACGCGCTCCGTACTCGGGCTGGTAGCCGCGCCTGACGAGCCAGTCGACGGACGCGGGCGAGAACTCGACAGCCAGGTCCTGCGCGTGGACGCGGTGCCGGGTCTCGTCGAGCATCATGTCAGTGATCTTGCGCAGCTCCTCGTCGGAGAGCTTCCGGAAGATGACGATCTCGTCGATGCGGTTGAGGAACTCCGGACGGAAGTGCTCCCGCAGCGGGCGCAGCACCCGCTCCCTGCCGGCCTCCTCCTCTTCCTCCTCGTCGCCGGTGCCGAAGCCCAGCACCGTGCCGCGGCCCGACAAGGCCTCCGAACCGAGGTTGCTGGTCATCACGATGACGGTGTTGGTGAAGTCGACCGTGCGTCCCTGCGAGTCCGTCAGCCGGCCGTCGTCGAGCACCTGGAGCAGGATGTTGAAGACGTCCGGATGCGCCTTCTCGATCTCGTCCAGGAGCAGCAGGGAGTACGGGTTGCGGCGCACGGTCTCCGTCAGCTGCCCGGCGTCCTCGTGCCCGACGTAGCCGGGCGGGGCTCCGACGAGGCGGCTCACGGTGTGCCGCTCCTGGTACTCGCTCATGTCGAGCCGCACCATCCGGTCGTCGGTGCCGAACAGCGACTCGGCCAGTGCGCGGGCGAGTTCGGTCTTGCCCACCCCGGTCGGGCCGAGGAAGAGGAAGCTGCCGATGGGACGTGCCGGACTCGCCAGGCCCGCCCGGGACCGCAGCACCGCGTCGGCGACGGCGGCGACCGCCTCGTCCTGGCCGATGACGCGCTCACGCAGCCGCTCCTCCATGCCCAGCAGCCGCTCCCGCTCCTCCTGGGTGAGGTTGCTGACGGGGATGCCGGTCTGCCGGGAGACGATGTCGGCGATGTCCTCGACTGTGACCTCGGCGATGCGGCCGTTGGGCTGGTGCTTGCGCTCGTCCTGGTCGATCCGGGCCTTGAGTTCGGTGAGCCGGTCGCGCAGCTCCTGGGCACGCTCGTAGTCCTCCGCGGCGACGGCCTGGTCCTTGTCGCGGGCGACCTGCTCGGCCTCCCGTTCGAGCGCACGGACGTCTGTCCCGCGGGTCGCCGTGCGCAGCCGCACCCTCGCACCGGCCTGGTCGAGGAGGTCGATGGCCTTGTCCGGCAGAAAGCGGCCGGTCAGGTAGCGGTCCGACAGCTCGACGGCGGCGATCAGCGCCTCCCCGGTGTAGCGGACCTGGTGGTGCGCCTCGTAGCGGTCGCGGAGGCCGCGCAGGATCTCCACCGCGTCGCTCTCGCCGGGTTCCGGGACGAGGACGGGCTGGAAGCGGCGGGCGAGCGCCGCGTCCTTCTCGATGTGACGCCGGTGCTCCTCCAGCGTCGTGGCACCGATGACGTGCAGCTCCCCGCGGGCCAGCGGCGGTTTCAGCATCTGGCCGGCGTCCATGGAGCCGCCCTCCGTACCGCCGCCGCCGGCTCCGACGACGGTGTGCAGCTCGTCGATGAAGACGAGCAACTCCCCGGAACGGGAGCGGATTTCGTCGATGATGCCGGTGAGCCGCTCCTCGAAGTCGCCCCGGTAACGGGTGCCGGCGACGAGGCCGGAGATGTCGAGCTGGACCACGCGCCGCCCCAGCAGGTTGTCCGGCACGTCGCCGTCGACGATGCGCTGGGCGAGCCCTTCGACGATCGCGGTCTTGCCGACGCCCGCCTCGCCGATGAGGACGGGGTTGTTCTTGCCGCGCCGGGCGAGGATCTCGATCGTCTGCTCGATCTCGTCGTCCCTGCCGATGACGGGGTCTATCCGCCCGTCGCGGGCCGTCTCCGTCAGGTCGGTGCCGTACTTGTCGAGGTTGGGGGTGTCGCTGCGCCCCTGGCCCGGCATGCCGCGGGCGGGCTGACCCTCCGGACCGGCGCCCGGAGCGCCGGGGTAACCGCCGGGGCCCTGGGACCCGGAGCCGGGGAACGTACCGCCCGAGGAGGCCGAACGGGGGTCGAAGTGCGCGGCGTTGAGGATCTGCCCGGCCGTCGAGTCCCGGTTGGCGGCCAGCGCGATGAGGACGTGCTCGCTGCCGATGTAGGAGGCGCCGCGCGCGCGGGCGATGTCGTGGGCGTCCAGCAGCGCGCGCTTGACGGCCGGACTCACGGAGATCGACTTGCGCGGGGACCCTTCACCGACGTTCCTGTCGATCTCCTCGGTGAGCGCTTCCGCGTCCGCGCCGGCCCGGGAGATCATCGTGCGGGTCGGCTCGGTGGTGAGGGCCGCACGCAGCAGATGTTCGGTGTCCAGGTCGCTGCTGCCGTGCTGTGCCGCGTACGAAGCCGCTTCGGAGACGAGCTGCCGGGCCGGTTCGCTCATCAGCCGCAGGAAGTCGTAGTAGCGGGGGTCCCGCCTCCCGCCGCCGCCCGCGGAGGCGGCGCTGCCCAGGAAGCGCGCGATGAACTCTCCGAACGGGTCCCTGCCGAAGTCCTCGGGACCCATGTACCCGCCGGTCATAGGTATCCGTCCCGCTGACCCGGGCTTCACCGGGCCACGCTTTGTCGGCTGCATGACGCTTCCGGGCCGGAGTTCCCCGGTACGGCGCTGCGACACGTACCTGCGGGAGCGGGAGCCCGCCGTAACGCGCCGGCGAGCTGGGCCCGCGGCCGCCGGCGGGGAAAATCACTCGCAGCCGACGCCGCGGTCGTGCTGAATGTTAGATGGGGGTACTCGAGGTTCTACAGCGCTGACCGCCAGGAGGAAGGCACACGCTCATGCGAGGCTCTCCGTTACCCGCCCGGCGAGATGACCTGCGCCGGGACCGGGCAGGAAGACAGCGTGACCCTCCCTCGGCCCGCGGCCCGCCGGCACCGAGACGCAGTGAGAGTCCGGAACGAAGCAAGCACGCCGATGTGTTCGAGTCAGGGAGTACGACATGGCGGACAGCAAGGACGAGCAGACCTCCGACATGAAGCAGAAGTTCCGCGAGGCGCTCGAGCGCAAGAACCAGCGCGCCAAGAAGGGCGTACCGCACGAGGACTTCACGATGAACGTGCACGATTCGCGGCCTGACGGCCGCAAGCGCCAGTTCCGCCGCAAGACCGGCTGACCCCGGCGATATCAGGTCGCCGCCGCTTCCCTCGTCTCGTCGGAAGCGGCGGCTTCGTCCTGCCTGCGCGGGCGCGCTATCCGCGGGTGCCCCGCGTCCCCGTCAGCGCGGCGGCGTGGCTGCGGATCTTCGCCACGACGGCCTGCGGCTGACCGCCGAGGTAGAAGTGGCCACCCGGGAAGACCTCCAACTCGAAGGCGGCGCTGGTGTGTTCGGCCCAGGCGCGGACGTCCTCCAGGGGCGCCTTGCGGTCGCTGTCCCCCACCATGGCGACGACGGGGCACTTCAGGGGCGCCCCGGGAACGTAGCGGTAGGTCTCGGCCGCCTTGTAGTCCTTGCGGAGCGCGGGGAGCACCATGCGGCGTATCTCGGGGTCGTCGAGGAGAGAAGCGTCCGTCCCGTCGAGCGCCCGGATCTCGGCCAGGAAATCCTCGTCGTCCTTGAGGTGGATCTGCTCGTCCCGGTGCCGCGAGGGGGCCCGCCGCCCCGAGACGAACAGCGCGGCCGGGACGAGCCCCTTGTCCTCCATGCGCCGTGCCACTTCGAAGGCGACGGAGGCGCCCATGCTGTGGCCGAAGAGCACCATGGGGAGGTCGGTGAGCGGCCACAGCGAGGAGAAGACCCGGTCGGCCATCTCGCGGATGTCCTCGAGGCACTTCTCCCGCAGCCTGTCCTGCCGTCCCGGATACTGCACCGCGACGACGTCGGCGTCCGGTGACAGTGCCTGCGAGACGGGGTGGAAGTAGCTCGCCGAGCCGCCCGCGTGCGGCAGGCAGACCAGCCGGAACGGAGCGGCCGGCGCCGGGTGGTAGCGCCGTATCCAGGGGTCTGCCGGACCTGCGGCAGTGGTCATGGCCGGTTCCTCTCTGACTGCGGGTGGTGCGGGTGCTGCGGGTGCTGGCCCTGGGTGTACGGCTCGGCGGCGTCCGCTGCGGCAGCCGGGCCGTGGGCGGGGCGCTCACGTCCGTGTGCGCCGGGCCGGTGGGTGCACTCCGCTGCACGCCGGGGGCTTCATCGCGGGAAGACCGGCGCGGCGTGTGGCCGCCGGCGGGCCCGCACGTCCGGTCCGCGTCCCGGTACGGGTGAGCTGCCGGCCCGACACTGGTGGATGCCGGGGACGAAAGCAAGACGGCCGCGGCGGCTCGGCGGCCCCCTCCCGGCGTGGCCGGCGGGCGGCGCGGGCCCTGTCGCCGCTCGGCCACGCGCCGCCCCCGTCCTGTGACGCTCAGTCCCGGCGAGGCTGCCGGCGCGACGAGCGCGACGGCACCACCGTCCGTCCGCCGGACAGGGCGACATACCGGGAGCAATGAAACAATGGAGGTGTTATGGACGTACTGCGCAGGAACAACGTGGTGGTCGAGGGCCGCGCGGGCGGCCCGGTGATCATGCTGGCCAACGGCTTCGGCTGCGATCAGCACATGTGGCGGCTGACGGCCCCCGCACTCGCCGAGGACTTCAAGGTCGTGCGGTTCGACCATGTGGGCACGGGGGGTTCCGAGAAGTCCGCATGGAGTGAGGAGCGCTACTCCTCGCTGGACGGCTACGCCAGGGACGTGCTGGAGATCTGCCACGAACTCGGCCTGGGTCCGGTGGTGTTCGTCGGCCACTCCGTCAGCTCCGTCTTCGGCGTCCTGGCCGCCGGCTGGGAGCCCGAGGCGTTCGAGAAGCTGGTGCTGCTGACGCCCTCCCCGCGCTACATCGACGACTCCGGCTACCGTGGCGGCTTCAGCGCCGAGGACATCGACGAGCTGCTGGAGTCGCTGGACAGCAACTACCTCGGCTGGTCGGCCTCGTTGGCCCCCGTCGTCATGGGAAATCCCGAACGGCCGGACCTGACGGAGGAGTTGACGAACAGCTTCTGCCAGGTCGACCCGGTCGTCGCGCGTGTCTTCGCCCGTGCCACGTTCCTCTCCGACAACCGGGCCGACCTCGCCCGCGTGACGGTGCCGACGAGGGTGATCGAGTGTGCACAGGACGTGATCGCCCCCAGGGAGGTCGGTGCCTTCGTGCACGACGCGATTCCCGGCAGCGAACTCGTCACCCTCGACGCGGTCGGCCACTGCCCGCAGCTGAGCGCCCCTGAACAGACGGCTGAGGCCATCGCCTCTTTCGCAGCCCGTGCCGATGATGAGCGGTGAAGGACAGGGACACGGCGACGACGCCCGCTCCCGAACGGCGCATCTGGCATTCGCCTCGCTGCTGGAGAACAACGCCGAGGATCTTTTCGAGAGGGCGCCCTGCGGATACCTCTTCACGCTGATGGACGGCCAGATCGTGAAGGCCAACCGCACACTGCTGGAGTGGCTGGCCCGTTCACGCGAAGAGGTGGTGGGCCGCATGCGGTTCGCCGACCTGCTCACCGTGGGCGGCAAGCTCTACCACGAGACGCACTACGCGCCTCTGCTCCGCCTGCAGGGTGAAGTGAACGGCATCGCACTGGAGTTGAAAGCAGCGGACGGGACGCGGCTGCCCGTCCTGGTCACCTCGACCGTCATGACCGACAACGAGGAGCACCCCCTGATGGTGCGCACCACGGTCACCGACGCCCGCGACCGCCGCGCCTACGAGACCGAACTGCTGCGTGCCCGCGAAGAGGCCGAGCACGAACGGGAACGCATCCAGCGGCTCGCCACCACGCTGCAGCGCACCCTCGTCCCGCCGCACCTCTCGGCCCCGCCCGGCCTCGACGTCGCCGCGCATTACCACATCGCCTCCCACGACGAAGTCAGCGGCGACTTCTACGACTTGTTCCCGCTCACCGTCGGCGGAACGTGGGGCCTCTTCCTCGGCGACGTGTGCGGCAAGGGCGCCGGCGCCGCAGCCCTGACCTCGCTCGCGCGCTACACCCTGCGTGCCGCGTCGGTCTACGACCCGGACCCCGTCGCGGTCCTGAAGAACCTCAACACCGTGCTGAACACGGAGGATTACGAGAAGGACCCCAGGTTCGCCACCGTCCTCTTCGGCACGCTCACCCCGCAACCGGGCGGATACAGCGCGACGCTGGCCAGTGGAGGCCACCCCAACGCCCTGCTGCTGCGTGCCGACGGGACGGCGGAGTTCGTACCCACGCCCGGGGGCCAGCTCATCGGAGTGCTCGCCGAGCCCGAGATCGCCACGACCACCGTGCAACTGAGCGCCGGAGACACCCTGTTGCTGTACACGGACGGCCTCACCGAGGCGCACACCTCCGCCGGCAGCCGGGACCGCTACGGCGACGAGGCCCTTCTGGACTTCGCCAACGTGCTGGCCCCGTCCACCGCCGAGGACACCGTCACCGCCCTCGCCGAGCTGCTGGACGTCTTCGGGGAGGGCCTCGACGACGACACCGCCCTCATGACCCTGGGCGTGCCTCCGGGGAAGGGCGGAGCGCCGGCCTGAACGTGCCGCCCGACGCTGCGGTCCCGCACAGGACTTCACTCAGCCGGAGGACCGGCCCGCTCGATCCTGCCGAGGTCACGGCCCGCCTGATCGAGCAGCCGGCGCACGGCGCTCTCCGCCGCACCGCTGTCCCCCGCCCGAACCGCCTCAAGAACGGCCTCGTGCGTGGGTACCGGGTCCTGGGGGTCGTGGCCGGAGGCGTGGACGAGTCTGTCGCGGTACGCAAGCCCTGTGGCGATGACCATCTCCATGCGTTCCAGCATCTCGTTGTGCGACGCCCGCAGCAGCGCACGGTGGAAGGCGAGGTCGGCCTCGACTGCCTCCGCGCCGCCTCCCGTCGCCCGTCTCATCGCCTCCAGCGCCGCGTCGAGGGCTGCGAGGTCCTCGTCGTCGCGGCGCTCCGCGGCGAGCCGTGCCGCGGCGGGCTCGACGATGTCCCGGACCTCCCCGAGGTCCCTCAGCAAAGGGTTCCCGGAGCCTGACGCCGGGCCCTCGGCCGCCTCGAACTGCCAGCGCAGCACGTCCGCGTCGAGCAGGTGCCAGTCGGTCCGCGGACGCACGAACGTGCCGCGTTTCTGCCGGGCGTCGACCATGCCCTTGGCAGCGAGCACCTTCAGGGATTCCCGCAACGCCGTGAGGCTGACGCCGAGTTCGGCCTGAAGGGCCCCGAGGTCGAGGGTGTCTCCCTCGCCGACGCGGCCGCTGAGCACCCGGTGTGCGATGGCCTCCACGGTCTGCCCGTGGACCCCGCGCCCCGCGTAACCGGACATGCCTGACCGCCTTCCTCCCGTTGCGGAACGCCCCGTCGCTCCCCGGACCGCGTTCACGCCGAGTACCTCACGACGCGGGCTTCATGAGCGGCCGGCTGCGGCGCTGGGCGGGACGGTCATCGGGATCGTTCCTTCACCGAGGGGCGGCCGATGTGCTCGGCCGCGGTGTCGCGCCGGGGTGGGTGACCGGAGGGTTGACCCCCGCCCGAGCTGCTTCTACGTTAATTCATAATTAATGGATTGAACACGGCTCGGCGTGCGGCAGGAACCGACGACACGAAGGTGCACGGCCACATGAGCGCTGACAGGAAGATCCACTACGGCGGCGACTACAACCCCGAGCAGTGGCCCGAAGAGGTATGGGCCGAGGACACCCGGCTGATGAAGGAAGCCGGCGTCACCATGGTCACGGCGGGGATCTTCTCCTGGGCACGCGTCGAACCCCGCCCGGGTGACTACGACTTCGGCTGGTTCGACCGCGTCATGGACCGCCTCGGCGAGTCCGGGATCCGTGTCTGCCTCGCCACCATGACCGCCTCCCCGCCCCCATGGCTCTCCGCGCTGCATCCCGAGGTGCTGCCGGAGACCGGGGACGGCCGCCGCAGATGGCCCGGCGGCCGCCAGCACTACTGCCCCTCCAGCCCGGTCTACCGCACGTACGCGACCCGCCTCGTGGAGCGCCTCGCGACCCGCTACGCACAGCACCCGGCGCTGGAGATGTGGCACATCGGCAACGAGTTCGGCTGCCACACCCGCCAGTGCCACTGCGACGTCTCCGCCGCCGATTTCCGCCGCTGGCTGCGCACTCGCTACGGCGTCGTCGAGGCCCTCAACGACGCCTGGTCCACGGCGTTCTGGTCACAGCGCTACGACACCTTCGACGAAGTGCTGCCACCCCGGCTCGCTCCGACCTTCGCCAACCCGGCCCAGCAGCTGGACTACTGGCGTTTCAGCGACGACGCGCTGCTCCAGTGCTGCCTGGCCGAGCGTGAGGTGCTGCGCCGCGTCACTCCGGACGTCCCCCTCACGACGAACCTGATGCCGCACCACAAGCCGGTGAACGCCTTCGAGTGGGCGCGGCACCAGGACGTGATGTCGCTGGACTTCTACCAGGACCCCTACGACCCCGGGACGCACCTCACCGCCGCCTTCAACTTCGACCTGATGCGCTCGGCACGGGAGGGGCAGCCCTGGATGCTGCTGGAGCAGGCGCCCGGCGCCGTCAACTGGCGGGCACGCAACAGCCCCAAGCCACCCGGCGCGATGCGGCTCTGGAGCTGGCAGGCCGTCGCCCAGGGCGCCGACGCGGTGCTGTTCTTCCAGTGGCGGCAGTCCCGCGGCGGTGCGGAGAAGTTTCACTCGGCGATGGTGCCGCACGGCGGGACCGACACCCGCATCCACCGCGAAGTCTCGGCACTGGGGCGGGAGTTGGCGTCCGTCCCGGAGATCGCCGGTACGCGCTCCCGTGCGGATGCGGCGCTGCTGACCGACTGGAACAGCTGGTGGGCCCTCGAACTGGACTCCCATCCCTCCGACGCGCTCGACCAGACCCTGATCAACCGCGCGCACCACCGGCCTCTCCTCGAGGCGGGCGTCGCCTGCGACATCATCCCGCCCGGCCGGGCGTTCGGCGGCTACAAGCTCCTGGTCGTACCCAACCTCTACCTGCTGAGCGAGGAGAACGCGGAGCGTCTCGCGGCCTACGTGCACGGCGGCGGACAGCTCCTCGTGTCCTTCTTCTCCGGCATCGTCGACGACTGCGACCGCGTGCACCTCGGCGGGTATCCGGCGCCGCTCAGAGAACTGCTGGGCCTGCGCGTGGAGGAGTTCTGGCCGCTGGACGAGGGCGTGCGCGTGCCGGTGGACGGCCTGCCGGCGGCGGAGCGGTCCGGGACGACGCCGTCTGCCGCGTACGGCGGCGCCGCGGAGGCCGACCTGTGGTCCGAGGCCGTCGAGTTGGAGGGCGCGGAGGCCGTCGCGGTGTTCAGGGGCGGCGAGTTGGCCGGTCGTCCCGCCGTCACCCGGCACAGCTACGGGGCCGGCACCGCCTGGTACGTCGCCACGCGGCTCGAACCCGCCGCTCTGCGCGGCCTGATGGACCACGTGCGGGACGCGGCGGGCGTGTGCCCCGTGCTCGCCGGGCTGCCCGCACGCGTGCAGGCCACAGTCCGCGAGGACGAGGAGCACCGCTTCCTCTTCCTGCTCAACCACGGTGCGGAGGCGGCCGTCGTCGAGCTGCCCGAGCCGATGCGCGACCGGCTGCGGGGGGACGACGCCGGACCCGTCAGCGCGGTGACCCTGCAACCGCGCGGTGTCGCCGTCATGGAGCGCTGACCGCGCGCACCGCCGTCGCGGAGCGCGAGCAGCTGTCCGACAGGCCTGACAAGGAGGTCAGATGCCCGTCCGTAGAAAGGTCCTCACCTGGGGCGCCGCCGCTGCCGCGGCTCCCGCGCTCGCCGCGTGCGGCGAGTCGGCCGGCGCGGCCCGGCTCACCCGGCAGACCAGGCGCAAACCCGGTGAGAAGGCCAGGCTGGTCTTCTGGACGTGGGTGCCGTTGCAGAAGGCCGTCGCCCTGTGGAACAGCAAGCACCCCGACATCCACGTCCAGGTGCAGATCGTGCCCGCCAACACCCAGGGCGGGTACCAGAAGATGCACTCCTCGCTGAAGGCCGGTTCTCCCCCGGACCTCGCTCAGGTCGAGTACTACGCGCTGCCGGAGTTCATGCTCGTCAACGGCCTGACGAATCTCAGCAAGTACGGCGCGGACAGGCTCAAGGGCGGCTACGTCGACTGGCAGTGGAATCAGGGGGTCTTCGACGGCGAGCTGTACGCGATGCCGCAGGGGTCCGGTCCGATGGGCTACTACTACCGCAAGGACCTCTTCGAGCGCTGGGACGTCGAAGCCCCGCGCACCTGGGACGAGTTCCGGCAGGCAGCCGTCAGGATCAAGAAGCGCAGCGGCGGCTCCCGCATCACCTCCTTCCCGCCGAGGAACGCCATGTGGTACGCGGCATTCCCCTGGCAGCGCGGTGCTCGGTGGATCCGGACCGAGGGCGACACCTGGCTCGTCGACATCAACAGCAAGGTCTCGCTCGAAGTGGCCGACTACTGGGACGGCTTGATACGGGACGGCCTGGTCGAGGTCATGCCCGACACCCAGAGCGGCTGGTACCGGGCCATGCAGACCGGCCGGCTGGCGAGCTGGCCGGGCGCCCAGTGGGGCGACGCGCTGCTGCGCGGCAACGCGCCCGGCACGAAGGGGAAATGGCGTGTGACGACGCTCCCCCAGTGGGAGGCGGGCGAGACCGCCTCCGCGAACTGGGGCGGGTCCTCCACCGCCGTCCTCCAGGGCACCCGGTACCCCGCCGAGGCCATCGAGTTCGCGCACTGGCTCAACACCGACCCCGAGAGCATCGATCTGCTCGTCGCCGCCGGGTACGGCTGGCCGGCGGCCCGCATCGACCTGGAGGAGTCCGCGCTGGGCAAGCGCGACCCCTTCTTCGGCGGCCAGCGCTACAACGAGGTCTTCCAGGAGTCGGACAGCCACGTCGACACCTCCTGGAAGTGGGCGCCGACGACCATCCAGTCCTTCGAGCACATCAAGGACGCCTTCGGCCGCGTCACCGCCGGTCACGGCACGCTCGTGGACGCCCTCAACGACGTACAGGGCCGCGTCCTGGACGACTTGCAGGCCAAGGGACTCAAGGCGAGGAGCGCATGATGGCGACACCCTCCGGCCCTGCCGCGGCAGCCGCCTCCACGCCGGGCGCCGGTACCGCGGGCCCGAAGGCGAGTCCGGCCGCGGGCACCGCCCCGCCGCGCACCCGCCCCTCCCCCCGGCCCGACCGCGCCGCGTGGTTCTTCCTCGGCCCCTTCCTCGCCCTCTTCGTCTTCGCCGTCGTGCTGCCGATCGGGTACGCGGTCTATCAGAGCCTGCTGACGGTCGAGCGGCACGGACCACTGGGCCTCGGCGAACCCACGGTCGGCTTCGCGGGCCTGGAGAACTACTCCCTCGCCCTCCAGCAGGCCGACTTCGTGGAGAGCTTCGGCCGCGTGCTGCTCTTCGGCGTCGTCCAAGTGCCGGTGATGCTGCTGCTGGCGCTGGTGCTCGCGCTGCTGCTGGACCGGCTCTCCGACCGCTGGGCAGGTCTGCTGCGCGCCTCGTACTTCCTGCCGTACGGAATCCCGGGCGTCATCGCCACCATCCTGTGGGGGTTCCTCTACGTGCCGGGGATCAGCCCGATCACCGAGGCGCTCGGCACGGCGTCGCCGGACTTCCTCGGCTACGACAACGTGCTGTGGTCGATCGCGAACATCGTCGTCTGGGAGTTCGCCGGCTACAACATGCTGATCATCGTCGCCCAGTTGAAGTCGATCCCGCAGGAGCTGTACGAGGCGGCGAAGATCGACGGTGCCGGGCCCTGGCAGACCGCGCTGAGGATCAAGATTCCCCTGGTCCGCCCGGCGCTGGTCCTCACCTGTGTCTTCTCCATCATCGGCACGATGCAGCTGTTCGCGGAGCCGCTCGTCATCCAGGTGCTCTCCCCCGCGGTGTCCAGCAGCTTCACCCCGAATCTCAGTGCGTACAACGACGCCTTCGCCAACGCCAACGTCCATCTGGCCGCCGCGAAGGCCGTCCTTCTGGCGCTGGTGGCGTGCGCCTTGTCGTTCGGGTTCCTCAGCCTGGTCACCCGCAGGGAAAGGAGCGAGCGGTGAGCCTCACCACGAGCACGACCGGCCCCGAGGAGGCCCGCGCCCCCTCCGCCGCGAAGACCGCCGTGCCGGCCGGGCCCCGCCGGATGCCGGGCCCGGGCCGCATCCTGCTCATCGCCGCGCTGGCCGTCGCCACCGGCTACTTCCTGCTGCCCGTCTACTGGCTGGTCGTCGCCGCCACCAAGTCCACGGGGAAGCTGTACGGCAGCAACGGGCTGTGGTTCGACAGTCCTCAACTGCTGGACAACCTCGGCAAGATCCTCACCTACGACGACCACGTCTATCCGCAGTGGGTGCTCAACTCGCTGCTGTACGCGGGCGTCGGCGCCCTGCTGGCCACGGTGCTGGCGGCAGCGGCGGGCTTCGCGCTCGCCAAGTACCGCTTCCGCGGGCGGGAGGCCGCGTTCAAAGCCGTGCTCGCCGGCGTGCTGCTCCCGCACACCGCCCTGGCTCTTCCGCTCTACCTGCTGTTCAACGAGATCGGCCTGACGAACACCTACTGGTCCGTGCTGATCCCCGGCGTCGTCAGCCCGTTCGGCGTCTATCTGTGCCGCATCTACGCGGAGTCGGCCGTCGAGGACACGCTGCTGGAGGCGGCGCGGGTGGACGGCGCCAACGAGGGGCGGATCTTCTTCGGGCTCGTGCTGCGCATCATGTCGCCGGCCCTGGTGACCGTCTTCCTCTTCCAGTTCGTAGGCATCTGGAACAACTACTTCCTGCCCCTGGTCATGCTCTCCGACGACCGCAAGTACCCCGTCACCCTGGGCCTGACCACCTGGCAGACCGCCGCGGACCGGCTGCCCGAGCTGGTGCAGTACACCATCGGCGGCGCCTTCCTGTCCGTGATCCCCCTGGCGGTCGCCATGCTCGTCCTCCAGCGTTACTGGAGGACGGGTCTGACCGAAGGCAGCATCAAGGGGTGAGGGGAGCCTTCCGCAGTCCCGCCGCCCCCGCACCGTCTGGAGCACCACGTGAAGATCACCCGAGTCGAGACGTTCGCCGTGCCGCCGCGCTGGCTCTTCTGCCGCATCGAGACGGACGACGGTCCGGTCGGCTGGGGCGAACCCGTCGTGGAGGGACGTGCGGAGACCGTACGGGCCGCCGTGCACGAGCTCGCCGAGCAGTTCCTCGTCGGCGCCGACCCCTCACGCATCGAGGACCTGTGGCAGCTGATGAGCAAGGGCTCCTTCTACCGCGGCGGGCCCGTGCTCTCCAGCGCGGTCGCCGGCATCGACCAGGCACTGTGGGACATCGCCGGCAAGTCGCTCGGCGCACCCGTGCACCAGCTGCTCGGCGGCCCCGTACGGGAGCGGGCACGCGCCTACTGCTGGGTGGGCGGTGACGAACCGGCCCAGGTGCGCGACCAGGTCGCAGCGCAGGTGGACGCCGGATTCACCGCGGTGAAGATGAACGCCTCCGGCCGCATGAACCCGCTGCCGAATCTCGCAGAGCTGGACGAGGTCGCGGCGAGGGCGGAGGCCGCACGTGAAGTCCTCGGCCCCGAGGGGGACTTCGCGGTCGATTTCCACGGACGGTTCTCGACCGCCGGTGCCGTCAGGGCAGCAGGCGTGCTGGAGCCGTACGCCCCGATGTTCGTCGAGGAGCCCGTGCTGCCCGAGTACACGCATCTCATCCGGCGGGTGACGGACTCGACGCGGCTGCCGGTGGCCACCGGCGAGCGGCTCTTCTCCCGCACCGAGGCCCTTCCGGCGCTGCAGGCCGGGATCGCCGTGCTGCAGCCCGACCTGTCCCACGCGGGAGGCATCTCGGAGTGCCGGCGCATCGCCTCGCTGGCCGAGACCTTCGACGTGACCGTCGCGCCGCACTGCCCGCTGGGTCCCCTCGCCCTGGCAGCGTCCCTCCAACTCGCTTTCTGCACACCGAACTTCCTCATCCAGGAGCAGTCGATCGGCATCCACTACAACAAGGGCGCCGAGCTTCTCGACTACGTCGCCGACCGCTCCGTCTTCCGCTTCCACGACGGCCATCTGCCGCGGCCCACAGGGCACGGGCTGGGTGTCGAGATCGACGAGAAGGCAGTACGGAAGGCGGACGGCTCGGCGAAGAGCTGGCACAACCCGGTCTGGCGCCACCGCGACGGCTCGTTCGCGGAGTGGTGAGCCGTCGCCCCACCCTGGGCGCGGCACTCCGGCGCGTCACCGGTGAGCCGCCTCCAGGGTGAGCACGGCGTCCTCGTCCGCCGTGACCCGGACGCCGAAGTCACGGCTGATGTCCCCGAGTACGGCACGCAGCCATTCGACGTCCGCCGCGGGAGCGTGGTGCAGCCGCAGCCGGCTCGCCCGGAAGGGCGCCGCGCGCAGCCGTGCCAGCCGGCCCGTCTCCGCCTCGACCGTGGCGAGGTACAGCAGCCGCAGGTCGTCCCGGTACTGCTCGAAGCCCGAGATGCCCTCGTAGTCGTCGATGAAGTCGCCGCAGCCGTAGAGCACGAGCTTGCCCCGGTAGACCTCGACGGGACGGGGGTGGTGCGAGGAGTGGCCGTGCACGACGTCCACACCGCCGCCGTCGATGAGCGCGTGCGCGAACCGGGTCTGCTCGTGGGGCACTTCGTAACCCCAGTTGGAGCCCCAGTGCACAGAGACGACCACGACGTCGCCGGGACGCCTCAACCTCCGTACGCGGCGCGACACTTCGGCGGCCGAGCTGTCCGACAGGACGGCCACGAGGTCGACGCCCGGCCGGTCCTCCGTCGCCGCCCAGGAGCCGGGGACTCCGCTCGACGGGGTGCCCATCGCGAAGGTCAGCACCCGGCGCCGCCGTCCGCCGCCTGCGAGCGGCACCACGGCGGGACTCCGCGCCTGCTCCAGGTCCCGTCCCGCCCCCGCCGTTCGCAGCCCGGCACCGGCGAGGACGTCGAGCGTCTCCTCCAGACCGGGTACGCCGAAGTCCATCACGTGGTTGTTGGCCAGCACGCACACGTCCGGACGGGCGGCCGCGAGGCAGGGCACGTTGGCAGGGGCCATCCGGTAGTGGATGCCCTTGCCGGGGGCGAACGCCTCGCTGGACGTCACGCTGGTCTCCAGGTTCACCACCCGGACGTCGGGACAGAACGCGTCCAGCGTCTGCAAGGCGTCCCCCCAGGGCCAGAGGAAGCCGGCCGGAGCGGGGACCGGGCCGCTGCGCGCCTCCGCGAGGCGGACGTAGTCGCCCGCGTGCCGGGTGTGGCCCTCCCGCAGCTCGGGACGCCCGGGGTGGGGCAGGATCTGGTCGACGCCGCGGCCGAGCATCACGTCACCGCACAGGGACAAAGTCACCGATTCACCACTCATCGCCGCAATATATGCGGCCGGTGGTCACCTTCGGGGTTCCAGGCGGCCGGTGCCCGAACAGGATTTCCCGGCAGTTCCACGGCCCGGCGCAGGCCCGTGGGGGTGTCCCGTGCACGGATGCCGGAGGCGAAGGCGGACGCGGACCCGTGCCCCGCCGCGTCAGGAGGCAGCGGCCTGCGCCGGGCCGTCCTCCGAGCGGCGCAGCTCGTCGTTGACGCGGTGGGCCTCCTCGAGCTGGTCCTCCAGGGCGATGATGCGGCAGGCCGCCTCGATCGGGGTGCCGTTGTCGACGAGTTCCCGGGCACGGGCGGCGAGCCGCAGCTGATGGCGGGAGTACCGGCGGTGGCCGCCCTCGGAACGCAGGGGGACGACCAGACGGGCGTCGCCGAGGGCGCGGAGGAAGGCGGGGGTGGCCCCGATCATCTCCGCGGCACGGCCCATGGTGTAGGCGGGATAGTCGTCGTCATCGAGACGGTCGGTGAACTGCGAGGGATTCTCTGCGGGCACTTGCACCTCTTCCTGGACGCGTCGAGGGGCCCCGGTGCCGAACGGCACCGGGGCCCCGAGGGGTTTCAACACCATCTGCCGGCTGTGCGAGCCGGCTCTTGAGTTACCGCATACAGGCCGGACGGCCGGAATGCGGGGATCGCGGTTGCTGGACCGAGGACCACCTTCCAATCCGGGGTCTGCGGTACCCGGGCGCTCAGCGAACTTTCCCGGGCGATCCCGATGGCGTCTGACTCCTCTCTCCTTTGTTGATCTTCTTCGAACGGGTACTGCTCGGACAACAGGGATGCACGGCAGCCTCTCCAGGCCGCCCAGTGCGGCAACCAACGGCGGAGCCCCGGGGGATCTCGTGCCGGCTCCGTCGTTCCACTGCCGCACCGTTCACTGCTCGTGGCAGTTCGTCCTCTGCCACGCTCTCTGACTCCTTCGACGACAGCAGGAACTCTACCCCTGCGGTGCGGCAATGTCTATCTTCGCCGCTGTAGATTTCCGCCTCCGTGCGGGGGAGGTAAGTCCGTGGCCGCTGACCTGGCGCGGCGCCGCACCGCGGCCGCCCCTTTCGGCGGCCGGGGACGCGGGTGCGGGAGGGGCGGAGCCGTCACGGGATTGCTCAGCCGCTGCTAAAACCCCACCGCCGCCGGCCGCGGCAACCTAGCGTGAGGACCCCGACTCACCCACCGAGGGACCAGATGATGCGTGCCGCTCGAACTCGTGCCGTCCTCACCGCCCTGCTCCTCACGGGCACCCTCGCCGTGACCGGCTGCGGCTCGGGGGACGACGGCCCCGCCCCGGCGGACAAGGCGAAGCCGGAGAAGCCGGCCGAGGAGACCGACGCCGGAGCGCCGGAGAAGGACGCGCCGGAGGGCGTCGCACCGGGAGAGAAGGCGCCCGACGGCGCCCCGGCCACTCTCCAGTTCGCCGGATCGACCGTCGACGGGAAGTCCTTCAAGGGCAAGACGCTCGCCGGCAAGCCGGCCGTGCTGTGGTTCTGGGCGCCCTGGTGCGGTACGTGCAAGGGCCAGGCCGCGCAGACGGCGAAGCTCGCCGACAAGTACAAGGGCAAGGTGAACTTCGTCGGCATCGCCGGGCTGGACAAGACCGAGCCCATCCGCGGCTTCGTCAGCTCCCAGAAGGTCGGCAACTTCCCGCACCTGAACGACCAGAAGGGCAGCGTCTGGAAGAAGTTCGGAATCGCGCAGCAGAGTTCGTACGTCATGCTCGACGAGAAGGGCAAGAAGGTGCACGCCGGCGCCCCCACGGGACCCAGTGAACTGGACAAGCTCGTCTCCGGCCTCGCCGGCTGACGCCGCCGGCCGCCGATGACCGATCTCCCCCTCGCCCTCGCGCTGACCGCGGGCATGCTCGCGGCGGTGAATCCCTGCGGCTTCGCGCTCCTGCCGGCGTACCTCTCACTCCTCGTACTGGGTGAGGACTCCCCCACCAGGGGGGCGGCCCTCGGCAGGGCGGTGGCGGCGACCGTCGCCATGACCCTGGGGTTCGCCGGTGTCTTCGGCGTCTTCGGACTCGTGGTGGCACCTGTGGCGAGCCAGGTGCAGCAGCATCTGCCGTGGTTCACCGTCTTCTTCGGGCTCGTCCTCGCGGGCGCCGGGGCCTGGCTCCTCGCGGGGCGTGAACTGCCGTCGCTCGCACCCAAGTTGCGCCGCGCCCCCGGTGTGAGCCGCTCACTTCCGTCCATGGCGCTGTTCGGCGGGGCATACGCCGTCGCCTCGCTCGGCTGCACCATCGCACCGTTCCTCGCGATCGTGGTCTCCGCGTTCCGCAGCGGGTCCACCGGTCAAGGGCTGCTGCTCTTCGGTGCGTACGCGGCCGGGATGGGCGCGATCGTCGGCGCCGCGGCAGTGGCCGTGGCGCTGACGCGCACCGCCACGGTGGGCCGGCTGCGCGGGCTGGGGGCGGTCGCCTCCCGGCTCGGCGGCGGCCTGCTGCTCCTCGTCGGCGCGTACACCGCCTACTACGGCTGGTACGAGATCCGCGTGTTCGGCGGAGGAGACACCGCCGACCCGGTGGTCGACACCGCCGGGACCCTCCAGAGGTCGCTCGCGAACGGCCTGGAACAGCTCGGAATGCCGGTGATCGGGGTGGTGTTCGTCGTTCTGCTGGGCGCGGCCGTGCTCGTGCTGAGGTACCGGCCGCGGCGCTCGGGCCGGTGACACCCGCATCCGGTGGGCCTCAGCGCTCCCCGCGCTTCGCCGCGCCACGCCGGAGCCGGGCCCGTACGGCGCGCTGGGCGACCGGGCCCAGCTCCTCCAGGACCTCGGCCAGGCCGGCCAGTTGCTCCAGCGCGTCCAGAGCCCCGGCCGCGCCCCGCGGGTCCACGCCTTCGTAGAGCTCCAGCCCGACGAAGGCCGACGCGAGCGCGCGGGCGAGCCCGGCGGCGTCCGTGAACTCGGCGACGGGTGACCCCGCGAGTACGCGTGTGAGCACCCGCTCGATCTCTTCGATCCACAGGGCGAGTCCGGCGGCCGTCGCCGGAGCGAGCCGTGGATGGGTCTGGGCGCCGGCCAGCAGCTGGGCGAGGACGGCCACGTGACCGCCGGCGCGCTCCTGCGCGTGCAACTCCCGGCCGAGTTCCAGGAGTTCGGCCAGACTGCCCACCGCGGCGAATCGCTTGCGGTAGAGCGCGACCCGCTGCTCCGCGCCGAACCGGCAAGCTGCGGCGAGGAGTTCGTCGACACTGCCGAAGTGGTAGAAGACCAGGGCCTGGTTCACCCCGGCCGCGGCCGCGATGGTGCGTGCGGAGGTCTTGGCGATCCCCTGCTCGACGACCGTGCGCAGCGCCCCCGCGAGCAGTTTCCCGCGCGTCTCCTCGCTCACGCCCGCGCCTCCTCGCGCAGGGGCCGCAGCCCGGCGCGGACGCCCCGCTCAGTGACGTCCGCGTACTCGGCCGCGAACGAGCCCTCGTAGCCGAAGAGCGGGCCGAACCGGCGGTTGCCGACGTGCACTTGGATACGGAACCGGCCGGCCTTCTCGTCGTAGGACTCGCGCACCACGGCATCGCCCGCGAGGAGTTCCGGTACGCGGACGTCCACGGGCCCCTCCCGGAAGCGGTGTTCGCCGGAGCGGATGACGAGGGCGCCGGCACCGTCCACTTCGAGGTGCAGGTCCGTGGCCAGGTGCTGGTGGGTGCCGAGGTAGTCGACGATGCAGCCGCGCTCCGCGCTGTGGACCATGGTGGCGTCGAAACGGCGTGCGCGGCGCGGGAATTCGAAGGTCCGCACGAAGGTGACGGTCTCGCGCCCGTAGGAGTCCCGGTAGGGGAAGTTCTCGATGGTGAAGGGGATGTCCCGGCCGGCCTCCGGCACCAGGATGTTGCGGCTGCCGCCCAGCGCCAGGAACGGGCGGACGAAGCCACGTCCGTGCCAGATGCGGTCCATCCTGCCCCGGCCGATGCACGCCCTGCCGCTGCCGAGACCGACGGAGAAGCGCCGCCGGATCTCGGGGTGGAGACGCGCGAAGTCGGCGGCGCCGAGAGCCTGTTGGAAGATGCTGGTCATGGCTTCTCCAGTGCCGTGAGGAGGGCGGTGGGGGCGGCTGTGCTCGCTCGGTCCGCCGTGCCCGCGGAGCGCGCCGGCGGGCGGCGCAGGCAGCGGCGAGCGGCAGGAGTGCGGCGCGACGGCGGCAGCAGCGACGCGAGCGCGACGGCGGCGAGCACGGCCGGAACGGCGTGTGCCGCCGCCGGTCCGGGCAGGGTGCCGGTGAAGGCGAGGGACGTCGTGCCGAGGACGGCGGCGAGGCGTACGGACACCTCCGCGAGGGCGTACCGCATCGACCGCTCGGGCGTGATTCCGTGTTCGCACCACAGGCGCAGCCGGTCGAAGGACCAGGCCGTCGCCCAGCCCATGAGCGGCCGGAGGACGAGCCGGTCGGCGACCCGGCCGAAGCGCCCCCAGCGTGGCCGGTAGTCGTAGCCGGTCAGGAAACGGAGCGCGTCGCCGTCGGGGACGTACCGCCAGTAGCCACGGCCCTCCTCGATGAACGAGAGCGGGTGGGCGGACGCGAAGCGGAGGGCGGAGGTGCGGGTGCCGCCCGGCCGGTTCTGCTCCCCGGCCGAGATGCCGGTGCCGGAGACGGTGAGTCCCGGCAGGACGCGTGTGGCGTAGCGGAAGCGCCGCGGCGCACCCGGCTCGCCCGGAAGCAGCTCGATCTCCCCGAACCGCAGGTCCCAGCGCTGGTGCAGTTCCGGGGACTGGCTGCGGTCCCACACCGTTCCGGTACCGGCCCGGATGCGCGCCTCGACGTACAGCCGCATCGGAGCCCCCTTCCCATCGATTTGAGCGTCTGCTCAAACTACACGGGAATTGAGCACTCGCTCAAGACCGGGCGCACGGCGGGCGTCAGTCGCAGAGCGTGAGAGAAAAGGGGAGGGGCCGCCGACGGCCCGTCCCCCCACGGGGTTCCGGTGCGGCCGGCGGCTCCTGCCGCGGTGCGGCGCCGGGCGGTGCGGTGCGGCGCGGTGCGGAATTCGCCCGGCCCGGCCGTCAGTTCTCGGGGCGGTTCCCCTTCGCCGGTGCGGCGAGGACGGAGTGGCGCCGCCCGTAGAAGAAGTAGATCGCCAGGCCCAGGGCCAGCCACACCGCGAAGCGCAGCCAGGTGAAGACGTCGAGGTTCGACATCAGGTAGAGGCAGGCGAGGGCGGTGACGACCGGCAGCCACGGCGACAGCGGAACCCGGAAGGGCCGCTCCAGCTCGGGCCTCCTGCGGCGCAGCAGCGGCACGGCCAGAGCGACGATCAGGAAGCCCGAGAGGGCACCGATGCTGACCATGTCGGCGAGTTCGGAGATCGGCACGAACCCGGCAAACACCATGATCAGGACAGCGATCGCGATCGTCATGCGGTGCGGAGTGCCCCAGCGGGGGTGGACCTCGGAGAACCGGCGCGGCAGCAGACCGTCGCGGCTCATCGCGAAGCCGATACGGCCGAGAGTGACGAGTTCGACCATCATCACGGACGTCAGTCCGCTGATGGCGCCCAGTCCGACGAGCACACCCACCCAGGGGGCGCCTGCCGACTGGAACGCCGCCGAGATGGGCGCGCCCTCGTCGATCTCCCGGTAGTCGACCATCGCGTTGAGCACGAAGGAGACGGCGACGTACAGGACGGTGCAGACGGCGAGGCTGCCGATCAGACCGCGCGGCAGGTCGCGCTTCGGGTTCTTCGTCTCCTCGCCGAGGTTGGCCAGCGCCTCGAATCCGGTGTAGGCGAAGAAGACGACGGCTGCCGCGGTGAGTACACCGCCGATGCCGAAGACCGACTGCTCCAGTCCCGCGACGGCCTGGATCAGGGGCTGGTCGACGATGCTCGCACTGGACTCCGCGGGCCTGGCAGGCGGGACGAAGGGGTCGAGGTTGGCGCCGCGTACGAAGAAGAGCCCCGCGACGACGATCAGCACGCACACCGAGACCTTGACGACGACGAGCGCGTTGGTGACGCGCGAGGACCCGCGGATGCCCGTGACCGCGACCACGGTGAGCACGGCGATGATGACGACCGCCCCGATGTTGACCGTGGCCTGCTCACCGAACCATTCCGCGGGCAGGTTGAGGAGGTTGGCGACGTAGCCGGACCAGCTGCGGGAGACGACCGCGGCCCCGAGCGCGAATTCCAGCAGCAGGTCCCAGCCGATGATCCAGGCGAAGAGTTCCCCGAGTGTGGCGAACGCGTAGGTGTAGGCGCTGCCCGCCGTGGGGACGGCGGAGGCGAGTTCGGCGTAGCACAGCGCCGCCAGGGCTGCGACGGCACCGGCGATGACGAAGGAGACGACGACCGCCGGACCGGCGTGCTGCTTCGCCTCCACGCCGACCAGAGTGAAGATTCCGGTTCCGATGATCACTCCGACGCCGAAACCTGCCAGCGCCGTCGCCGACAGGGTGCGTTTCAGAGTGTTCTGTCGGCTCCGGTCGAGTACGTCGTCGACCGGCATCCTGCGCAGTACGTCCATCGGCCTTTCTCGTTCTGCCCGGGGTCCCGGCGCTGTCGGAGTCACGCTGAGCGTGCCGGCGCGGACGCCGCCGGGACGCCCGTCACGCCGCTCGGTTCCCGTTCAGCTCCCGCTCAGTTCCACGGAACGGCTGCGTTGCGGCCGCACGGGCGTCGATCACGCTGCCGCACGCCCGTCTGCCCGGGAGCAGCGGGATGATGCCCGTGACTTCGGTCGCACCATGCGGCGATCCCCCGTCAGGGTGTGTGCGCCCGGGGCCGTGCCCGGTGCCTCACTCCCGTACGAGGCGGGCCCGCTGGAGCGTCGCGACCGCGACTCCGGCCCGGCGGGCCCGCTGCACCGCGAACAGCGCGGCGCCGCCCGCGAAGACGGCCAGCAGGGGCTCCACCAGCAGCAGGCCCGTACCGACCAGGAGGCAGGCCCCGGCGAGCACCTTCCACTGCCCTCTCGAGGTGCGGTAGCCGTCCAGGGAGCGGTCGGCCTCCGCTGCTTCGACACCGAGGGCGGCGGACTGCGGGGCTGCCGCGTCCGGCGGGCCGGCCGACGCGGCTCGCCCGGCGGCGGTCCTCGCCTCGTGCACGGCCAGCCATGCGTTGACGGCGGCGGCGGCGAGGAAGACCACCCCCCAGACGGTCGCGCCCTGCGCCGTCCGTACGGCGGCGAGCCCGAGGAAGCCCGCGCCGAGGACGGCGTAACGCCAGTGCACCTGCCCGGTCACGAGATGACCTCCGCGTAGGAGAGCATCGCGATCACTCCGCACACGGTGAGGAAGACCGAGCCGGCGGCGACCAAGGCGCGCAGCAGCGTCGACATCCGGTACTCCTGCGGCATGTTGACCTTGTCGACGTAGAGGAGTCCCGCGCCGTAGATGCCGCAGGCGAAGACGCCGCCGACGATGGAGGCGGGGGTGATCAGGTCGACGAAGCTGGCACCGGAGGCGATCATCAGCAGCGCGCCGATGCCGGTCCACGCGTAGACGAAGGGCCGGATGCCCCGCTGGCCGCGGGTGCGGACCTTCTTCGACACGGCCGCCAGGCTCTCGTACGTGGTCCACGAGTACGCCTCCCACACCGCGTAGATGGTGCCGAAGAGGACCATCACGATGGCGACGGCGTAGAAGTACTCGAACATCGGGGCGACCGAGGCGAGGAACTGCGACTGGTGGGTCAGCACGTCGTTGCCCTCGGGCACCTGCTGCTTCTCACCGAGTATCGCCGCGCCGTTGATCATGAATGCCGCGGCGATGATGCCGAGGGCGAGGAAGGCGGCCAGCATGTCGAACAGCGGGGCGCGGCTCCAGGCTCGGGCCTTCGCCACTTCCCCGGGTTCCGTGGAGAGCGGTATGCGGTCGCGGGCCTCCATCGCGGCGAGCCGGTCGCCTATCGCGTCGATCTCGCGGTGGCCGAGCATGCCCCACTTCTTCTCGCGCAGCATGCCGGTGTAGCCGATGTAGTCGTACATGCCGCCGCCGAGGCCGCCCATGAAGACGACCAGTTCGACCCAGACCGAAGTCGAGACGATGTCGGGGTACTTGTCGGCCACGAACGGGGCGTAGTCGAAGTCGCCCGGCACCAGGCCGCCGAGTACGCCGAGCCAGTCGGGCTGTGCGACGAAGACGGCGATCAGCACGAGCACCACCATCAGACCGGCGATGGCGACCTGCACCTTCTCCAGCACGGTGTACCCGCCGACCCACGACAGGAGCGCACCGAAGAGCAGCAGACCGGCCGCGAAGAAGGTCCCGTCGCCCGCTCCCATCGACTCCAGGAAGTCGCCGAGCGCGACGGCGACGCCGCTCGCCCAGCCCGGGAACGACATCAGGCAGATCAGCGCGAGCAGCACGGGGAACCAGCCCCGTGGGCCCGGCAGCACCTTGGCGAATCTCGCCATGGGGTGCTCGCCGGTCAGGGTGATGTGCCGGTTGGACGCGTAGACGAGGGCGCCCTTGGCGACCGAACCGACCAACACGGCCCACAGCACGGCGTAGCCGAAGACGGCGCCCTCGCGGGAGGCGAGGATCGATTCGCCGCTGCCGATGGTCAGGGAGGCGATGATCGCGCCGGGGCCGAAGAACTTCAGCGCCGTGACGAGAGTGACTCGCCGTTGTCGCAGCCCTGTCGGCGGCTCCGGCAGCCGCAGAGCGGCGTCCTCGATACGGCCGGATTCTTCAGTGCTCATGTCATTCCCGCATATCCTATAGGATACTTCCGGTAGGCCGTACGCATAGTCGAGCGCATGAGCTCGCACGTCAAGAGGCTGGACAGTCCTCGTTTTCGGCATCAGGAGTTGCAGGGGGAGCCATGGACCGGCCGCAGACGGACGCCGCGAACGTCACCGCATCGCCAACTCCCTTGCCACGGCGCCCGATGCTGGCCGACGACGTCCACGAGGCGATCAAGACGCTGATCATGGACCACGCCATCGAGCCCGGCGCCCGCGTCTCCATCGACGGCCTCGCCCGCCAGCTGGGCGTCTCCCCCACGCCCGTACGCGAAGCGCTCGCCCGGCTGGAGTCGGCGGCGCTGGTGGTGAAGGAACCCCTGCGCGGCTACCGCACGACGCCGCTGCTCGACCGTGAACAGCTCGCCGACCTCTACCAGTTCCGGCTGCTCATCGAACCGTGGGCGGCGGCGCGTGCGGCCGAGCGCGCGGACGAGGCGGGCCGGGCGCTGCTGCGGGCGGAGATGGAGTCCTGTGCCACGCCCCGCGACGCGACGTACGACGCCTACAAGGCACTGACCGCGCACGACACCCGATTCCACGTGCTGGTCGCCGAGTTGGCGGGCAGCGCACAGGTGCGCCTCGCGTTCGAGCGCACGCACTGCCACCTGCACATCTTCCGGCTCTACTACGACCGCGGCATCGGGCAGCAGACGCTGGAGGAGCACCGGGCGATCACGGACGCCGTCCTCAGATCCGACTCCGGGGCGGCGGAGGCGGCGATGCGCCACCATCTGGAGACGGCCTACTACGGCCGGCTGCGGGGAGTCTCGGAGGAGCCCCGCAGCTGAGCCGGCTTGTCCCGGGCCACTCCGAGCCGGACGGCTCGGGGCGGCCCGGGGCCCCGGCGAGCGGCTGGCTGCCCGCAGCGACGCATCCGCGGGCGCGCACTCGCGCTCGGGTTCGAGCCCGCGCTCGTACGTCCGAACGTCGTCATCCGGGCTGGCTGTTGTCCTTCAGGGAGCCCCAGCCGTGCCACCGGTCGATCTCGATCCAGGCGCTGAAGCGACGGCGGTCGCGCTGCGGATACTGCTTCCCGAGGTACTGGCGCGCCAGCCGGTCGATGTCGGCCAGGTTCTCGTCGTCCCGGATCTCGGTCACACGGCCGACGATGCTGATGTGCGTGTACCAGTTCGCCTCGTCGAGGACCGTGAGCGTCACGCGGGGGTCGTCCCGCATGTGCCGCAGCCGCTTGCGGCCCTCGTCCATGTTGACCAGGATCCGTCCGTCCTCCCACAGGTACCAGGTGGCCGTCGACACCGGACGGCCGTCGGAACGCAGTGTGGTGACGACCGCCGGGTTGGCCTTCTTCAGCATGGCGACTGCGTCGTCGGGAAGCGGTGGTTTCGACATCCGGCGCTCCTCTGCCTGTTGCTCTGTGCCTGTCTCTCCGGGCCCGCTCTCCGGACCCGTCTCTCCGGGCCCGCTCTCCGGGCCTGCCGGGCGTTTCCGGCAGGTCCTGGCGGACCACGCGCCACGCGTACCCTGCGGCGGCCCGTTCAGGCGGGAGGGCACGGGCACGGACCGTGACTACCCCCTTTGGAGTCACGGTCCGTGGGCTTCCGGTGAGCTGTCCCGTCCGGCTATTCGCGAACGGGCACGCTCTCCGCGCTCTCCGCGATTCCGTCCTTCAGCCGCTGTGGAGCCGCCCCGCCGGTGTTCCTCACCTTGATCCAGCCGCCGAGCAGGAAGACGGCCCAGACGGCCCCGACGTAGAGGGAGATCCGCGCCTCCGAGTCGTATGCGATCAGGCCCGTCACCATGAACAGGAAGAGCAGGGCGACTGCGCTCGCCACGGCACCGCCCGGCGCCGGGAACGGGGAGCGCGGCAGGCGGCCCGCGTTCAGCGCGATGCGATACCGGATGTGGCTGCAGAGAATCATCATCCAGGTCCAGATACCTGCCGCTGTCGCCACGGAAGTGACATAGCCGAACGCCTTCTCCGGCACCAGGTAGTTGAGGACGACGCCGATGCCCATCAGGGCGGCCGAAGCCGTGATGCCGACGGCGGGCGACTTGCGGGAGTTGAGCCGTCCGAAGACCTTCGGCGCCTGCTTGTTCGACGCCAGGTCACGCAGCATGCGGCCCGTCGAGTACATGCCGGAGTTGCAGGACGACAGGGCCGCCGTCAGCACGACGAAGTTGACGATGCCCGCGGCGAGCGGAATGCCCATCTCGGAGAAAGCCCGCACGAAAGGGCTCTCGCCCTCGGAGAATTCCGTCCACTTCACCACCGCGAGGATCACGGTCAGCGCACCCACGTAGAAGAAGATGATCCGCCAGGGAAGGGTGTTGATGGCCTTGGGGAGGGTCTTCTCCGGATTCTCGGACTCCCCCGCCGTCACGCCGACGAGTTCGACGGCGAGATAGGCGAACATCACGCCCTGAAGCGTCATCAGACTGGAGCCGATTCCGTTCGGGAAGAAGCCGTCGTGGGCGTAGAGATTCGTTGCCGACGCACTGTCGCCGACCTCCGAGAAACCAAGAGTGAGAACTCCCAGCCCGATCACGATCATACCGATGATGGCCGTCACCTTGACCATCGAGAACCAGAACTCGACCTCGCCGAATATCTTCACCGAGATGAGGTTGACCCCGAAAAGCACCACCAGGAACGCCAGGGCGCTGATCCACTGCGGTATCGCGGGGAACCAGAAATGGATGTAGATGGCCGCCGCGGTCAGCTCGGCCATCCCCGTGACGACCCAGAGGAGCCAGTACGTCCAGCCGGTCGCGAACCCGAAGAACGGGCCGAGGAATTCGCGGGCGTACTCCGCGAAGCTGCCGGTCACGGGCCGGTAGAGGAGGAGTTCGCCGAGGGCGCGCATGATGAGGAAGACGACGACGCCCGCCGTCGCGTACATGAGGATGATGCTGGGGCCCGCCTTGGCGATGTTCGCCCCCGCCCCCATGAACAGACCGACCCCGATGGCGCCGCCGATCGCGATCATCTGGACCTGACGCGGGCCGAGCCCGCGCTCGTATTCCTCGTCGGGTCCGTTTCCTGCGGGACCGCCGACGTCGTCGGGCTGCCTGGTTTCCACCGAGACCATTTACGTCCGTGCCTTTCTCCACGTCCGGCCGTGCCTTTACGGTCGGGCCGGATCCGGTACTCCCGGGAATGAATGGAGGTACTGGTTGGCAATCCGCCAGCACTGGGACTCCTGCACGGCAGGAGGGGAGCCGTGCAGGAGATCGTGAAGATTTATCACGACGCCGGGAGGCGGATACACCGGGGGGATGTGACCGGCTTCACGTATAGAGCGGCCCAAACTCGGCACAGAGGTTCAATATCCCCTCCGCCCATGAGCCGCCCATTACCGCGATTTGAGGGTGGATTAAGGAAGCCGTTGAGAACTTGAGCCGCTGTTGAGGTTCGAGTTGAGGAACATTTGAGGGACCGCCGGACGGCACCGCGCCATGCTTCACGAGGATTCGGGCGACGCCTGAGGGAAAGCATTACGCACGGTATTTCCGCAAACACCGTCGGTCCACGGCGCCCCCGGGGCCGGGGAAGGCAGGCGGCCCGGGCCCGTCCCGCTGCGGACGGATTCCTGCCGGTGAGGTGATCTCCTGATTCCCCCGCATCACGATGCTCACGCAGGCTTTCCTTCCCGTTCACAGACGCCGGGCTGCCGCTGCTGCTGTGCACCATGAACCGCTGCCGTGATCACGGAACGAGACGGACGACGCCGAAGAGATCCGCTACCGGCCGCTGAACGATTCCCGCCGGCAGGCCGCCGGCCTCGGGCGGAAAACCCGCAGACCCGCAGTCAGTTGCCCCTTCGGCGCTGCTCGTCGAATCGACGCAGCACCCGTACCAGGCGCCACAATCCGGCAGCCGCTCCGAGCAGTGCACCTGCCACCGACACGCCCTTGTCCGCTGAACCGGACACGCCGAGCGCCCATGTGAGAGCCAGAACGGCGCCGAAGACCACTGCGGCCAGGACGGCGGCGGTCACCAGGGCGAAAACGATCTCTACCGTCATCGCGTCCTTGTCCCACCGCGACTCACGCCCCATGTCCATGCTGCAAGTCTCACACCACGGTCAAGACAGGGGCGCCCGAGCCGAACGTCAAGTGGCCGGTGTCCGAGGAGAAGGGCTCACGCCCACGGAACGGGGCCGGCCCGGGTCACAAGGCCGGTCCGCCGAGCCGCCGAACGCGTCGCAAGCTCCCTGCTCCCGCACGTGATCCGAAGTTCACCGACGCCCTGATGCCGTGTCACCTGTGGGCTTACAGTGACCCGCATGCCCGACACCTCGTTCCCCGCCGACGCCGATGTGGCGGGGATCGGCCCGCGGATGCTGCGGCTGCGCGTACAACGGGGGCTGACGCAGACGGAGTTGGCGGGTGACCGTTTCACGAGGGCGTACGTGTCCTCGATCGAGGGCGGCAAGCGCACCCCTTCGCCGGCCGCGGCCGCGTATTTCGCGACCCGGCTCGGCACGGACCTCGAAGACCTCTGCTTCGGCTATCCCCCCGGTCGGCGCCGCGCCTTGCTGGCCGAGGCCGCGGAGGCACGCGTCGCCCTGTCCGACGGCGATACGGAGCGGGCCTCCACCGTCTACGAGGCGCTGTCCGAGGAGGCGGAGGAACATCAGGACCGGACGCTGCGGGCGCTCGGCCGGTACGGACTGGGCCTCGTGGCCCGCCACAGGGGAGACCCCGGCGCCGGCGGCGTCCTGTTCGAGGAGGCCGACGCGCTGCTGCGGGACAGGCCGCTGGCCGAACGGCTCCCCGCGTTGATGGGCCGGGTCTGGGCGCTGTTCGCCGGTGGATCCATCGACGACGCGCTCGCCGTCGTCGAGGAACACCTGCGCGAGGCGGTCCGGACGTCCCAGCCGACGGCGGAGTTCGCGCTGCTCGCCGCGTGCGGCCTCCCCCATGTGGAGCGAGGAGACCTGGGCCGGGCCGGAGCCGTCGCCGACGCGGCACTGGAGCGGGCCCCGGAGGTGAGCGCCGCCGATGTACTCGCCCAGGGCTACTACCACATCAACCGGGTTCTCGTGGCGCAGGGACGGTACGACGAGGCGGAGCAGACGATCGTGCGCGCCACAGCCCTGTACGAGCATCTCCGGCTGCGCACGGAAGTGGGCATGTGCCGCTTCGCCCACGGCTTCCTCACCGCGCGCCGTGGCCGACTCGCCGAGGCCGAGGACCAGTTGCGCGAGGCCCGGGACATCCTGAGTGAGACCGGCGCCGTTCAGCGCCGGATCAACGCGACCGCCGAACTGGCCGAAGTGGTACGCAAGTTGGGGCGTGCCGCGGAGGCCGTCGACCTCGTCGGCGAATGCCGGGACGTCGCTTCCGGCCGCCAGGACCCCGAGCAGGCCGCCGAACTGGACCGCATCGAGGCGCGGATCGCCGTCGACCGGGGTGACGCCGCTGCCGCCGAGACCCTGTTCCGCTCGGCCATCGAGCGCTATCTGCTGGTCGGTGCGACGCTCGAGGCCATCGGGACCTGCCGCCTCCTGGGCGACCAGCTGCTGCGAACGGGGCGCACAGAGGAGGCCGCGGCGGTCTACCGGCGCGGACTGGCCGCGCTCGAAGGCGTGTAGCGACAGCCCGCAGGCACTCGGGGTGTACCCGCGCCGCCCATCGCCGTCTCCGTCACATCCCGCCAGATCCCGCCAGATCCCGTCAAATCCCTTGCCGCACAAGGCTCTTGACGGAGTCCGCGGCGCCACGCACACTTCTCAGCAGCAGGGTAACAGCTTCCATAACTCCTGTTGACAAGTTCGGCGCGCCCCCCACCAGCCCGGTGTTCCCGATCCCCACCCAAGAGGAACAACGGAGCCCAGCTCTACGGCGGGCCGGACCAACTCGGCCGGGAGCATTTCCAGTTGCCCCGTGTACCACCTGACCCAGTCGCACATCTGCGTGCCCCACCGCGCCCTGCGCGGGTGAGGCATGCAGCAGCCCGGTCCGTACGCGTCCGAGATCCGGTCCAGGAAAGGTCTGGTGCACTACATGAGATCTGTCAAGCGCCGTCTGAGCGCTCTCGTCCCCGCTGTGCTGCTGCTGACAGGCATGCAGCTGGCGGGCTCCCCCGCGCACAGCGCGGCTCCCCCCTCCGCCGACGTCCGGCTGGCCCCGGCCGGGACAGCGATCCCGGACAGCTGGATCGTCACCCTCAAGGACGGCACCGAATCGCCCCGTTCCGTCGCGGGTGATCTCACCCGGCGCAGCGGCGCCGATGTCTCACATGTCTACCGGGAGGCGCTGAACGGCTTCTCCGCGAAGATGACGAAGGGCGAGGCGCGCAAGCTGGCCGCCGACCCCCGGGTCGCCCTGGTGGAGCAGGATTCGAAGGTCTCGCTCAGCGAGACCCAGGCCGACGCCACGTGGGGACTCGACCGGATCGACCAGCGGGACCTGCCGCTGGACAATTCGTACACCTACAACACCACGGCGTCCGGCGTGCACATCTACGTCGTCGACACCGGAGTGCGCGTCTCGCACAGCGAGTTCGGCGGCCGGGCATCGGTCGGCACGGACACCGTCGGCGACGGCCAGAACGGCAACGACTGCAACGGTCACGGGACTCACGTCGCGGGCACCGCGGCCGGGTCCACATACGGCGTGGCCAAGGCTGCCTCGGTCGTCGGCGTCCGCGTCCTCAGCTGCAGCGGCTCCGGCAGCGTCGCCGGCGTGATCGCGGGCGTCGACTGGGTCACCGCCAACGCCGTCAAGCCCGCCGTGGCCAACATGAGCCTCGGCGGCGGCGCCAGCGACACACTCGACGCCGCCGTGCGCAACTCCATCTCCTCCGGCGTCGGTTACGCCCTCGCCGCCGGCAACGGCGACTTCCTCGGCTTCCCCCAGGACGCCTGCACCGCCAGCCCCGCCCGCGTGACCGAGGCCATCACCGTCGGTGCCACGGACAACGCGGACGCACGTGCGTCCTTCTCCAACTTCGGAACCTGTGTCGACCTGTTCGCCCCCGGCGTGGACGTCACGTCCGCCTGGAGCACCGACGACTCCGCCACCAACACGATCAGCGGCACCTCCATGGCCTCCCCGCACGCCGCCGGTGTAGCGGCCCTGTATCTGGCCGACCACCCCGACGCCACACCCGCCCAGGTCCGCGACGCCCTCGTGGACAACGCCACGAACGACAAGGTCCAGGACCCGATGGCCGGGTCCCCGAACAAGCTCCTCCACAGCCTGTTCTGATCCGACGGCCGGTGGGTGAGGAGCGCGCCGCTCCCCTCGCACCGGACGGTCCCGGCCCGGTGGGCGCAGCCTCGGCTGTGCCTGCCGGGCCGGGACGACGCACGACACCTCGCACAGCCAGACCCGAGGACGCGGGCCCCATCCGCGCACCCCGGGGACCCCCCTGCTCCCGAGTCAGGAGTTGCCATGCGACTTCGTACCCACCGAAAACGAACCACCGCCTTCGCCGCCCTGCTGACGCTGGCACTCGCGGCCCCGCTCGCCGCCAGCACGAACGCCACCGCCTCTCCCCCGGAACGGCCGTCCACCGCGACCGCCGACGAGGACGTCCGGCAGTACGAGATCCACGGACCCTCCACCCCCGCCGACCGCACCGCACTCGCATCCACCGGGGTGTCGCTGGACGAGGTCCACGATCACTCGGTGGTCGTCAGCGCCGACCCGTCACAGGCCCGCGAGCTGCGCAAGCTCGGCCACACGCTGAAGAAGCTGGCCGCGCCCCCCGCCCGCACCGGCGGGAAGGCCCGCAAGGCCGGCGACTTCCCGCCCTCCGACTCCGGCTACCACAACTACGCCGAGGCGATGGAGGAGATCGACCAGCGCGTCGCGGCGAACCCGTCGATCATGAGCAAGCAGGTCATCGGCAAGTCCCACGAGGGCCGGGACATCATCGCCGTCAAGGTCAGCGACAACGTCGCGACGGACGAGGACGAGCCCGAGGTCCTCTTCACCCACCACCAGCACGCCCGCGAGCACCTCACCGTCGAGATGGCGCTCTACCTGCTGCGCGAGTTCGGCGAGGACTACGCGACGGACTCCCGGATAGCGGACGCCGTGAACGGCCGCGAGATATGGATCGTCCCCGACCTCAACCCGGACGGCGGCGAGTACGACATCGAGTCCGGCTCCTACCGCAGTTGGCGCAAGAACCGGCAGCCCAACGAAGGCACCGGCGACGTCGGTACGGACCTGAACCGCAACTGGGACTACAAGTGGGGCTGCTGCGGCGGCTCTTCCGGCAGCACGGGCTCCGAGACCTACCGGGGTGCGGCTGCGGAGTCCGGACCGGAGGTGAAGGTCGTCGCCGACTTCGTACGCTCCCGGGTCGTCGGAGGCAAGCAGCAGATCAAGGCGGCCATCGACTTCCACACCTACAGCGAACTGGTGCTCTGGCCCTACGGATGGACCACCGACGACACCGCTGAGGGCCTCACGCAGGACGACCGCGACGCCTTCGCCGCCGTGGGCGAGAAGATGGCCGCCAGCAACGGCTACACCCCCGAGCAGTCCAGCGATCTGTACATCACCGACGGATCGATCGACGACTGGCTGTGGGGCGACCAGAAGATCTTCGGCTACACCTACGAGATGTATCCGACGAGCATCCTCGAAGGCGGCTTCTACCCGCCCGACGACGTCATCGAGCGGGAGACCGACCGCAACCGCGACGCCGTTCTCCAGCTGATCGAGAACGCCGACTGCATGTACCGCTCCATCGGCAAGGAAGCGGAGTACTGCACCGGCGCCTGAGCCCGGCGCCCGAGGCGGGCGGGAGGCGGGACGGGCAGCAGTCGGCGAACTGCCCTCCGCCTCCCGCCCGTTCGCACCGCGACTGCCGGTCCGGGCCGGCCGGGGCACGAACCCTCACGTGCCCCGGCCCGCCGCCCGGCCGAGGGCACGTCGGCTCCGGACGGGATCAGTCGAGCCGCTCGACGGCCATCGCGAGGAACCCCGCCCATGCCTCGGGTCCGACGGTGAGGGCCGGACCGGCGGCCGTCTTCGAGTCCCGTACGTGCACCGCGCCGCCGGCTGCCGCGACCTCCACGCACTCGCCGCCCTCACCACCGCTGTAGCTGCTCTTGAACCAGGCCGACTCCGGTACAGCCGCCCCAAGTGTCTTGATATTCATCCCACTCCCAGCAGATCCTCGACGAAGGCCAGGGACTCACACGGAGTGAGCGCCTGTGACCGCAAGATGCTATAGCGCGACTCCAGTTTGTGGACCATTCGGTGGCCTGTGTGCATCCGACTGTCCCCCTGCACCTCGGTGTAGGCAATCCGTTGGCCCTCAGCGGTCTCGATCAGGGTGAACGGCCCGTCCAGCGCGGCGTGATCCTCACGGCCGGTGGGCATCACCTGGATCTCCACATTGCGGTTCTGCGCCGCCAGCAGAATCTGCTCCAACTGTCCTCGGAGCACGCCTCGCCCGCCGACCGGTTTCCGGAGCACCACTTCCTCGATGACGAAGCTCAGCAGTGGGGCGGGCCTGCGGGTGAAGATCTCCTGACGGGCCATCCGCGCGGCCAGCCGCTGCTCGATGACCTCGTCCTCCAGCAACGGCCGTTGCATCCGGAAGACCGATCCGGCGTACTCGGCAGTCTGAAGGAGCCCCGGAACCGCATGGTTCGCGTACACGGAGAGTCCGATCGCTCGGGCCTCCAACCGGGCCATGTCCCGGAAGAACGCCGGGTATTGAGCCCGCGCGACCTCCTCCTTGAGGGCCTTCAGCACACCCCCGGCCCCCAGCGCCTCGTCGGCCGAGTCGATGAAGCGCGCGGGCGGAATCCGCCGTCCCTGCTCGAAGGAGGCGATCGACTGCGGCGCGTAGCCCGTCCGTTTGCCGAACTCCGGCCGGTCCATTCCCGCTTGTGCGCGCAGCAGCTTCAACTGCCGTCCGAAAGCGACCAGTACGCCTGTGCCGGGGTCGTCCTCCGGCCTGACCCCGGCGTCCGCTCCGGGCTCGCGCTCACCTTGCGTCATCTGTGCTTCTGCCCCCATCGGCGACCACTCCCCGCGCCCAACGCCGTCCCGCCACAAGGGTCACGCCGCGCGTCACGTACAACGGCGGCGTCAACGCGTACAACCGACTCCTCGCAGCGCGTCACCTCTGGTCACGCTACGCCACCGGAGGAAGCGTTGCGGGCATGACGAACGAGACGGTTGAACCGATTCGCGCCACCGAGATCCCCGCCCGTGTGGGCCGCTTCGCGATGCGGTTCAGCTCCACACCGCGCGGCGCACGCCTGGCCCGCCGTCTGACCGCGAACCGGCTGGAGACATGGGACATCCCGTACGACAGCACCGCGCACGACGACATCACCCTGATCGTCGCCGAGCTCGCGGCGAACGCGGTCCGGCACGGCCGGGTCCCCGGCCGCGACTTCCGTCTGACACTGACCGCGGTCGGCCCGTCCGTGCGCGTGGAGGTCACCGACACCCGGTCGGAGGGCGAGCCCGCCGCTCACGCGCCGTCCGGCGGCGGCGACTCCGGCCGCGGTCTTCTGCTCGTCGCGGCGCTCTCCGCCCGCTGGGGCTGGCAGCCGCGTGGCGACGGGCCGGGCAAGACGGTCTGGGCGGAGTATCAACTCCCGTGCCGCGTCTGAACCTTGCGCTACGGGCCGATGCGGTGCTCAACCCCGTAGAGTGCTCGACTTCCTTGCGGTGTCCGGCTCCCTCACGGTGTCCGGCTCCCGTACCACCCGAAGCGGTCGGCGATGACGGGCAGCCGGTCCGCCACGATGGCGTGAGCTGCGGCGCGCGGGCTCGTTCCGTCGGCCTCGGCACGTGCCAGCGTCAGCTCGACCAGCGCGCGCATCGAGCGCCGGATGTGCGCGAACGCCTCGTCCGCGTCCGCTCCGATGTCGCCGAAGAGGGTCCACCACCACCACGCGTTGGTGCAGGAGTTGACGACGACGTCCGGCAGGACGGTGATCCCGCGTGCGGCGAGCAGCTCCTCCGCCTCCGGCAGCACGGGCATGTTGGCCGCCTCGACCACCCAACGGGCTGTTATCTGCTCCTGGTTGACGGTGTCCACCGCGTAGGAAACGGCTGCGGGGACGAGGACCTCGGCCTCTGTGGACAGCCATGCGCCGCCCGGGAGCCGGACATCGCCGGGACGCAGGGCCGAGCGGTCCACGCGGCCGTACTCGTCACGTGCGGCGAGCAGCGTCTCCACGTCGAGTCCCGCCGGATTGGCGATGGTTCCCCCGGCGTCGGCGACCGCGACGATCCTCAGTCCGGCACGGGCGAGGAACCGGGCGGCGGAACCGCCCATGGTGCCGAAGCCCTGCAGCGCGACCCGCGTCTCCCCGTACGCCGCTCCCGTCCTGTCGAGGCCCGCGAGCACCGCTTCCGCGACGCCGCAGCCGCCCGCCAGTTCGTCGAGTCCGATGCCGTCCACGTCGACGGCGAAGGCGTCGTCCAGCCGCTGCCGCGCCGCCTGTTCGTCGTCGAGCAGCGGATAGACGGCCTGGACGGTGGAGCGCAGTCCGGCCTCGGCTGCCGCCGCGTCGACGGTCGCCTGGGTGAGGCCCAGGTCCTCGCCCGTGGTCCAGAAGTTCTCGATGTGCGGGCGCATGGCCCGCAGATAGCGCACGAGGACGCCGTACGCCTCGGGGTCCTGCGGGTCGCAGTCGATGCCGCCCTTGGCGCCGCCGAGGGGGATGTAGCGGCTCCGCGGGTCGTAATGGAGGGCTTCCTTCATCGTCATGCCGCGTGCGAGGCCGGTCACTTCGTCCAGGGTGCAGCCCTTGCGCACGCGCAGTCCGCCGCTGGAGACGCCGCGCACGAGGCGGTCGATGACCAAGTGGCCCTGGTAGCCGGTGACATGGTCGGTCCAGGTGAGCGAGACCAGCGGAACGCGAGCGGGGAACGTGCTCAAGGGCATCGACGGGGCTCCTCAAGATCGGTGACGACGATGGGGGCGTGCGGTGGCGCCCCCTCTCGGCGTCGAGGACAGCCCATGGGCCACTTGTACACCGGACGTCCGCGAGACGGGCCGGGGCCCCTCCCGCTGTGCTGCGGCGCAAGGCTCAGCGCTTCAGGCCCAGAATGTGCTGCTCAGACGCGGAGAAGCGGCGCCGCCAGACATGTACTACCCTGTACTACATGGAGACCACGGCTCGGGAATTCAACCAGAACTCTTCGCGAATCCTTGCCGCAGCAGAAGCCGGTGAGACCATCACGGTCACCAAGAACGGTCGTCCAGTCGCGATAGTGCGCCCGTTCGAGGCGACCGAAGTTTCGCCCTACCCCGTCGGCCCGATGGGAGACATCGAAATCCCCTCCCTGGACCTGCCGGATGTGAGCAACGACGAGATCGAGGACACCCTGCGAGGCATGGGCTCGTGACCGATGTCGTCATCGCAGACACGAACGCTCTGTACCGCCTCCTCGACCCGCACCTCGCAGGGCACGAAGAACACAAGAAAGCACTGGGAATCATTCGGCACCTTGTGATCTCCCCGCTGGTGCTGGGAGAACTCGATTACCTCATCTCGACGAGGGCCGGGGCCCACAAGGCGATCACCGCCCTGCGCTTCATCGAGCGCTACGTCGCCACCCGTCGATTCGAAGTAGCAGAGATCGCACCGCACATGGGTACCGCCCTCGCCGTCCTTGAGGGCTACCGGGACGCGGATCAGGGCAAGGGGGTCGGCCTTGCGGACGCGATGAATGTTGCGTTGGCCGCCGCATACCGTACGGACTCGATCTTCACCACGGACCGGCATTTCCGCCTGATGATCCCGCTCACCGGCCATCCGGCATTCCAGTTGCTGCCGGAGGACGTGTAGGAGGACGGGCAGCCGCAGTGCCCACCCACGCGGACGCGTGGGGCCGGACCGCCCGTGAAGAGCGGCCCGGCCCCGCGCGCTACGGCCGACCAGCGAGTCTCCCCGTGACCGGTTGCCCTCAGGTCCCCGCGCCCGCCGGCTGCCGCCCCGCGCCGGAGCCGGCGGCCGGTGCCGAGTCGCCCAGCGCGCGGAGGATGGCCTCCACGCTCTGCTTCGCGTCGCCGAACAGCATGCTGCTGTTCTCGCGGAAGAACAGCGGGTTCTGAACTCCCGCGTACCCGGAGGCCATCGAGCGCTTGAAGATGACGACCTGCTCCGCCTCCCAGGCCCGCAGCACCGGCATGCCGGCGATCGGGCTGGTGGGGTCGTCGGTCGCCGCCGGGTTGACGGTGTCGTTGGCGCCGATCACGAGGACCACCGATGTGCTCTCGAAGTCGTCGTTGATCTCGTCCATTTCGAGCACGATGTCGTAGGGCACCTTCGCCTCGGCCAGCAGGACGTTCATGTGCCCGGGCAGCCGCCCGGCGACCGGGTGCACTCCGAACCGGACCTCGACGCCCCGTTCACGCAGGGCGCGGGTCAGCTCCGCCACGGGGTGCTGCGCCTGGGCGACGGCCATGCCGTATCCGGGGGTGATGATCACCGAGGTCGCCCCGCCGAGGAGTTCCGCGGTCTCCTCGGCCGTGGTCTCGCGGTGCTCGCCCTGTTCGGCGTCGCCGCTCGCCTGGGCCTCGATCCCGAAGCCACCGGCGATCACCGAGATGAACGACCGGTTCATGCCCTTGCACATGATGTACGACAGGTAGGCACCGGAGGAGCCGACCAGTGCTCCGGTGATGATGAGGAGGTTGTTGTCGAGGAGGAATCCCGCTGCCGCGGCGGCCCATCCCGAGTAGCTGTTGAGCATCGAGACCACGACGGGCATGTCGCCGCCGCCGATGGAGGCGACCAGGTGCACGCCGAGCGCGAGCGCGAGAACGGTGACCGCGATCATCAGGCCCAGGCTCGGTGTGATCGAGAACCAGACCGTCAGGGCGACGAAGGCGGCCAGCGCGCCGAGGTTCAGCGCGTTCTTGCCCGGCAGGACGAGCGGCTGCGACTTGATCCGTGCGGACAGCTTCAGGTAGGCGATGACCGAACCGGTGAACGTGACCGCGCCGATGAAGATCCCGATGAACACCTCGGCATGGTGGATCCGCAGGAGCTCCGCGGCCACGTGCGTCTGTCCGGCTCCCTTCGCCTCGACCTGGAAGTAGCTGTTCCAGCCGACGAGCACCGCGGCAACGCCGACGAAGCTGTGCAGGATCGCGATGAGTTCCGGCATCTCAGTCATCGCCACGAGACGGGCCCGCCACAGGCCCGCGGCGGCGCCGACCGCCATGGCGACGAGGATCAGCACGGTGGCGGTGACGGAGATGTCCACAGCGGCGACGGCGACCGTCGCGACCAGGGCGAGCGCCATCCCGCAGATCCCGAAGGCCACTCCGGCACGCGAAGTCCGGTGCCGGGAGAGCCCGGCCAGGCTCAGGATGAACAGAAGTGCCGCGACGAGCTCGGCGGCGGAAGTGGTGGCGTCCATGGGGCCTCAGCCTTTCGAGAACATGCCGAGCATGCGGCGGGTGACGGAGAAGCCTCCGAAGATGTTGATGCTGGTCAGCAGGATCGCCACGAAGGACAGGACGGTGACGGTCGTCCCCTCGTGCCCGATCTGCAGCAGCGCCCCGACGACGACGATCCCGGAGATCGCGTTCGTCACCGACATCAACGGGGTGTGCAGGGCGTGGTGCACCTTTCCGATGACGTAGTAGCCGATGACCACGGCGAGTGCGAAGACCGTGAAGTTCCTCTGCAGTTGCGCCGGTGAGACGGCGATCAGCGCGAACAGCGCGGCCATGCCCGCACCGGTGAGGGTGTGCTTGGCGGCGGACGACAGACCGGGCTTCTCCTCCGCCGCCGGAGCGGCGGCCTTCGCCTCCGGCGCCTGCGTCGGCGCGGCCGACACCTGCACGGGCGGGGGCGGCCAGGTCTTCTCACCGTCCCGGACCACGGTGACGGAGCGCTGGACGACGTCGTCGAAGTCCAGCCGCAGCTGCCCGTCCTTCTCCGGGGTGAGCAGCTTCAGCAGGTTGACGAGGTTGGTTCCGTAGAGCTGGGACGCCTGCGCGGGCAGCCGTCCCGGGAGGTCGGTGTAACCCACGATCGTCACGCCGTTGTCCGTGACCACGGCCTTCCCCGGGACCGTTCCCTCGACGTTGCCGCCTTGTGCGGCAGCCATGTCGACGATGACGCTGCCGGACTTCATGGACGCGACGTCCGCCGCGGTGATCAGCCGGGGAGCCGGTTTGCCGGGGATGAGCGCCGTGGTGACGATGATGTCGACGTCGGCCGCCTGTTCGCTGTAGATCTCCGCGGCACGGCGGTTGTACTCCTCGGAGGTCTGCTTGGCGTATCCGTCGGTGGAGGCCTCCTGCTCGACCTCGACCGCGAGGTACTCCCCGCCGAGCGAGCGGACCTGGTCGGCCACCTCCGGCCGCGGGTCGGTCGCCCGTACGACCGCGCCCAGGCTGCTGGCCGCGCCGATCGCGGCGAGACCGGCGACTCCCGCGCCCGCCACCAGGACCTTGGCCGGCGGCACCTTGCCCGCCGCGGTGACCTGACCGGTGAAGAACCGCCCGAAGACGTGGGCCGCTTCGACCACCGCGCGGTACCCGGCGATGTTGGCCATCGAGCTCAGCACGTCCAGCGACTGGGCACGCGAGATCCGCGGCACCGCGTCCATGGAGAGCACCGTGATCGGGTGCTGCGCGAGTTCGTCCAGGAGGCCGGGGTTCAGCCCCGGACCGATCATCCCGATGAGCGTCGCGCCTTCGCGGAGCCGCGCGGTCTCCTCCCGCGACGGTTCGTTGATCTTCAGGACGACGTCCGACTCCCATGCGTCGCCGATCCTCGCGCCCGCCTCGGTGTACTTGTCGTCAGTGAAGCCCGAGGCTTCGCCGGCTCCGGACTCGACGACGACCTCGTAACCGAGCTTGAGGATCTGACGGATGGTGTCGGGGGTGGCCGCCACCCGGGTTTCCCCGGCTCTCGACTCGGCGGCGACGCCTACGTGGAGCGGCTGTGAATCTGACATCGGTCTCCCTTTGCGCGTATGGGCGCTGGGTGGTCCGTGGGGCCGGACGGCCAGCTGGACGGGATCTGCTCAGGGGTTCTTCTCGTAGTGTCTGCGTGCCTGTCGCGGAGTGCGAGGACTCTCCTGCAACGGCTGGCTGTTGTCGAGGTTCGAGGTGTCCCGGCGTCCTGCGGAACGAGCCCTTGCGTGGGGGTGGTGCCGACGAGCCGCACGGAGTGCGGGCGGAGCCGGCTCAGCGGCTGCGCGCGACTGTGCGGAGGAACGGCGGCTGTCCGTCGGACAAGCCCATCGGGGAGAAGCGGGGACGGAGTCCGCTGAGACTGAGAGGGACCCGCTGGTGCCGATCGGGAGCCGACCGGCACCGCCGCAATGAGAGTGTCCGAGGGGGGACTTGAACCCCCACGCCCTGTAAAGGGCACTAGCACCTCAAGCTAGCGCGTCTGCCATTCCGCCACCCGGACAAGGTGTATCGCCCCGGCTCTGCCGTGGCGACGGGAACAACCATACCAAGCTTTCGGATCGCTCTTCACCTCCGTAATTGCCATGTGAGGGGGCACCCCGGCACAGGGTCGCCGGGCTGCCCTCGGCGGTCGGTCAGGCCACCGCCTGCGGGGATCCGGCGGCCTCCCCGGAGGCGGCCTCCGGCCGGGGGCCGCCTGCGGGGAGGCCGCCGGGCGGCCGTTCGCCGGACGGGCCGTCGGTGACGGCCCGCACGAGGAGTTCACCGCCGACGAACGCGCCCTGCCAGGAAGCACCGGAACCGCCGAAGAGTTCGTCGTGGCCGCCTCGCGAACGGGGTCTGTTGCGGCCGGTCCTGGCAGCACGGATCTGCGGCGCGAGCCGGTCGAACAGCTCCTGGTCGTCTGTGGAGAGGGTCGCGACCAGGGCGCCGTCGCCGGCGTTCATCTCGGCGAGCAGCTCCGCCTCGGTATCGGCCAGGACGATGCTGTCGACCGGGCCGAAGGGCTCCGCACGGTGCAGCGCCGAGGACGGCGGCGGTGAGAGCAGCGCCGTGGGAGGAAGGTAGGCGGAGGTGTCCTGTCCGGGCAGGAAGCGGCCGTCCGCCAGGGAACCCCGGTAGAGGGGTACCGCTCCGCGGTCGACGGCTTCGCGGGTCCGGTCGGCCAGTTCCGCGGCCCCGGCGGCGCTGACCATAGGACCGAAGTCCAGCTCGGGGAGGTAGTCCTCGGGGTGGGCCACGGCCAGTGGATGCCCGAAGCGCACAGAACGGACGGCGGACAGGTACGCGTCGAGGAAGCCCGCGAAGAGCGTGCGCTGCACGACGAACCGGGGGTAGGCGGTGGGGCGCTGCTTGGCATCGTCGAACGTGCTGCGGATGAGCCGGGTGAGGGTCTCCCAGTCCGAATAGTCCCAGACGCCCCAGCAGTTGAGCCCTTTTTGTTCGGCGATGTGCCGCTTGCCGAGATCGGCCGGCGCGGACGCGCCGCGCCCGCCCGCGAACGAGACGCAGCCGATCTCCGGGGCCCGCATCAGATGTTCGGACAGCGCCGGGTCGTCGCCGCCGACCAGGGTCAGCGGCAGCCCTTCGCGTACCGCGAGTGCGCAGGCCAGCGTCAGACAGGCGGGTCCGCCGTCGGCCGGAGTCCTGGCGATCACCGCGTTGCCGGCGAGCGCCTGGACCAGCATGGCGCGGACCAGCACGCTCATCGGATGGTTCCACCCGGCGAGGTTGCTGACGGGGCCGGGCAGCGGCGTACGTCCGTCGAGCATCGTGTCGATGCCGTCGACGTACCAGCGCACGCCGTCGACGGCTCTGTCGACGTCGGCGCGGGCGAGCCTCCAGGGTTTGCCGAGCTCCCACACCAGCAGCAGCGCGAGGAGTTCACGGTGTTCGGCGAGGGCGTCGAGCGTCGCGGCGACCCGGGCCCGGCGTTCGGGCAGCGCCACGTGGCGCCAGGCGCGGTGCTGGTCGAGGGAGGCGGAGACAGCCTGACGGGCGGTGCCGGCGTCGAGCATCGACGGGCCGCAGATCCCGCTGCCGTCCACGGGGCTCGTGACCGGCCGTGGTTCGCCGTCGGCCTGCCAGCCGCCGCCCCAGAGGGCGAGCACACGGCCGTCACCGGCGAAGGCTTCCGGCGCCAGGTCGCGGCAGCGGCGCCAGGCGTCGCTCCAGGCGGTGCCGGGCTTGAGGGCGAGGGTGGGCGGGGTGACGGGTGCGGATGAGGGTGGGTGGCCCATCGTGTTCTCCGCTCTCGTTGCACTACGGGGCGGGCTGTGGGGGTTTTGTGCGTGGACGTCCACGACTGCGCGGGGAACGCCCGGAGTTATTACTGGACAGTAGCGAGATGTGGGCACCAGGTCACCGGTCTTCGCACCGGTATGCGGAACGTCACGTCGGCCGGGGCGCCGGTCGGGCCGACGCCCCGGCGTGGGGGACGGGAATGCCCGGGCCGGAGGGCCCCGGGTGTCAGGCGAGCCGGTCGAGTACCAGCCGTGCCGTGCCGGTGGGCGTCTCGCCGACCCGTACGCCTGCGGCTTCGAGCGCCTCCTTCTTGGCCTGCGCCGTGCCCGACGAACCGGAGACGATCGCCCCGGCATGCCCCATCGTCTTGCCCTCGGGCGCCGTGAAGCCGGCGACGTAACCGATGACGGGCTTGGTCACGTTCTCCTTGATGAAGGCGGCCGCGCGCTCCTCCGCGTCGCCGCCGATCTCGCCGATCATCACGATCAGGTCGGTCTCGGGGTCGGCCTCGAACGCTTCGAGGCAGTCGATGTGCGTGGTGCCGATGACGGGGTCGCCGCCGATGCCGACACAGGAGGAGAAGCCGATCTCCCGCAGCTCGTACATGAGTTGGTAGGTGAGGGTGCCGGATTTCGAGACGAGCCCGATGCGGCCCGGCTCGGGGGCGATGTCGGCCGGAATGATTCCGGCGTTGGAGAGGCCGGGGCTGATGAGCCCCGGACAGTTGGGGCCGATGATGCGGGTGCCGCGTTCCCGCGCGTAGGCACGGAAGGCGACGGCGTCGTGCACGGGGATGCCCTCGGTGATGACGACGGCGAGTCCGATGCCCGCGTCGACGGCCTCGTGCACCGCCGCTTTGGAGAAGGCGGGCGGGACGAAGAGCACCGAGACGTCGGCGTCCGTCACCTCCCGGGCCTCCGCGACCGAGCCGAAGACGGGAACCGGGCGCCCGTCGACGTCGACTTCCTGGCCGGCCTTGCGCGGGTTGACGCCGCCCACGATGTCGGTGCCCGCCGCCAGCATCCGGCGCGTGTGCTTCATGCCCTCCGCGCCGGTCATGCCCTGGACGATGACCTTGCTCTCCTTGCTGAGGAAGATCGCCATTGGTCTCCCGCCTCCCTACGCGGCCGCAGCCGCGGCCGTGGCCAGTTCGGCGGCCCGCTGGGCGGCGCCGTCCATGGTGGTCCGCTGCTCCAGCAGCGGGTGGGGGTTCGCGTCGAGGATCTCGCGTCCGCGGGCGGCGTTGTTGCCGTCGAGGCGTACGACGAGCGGCTTCGTCAGCCGGACCTGGCCCAGGGCCCGGGTGATGCCCTCGGCGACGGCGTCGCAGGCGGTGATGCCGCCGAAGACGTTGACCAGCAGGGACTTCACGTCCGGGTCGCCCAGGACGAGCGCGAGTCCGTCGGCCATAACCTGGGCCGAGGCTCCGCCGCCGATGTCGAGGAAGTTGGCCGGCTTCGCGCCGCAGCCCGCCACGACGTCGAGGGTGGACATCACCAGCCCGGCGCCGTTGCCGATGACGCCGACCTCGCCGTCCAGCTTGACGTAGTTGAGCCCCTTCGCCGCGGCTTCGGCCTCCAGCCGTCCGCCCTCGTCGCTGGGTGACGTCTCGGCACTCTCGCCCCAACGGGCCTGGCGGAAGCGGGCGTTGTCGTCGAGGGTGACCTTCCCGTCGAGAGCGACGATCGCGCCGTCGCCGGTACGGACGAGAGGGTTGACCTCGACGAGCAGCGCGTCCTCCGACGTCAGTACGGTCCACAGCTTGCGCAGTACGGGAGCGACTTCCGCGGGGAGTCCCGCCTCGGAGACGATCCGGTCGGCGACTTCGGGCGTCACGCCGTGTGCGGGGTCGACCGGGATGCGTGCGACGGCTTCGGGGCGTGCCGCCGCCACCTCCTCGATCTCCATCCCGCCCTCGGCGGAGGCGATGGCGATGAAACCGCCCGCCGCGCGGTCGAGGACGTAGGAGACGTAGAACTCCCGCTCCACGTCCACCGGGCCGGCGAGCATCACGCTGTGCACGGTGTGGCCCTTGATGTCCATGCCCAGGATCTGACGCGCGGTGATCTCGGCAGCCGCCGCATCGGCCGCCATCTTCACCCCGCCGGCCTTGCCCCTGCCTCCTGTCTTCACCTGTGCCTTGACCACGACGCCGTGCCGGTCGGCACCGAGCCTTCCGGCCGCTTCCCGTGCAGCTCGCGCGGTGTCTGCGACCTCGGCTTCCGGTACCGGGACGCCGTGGCGATCGAACAGTTCCCTCGCCTGGTGCTCGTAAAGGTCCACATGTGCTCCCTGGTCGATCTTCCAAACGATCGGTGCACGCCCCCTGGACATCACTCAGTCGATGCGGGATAACAAGGTTCATACAGTATTCGTCGACTGTATGCAATCTGCTCTGACCGTGCTCCACACCCGACGAAGGGACTCGATACGCCATGCCCGACGACAGCCAGGACAGCCGGGAAAGCCAGGAACTGATATCCGGCGGACACCTGGTCGCCAAGGCACTCAAGGCGGAGGGCGTGGAGGTCATCTACACGCTCTGCGGCGGCCACATCATCGACATCTACGACGGCTGCGTCGACGAAGGGATCGACGTCGTCGACGTACGCCACGAACAGGTAGCGGCGCACGCCGCGGACGGCTACGCCCGGCTCACCGGCAAACCCGGCTGCGCCGTCGTCACCGCGGGACCGGGCACGACCGACGCCGTCACCGGCGTCGCCAACGCGTTCCGCGCGGAGTCGCCCATGCTGCTCATCGGCGGCCAGGGAGCCCACACGCAGCACAAGATGGGCTCACTGCAGGACCTCCCGCACGTCGACATGATGGGGCCGATCACCAAGTTCGCCTCCACCGTGCCCGACACGGCCCGCGCCGCGGACATGGTCTCGATGGCCTTCCGCGAGTGCTACCACGGCGCACCGGGACCCTCCTTCCTGGAGATCCCGCGCGACGTGCTCGACGCGAAGGTCCCCGTCGAGAAGGCGAGGGTGCCCAAGGCCGGCAACTACCGTGCCTCCACACGCCAGTCCGGCGACCCGGAGTCCGTCCAGAAGCTCGCCGACCTGCTGGTGCAGGCCGAGCGTCCCGCGATCCTGCTCGGCAGCCAGACCTGGACGTGCCGTGCGACGGACGCCGCGACGGAGCTCGTGCGGACGCTGAACGTACCCGCGTACATGAACGGCGCGGGCCGCGGCACCCTGCCGCCCGGCGACCCGCACCACTTCCAGCTCTCGCGGCGCTACGCCTTCTCCAACGCCGACCTCATCGTCATCGTCGGCACGCCCTTCGACTTCCGGATGGGCTACGGGAAGCGCCTCTCCCCCGACGCGACCGTCGTGCAGATCGACCTCGACTACCGCACCGTGGGCAAGAACCGCGACATCGACCTCGGCATCGTCGGCTCCGCCGACCTGGTGCTCTCGGCCGTCACGCAGGCCGCTTCCGGGCGCGTCAACGGCGGCGCCGAGAAGCGGAAGGCGTGGCTGGAGGAGCTCCGCAGCGCCGAGCAGACCGCGCTGGAGAAGCGGCTGCCGCAGCTGCGTTCGGACGCCTCTCCCATCCACCCGTACCGGCTGGTCAGCGAGATCAACGACTTCCTCACCGAGGACTCGCTCTACATCGGGGACGGCGGCGACATCGTCACGTTCTCCGGCCAGGTGGTGCAGCCCAAGGCGCCCGGCAACTGGATGGACCCGGGACCGCTGGGGACGCTCGGCGTCGGCGTGCCGTTCGTGCTGGCCGCCAAGCAGGCCCGTCCGGACAAGGAGGTCGTCGCGCTCTTCGGCGACGGCGCGTTCTCCCTGACCGGCTGGGACTTCGAGACGCTCGTCCGCTACGACCTGCCCTTCGTGGGCATCGTCGGCAACAACTCCTCGATGAACCAGATCCGTTACGGCCAGAAGGCCAAGTACGGAGAGGCACGGGAGCGCGTCGGCAACACCCTCGGCGACGTGCCCTACGACCAGTTCGCGCGGATGCTCGGCGGCCACGGCGAAGAGGTCCGTGAACCCTCCGAGATCAGGCCCGCGTTGGAGCGGGCCCGCGCATCCGGCAAGCCGTCCCTGGTCAACGTGTGGATCGACCCGGACGCGTACGCCCCCGGAACCATGAACCAGACGATGTACAAGTGAGGTGACTGCTGTGACCGACGTGACGGATACGACCGGCGGCACGACGACAGTGACCGAGAAGGCACTCGACGGAATTCGCGTCCTGGACATGACCCATGTCCAGTCGGGCCCCTCCGCGACGCAGCTCCTCGCCTGGCTCGGTGCGGACGTGATCAAGCTGGAGGCGACCTCCGGGGACATCACCCGCAAACAGCTGCGGGACCTCCCCGACGTGGACTCCCTCTACTTCACGATGCTCAACTGCAACAAGCGCAGCATCACCCTCAACACCAAGTCCGACCGCGGCAAGGAGCTGCTGACGGAACTGATCCGCCGCAGCGACGTCCTGGTGGAGAACTTCGGCCCCGGAGCGGTGGACCGGATGGGCTTCACCTGGGACCGCATCAAGCAGATCAACCCGAAGCTGATCTACGCGTCCATCAAGGGCTTCGGCGAAGGCCCGTACACCAGCTTCAAGGCGTACGAGGTCGTCGCGCAGGCCATGGGCGGGTCGATGTCGACGACCGGCTTCGAGGAGGGCCCACCGCTGGCGACCGGGGCGCAGATCGGTGACTCGGGCACCGGCGTGCACACCGTCGCCGCGATCCTCGCCGCGCTGCTCCAGCGTGAGCGCTCCGGACGCGGTCAGCGCGTCAACGTGGCCATGCAGCACTCGGTGCTCAACCTGTGCCGGGTGAAGCTGCGGGACCAGCAGCGGCTGGCGCACGGCCCGCTCGGGGAGTACCCGAACGAGGACTTCGGCGACGAGGTGCCGCGTTCGGGCAACGCCTCCGGCGGCGGCCAGCCCGGCTGGGCGGTCAAGTGCGCGCCGGGCGGTCCCAACGACTACGTCTACGTGATCGTGCAGCCCGTGGGCTGGGAGCCGCTGACGAAGCTCATCGGCCGTCCCGAACTCGCGGACGACCCGGACTGGAACACGCCCGAGGCGCGGCTGCCGAAGCTCAACAAGATGTTCCAGCTCATCGAGGAGTGGTCCTCCACGATGCCCAAATGGGAGGTGCTGGGCGCGCTGAACGCCCACAACATCCCCTGCGGGCCGATCCTTTCGACGAAGGAGATCGTCGAGGACGAGTCCCTGGCCGCCAACGGGATGATCGTCGAGGTCGATCACCCCGAGCGCGGTTCCTTCACCACCGTCGGCTCCCCGATGAAGCTCTCCGACTCCCCCGTGGAGATCACCTCCTCGCCGCTGCTGGGCGAGCACAACGAGGAGGTCTACATAGGCGAGCTGGGCCTCGGCGAGGAAGAACTGGCGCTGCTCAAGACGAACGGAGTGATCTGACCGATGGCGCAGCACAACGACAGCGCCGGCACGCCGGACAAGGACGCGGTACGGGCGGTGCTGGACGCCGCCCGCGCCGAGGGACGCACGGCGCTGACCGCCCCCGAGGGCAAGCGGGTGGCCGACGCGTACGGCATCCCGGTACCGGACGAGGGCCTCGCCGAATCCGCCGACGAGGCGGTCCAGTTGGCGGACAGGCTCGGCTTCCCCGTCGTGATGAAGATCGTCTCGCCGGACATCCTGCACAAGACCGATGCCGGCGGTGTACGCGTGGGCGTCTCCTCCTCCGCGGAGGTGCGCAGCGCGTACCGCGAGATCGTCGGCAACGCCCGCAAGTACGACGCCGAGGCGAACGTACTGGGCGTACAGGTGCAGCAGATGGCCAAGCCGGGCCAGGAGGTGCTGGTGGGCACCGTCACCGACCCCACCTTCGGCAAGGTCGTCGCCTTCGGCCTGGGCGGCGTGCTGGTGGAGGTCCTCAAGGACGTCACCTTCCGGCTCGCTCCGGCCACGACGGAGGACGCCATGTCGATGCTGGACGGCATCGGGGCGGCGGAGATCCTCAAGGGCGTACGCGGTGGCGACCCGGTCGACCGTGACGCGCTGGCGCGGGTGATCGTGTCGGTCTCACAGCTCACGCACGACTTCCCGGAGCTGGCCGAGGTCGACCTCAACCCGGTCTTCGCGTCGCCGGACGGCGCGACGGCCGCCGACATCCGCATCCTGCTCACCGAAGGTGAGCCCGTGGAGCGCCGCCGCTACACGCCGGAGGAGATCCGCGTCTCGATGAAGCGGCTGATGCAGCCGAACTCGGTCGCGGTGATCGGTGCCTCCAACGAGCAGGGCAAGATCGGCAACTCGGTCATGCGCAACCTCGTCGACGGCGGCTTCCCCGGGGAGATCCACCCGGTGAACCCCAAGGCCGACGAGATCCTGGGGCGCAAGGCGTACAAGTCGGTCGCCGACATCCCGGGCGAGGTGGACGTGGCGGTCTTCGCCGTACCGGCGAAGTTCGTGCCGGACACGCTGGAGGCGGTCGGCGCGAAGGGCATCCCGAACGCCGTCCTCATCCCCTCGGGTTTCGCCGAGACCGGTGAGGTGGAGCTCCAGGACAAGATCGTGGCCATCGGCGAGAAGCACGGCGTGCGTCTCCTCGGCCCGAACATCTACGGCTACTACTCGACGTGGCAGGACCTGTGTGCCACGTTCTGCACGCCGTACGACGTCAAGGGCGGTGTGGCGCTCACCTCCCAGTCGGGCGGCATCGGCATGGCCATCCTCGGCTTCGCCCGCAGCACCAACACCGGTGTCTCGGCGATCGTCGGACTCGGCAACAAGTCCGACCTCGACGAGGACGACCTGCTCACCTACTTCGCGGACGACCCGAACACCGAGTGCATCGCGATGCACCTGGAGGACCTCAAGGACGGGCGGGCGTTCGTGGACGCGGCGCGGCAGACCGTGCCGAAGAAGCCCGTCGTCGTGCTCAAGGCGGGCCGCACCAGCGCGGGCGCCAAGGCCGCCGGTTCGCACACGGGCGCGCTGGCGGGCGACGACGCCGTCTACGACGACGTCCTGAGGCAGGCCGGCGTCATCCGGGCGCCCGGCCTGAACGAGATGCTGGAGTACGCGCGGGCGCTGCCCGTGCTGCCCACCCCGAAGGGCGACAACACCGTCATCATCACCGGCGCGGGCGGTTCGGGCGTACTGCTCTCGGACGCCATCGTCGACAACGGAATGTCTCTCATGGAGATTCCGCCGGACCTGGACGAGGCGTTCCGCGCCTTCATCCCGCCGTTCGGCGCCGCGGGCAATCCGGTGGACATCACCGGGGGCGAGCCGCCTTCCACGTACGAGGCCACGATCCGGCTCGGCCTGGAGGACCCGCGTATCCACTCATTGGTTCTCGGCTACTGGCACACGATCGTCACTCCGCCCATGGTCTTCGCGGAGCTGACGGCCCGGGTCGTCGCCGAGGCACGGGAGAAGGGAATCGAAAAACCCGTGGTGGCCTCCCTTGCTGGCGACGTGGAGGTCGAGGAAGCATGCGCGTACCTCTTCGAGCGAGGAGTGGTCGCGTACCCGTACACGACAGAGAAGCCCGTGGCCGTACTGGGAGCCAAGTACCAGTGGGCGCGGGCGGCCGGGCTCCTGTAGGGCCCGTGCTGCGGCGCTGGTCCGCGGTGGTGGGGAGCTGCTCCCCGCCGCCGCGGCAGGGCCCGGGGCCGGTCAGGCGGACTCCGCAATCCGCCCGGCCGCTCTCCGCACGCACCTGACGCGGCACCGCGACATCGCACCAAGCAAGAGATCCGGACAGGGGGCGCTGGCCAGACTCTCTCCACGCAAGGGGTGCAGAACATGACAACAACAGAAGCACCAACGGCCCTCCCCTACAGGGAGGTGACCGACAAGAACGGTCGGACCTACCGGATAGGCGAGACCGACATCGACATCATGGGACGCCATCGCCGCTGGATGGTCATCCTGCCGTGGGTCGGCATGATGGGCATCTCCTCGGCGGAGTACGCGTTCGCTTCCGCCGAGTCGACGCTCCATACCGCGCACGGCTGGAACAGTGCACACATCTTCTGGATGATGGGCATCTGGGTCCTCTTCCAGGGAGGCGTGGCCTTCCCCGTCGGCAAGCTGCGTGAGAACGGACGGTTCCCCGCACGGCAGGCGATGATGTGGGGCGCGCTGGGCACGTTCATCGGCTATCTCGCGCTCGCGTACTCGCCGAACGTCGTCCTCGCCTACATCGGCTTCAGTGTCTTCAGCGGCATGGGCGCCGGAGCGGTGTACGCGACCTGCGTGAACATGGTCGGAAAGTGGTATCCGGAGCGCCGGGGCGGCAAGACCGGCTTCGTCAACGGCGGTTTCGCCTACGGCTCGGTGCCGTTCGTGTTCATCTTCACCGGCTTCATGGACGTCAGCAACTTCCGCTGGGTCCTGATCAGTGTCGGTGTGTTCCTGGCAGCGGTGGTCGCCTTCGCCGGCTCGTTCTTCAAGGACCCGCCGAAGAACTGGTGGCCCGAGCACGTCGACCCGCTGAAGGAGCCGGACGACCCGCGCGCACGCCGCGCACTGCAGAAGAACCCGCCGGCGGTCAAGCAGTACTCCGCCAAGGAGGCGTTCCAGACGGGACGGGTGCCGCTGATGTGGTTCTGTCTGCTGTGCACGTCCGGTGTGAACATCTTCGGCATCGCCTTCCAGGTGCCCTTCGGCGACGACATGGGTTTCGCGGGCGGCATCGTCGCCACCGCCATGTCGCTGAAGGCCATCGTCAACGGCACCGGCCGGGGCGTGATCGGCTGGCTCTCCGACCGCTACGGCCGCAAGCAGTGCCTGCTCTTCGTCTGTCTCGTCCTGGGGCTCTCGCAGTTCGGCATCCTGCTGTCCGGTGAGGCCGGGTCGATGCCGCTGTTCCTGCTCTGCTCGATGATCTCCGGCTTCGGCGGAGGCGCGATCTTCCCGATGTTCGCGGCGCTGACCGCCGACTACTTCGGTGAGAACAACAACGCCACCAACTACGGGATGGTCTACAGCTCCAAGCTGCTGTCCGGCATCGCGGGCGCGGGTCTGGGATCGATGGTCGTCAGCGCGTGGGGCTACGGCGGCGCCTTCTGGCTCGCCGGCGGTACGTCGCTCCTCGCGGGCGTCGTCGCGCTCTTCCTGCACCAGCCGGGACGTCCGCGCAAGTCCTCGATCAAGCCCAATCCCCAGCCCATCAGCAGGGAAGTGATCTGAAGGGACGAGAGAGCTGACAGCTGCCGGGCCACCCGCTCCCCAGAGTGGCCCGGCAGTCGTCTGTCCGCACCCCTCCGGCTCCGCGCCGGAGGGGTGCGGGCATGTTCCGCGCCGGAGGGTGCGGGCATGCCGGCTCCGTCCCTTCCGGCTCTCCTGTACATGCCCGGCGCCTGCCGATAGCCTGGAACGTTCTCCACTTCCGTGCAGAACGTGTGCTCAACTGCCGTGCACCGGACGCCGGTCGGCGTCGTCGCCCGGGGTGCGCACACCGGGAGGCACCCGCGCACGACGGGTGCCGCAGACGAGGAGGAAGAGGGTGTCGCCCGTGAAATTCCGAACCTGGCCGCCCGCCCGGAGAGTCCGGGAGCCCGGGCGGCGGTTCCGGAAGGAACACGATGTCCCGTACGGACAAGACGAAACCGTTGCGGGTGCGCCACGCGGAGCACGACCCACGGCCGGTCCACGACCACCGCTTCGGCGCATGCGATCTGCCTCCTGACCCGCTGACGCAGGACGCGGAGACGCGCTGCCGCTGGGAGGGCCCCGCCGCCCACCTGTTCTCGGGCGCCAACTGCTGTGCGGGGTGCAAGGTGCGCTCCCACATCAGGGAGAGGCAGGAGTGGAAGAAGGCGGGCAACCGCAGGGAACGCTACGCGGGCCGGCGCGAAGCTCGCCGCTCCGCCGCCGAGGAGGACAGCGACTGACGCCTGTCCGGTGGCAGGGTACGACGGGGCGGGGAGCGGCGGTTCGGCCGGTCCCCGCCCTGCCGTCGGGGCAGCGGGCGGTCCCGCCCGCCCCTGATCCGAAGGGCGGGAGGGGCCGGAACGTACCCGAGCACTAGCCTCTGGGCTTCCTCAGTGAGCGCAGATGGGCGGCGGACCGGCGGGCCGTCCTGAAGGAGTCGGCCGGATTGTCGTGCTCCACCTGCCAGTTGTGCTTGCGGCCCCCGCGTGCGCGGGTGACCTTCGCGATGAACCGCTGGTAGTCGATGTCCCCGTCGCCGACGTCCACCATGCGGTAGCCGTCCTCGGCGGTCTCGTCGTGTTCACCGTCCTTGACGTGGAAGAGGGGGTAGCGCTCCGGCTGCGCCAGCACGTAGTCGACGGGCTCGAAGGGTGCCGGGGTCCCGTCGGGGCGGACGCTGAAGCGGTACTGGCCCGCGTACGCCCAGTAGATGTCCATCTCCAGATACACGAGATCCGGGTCGGTCTCCGCGAGGAGCACGTCGTAGAGGCGTACGTCCGGACGGTCCTCGGCGAAGCCGAACTCCATCTGGTGGTTGTGCTGGTAGAACTTCAGGCCGCGCTTCCTGGCCGCGGCGCCGTAGGTGTTGAAGTCCTCCGCGGCGCGCTTCCACGCGTCGACGGTCCTGCCGTAGCGGTCCGGGCCGGCGGCGGTGCCCACGTGCGGCAGGCCCAGGGCGGCGGCGTCGTCGAGCACCCTCTCCAGCTGGGTGTCGAAGGTGTAGTCGTCGGGGTCGGCGGAGTGGTAGCCGACGTGGCTTCCGATGCCGCGCAGCCCGTTCTCCCGCAGCAGCCTGCGCAGTCGGGCCAGCGAGATGTCCCCGGTGCCCTGGGTGTAGCCGGCGAACTCGACCTGTTCGTAGCTGTGGCGGGACAGCTCCTCGAAGACGGCGGCGAAGCCGAGGGAGGCGACCTTGTCGCGGAGCGTGTAGAGCTGGATGCCGAGGCGGCCCTCGGGCAGCAGGGGGCCGCAGTGCTCAGCACCCGTGGCCGCCGGCGTGGCGGCCTGCGCGGTGCCCGCACCGGCGCCGACGAGGGAGGCGGCGGCACCTGCGGCGACGCCCAGGAAGCCCCGGCGGCGCAGGCGGTGTGTGAGTTCGGGGTCGGGGGATGTGCGTCTCATGTCGGCTCTCCCAGAGCGAGGTTGACGAGCAGGGTTTTGATCTCGGTTGCGGCGAGCGGGCCTTCGGCGGTGCCGGGGCGCGAGCAGATGAACACCGGTCCCTCGTCGGTGCTTTCGGGGAGCCGGCCGTGACTGCCGCGTACCGGTGAGGGGTCGAGCGGTACGACCGCCATGCGGTAGCGCAGGCCGGTCTTCTTCCGTGCGAGCGCGGTCGCGGCGCGCAGCCGCACGTACGGGTCGCGGGGGTCCATGAACAGTTCGGCCGGGTCGTAGCCCGGTTTGCGGTGGATCTCGACCAGCCGGGCGAAGTCCGGCGCACGGGCGTCGTCGAGCCAGTAGTAGTAGGTGAACCAGGCGTCGGGTCCGGCGACGGCGACGAGTTCGCCCGAGCGCGGATGGTCCAGGTCGTGGGCCTTCTTGCCGCGTTCGTCGAGGAGCCGGTCGATGCCCTCAAGCCCTTCGAGGGCGTCGCGGACGGCCGGCAGATCGGCGGGGTCGCGTACGTAGACGTGTGCGATCTGGTGGTCGACGACGGCGAAGGCACGGGACGTGGTGGGGTCCAGGTACTCCATGCCGTCCTGGGTGTGCACCTCCAGCAGCCCCGCCCGGCGCAGGGCGCGGTTGATGTCGACGGGTCGCTCCACACGGGTGATGCCGTACTCGGAGAGCACGACGACGGTACGGCCCTCGGCCCGGGCCTCGGCCAGCAACGGGGCGAGTACGGCGTCGAGTTCGGCCGCGGCTCCGTGTGAGCGGGGGTCGTCGGGCCCGTATCGCTGAAGGGCGTAGTCGAGGTGGGGGACGTAGGTGAGGGCGAGATCCGGGCGGCGGGTGCGCAGCAGGTGCCGCGTGGCGTCGACGATCCACTCGGAGGACACGATGCCGGCGCCGGGGCCCCAGAACTGGAAGAGGGGGAACGTGCCCAGAGCTCCGGTGAGTTCGCCGTGCAGCTCCGGGGGGCGGGTGTAGCAGTCGGGTTCCTTGCGGCCGTCCGCGTAGTAGACGGGGCGGGGGGTGACGGTCCAGTCGGTGCCGGCTCCCATGGCGTACCACCAGCAGACGTTGGCGACGGTGTAGCCGGGGTGCCGGGCGCGGGCGGCGTCCCAGAGCTTCTCGCCGCCGACGAGCGCGTTGTGCTGGCGCCACAGCAGCACCTCGCCCAGCTCGCGGAAGTACCAGCCGTTGCCGACGATGCCGTGCTCGGCGGGGGTGAGGCCCGTGAGGAACGTGGACTGGGCCGCGCACGTGACGGCGGGCAGCACGGTACCGAGCGGCACGTACGTGCCTTCGCCGGCGAGGGCGGTCAACGCCGGCATGTGGCTGAGGAGTCGGGGCGTGAGGCCGACGACGTCGAGGACGAGCAGCGGCTGCGGCTCCTGCATCACGGCAGCTCCTTGAGGCCGAGGTCGATGAGCATTTCGCGGGCGACGTCCAGTTCCGCGGCGATGCCGTCGGCCAACTGGGCGCGGGTTCGCGGACGTTGTCCTTCGGGTAGGGCCTGCCAGGTGTATGTCTCCACCTCGAGGTGGCGCGTCAGCGGTACGGGCCCGCCGACGAGCCGGCCCAGGGCCGCGCGCAGCACGTCGAGCGTCGCGCTCAGCGGTGCCGGGGGCGGTGCGTGCAGGGGCATGTGGAAGTGGGACCGCCAGGGGACGCCGAGGGGCAGGGCTCCGGGCCGGAGTGCCGCACCGAGGTCGTCCGCCGTGAGTACGCCCGCGTCCGTGCGGGCGCGGGTCTGGTGCAGGAAGCGGGGTTCGGCGAAGTCGGACAGCGCCTCCAACGTGCCTGTCCCGCCGGGGTGTTCGGCGTGCAGCGCGGCGGACAGCTGGCTCTTGACGACGGGTATGTGCGCGGCGGTGAGGGCGGCGAGTGCCCCCTCGGGTTCCTCGAACTGCGTCGCCAGGTGGCAGGTGTCGACGCACACCCCGATCCGGTGCGCGGGCGGCGCGCCGGGGCCGGTGAGCGCTTCGACGGCGTCTGCCGTGGTCTCGACCGTGCACCCCGGCTCGGGTTCGAGTCCGACGCGGATGCTGCGGCCCGTCAGCTCCTCCAGCGCGTCGAGCCGTCCGGCGAGGGTGCCGAGCGCGTCGAGGGCCGTGCGGCGGCGGTCGGAGGTGAAGCCCGTGCGCCACGCCAGCGGCAGGGTGGAGACGGTGCCTTCGACCGCGTCCTCGGGCAGCAGCGCCGTCAGCAGCCGCGCCAGGTCGGTGGTGTGCTCCAGCCTCGCCGGTTCGGTCCAGTCGGGCCTGTAGACGCGGTACTTGACGTGCTGGTCGCCGAAGCCCCGGTAGGGGAAGCCGTTGAGGGTGACCACCTCGAGGCCGCGCCTGTCGAGTTCGCCCCGCAGCGAACGCAGGGCCGCGGGGTCGGCGGTGAGCGCACGGGCCGCGTCCCGGGCGAGCCACAGGCCGATGCCGAGCCGGTCGCGGTGGAGCCTGCGGCGCACGGGCTCCGCGTGCTCACGCAACTGGCTGCGCACGCCGTCGAGGTCTTCGGCGGCGTGGACGTTGGTGCAGTAGGCGAGGTGGACGGTCGAACCGTCGGGGTGGCGGAAACGCACGATGCCCTGCCTCCCTCATTCTCCGCCGCGCAGGATGGAGTTGCCCTCGTGGGTGGTGGGCGGTGCCCCGGACTCCGGTGCGGCGAGGTCGAGTTCGAGCCGGCCGCTCTGCCCGTAGAAGGCCACGGGGTTGCGCCACAGCACCTGGTCGGTCTCGTCGTCGGTGAAGCCCGCGTCGAGCATGGCGTCGCCGACGGCCCTGGTCTTCAGCGGGTCGCTGCGGCCCCAGTCGGCGGCGGAGTTGACCAGTACGCGAGCCGTGCCGTGCAGGCGCAGCAGCCGTACCATGCGGTGCTCGTCCATCTTGGTGTCGGGGTAGATCGAGAAGCCGAGCCAGCAGCCCGAGTCGGCGGCTTCGTCGACGGTGGCCTCGTTGAGGTGGTCCAGTACGACACGTTCGGGCGGCAGCCCCGATTCGCGCAGTACGTCGAGGGTGCGGGTGAGGCCCGCGGCCTTGTCCCGGTGCGGTGTGTGGACGAGGGCGGGAAGGCCGTGATCGGCCGCGAGTTGGAGCTGGGCGGCGAGAGCGGCGTCCTCGGCGGGCGTCATCGAGTCGTAGCCGATCTCGCCCACCGCCACGACGCCGTCCTTGGCCAGGTAGCGGGGCAGCTCCTCCAGTACGGGCAGACAGCGCGGGTCGCCGGCCTCCTTCGGGTTGAGCGCGATCGTGCAGTGGTGCGCGATGCCGTGCTGGGCCGCGCGGAAGGGTTCCCAGCCCAGCAGGGAGTCGAAGTAGTCGTAGAAGGAGCCGGGGGAGGTGCGCGGCTGGCCCAGCCAGAACGACGGCTCCACCACGGCGCGTACACCCGCTTCGTACATGGCGGCGTAGTCGTCGGTGGTCCGTGAAGTCATGTGGATGTGCGGGTCGAAGATGCGCATCAGAACTCCTCGGGCGGGTCCTCGGGCGGGTGCGGAGCGGCGCCGGACGGGGCGTCGCCTCTGACGCCGGACGGTGGTTCTGCCGGTGCTTCGGACGGTGCTTCGGCCAGGGCCAGGACGAGGTGCAGGTCTCCGGGTACGGAGCGCCCCGCGGCGGTGCGTTCGTGTGCGAAGTCGCGGAGCATGCGGGCCAGGTCGGCGTCACCGCGGGCACGGTCGCCCAGTCCGGCGACGGCGGCGAGCGGTACGCCCGTGAACAGGCACTTCAGTACGGCGTGCCGCCAGCCGTGCGGGTCGAGGTGTGCCGCGGCGTACGGGCCGACGGCGGCGGCGACGAGGCCGGTGTCGTTGGCGCGCAGCGCGTCCTCCACGAGGCGGACGCACTCGTCTGCGCCTCCCGCGGGCAGATGGGGCAACGCGCATAGCACGGCGGTCCGTTCGGCAGTGGTGCCCTGCTGGTAGAGGCGGGTGAGCGTCGGGGTGTCCGCGCGGGCGGCGTGCAGCAGCAGCACGCGGACGTCGCAGGCGGCCCTGCGTCCGCAGTGCCGCCCGGCCGCGGCGAAGTGCCCTTCCCACGCGGCGGGTCCGGCGTCCGCGTCCCTCGGCGCCGCGGAGGCGGCCGCGTCGGCCAGCGCCCGGCCGAGCCAGGCGAGGGCGGCGTCGTCGAGCCGCGTCTCCACGCGTGCCCGGATCTCCGCGGGCGACAAGGGGTCACGGCCCTGTTCGGCGGGGCTCAGCATGGGGCGGCTCCCTCGTCGGGGCGGAACGCGCCGCCGGGCTGCGTACGGGCGGTCCGTTCCGCCTCCTTCAGGAAGCGCAGCGACTGGCAGGCGCGGTCGGGCCCGGCGTGGGAGTCGCGCGGAAGCTCCACGGTCACCAGCCCGGCGTAGCCGCTCGCGTGGAGTGCCGCGAGCACCGGCGGCACGTCCAGTTCCCCTTCGCCGAAAGGCAGATGCTCGTGCACGCCGCGCCGCATGTCCTCGATCTGCACGTGCCGCAGCCAGGGTGCGGCCGACCGTACGCAGTCCGGCGGAGAGGCGTCCTCCAGGCAGAGGCAGTGCCCGATGTCCAGGGTCAGTCCGAGACCGTCGGGCTCGCCGAGGGTCGCGCGCAGCCGGTGGAAGGCACCCAAGTCGCCCAGGAGATGGCCGGGTTCGGGTTCGACCGCGAGCGGCACGCCGGTGGCCTGGGCGGCGCTGAGCAGGGCGCTGACCCCGTCCGCGAAGCGTGGCCAGGCGGTGTGCGGATCGGCGCCCCCGGGCAGCACCCCGCTGAAGAAGTGCGTGGCGTGCGCGCCCAGATCGGCTGCGACGCGTACGGCCTTCAGCAGCATCTCCAGGCGTGCGCCGCGGGCTTCGGGATCCGGGTCGAGCAGGGTGGGACCGTGCTTCCGCCGGGGGTCGAGCACGTAGCGGGCACCGGTCTCGACGGTGACGGTGAGTCCGTACCGGTCGAGTGCCCTCGCCACGGCGGCCGTCCGCTGCGGAAGGTCCCGGGCGAGCGGGTCCAGGTGCATGTGGTCGAGGGTGAGGCCCACCCCGTCGTATCCGAGGTCGGCGAGCAGCCCCAGAGCGTCCCCGAGCCGCAGGTCGGCGAGGCCGTTGGTGCCGTATGCGTAGCGCAGCTGCGCGGAGCCGGTCATGTGGGGCTGACCTTCCGTGAGAGCCGCCGCGCCAGCGGCAGCAGCGCCAGCAGCGCTGCGGCGGAGCCGGGGCGGGCGGCGCGGGCGGCGAGCGCCGCCTGGAGCGGAATGGTGGCCCGTATGCCGCCGCCGACGGCGCGCTGCAGAAGCTGCGGCGAGGGGTTCAGTGCGGCGTGGGCGAGGGGCCGGGCTGCCGCGGCGGCGTAGGCGGCGGCGAAGACGGCCGGGATGCGGCCCGTCCGCCCCGTCGCGCAGGCGACGGCGGTCGTCGCTCCGAGTGCCGCCAGCGGCACGGTGGTCGGAGCGCCGAGCGTCTCGTGGCGCGACACGGCCGTGACGGCGAAGGTGTGCGCGCCGAGCAGGCCCGCGCTGCTCGCGACAGTCCCGGCACACCGCCCCGCGCCCGCTCCCCGGGCGTTGCCTGCTGTGGCCGCCGCGCCCAGCACCAGGTCGAGAGCGCGGGCGGCGGCCATTCCCGCCGGGCCGAACGCGGTGTGCTTGAGCCGCAGGTCGTACGCCCACACCGTGCCCGCGAGCGCCGTCGCCGTCAGCAGCGCCGGGCGGCCCGCCGCCGCCGCGAGCCGCAGACCGGCGGCCGTCAGCACCACGGAGGCGGTCAGCGCGGCGGCCGGAGCGATCCTCCCGGAGGGCAGGGGCCTGCCGGGACGTTCGACGGCGTCGATCTCCCGGTCGGAGTAGTCGTTGAGGGCCATGCCCGCCTCGTACAGGCACAGGGACGCCCCCGCGGCGAGCAGCGTCCCCCGGTTGGGACGGTGTCCGGAGGCCGCCGCGCCTGCGAGCGCGTCGCCCGGCACGCTGGCGGTGGCCGAGACGCGCAGGAGCCGTGCCCAGTCGGCTGCGCGGCCGAACGGCCGCGTACCCCTCATGCGCACGCCCGCAGGCGGCCGGCGAGTCCGAGCAGCGCACGCCACTGCTCGGGCAGCGCGCTCGGACCGCTGTCGGGGTCCTTGAAGTAGAAGCCGAGCCCGTCGACGGGGCCGCTCATGCCGGCCTGGTGGGCGCCGGCGAGGAGGCGGGCGAGGTCGAGCACGAGCGGGGCGGCCAGCGCCGAGTCGCAGCCCTGCCAGATCGTCTGGAGCACCATGCGGGAGCCGAGGAAGCCGTCGAAGGCGACGTGGTCCCAGGCGGTCTTCCAGTCGCCCAGCGCCGGAACATCGTCGATGTGCAGCTCCCCTTCGGGGAGTTCGCCGAGGCTGTCGGCCAGGACGCGTTCCTTGCCGGCGTTTTTCGCGGCGGCCGCTCCGGGGTCGGCGAGGGCGGCGCCGTCGCCTCCGCCGAGGAGGTTGGTGCCCGACCAGGCGCGTACGGGCAGCGCTCGCTGCGCGAACATCGGGGCCAGCACGGAACGCAGCAGCGTCTGCCCGGTCTTGCCGTCCCGGCCGGCGTGGGGCAGGCCCGAGGCGTGTGCCTCGTCGGCGAGCGCCGGATGGTGAAGCCCGGTGGACGGCGTGAAGTTGACGTACGGGCACCCCGCCCGCAGGGCGGCGGCCGCGTAGCGGGAGCTGGGCGGCAGCGCCGGGTCGCCCGCGGCCGGGGGGCCTTCGGTGGAGGCGACGTTGACGACGACGGTACGGACGAGGCCGTTGTCGCGGGTGAAGGCGGCGATGTCGGCGGCGAGGGAGGCGATGAGTTCGTCCTCCTCGCGGGGGTCTGCGGCGGCAGCCGGCACGCCGGGACGTATGCAGGCGTCCGCCGCGGTCAGTTCGGCGCGTACGGCCGCGGGCAGCCCGTGCGGGAGCACGCCCGCCGCGACGAGCTGTTCGGCGCGCTTCGGCAGCGGGCACGACGCCGTGTCGTGGCCACCGAAGACGAGACGCTCCAGCGGCGGCAGGCCGCAGCCGGTGAAGGGGGCGGTCTCGGTGACCATGCCGGTGGGCGGGTGCATGCCGGCCGCCACGGCCGCGCAGCCGGCGGTCACGGTGGTGGCGACGGAGCCGCGGGCGCCGACGAGCCAGACACCGGTGCGGGCGCCGTCCGGGGCCGGGGGCTGCTGGATGGGTCGCTCTGTGGTCACGGCCTGCCTCCGTGGTGAGGGGGTGAGGGGGTGAGGGGGTGAGGGGGCAACGTTGTCGGGGGGCGGCGGGGAGGAGTCGGCGTTCTCCTCACCCGCCGCCTGCCCGGTGTCCCCGGCCCCCCTCGGGCCGCTGGACACCGGGCGGGCGAACCGCTGGCTGCGGCTCGTCATCCGGCGTGCGCCGGACGGTTGTCACGTTCAGGGGACCCCTGCGTCAGGAACCCGTACCGCCGCCTCCTCTCCCGCCGGGTGCCGCGGGCGCCAGTTCCCTCAACCGCACGTCGCGGAAGGCCACTTCGTCCTCGTCGCCGTGGTTCTGCAGGCCGATGTGGCCGTCCGTGAGGCTGCGGACGGGGTCGGTGTTGGTGAAGTCGTTGATCCGGACGCCGTTGAGCCAGACCTGGAGACGTTCACCCTCGACACGGATCTCATAGGTGTTCCACTCCCCCGGCGGGTTGAGTGCGCGGTCGCGCGCTTCGAGGTCCGCCGACTGGAAGCCGTAGACGGAGCCGGTCGTCTTCTCCGGCACGTCGCTGGCGTCGATCTGGATCTCGTAGCCCTGGTCGACCGCCGTCCACGGATCGTCGGAGGCGGGAAAGCCGACGAAGACCCCGGAGTTGTCGTCCCCGGACATTCGCCAGTCGAACTTCAGCGAGTAGCTGCTGAGTTGCTCGGTCCCGTACCACAGCAGGCCCATGCCGCCGACCGTGGTGAGCGTGCCGTCCTCGGCCTGCTCGAAGTGGCCGGGGCCGGCCTGCTTCCAGCCCTCCAGTCCCGTACCGCTGTCGTAGACCGGGGTGTAGCCGTTCTCGGGACGGCAGTCGGCCTGTGCCGCTCCCGACGCCCAGCGGATTCCGCCGAGCAGGTGCGTACGGAAGGCCTCGTCCGCGTAGGACTCCTTGGTGTGCCCGTTGCCCGTGTAGAAGGACCTGCCGCCCTCGTACTCACGGCACCAGGCGATGGGGTGGTCCTCCCCCATGTTCCCGCCGAGGTACGAGCTTTCGTCGAGCGCGGCGAGGACACGGACGTTCTCCCGCGGGCTGGAGCGGTAGTTGTACCACTCGTCCGTGCGGTTCCACTCCTCGCCCAGATGCGAAGTCGCCGGGTGCGCACGGTCCTCGACCTCGACGGTGGCGGGCTGGATCAGCGGATGGGAGTCGAACCAGGCTCCCACCAGCCCGCCGTACCACGGCCAGTCGTACTCGGTGTCGGCCGCGGCGTGCACTCCGGCGTATCCGCCTCCTTTCTCGATGTAGTCCTCGAATGCCGCCTGTTGCGGGTCGTCGAGCACGTCACCGGTCGTCGAGAGGAAGACCACCGCGTCGTACGCGGCGAGCTTCTCCGGTGTGAAGACGGCGGCGTCCTCCGTCGCGTCGACGGTGAAGCCGTTCTCCGCGCCCAGTTCCCGGATGGCGGCGATGCCGTCGGGGATGGAGTCGTGCCGGAATCCCGCCGTCTTGGAGAAGACCAGGACGTGTTCACCGTCGCGGGGGTGGTCGGGCGGTGTCGCGGCGGAGCCCGGCGCGGCGGCGGAGAGAGTCAGCAGCACCGCCGACGCCGCCGCGATGAGCACCGACCTGCCTGCGCGGCGGGCGCGTTGAACCGGCCTCCGCACGAGCGACCGGCTCTGCGGCTTTCCTGATGTCGTATCAGGCGTACGTCTCATCCGCTCTCCCCCTCTCATTCCGTCTTCACCGTGAAGCTGTCCACATCGAAGAGGTCGCCGAGACCGCCGGTGAAGACCAGGTACAGCTCACCGGTGCCCTCCGGAGCGTTCTCGATCGGTGTGGTCACCTCGCTCCAGCCGTCGCCGGCCGTCACGTCGGCCTTGCCCAGCAGGGTGCCGTCCGGTGCTCCCGCACGTACCTCGACGGCACCGCCGCCGAGACCGCCTGCCTTGACGCGTGCCGACAACTCCGTGACGTCCGCGGTGACATAGGGCTTGAAGGCGACCCACTGGCCGTTGTCCACCCCGGTCACCGCCTTGCCGCCCTCTGCGCCCTCGGCATCCGCGACCGTGATTCCGTCGGCCGAGTCGGTGAAGTGCTCGGCCTGCCGGTGCTCGGGTTGCAGGATGCTCTGCGCATGGCCGGTCAGCGGGTCCTGTCCGCCGCCGCCGTTGTCGGTGTACTCGGCGTCGAAGACGCCGAAGATGTCGGCGTTCGGGTCGTGTTCGCCGTCCGCCGGGGTCTTCAGCGTGCCCGAGCAGCCCTTGGCCGAGGTGATCGGGTGGCCGTGGCTGTCATGGCCGAGGATGTAACTGACCTCCACCTTGGAGCAGTCGATCTCCCCGTCCTCCGGGTCGGTCACCTTCACCTCGAAGGGCACCTCGTCCCCGAACGCGAACGGTCGGCCGTCGGCGGGCAGTTGCATCTCCACCTTCGGAGCGGTGTTGCCGACCGTCACGATCACGCTCGCGTTGCCGCTGCGCCCGCCGGGGTCGGAGACGGTGACCGTAGCCGAGTACGTGCCGTTCTCGGTGTACGTGTGCGTGGGGTTGGCCTCGTCCGACTTCGCTCCGTCGCCGAAGTCCCAGCTGTAGCTCAGCTCGTCGCCGTCCGCGTCACTGCTTCCCTCGGAGGAGAAGGCCACCTCCAGCGGAGTCTGTCCGCTGGTCTTGTCGGACTTCGCCTCGGCGACGGGGCTGTGGCCGTCGGTGGCGTTCTCGATGCGGTAGACGGCGGAGTTCTCGTCCCCGTTGAAGTAGCCGGTGCCGTAGTCGAGTACGTAGAGCGCGCCGTCCGGCCCGAACTCCATGTCCATCACCTGGGTCCCGCTCCAGGGGAAGGAGTTGATCGACGTCACGCCGCCGTTCTCGTCCTGGTCGACGCGCTTGATCCAGCGGCGGCCGAACTCCCCGGCGAAGAAGTCGCCGTCGTACTCCTGGGGGAACTTCACGTCGGAGTCGAGGTCTTCGTCGTAGCGGTAGACCGGGCCGCCCATCGGCGACTCGGAGCCGTCGCCGAACTCCGGTACGGACGCGCCGTCGTAAGGAATCCACGCCGCCTGCGCCGGGGGCAGATCGGTGAGGCCCGTGTTGTGCGGCGAGTCGTTCTTCGGTGCCGCGCAGTCGAACTTCTCCCCCGACTCCTCGCTGCCGAAGTCGTAGTCCGTGTAGGCGTCGTTGTCGCCGGTGCAGTACGGCCAGCCGTAGTTGCCTGCCTCGGTGACGCGGGCGAACTCGACCTGCCCCGCGGGCCCGCGAGCCGGATCGGCCGCGCCAGCGTCGGGGCCGTAGTCCCCGACGTAGACGGTGCCGGTGGGCTTGTCGACCGTCATGCGGAACGGGTTGCGGAAGCCCATCGCGTAGATCTCCGGACGGGTCTTCTCCGTGCCCGGCTCGAAGAGGTTGCCCTCGGGGATGTCGTAGGAGCCGTCCGCCTTGACCTTGATGCGCAGGATCTTGCCGCGCAGGTCGTCGGTGTTGCCGGAGCTGCGCTGCGCGTCGAACGCCGGGTTGCGGTCGGCCCGTTCGTCGATCGGCGTGAAGCCGTCCGACTGGAACGGGTTGGTGTCGTCGCCGGTGGACAGCAGCAGGTTGCCGTCCGCGTCGAAGGCGATGTCACCACCGACGTGGCAGCACAGTCCGCGGTCGGCGGCGACCTCGAGAATCGTCTTCTCGGAGTCCATGTCGAGGGTGCCGTCTTCCGAAAGCACGAAGCGGGAGAGGCGGTTGACGCCCTCGAAGGGTTTCCAGTCGTCGGGGTTGCCCGTCTCGGGGGCGTCACCCTCGGGGGTGTTCATGGGCGGCGCGTAGTAGAGGTAGACGAAACGGTTCTCCGTGAAGTCCGGGTCCACGCCGACGCCTTGGAGACCTTCCTCGTCGTGACTGTAGACGGGAAGCTCACCGGCGACCTTCGTGGCGCCGCCCGCGTCGGTCAGACGCAGGGTGCCCTCGCGGGCGGTGTGCAGCACGCCGCCGTCGGGCAGCACGGCGAGCGTCATGGGTTCGCCGGTCTCGGCGACTCCCTTGGCGAGAGTCACCTGCTGGAAGTCGGCCGCGGCGGGCTGGGAGCCGTCGTCGGGGGCTGCGGCCTGGCTCGGGGGTGCGCCGCCGAGACTGAGGGCGCCCCCGAGGAGCAGCGCCGAGACGAGTACGGCGGTACGGGAACGGATCGCGGCGCGCAGCCGGCGCCGTCGGGCGTATCTGGTCGATGCGGAAGGTGACTTGGCTGGAGAGCGGGTGATCCTGTGCACGCGACTCCTCCTGAGAGGGAGAAACGGTGGTTGACGCAGGTGTCGTTGACCGTCGTGTTCGCACAGGCGCGCGCCGTCGCGCCGACTTGATCGCCGGTGTGGGGCCCGGGATCACCGGATTGCGGGAGGTACGAGTTGCGACGTACCGGTCGGGCGGAGATCGAGGGGGAAAACGGCTCATGTCCGGTACACCACAAGGACGTTAGCCATCTTCGTCCCATTCGGGAACCCCTTTGGCAGAGGTCAAGTTGGCTTCTTCCACTATGTGGACAAAGTGTGAGCGTGAGTGCGTGCGGCGAGAGCCGCCCTGAGCCGCCGCGCATCCGGACAGAGGGCCCGCCCGGCATCAAGGGTGATCCCTACCCGCGCACATCTCGGGCTGCACCCCGGCCGCAGAGCAGCCGAAGGCGTGAACGCACGTACGGTCACGCCGAGTTGGGAACCGAACCGCTCCTGCCCCTCGTTCAAGCCGGGGCTCGGGCGCGGCTGTCCGCCAGGTCACCAACTCGTACGCGGTATCCGCGTACGAGTCGAAGCGGTGGACAACTCCGGTCACCGTCCGTGACCATGCGTGAGTTCAGGGTGTGCAGGGGCGAACGCGCAAGGGGGCGACCGGAGATGGCGGACGCTGTGGGTGGGGACTCGGACGCCGACAGGATCGGCGTCACAGCAGGCGGCGGCTGCCCGAGCAGCGGCGCCGAACCGGAGTCATCGGACAGCCTCAAGGCGTTCGGAGAGGTCCTCAAAGCCTTCCGGAAACGGGCGAGACTGACGCAGGAGGAGTTCGCACCGCTGGTGCGCTACTCGCAGCCGACGGTGGGCTCGATCGAGCAGGGACGGCGCTTCCCGCAGCCCGAGTTCGTGGAGCGCGCCGAAGAGGTGCTCGACGCGTTCGGGGCGCTACGAGGCGCGGCCCGGCACCTCTCGCGGCAACCCGGCCTGGCGAGCTGGTTCCGCCAGTGGGCACGCCTGGAGGCGGAGGCGATCACGCTCAACACGTACGAATGCCGCCTGATTCCGGGCCTGTTGCAGACGGAAGCGTACGCGCGGACGCTCTTCGTCAACCAGCTCCCGCCCCTGGACGACGCGCAGATCGAGGCCCAGTGGGAGGCGCGAGCTCAGCGGAAGCAGCTGCTCACCGAGCGCCCGACCACGGCCTACAGCTTCATCCTGGAGGAGCACCTGTTCCTGCGGCGCATGGGCGGAGTGGAGGTGACCCGTGGACTGATCGACCACGTGTTGGCCGTGGCGGAGCAACGGAACGTGGAGATCCAGGTCATGCCGGTGGTTAGGGAGAGCCATGCGGGGTTGCACGGCCCAATCCGGCTTCTGGAGACGCGTGCTCACCGCTGGTTCGGATACAACGAGGGGCAGGAGCACGGACAGTTCATCTCCGATCCGAAGACGGTGAGTACCCATCAGATGAGGTATGCCAGGATGCGCTCACAGGCTCTCCCCCTCGAAGACTCCCTGAGCCTGCTGCGGCGGATGCGAGGAACGCTATGAGCACCACTGAACTGTTCTGGTTCAAGAGCAGCTACAGCAGCAGCGGCGACGGCGACTGCGTCGAGATCGCCCTCTCCTGGCACAAGTCGAGCCACAGCAGCGGTTCGGGTGACGACTGCGTGGAGGTCGCCGCCTGCCCCGATGCCGTCCACGTCCGTGACTCCAAGAACGAGCAGGGCCCTCAGCTCGCCCTCTCCCCCGCCGCGTGGAGCAGCTTCATCTCGTACGCGTCCGGGACTTGAGCCACCCGCCAACTCGGTGACCGGCCACGACGTACGTCATGGCCGGCGCGCGGCCCGTGCGAACAGTCCCTCCGGGTCGTAGGCGGCGCGGATGCGCTCGAGCCGCTCCTCGTGCGAGCCGAAGGCCGCGCCCCGCAACTCACTCGCGTCCTCACCGAGTCCGGCGAAGTTGATGTATGTCCCGCCGCTCGAGAACGGCTTCGTCGCGTCCCAGGCCGAGCGCGCCCACCCGATGGCCTCCTCGTCCATCGCCGGGTCCCGCCAGCCCGCGTCGATGCTCAGGTTGTAGCGCGCGGACCGGTACGCGAACGCGCTGTCGTCACCGCCGACGCGCGCCACGGCGCCGCCCAGCGTCCGGATGACGATCAGGCTCTCGGGGGTCGGCCGCCGGGAGTCCCAGTCCACCAGGGTCCTGATCGCCTCGTCGCTCAACTCGTCCATGAAGTGCGACTTCATGAAGTAGCGCTCCCCGTCCGGGAATCGCCAGGTGTTCGCGCTCTGCAGCGTGACGTAGGGCATCGTTCCGCTCAGATCCATGAGCGGCGGGCCCAGATCGCGCAGCGGCGCCAGGGCCGCGGTGGCGCTCTCACCCGGCGGGCCTCCGTACACGCCGCCGACCATGACGCATTTCGCTCTGTGCAGCTCCTCCGGGATCGGCGGTTCGGCGGGGACGCTCCAGAGCAGGATCTCGGGCGTCACCGTCTCCGGCGCGGTGAGCGTCGCGTCCCGCCAGGCCCGCAGAACTGCCTCGGCGTTCTCGTACGGGTGGAGGACCAGCGCTCCGGCCACCTCCGGGCCGAACGGATGGAGGTCGAACTCGAAGGACGTGACGACTCCGACGCCCCGGCCCCCGCCACGTACCGCCCAGAACAGATCGGGCTCCTCCTCCCGGCTCACTGTCCGCACCTCGCCGTCCGCGGTGACGATCTCGACCGAGCGGAGGTTGTCGCAGCTCAGGCCGAACGTCCGCATCACGAAGCCGAGGCCGCCGCCGAGCGTGAGACCCGCGATCCCCGTCGCCGAGATCTCCCCGCCCGGCGTGAACAGCCCGTGCAGCTGGGTCTCGCGGTCCAGCTCTCCCCAGGTCACGCCCGCCTGGGCGCGTGCCGTCCGGGCCGCGGGGTCGACATGGATGCCCTTCATCGCCGAGAGGTCGATCACCAGCCCGTCGTCGCAGACCCCGCTGCCCGCCACCTGGTGCCCGCCACCGCGGATACTGACGACAGGACGGTGCTTGCGCGCGACCTGTAGCGCCTCGACGACGTCCGCCGTGCCCGAGCAACGGGCTATGACAGCGGGACGGCGGTCGATCAGGCCGTTCCACACGGCGCGGGCCTCGTCGTAGCCGGGATGCCCGCGGTCGATCACCTCACCCTGGAACGAGGAGCGAAGCTGATCGGCGATCGCCTGCTCCCCAGCGGCTGTCGATGTGGCTGTCTGGTCGTCCGACATCGGCGTCACCTCCCCGGTGCGCGCACTGCTGGCCGCTGTCCGTTCTTCCACGGTACGGCCGGCGGCGCGGTTCAGCTGATCGAGCGAAGGTGACTTACCAGTTCCCAGAAGGAACTACCGGCGCCATGCTCGGGCACACCCGACGCAAGGCAGTCTTGAATTCATTCGCCAGGCTCGTAAAGAGCGTCAAGACCTCGCACCGGGGCACCAGTTCAACTCCCGGAATCGCCTTCCAACTGGTACGCGAATAACAATGAATCGTCACGAAATCACCGCACGGAACGAAGGTGAGACTTCACTGGCCCCCCCTTTTTTAGATGCAGCTGTGCTGCCGGCGACACGATGGAGACTCGCGACATCACCTCAAATTCCGCGTATGCCACCGGGAGAGCCTGGCAGCCAATCCCAGTGGCCAGGACACTGCCGCAGTCGCGTGACTCCCTGCAGGAGACACTCCCTTAGAGTCGCAGCTTCCGTCCGTATATGCGCTCGGCCTCCCAACCCGGGCCCGGACAGCACGAGAGTCCGGGGACTACCGCATTCCCGCATCCTCTCATCATCAACCTTAAGGATCACCGTTACGCCTGCCCGGCCGAGCCTCTCCATCAATTGCTCGACATCCACCTCGAATGCGCTCCTGTCAATACCGTTCAAAACCGCTCGACTTCACCTGCAACGCTCCTCATCATCGACTATGTCGACGAGTCCACACTCTGACCTTCACAAAGACGACCCATTACAGAGAATCAAGGTCGAGCTGATACTTATTCAGGTGTTCTGGACAGACTCGCGGAACAGACGCACCCGGGACATGCTCGTCACCCACTCGGAAACGCGATTCCCGTCCTCGTCGACCGAGCAGCGCGGCTGCACGTACCGCCAGGGCTCTTGCGGATCGAACGCTTCATCAAGTTCGTCCAGGAAGATGATCGAATTCTGCACATAGACCGCATCCACTTCCCGGTACATTGGCCAACACGAAATAAAGTTGCTGTGCACTGGGTCAGTAATGGAGGAGATAAGACAGGAAGTCGTCGTCTCGGCTTGTTCGAGTGCAGTCAGCGCCCGCCGCCAGCTCCTACGGTATTCATTCACTGACCAAAAGCTCAGTTCCATTAGAAAGGTCTCCATGAAGCCGCCGACCTTAATCCTGCCGACAGCCTGAGAGCGCGACGCAAGCTGATTCTCTGAAGCAAGCTCGTCGAGCACCTCGATCGAGAAGTCATTATTCTTTGACATAGTTGAGATCACTGTCATAGGTTCCGATCCGTTGTCCCCTGCGGTTGAACATCTTCCAGCCTTCCGAAACATTATGCCCGTCGACATCTGGCGTGATGTAGTTCCTGCCGTTATGAAATACAACCTGTCCGTGGGAGTTGAACGGCGCTCTGTGTGCGGGAATTCTTCTGTCATATCCGAGCTCCGCCGCCCGATCGGCCACGGTCGGTCCGTACGTTTCTCGATTTTGTCGACTGCGCTCAGCCACCGAGTCGGGGTGGTAGGGGTCGCCCTTGAGTGCTGGGGAAGGTGTATACCCCTCAGGAAGATCAGTGTTGCCACTGCCAGCCGGCTCACACTTAAGCCCCAGTGGGTCCGCCCACGTGTGGGGGTTGTGGACGTACGTGACCGGGTTCGGGGCAGGGTCGAGGCCGAGGGGGTCCTGGGAGAGGTAGCGGGCCGTCGTGGGGTCGTAGTGGCGGTGGAAGTTGTAGTGCAGGCCCGTCTCCGGGTCCGCGTACTGGCCGGGGAAACGCAGCGGCGTATACGCCGTCGCGTCCGCGTTCCACGTCGTCGTCCCCCACAGGGTGCTGCGGGTGCGCCAGGCGATACCGCCGCTCTCGTCCAGCAACTCCGTCGGCGCACCCACCAGGTCCGTGGCGATCGCGAAGAAACGTGAGTCGATCTCCGCCTGCGTCGTCTCGTCCGTGATCCGCTCGGTCTGCGTCAACGGCCGCAACCCGTCGTGATCCCACGTCAACGTCACCGGGTCCGGCAGGTTCGGAGCGCTCGTCGTCTGCTCGATCAGCGTCGGACCGTCCCAGGTGAAGTCCACCTGCTCCAGGACCTGTTGACCGTCCTCGCCGAGCCGCTGCTTGGCGATCCGCCGCCCCAGCGGGTCGTACAGATACCGCCAGCGCACCCCGTCCGGCGTCACCACCGACGTCAGACGGTCCTCACCGTCCCAGACGTACCGCCACGTGTCCGGCTTCTTCGACAGCCGCGACTTCTGCCGCAGCACCGCACGACCCGCGTCGTCGTACTCGTAGCGGATCGACCCGGCCGTCAGCAGCTTCGTCCCGCTGTAACTCCGCTCGCCGCGGGCGTCCGAACCGGCATGCTGCGCGGGCCAGTCGGCGGACGTCTGGTTGCCGGCCTCGTCGTACGCGTACGTCTCCGACCAGTTCTCGGCGCGGACAGCGGTGACACGTCCTGCGCGGTCCAGGTCGTAGAGCTGGGAGCCGTTCAACTGGTCCTCGACGCCGACCAGATGGCTGTCCGCGCGGTAGCGGTACGTCCGCCGCTGCACCGTGCCCGCCGACGGACCGGCGATGGTCTGGGACGCCAGGCGTCCCGCCGGGTCCCAGAGGCTGGTGAAGGTGAGGTCGGCCTCGCCGAAGCTGCGGCTTGTCTCGCGTCCGGACTCGTCGTGGCCGAAGGTGAGCGTGTGGCCGTTCGTGGTGAGTGAGGTGCGGTTGCCGGCCGCGTCGTACGTGTACGTGGTGACGGTTCCGGCGGGGGTGACGCGTCGGGTGCGGCGGCCGAGCGGGTCGTAATCGTGGGTCAGGACACGGCCGTTGACGGCTTCGTCCTTGACGCGTCCGAGCTTGTCCCGGCGGCAGAGCAGGTCCGCGTCGGGCCCGTGGGCGGATATCAGACGCCCGGCCGCGTCGTAGGTGTAGTCGGTCGCGTCGCCGTCGGCGTTCTTCCTCGTGACGCGGCCCATGGCGTCACGGGTGAAGCTGATCGTCTGGCCCGCCGGATTGGTGCGGAAGGCGAGTCCGCCGGCGGCGTCGTGGCCGTACTGCAGGGTGCGGTCGTCGAAGTCGGTCTCGGATATCAGCCGGCCCGCGGGGTCGTACGTGTAACTCCAGGTCAGCCCCTGGGGGTTGGCGACCTGCACCAGCCGCAGCTCTGTGTCGTAGGCGAAGGTGTGGCGGACGCCGTCGGGTCCGGTCTGGGCCGTCCGCAGGTCGAAGTGCGTGTACTCGTAGCGGGTTTCGCCTCCGGCAGCGTCGGTGTGGGTGAGGCAGTTGCCCTCACCGTCGTAGGTCCAGGTGTGCACTTCGCCGCCCGGGTCGACGCGGCGTACGAGACGGCCCTCCGGAGTCCACTCCAGCCGTGTGACGGCGCCCGACGGGTCGGTGACCGTGACGGGACGGCCGAAGGCGTCGCGGACGTACGCCGTGGTGCCGCCGAGCGGGTCGGTGACAGCCAGCGGCAGCCCGGCCCTGTCGCAGCGGACGGCACTGGTCGCACCCAACGGGTCCATGACGGAAGCGAGATGGCCGCGCGCGTCGTAGCCGTACGCCGTCGTCGAACCGGCCGGGTCGGTGACGGCGGTGAGGAGGCCGCGCTCGTCGCGGGCGTACCGCCACTCGGCGCCGTCCACGGCCGTCCTGCGGACCGGACGGCCGTCCTCGTCGTACTCGACGGCGACCTCGCCGCCGTCCGGCAGCACGACGCGCAGCGGGCGCCCCGCGTCGTCGTAGGTGTACCGGACGGTGCCGCCGAGATGGTCGGTGACTGTGAGCGGGCGGTGCTGGACGTCGTAAGTGGTGTGCGTGGTGTGCCCGTTGGCGTCCGTCTCCGCGACGATCCTCAGCTTGCTGTCGACCAGATAGCGCTTGGTGTGGCCGAGGGAGTCGGTGACGCGGGTGAGGGTGTGGCCGGGAGTCTCGGAAGGCAGGCCGTACTCGAAGGTCGTGCGGAGATGACCCGCCTCGCCCGTGTGGAAGACGCAGCGGTCCTCGTCGTCGTAGGTGTAGGAGAAGGAACGGTCGTTGCTGTCGGTCCAGGAGACGATGCGGCCGCGTTCGTCGACGCCGTACCGGAGCGTCGCCCCTGTGGAGTCGGTGACGGCGGTGAGGTGACCCGCCTCGTCGTAGCCGTACGACTTCAGCGGCTGGTCCGTGCCGTCCGGCGCCCCGCCCGCCAGGGACAGGGCCCGCACCCGACCGCCCTGGCACTCGAACTTCAGCTCGTAGCCGCCGGAGTGGCTGACGGACAGCGGCGCACCGGTCTCGTCGTCCCACTCGAACGACGCCCATCCGCCGGTCTCTTCGCCGAGCGCGGCGATGCGTGCGACGCCGTCCCCGCCGGGCGGTGCGTCTTCGGGGGCGGCGAAGGTGCGCGTGAGGCCGCCGACCGGATCGGTGAGGGTGTACGAGCCGTCGGTCCGGCGGTCCAGCGGCCAGGGCAGGCCCTCCTCGGGGAGGACGGGAACGCCGGGGGCGGGGTGCGGGTAGGGACGGACGCTGCCGTCGGCGGTGACGTAGACGACGCCCTCGGCATCGACCTCCAGCCGCTCGTCGAGCGTCGAGGCCCAGGCGGGACCGAACCAGCCGCCGAGGCGGTAGGCGGATTCGAAGGTGCGGGCAAGAGCGAGCGGGAAGGAACCGGGCAGCGCGACGTCGGTCTCCTGGAGAACCATGCGTCCCGTGGCCATGTCCACCGGTTCGTTGCGCAGGACCTTGCATTTCAAGTCACGGGCCAGATCGCCCAGTCGCTCCTTGACCGTCTTCCGCGCGCCCTGCTCCGCGCCCTCCTTGACGCCGTGCTTCAGCGCACCCTTGAGTCCGCCCTTGGCGGCTCCGCCCGCGCCCTTTCCGCCGGCGAGGTCGACGAGGAGCTTCCCGAAAGCCTCGCCGGGGTCGCGCCAGTTCTGGTTCTTCACGATGCCGACGAGGCGTTCGGGATGGGCAACGGTGGAGGCCAGGCCGGTGACGACGCCGTTCATGTTCTGCGCGTACTGGCCCGGATGCGTCATGTTGTACGGGTCGGTCGGATTCAACATCCGTGCGAGGCCGACCAGTTCACCGACGCCCTTCAGCGCACCGCCCGCGATGTGCATGCTGTTCAGGGCCATGCCCTCGAACATGTCCCGGCCGGCCATCTTCACGGTCTCCCAGGCCCCGGGCAGTTCCGGAGCCTGCTCCACCAGCCCCCGCATGGTGTCCTTCGCACGGCGTGCGGCGTCGTCGCGCTGGCTGCGCGCCTCGCGGACCATGTGCTGCGCCCGCTCCAGCCCGGCCTTGCCCGGGTCCTGGAAAGGTGGCGGCTTCGGACCCGGGTCACCTCCGGACTCGTTCTTCCGGTTCCAGTCGTCGGCCTTCGCGTTGTAGTCGTCGACCGCCTTGTCGGAGGCGGCCTTCGACTTCTTGTACAGGGCGACGGCCTCCTTGGCCTCCCCCTGTGCCCACTCCACGGTGGACGCGTACTGGACGATCTGCTTCGCGGCGGACTCGCAGGCGTCCGCCGCCTGGATCCAGAACTTCGGCTGCGGCTCGAACTCGGACCGGAACGCCTCCCCGGCCTCGCCCTCCCACCCGTGCACGTCCAGGCGCTTCAGCCCGGAGCCGAGCTTGTCGAACGCCTTGAAGAAGTCCCGCAGATGCTCGGCCCGTTCGGTCAGCTTCTCCACGTCGCCGTGGATGATCTCCTTCGGGTCCTCCGTCTCGCCCAGCTGCCGTTCGGCGACGTCGGCACCGAGCTTGTCCGCCGTCCACTCGCCCGCGTCCCGTACGCCCTCGGCGGCGCCTTCCAGACCGATCTCGTCGAGGCCGTCGGCGGCCTTGCCGCCCGCCCACTCGACTCCGTCGCCGACCTTCTCCAGGCCGTCCTGCACCGCGCCGATCGGGTTGTCGAACGCCTCCCCCAGTCCCACGGTCAGTTCCCCCCGTCGCCCCTGTCGTTCCCCTGACCGCCCTGCCCCTGCTCAGGCGGCCCGTCCCACTGCCAGTCCGAGTCGTCCCACCGGTCCGGACCGGCCACGTCCTGCCACGGGGAGTTGCCGAAGTCGTCGCCCACCTGGCCCCACTGGTCGCCCATCTCGCCCAGATCCGGCGTGGAGGCGTCGAACTCCGGTGCGCGCGGCTTCACATCGCCCCACACCTCGCCCCAGGACTTCTCCCCCGCCTTGTCCCCCTCCGCGACGCCCTGCTGCGGGTTGTACGAACTGGACGTGACGACGACCTCCTTGAGGGTGTCGTTCACGTACTGCTCCTGCTGGTGGTAAAGCCCCGCCGACAGCCCGAGCCGCTCCGCGATGTCGTTCAGGTCCTGCATCTTCCCGTTGATCGCCATCCCCCACCGGCCGCAGAACTGCCCGAAGACGGAGGCGAGTTCACCGTTGCCCATCTCCATGCCGGACATCTGCAGGAACTGGAACCCCTGCCCCTGCTGCGCGTTGATCGAGAAGAAGCCGGTGTCCTCCAGCTCCGCCGTCGCCGCCCTCAGACCCTGCTCGACCTGCTTCGCCGCCTGCGGGTCGAACTTGTAACCACCGCTCATGCCGTCTCCCCCTCCGGCTCCTCGTCCACGGCCACCTCGTCCGGCACGATCCCCTTCACCGGCGGCAGCAGGAACGCCTCTTCACTGCCCACGTCGACCGCGATCCCGCACGGCACGCCGACCTCCGCCAGGGTCTCGTCCAGCAGCCGGGCCCCGTAGACCTGCCGGAACTCCCACTCGCCGCCTTCACCCCGGCCCCGCGCGAAAGCCGTCAGCGTGTCCGTGCCCGTGAACGCGTAGATCCACCGCAGACCGCCCTGGTCACCGGTGAGGACGCCGCCGTACCGGATCGGCACGAGCAGCAGGGATCTGCGGAACTCCCCCAGCGTGGCGGACACGTGCTCCCGTGCCGCATCGAGGTCCGCGAAGCCTTCCGTCAGCATGACACCCCCGTCCGATCCGCCGTTCCGACCGCAGGGGACGCGACGCGCCCCGCGACAGATCCGTCCCGGCCACCCGCTCCTGCGGACGTCAACTCGCCGACGGGCCTCGGCACCAGGGCCGGGCGTCGGCGGAACTCCCCGAATTTCGCCGCCACTTGGTGCAGCTCTGTGCGACCGTCCGCGGACGCTGCCGCTTCCCCCGACATTCGTGCAACTCCCCGTCCCCCGACGTCTCGACAGTCCCCATCACCGTACACACGGGGACCGACGCCTCCTGGGGACGGAGGTCCGATGAGGCCATGATCACGTCTGGGCCCCGGGCGGGCGACCGCCGCCGGAGTGCTGGTCCACGACCAGAGTGGAATTCCCCCGTGGCGAGCCATTCGGGGTCGATGAAGCACGAGACCTCGACGAAGGTGCACGACGTCACCAGCGAGGCCCCCGCAGCCCTGAGCGCGGCCTCAGCGACGGCAGGCACCTGACGGTCCGGGCGTGCACGTCCCCCGCCCCACGGGGGTCTCGTCGTCGCCGAGGGGGCGGTACCGGCGACCGCGACGTACGGTCCTCCGCGCACGGCACGCGAGGCAGCGTGCGGGTTCGCGCGGCGGAACGGACACGGAAGGGTCCCTCAGGTCCGGCCGCCGCTGTGGTGGGATGCCGTTCCATGACCTCTCGTGTCCTGTACCTGTTCGGCTCCGCCGCCCCGCCCGTGCTCGACATCGCGGACGTCGTCCGCCGTGCGCAGGCCGACGGCTGGAGCGTGTGCGTCGGGCTGACGCGCACAGCGGCCGAGTGGCTGGAGGACGAGCTGCCGGCACTGGAGCGGCAGACCGGCCACCCCGTGCGCAGCGCCGCGCGGACGCCTTCGGACGTCGCGGTGTGGCCCCGGGCCGACGTGGCGGTCCTCGCGCCCGCGACCTTGAACACCGTCAACGCTGCCGCGCTCGGGCTCACTTCGGACTTCGTCACCGGCTACATCGTGGAGGCCGTCGGGAAGCGGTGGCCGCTGGTGATGATGCCGAGCGTCAACAGTGCCTACGCCACACATCCCCAGTTCGGGCGCAGCATCCGTACCCTGCGGGGCGCGGGCGTCCGGGTGCTGTACGGGGAGGGCGGCTTCCAGCCGCTCCCACCGGGCCAGGGCGACCCCAAGGCGTATCCCTGGCACCTCGCCCTGGAGGCCGCAGCCGCGATGGTGTGACGACGGGTGGCGAGGATCAAGACACTCCTCCTTCAGATTCTGCTGCGAGCAGTTCCCGGACCCGTGACTCCCTGGGGAGTCACTTCGTCCGTATCGCCTTCGCACGCTGCTGACGCAACTCGACTCGCACTCTCTCTTTCGCGTCGGCATAGCGCTTCCTGAGACAGGTCTCGTCTGGATGCACTTGTGCGAGAAGTCTCGCCAGCCGTTCGTGCGATGCGTAAAGACCTCTGAGACGGGCCTCAGCTCGTTTTGCCCTGAGCTGGGCCCGACGCTCGTCCTTGACGCCATGCTTGTCCTCAACGGCGGGCTCGTCCTTGACCGCGAGGTCGTCCTGCACCACATGTTGGTCCTCAACAGGGGGGCGGGAAGACTGCTCGCTGCGGCTTAGGCCCCCTGCGCCCGAAGGGAGCCGACGCTCCCGGTCCGCCCTGTCCCAAGCGCGGCCCCATTCCTCAAGTTCCCCGCCCTGTACGTCGAAAGCCTGAGCGAAGTCCAGTACTTGCTCACGGGTGGGGACGGCATTTCGTTGCAGGATTCGCCAAAGCGTGGTGTGAGGGAGTTTTCCGTTCGGAATGCGACTTTCGATCACTGCGTAAGGTCGAGCTCCGTCTCTCCGGTGCAGATCCAGCATCGCCGAGTGCAAGCTGGCGAAGTCCGAGACATACGGAATGAGGACCGGCATCCGCTTCTCGCTCGCCCGTGCTTCGGCATACCGGGCTCTGACCCAGAGGCTCTCCGCCTTCTTGCAATCCGCTTCGCACCCCTTGGCGAAGGCCATGACGACCCGCAGCTTGGGCACACTCCTGCCGGACGCGGCCCGGGCGAGTGTGTCGGCGCTGGGGTCTGTGCGTTCGGCCAGCTGCTCGTAGGTCAGCCCAGCGCCCTGGCGCTGGGCACGCAGCCACAGCGCCAAGGCCTCTAGGCTTTTCCCGCACGCCGCCACTGGCTTTTCACGGCGGCCCACCGATTCAGCCGAGCGGCTCCGCAGCCGGTGTGGCGCATCCCTGTTGAGTGATCCTCCTTACGAGATAGAAGAGCTCCACCAGGAGCCCCGCGCCCGACAGAGCTGCAGCACCGGCATCGTCCGTCTCGATCACCGCGATGATCAGTACGACGACGAGCACGACCTCCGCAGCGGTGAACTTGCGCCGCCTGGGCGTCGCGCATGAAGCTGGGAAACGGAAATATTTCGTCACGGCCCTGTTGTCCCTTCGCACCGTGTGGGCTCCAACTGTCCAGTGCTGGAAGGTGATTGCCGTCACCTCCCGCACATTCCCCGATACTCACAGCTCGACTTGGTGCGCTCAACCCGCTCCAGGACTTCCCGGCCGCATTTCCGCATCCTTATCCCGGCCCGGTCGTTGCAGACCTGACTCCACCCGCCCCACGAATTCCCTGGTCACGACGTCGCACGACGTCGCACGACGTTGTTTCGCGCGTCTCCGTCCCACTTTTCCAACCAGCAGCTCAGATGGCATCATTGAGGCACCGGACTGATGAATCCGGGTCCCTTCGACTGCGGGCTCCAACCCAGACCCAAGGGAAAGTGGGCAAGACGTTGCCGCGTGCTGCTCACCGCCGGTGCCACGGCCGATGTGCGCGTGGCACCGGCATTCGCTCTTCGGATCCGTCCCCGCCGCGGTCGAGCCGGTCCGTCCCCGCCGCGGCGGCCGTCAGGAGCTGAAGGCCGCGTCGAAGGACGACGCCGGCGGGTCGTAGTCGAACGCCTTCAGCCGTCGCAGCGCCTCCGGCGCACCCGCCAGGCGGTCCATGCCCGCGTCCTCCCACTCCACGGAGACCGGCCCGTCGTAGCCGATGGAGTGGAGCATGCGGAAGACGTCCTCCCAGGCCACGTCGCCGTGTCCGGCCGAGACGAAGTCCCAGCCGCGCCGCGGATCGCCCCACGGCAGGTGGGAGCCGAGACGCCCGTTGCGGCCGTCCAGCCGGGTGCGGGCCTCCTTGCAGTCGACGTGGTAGATGCGGTCGCGGTAGTCGTAGAGGAACCCGGTGGGGTCGAGGTCCTGCCAGACGAAGTGGCTGGGGTCGAAGTTGAGGCCGAAGGCCGGGCGGTGGCCGATGGCCTCCAGCGCCCGGTGCGTCGTCCAGTAGTCGTACGCGATCTCGCTGGGGTGCACTTCGTGGGCGAACCGGACGCCCTCCGCGTCGAACACGTCCAGGACGGGGTTCCAGCGTTCGGCGAAGTCCTCGTAGCCGCGGTCGACCATGTGCGGCGGCACCGGCGGGAACATCGCGACCAGGTGCCAGATGGACGAGCCCGTGAAGCCGACGACGGTCCGCACCCCCAGCGCCGCGGCAGCACGGGCCGTGTCCTTCATCTCCGCGGCCGCGCGCTGCCGTACGCCCTCGGGTTCGCCGTCGCCCCAGATCCGGGCGGGCAGGATGCCCCGGTGCCGCTCGTCGATGGGGTTGTCGCAGACGGCCTGACCCACCAGATGGTTGGAGATCGCCCAGCACTTCAGGCCGTACTTCTCCAGCAGGGCGTGCCTGCCTTCCACGTAGCCGCTCTCGTTCAGAGCGCGGTCCACCTCGAAGTGGTCGCCCCAGCAGGCGAGTTCGAGACCGTCGTAACCGAAGTCGCGGGCGAGTGCGCAGACTTCCTCCAGCGGCAGGTCCGCCCACTGGCCGGTGAAGAGCGTGAACTGACGTGGCATGTTCGGGGCCTCCTGGTCTCTCGCCGGCGTCGGACCGGCTGACTGGCGGTGACAGGCCGGGACTTCAGCCGGCGACGGCGGTGTACGCGCTGTTCTTCGACGCGCTCTCCTCGACGGCTGCCAGCACCCGCTGCACCTGGAGGCCGTCGGCGAAGGAGGGTTCGGGGTCGGTGCCCGTGGCGACGGCGTAAAGGAGGTCGCGGGCCTGGTGGACGAAGGTGTGCTCGTAGCCCAGTCCGTGCCCCGGCGGCCACCACGCCTCCAGGTAGGGGTGGCCGGGCTCGGTGACCAGGATGCGGCGGAAGCCGGACTCCTGGGCCGCGTCGGTGTGGTCGTGGAAGTGCAGTTCGTTGAGGCGTTCCAGGTCGAAGACCAGGGAGCCGCGTGTGCCGTTGAGTTCGACGCGCAGTGCGTTCTTGCGGCCGGCGGCGACCCGGCTGACCTCGAACGAGGCCAGCGCGCCCGACGCGAGGCGCCCGTTGAAGACGGCCGCGTCGTCGACGGTGACGGGGCCCCGTTCGCCGTCCGGAGCCTCGCCGGGCAGCGGGCGCTCCGTCACGAAGGTCTCCGTCTGCGCGGACACACCCGCGAGCGGGGAACCGGCGAGGTGCTGTGCGATGTCGACGGCGTGCGCCCCCAGGTCGCCGAGCGCACCCGAACCGGCCGCCTCCCGGCGCAGCCGCCACGCCAGCGGGAAGGCCGGGTCGACGAGCCAGTCCTGGAGGTAGGAGACCCGTACGTGCCGCAGCTCCCCCAGCCGTCCCCCGTCCACCATGCGCTTGGCGTGCGCGAGGGCGGGCGTGCGGCGGTAGTTGAAGCCGACCATCGTCAACTGGCCGCGTGCGCGGGCCACCTGGGCTGCCGCCGCCATCGTCTCCGCCTCGGCGACGGAGTTGGCGAGCGGCTTCTCGCACAGGACGTGCTTGCCCGCCTCCAGGGCGGCGACGGCGATCTCGGCGTGGCTCTCGCCGGGGGTGCAGATGTCGACCAGGTGGATGTCGTCGCGGGCGACCAGCTTTCTCCAGTCGGTCTCGGCGGCGGCCCAGCCCAGCCGCCCCGCCGCCGTCCGTACGGCTTCCGCGTCCCGGCCGCACACCGCCCTCATGGCCGGGGCGAGCGGCAGGTCGAAGACCCGTCCGACGGTGCGCCAGCCCTGCGAGTGCGCGGCCCCCATGAAGGCGTAGCCGACCATTCCCACACCGAGCGGTGGCGCCGACCCGGGCTGTTCGGGGCGTCCGGGCGCGGGGGCGGGCACGGTCTCGTCGGACATGGGACTCCTCCCTGTCGGGATGTGCGGTGTGGGGAGCGGGGCTGCCTGGCGTGGTGCGCGGCGGCGCGCGGCAGCGCCTACTTGAAGCCGGTCGGGAGGTATTCGTCGACGTTCTCCTTGGTGACCACGGCCGAGTAGAGAGTGATGGAGGCGGGGATCTCGAACTCGGCGAGGCCGCCGACGCCCTTGCCCTGGCCGAGCGCGCGGGCGAGGTCGATCGCGGAGGCGGCCATCGTCGGCGGGTAGAGGACGGTCGCCTTGATGACGCCGTCGTCCGCCTTGATTGCGTCCATGACGCGGCGTGAGCCGGCGCCGCCCACCATCAGGAACTCGTCCCGTCCGGCCTGCTCGATGGCGCGTTCCGCGCCCACGCCCTGGTCGTCGTCGTGGTTCCACAGGGCGTCGAACTTCGGCTCGGCGCGCAGCAGTTGAGCCATCTTGGACTGGCCGGACTCGACGGTGAACTCAGCGGCCTGGCGGGCGACCTTCTCGATGTTGGGGTAGTTCTTGAGCGCGTCGTCGAAGCCCTTCGTACGCTCCCGGGTCAGCTCCAGGTTGTCGATGCCGGCGAGTTCGACGACCTTGGCGTTCTTCTTGTCCTTCAGCTTCTCGCCGATGTAGCGCCCGGCGTTGAGGCCCATGCCGTAGTTGTCGCCGCCGACCCAGCAGCGGTATGCCTGCTGGGAGTCGAAGACGCGGTCGAGGTTGACCACGGGGATGCCCGCGCGCATGGCCTTCAGGCCGACCTGGGTCAGCGCCTTGCCGTCGGAGGGGAGGATGACGAGGACGTCGACCTTCTTGTTGATCAGCGTCTCGATCTGGCCGATCTGCTGGGCGTTGTCGTTGGAGCCCTCGGTGGCCTCCAGCGTGACGTCCTTGTACTTCTTCGCCCGGGCCTTCGCCTGTTCGTTGATGGCGTTCAGCCAGCCGTGGTCGGCCTGGGGCCCGGCGAAGCCGATGGTGACCTTCTTGCCGGGCTTGTCGTCGGCGACGTCGGCCTGGCCCTGGGCGTCCGCCTCGTCGTTGCTCTTGTTGCTGGTGCAGCCCGCGCCGAACAGGGCGGCGCCGGCGGCTGCCGTGCCGAACAGCATGTTCCTGCGCGAGGTGCGTGAAGTGGGCGCCGGGGCAGGCGAGTCGGCGTTGGAGGAGGAGTTTTCACGGCGGGGTGTGTGCCGGCTGTCGGACATCTCGGTCATTGCGTCTTCCGACCCTTCTGGACCAGGACTGCGGCGACGATGATCGCCCCCTTGGCGATCTGCTGGACGTCGCTCTGGAGGTTGTTGAGAGCGAACAGGTTGGTGATCGTGGTGAAGACGAGGACTCCCAGCACGGAACCGGTGATGGTGCCCCGGCCGCCGCTGAGCAGGGTGCCGCCGATGATCGCGGCGGCGATGGCGTCGAGCTCGTAGAGGTTGCCGTTGGTGTTCTGACCGGACCCGGTGAGGACGATCAGCATGAAGGCGGCGATGCCGCAGCACAGTCCGGACAGCAGGTACAGCAGCAGCCGCTGCCGCTGCACCGCGATGCCCGCCAGCCGGGATGCCTCGGCGTTGCCGCCGACGGCCACGGTGCGGCGTCCGAACGTCGTGCGTCCCAGCACGAGCCAGCCGAGCACCGCCACGGCGGCGAACACCAGCACCAGCGGCGGGACGCCCAGCACGTAGCTGTCGGAGACCCCCAGGTCGAGGACGGAGTCCACCGTGACGACCTGCGTCTTGCCGTCGCTGATCAGCAGGGCGAGGCCGCGTGCCGAGGCGAGCATGGCGAGCGTGGCGATGAAGGGGACCATGGGGCCGTACGCGATGAGCACGCCGTTGACGAGTCCGCAGCCGAGCCCCACGCACAGCGCGCACAGCAGTACGCCGCCGAGGCCGTACTCCTGCGTGGCCACCGTCGTCGCCCACACCGAGGCGAGCGCGACGATCGCGCCGACCGACAGGTCGATGCCGCCGCCGATGATGACGAAGGTGACGCCGACGGTCACCACGCCGATGACGGAGGACTGGGTGAGGATCAGCTGGAGGTTGTCGCCGGTGAGGAACTGCTCCGGCCTGGTGACCGCGCCGACGACCACCAGCGCGGCGAGCACCCCCAGCAGGGACAGATGACGCAGTCCCATCCGCGGGGCGCTGATCCTCCGCCGCGCCGGTTGCGGCGGGGTCGGCGGCGGCGCGGACTCCTTGACCGCGTCGGAACCGGGTGAGCTCAGCACGACGGGCTCCCTTCCATGACGAGGTCGAGCACCCGGTGCTCGTCGAGCTCCCGGGCGGGTGCGGTGTGCACGACGCGGCCCTCCCGCAGGACCAGCACCCGGTCGGCGAGACCGAGGACTTCGGGCACTTCGCTGGAGACGAGGAGGATCGCGACGCCGGAGTCCGCGAGCCGGCGGATGACGGAGTACAGCTCTGCCCGTGCTCCGACGTCGACGCCGCGCGTCGGCTCGTCCAGCAGGAGCACCTTGCAGTCGCGCAGCAGCCAGCGGGCGAGGACGACTTTCTGCTGGTTGCCGCCGGAGAGCGTGCGCACAGGCCGGTCGGGGTCGTCGGGGTGGAGGGCGAGGTCGCGGGTGCGGGCGCGGGCGGCGGCCCGTTCGGCCCCGCGGTCGAGCCAGCCGCCGCGGGAGAAGCGGGGCAGCGCGGAGACGGAGACGTTGCGGGTGACGGATTCCAGCATCAACAGCGCCTGGGACTTGCGCTCTTCGGGTGCGAGACCGATGCCGGCGCGTACGGCGGCGGTGACGTTCCCGGGTCGCAGCGGCTTCCCCTCGACCAGGATGCGCCCCGCGGTCGGGCGGCGGGCCCCGGAGAGAGTCTCCAGGATCTCCGACCGGCCGGAGCCCACGAGTCCGGCGAGGCCGACGATCTCGCCGCGGCGGAGTTCGAGGTCCAGGGACGCGAACTCCCCCTTCCGCGCGAGTCCTTCGGCGCAGAGAACGGGCGGCGGCGGTGCCGCGTGCAGCACGCGGTCCTCCAACGGCTCGGTGGAGACCGGGCGTTCGGGGAAGGCGTACTGCACGTCCCGGCCCGTCATCAGCGCGACCAGGTCCTGGGTCGCAGTCGTACGCGCCGGGAGACCGCCGGCGGCGACCCTGCCGTCCTTGAGGACGGACACGCGGTCGCCGATGCGGCGGATCTCCTCCAGCCGGTGCGAGATGTAGACGACGGCGACACCGTCCGCTGTGAGGCCCTCGACGATGCGGAAGAGGTTGCCGACCTCGTCGGGGTCGAGCGCGGCCGAGGGTTCGTCCATGACGATGAGGCGCACGTCGTGGGAGAGGGCCCGCGCCATGGAGACGATCTGCTGGCCGGCGGCCGGGAGGGCGCCGACGGCGACGTCCGGGTCGATCTCGGGGTGGCCGAGCCGCCGCAGCAGTACGGCGGCCCTGCTGCGGGCGTCGCGGGCGCGGATGAAGCCGCGGACGGCGACCTCGTTGCCGAGGAAGATGTTCTCGGTGACCGACAGGTGCTCCACCAGGTCGAGTTCCTGGTAGATGGTGGCGACGCCCAGCCGCATGGCCGCGACGGGGGTGTCCAGCCGCACCGGACGGGCCCGCCAGCGGATCTCGCCCTCGTCGGGCTGGTGCGCGCCGGCGAGGACCTTGATGAGGGTCGACTTGCCCGCGCCGTTCTGCCCCAGCAGGCAGTGCACTTCACCGGCCTCGACGTCCAGGTCGACACCGTCCAGCGCCCGTACGCCGGGGAAGGTCTTGGTGATGCGGACCATGCTGAGCAGAGGGGACGGGCGGTCCGGTGACGAGGGTGGTTCCGCGGGAGCGGGGCGGACGGGTGGAGCCATGGAGGGCCTCCGTGCGTGCGGGCAGGCGGACCGAGCGGCGGTACGGCGGTTGCTGTGCGGCGGTACGGCGGTTGCTGTGCGGCGGTTCCGAGCGGGCAGTGCCTGGGCGGTGCTTCTTGACCGTGCTTCGTGGCCGTGCTTCTTGACCGGGGGTCGCGGACGAGAGCGAGGGTGCGGGACGGTGCGACGCGCTGTGCTACGGGGCCGGGCACGCCGGGTGCCACGGCCGGAGCCGGGGTGGGGACGGCCGGGCGGAGGTGTCCCGGCCGGGTCGTGTCAGGCCGGGGAGAAGAGGTGGTCGCTGATGAGGCGGGCGGCTCCCGTCACGCCGGCGGCGGGACCCAACTCGCCCAGGACGATGGGGAGGTTGCCGGTCGCGAGGGGCAGCGACTGGCGGTAGACCTGGGTGCGGATGCTGGCGAGCAGAGTGTGGCCGAGGCCCGTCACACCGCCGCCGATCACCACGAGTCCGGGGTTGAAGAAGCTGACGAGCCCCGCGATGACCTGGCCGACGCGGGTGCCGCCGTCGCGGATGAGGTCGAGTGAGGTGCCGTCGCCGGCTGATGCGGCGGCGGCGACGTCCTCGGCCGTCAGCCGTCCGGCGCTCTCCAGACGGGCGGCCAGTTCGGCCGAGAGACCGTCGCGGGCGGCGGTCTCGGCGTCCCGTGCGAGCGCGGACCCGCCGAAGTAGGCCTCCAGACAGCCGCGGTTGCCGCAGGGACACGGACGTCCCTCCGGCTCCACCTGGATGTGCCCGATGTCGCCCGCGCTGCCGGTCGTGCCCCTGTGCACCTCGCCGCCGGCGACGATGCCGCAGCCGATGCCGGTACCGATCTTCACGCAGAAGAAGTCCCGTACGGAGCGGGCGACTCCGGCCTGCATCTCCCCCATCGCGATGAGGTTCACGTCGTTGTCGACCATGACGGGGCAGCCGAGTTCCTGGCTGAGCGCCTCCCGTACGGGGAAGCCGTCCCAGCCGGGCATGATCGGCGGCGCGACCGGGACGCCCTCGGGGAAGCGCACGGGCCCGGGTACGCCGATGCCGGCGCCGTCGAAGCCCTCGGCGACACCCGAGTCGCGGAGCTTGGCGACCATGGCGAGCACCTGGTCGAAGACGGCGACGGGCCCTTCCCGTACGTCCATGGGCTGATTGAGGTGGCCGAGGATCTCCAACTCGGGGTTGGTGACGGCCACATCGATGGAGGTGGCTCCGATGTCGACGCCCAGGAAGCGGAGTTGAGGCGTGAGCCGCACGTTGTGCGAGCGGCGGCCACCGCGTGACGCGGCGAGTCCGTCGGCCACGACGAGGCCGGTCTCCAGCAGCCGGTCGATCTCGACGGCGAGCTTGGAACGGGAGAGGTCGACCTGATCGCCGAGTTCCGCGCGGGAGTTGGGGCCGCCGTCCCGCAACAGCCGGAGCAGTCGCGCCTGGTGGGCGTTCGCGGGCCTCGCCGTCATACGTCTCACCGCGGACCTCCCTCCCCTGACCGACGTCCGGCGGCATCGGCCTGGACGCGAGCTGGCTGCTCCCCCGGGGCCGCGAAGCCGCGGACACTGTCCGGGATTGACTGGGAACGTACCAGCGCTCTGCGCAACGGGGAAGAAGTTCTGCAGGAATCGCTTCGACTTTTCCCATGTAGAGGACAAAGGTCCGTGCGGGGCCTCGCCCGCGTACGGCACGCCTCGCCCCTTCACTGCACCGGCCGCGCACCGCCGTTCACCCGTCGGGCTTCTCCCGGGCCCGCGGTCCGGCGCGTACGTGCATGCGTTCGCCCTGGCGGCCGAAGAGGCTGAGGATCTCGACGGGCCCCGCCCCCGCGCTGCCGAACCAGTGCGGCAGCCGCGTGTCGAACTCGGCGGCCTCCCCGGGGCCCATGACGAGGTCCTTGCCGGCCAGAACGAGACGCAGACGCCCGGCGAGCACGTAGAACCACTCGTACCCCTCGTGCGTGCACGGATCCGGGCTCGTCCTGTCGGCGGGGACGATCAGCTTGTACGGCTGGAGCGGCCCCGGCTGCCTGGTCAGCGGAATCACGGTGCTGCCGTGCACGCGCGTCGGCTTCAGACGGATGCGGGGGTCACCCACTTCGGGCGCACCCACCAGTTCGTCCAGGGGGACCTGATGGGCCTGGGCGATGGGCAGCAGCAGCTCCAGGCCGGGACGGCGCTGCCCGGCTTCCAGGCGGGAGAGCGTGCTCCTGGAGATTCCCGTGGCCTCGGCGAGCGCGGCCAGCGTCATGCCCCGCCCGGTGCGCAGCCGCTTGAGGCGGGGGCCGACCTCGGTGAGGGCCTTGGCCACGGCAGATGACTGGTCCACGCGCTCATTCCACTGCGCCGCCCCGAAAACAGCAACAGTGATTGCCGCTTTCGCATCACCACCCGCAGCCCGACTCCGGCTGCGCCCGCATCCTCGCGGCCGGGCTGCCGGAGCCCGGGCCGCCGGGCGGATCAGCCGGGGTCGCGGTGGTGGTACGAGTTGCGCGTGTGCTCCGTGTGCTTCCGCATGACCGCCGTCGCCCGCACCTCGTCACTGTCGGCGATGGCGGCGATCAGCTCGCGGTGCTCGATCCACGACTGCGCACCGCGCTGCCGCGCCACGGGCGTGTAGTACCAGCGCACGCGGCGGTCGACCTGACTGGCCAGTTCGGCGAGGACGGGGTTGCCCGCGAGCTTCATCACCCGCGCGTGGAAGGCGGCGTTCGCCTCCACGACCGCATCGACCTCGTCACGGCCGACGGCCGCCTCACCGCGGCGGCACAGCTCCTCCAGCTCCGCGACGCCCTGGGCGTCGGCGTTGACGGCGGCGAGCCGGGCGGCCTCGGCCTCCAGCAAGGTACGTACGGTCAGCAGCTGATCGGCCTCGTCCTCGGTGGGCTCGTGCACGAAAGCACCCTGGGCGGGACGCAGATCGACCCAGCCGTCGGTGTTCAGCCGCTGCAGCGCCTCCCGCACGGGCTGACGCGAGACGCCGAGATGCTGGGCGAGCTCGCTCTCGACGAGGTGCTGGCCGGGCCTGAGCGCACGCGTGGTGATGAGCTGCAGCAACGCCTCGTAGACCCGCTCCCGGAGCGGGCCGGGCCGCTCCAGCTTGGGCATCGCGCCTTCCGGCAGTCCTGCGGACAGCATTCCGCGACTCCTGACCTTCGACCAGTCCTGGGCTATTGAATACAGTCTACGGAGTGCATTGTCCTCGGCGGAATCAGTGCCGGCTTCTCCCACTGTGTGACGCGTCACACACAGAACCCCAACAAGCCCCGCACACCTGGCAGATGATCGCGCGAGGCCCTGCACCACGGGCGTCACCCACCGGATCGCACGCCACGGGCGGGAGATTCTCCCACGCAGGGACGTCCGCGTCGTCCGGGACGGTGACCTCGGTGCACGCGGTGCACGCGGTGCGCCCGGGACCGTCCGGCCGGACCGGGCGCCGCCCGGCAGGCTGTTCACGTCACGGCCTGCGGATATTGCCGCGCGGAACCGCCGTTCGCCGTGCCACTCTCCCCTCATGGACCCCGACTGGATGCTCGACGAACTCGCCCACGCCGGCCCGGAGCACCTGGACCCGGCCTTCGTCGCGGGGTTCGACCGCAAGCAGGGGCACCCCGACCCGGGACCGGACATCGACCTGCTGCGAGCACACGGGCTGGCCGGGGACTCCGTGGTCGTCGACATCGGCGCCGGCACAGGGCAGTTCGCCGTACCGGCGGCCCGGCACTTCGGACGCGTCGTCGCCGTGGAGGTCTCGCCGGCCATGGGTGACGTCCTGCGCGAGCGCGCCGCGAGCGGAGGACTGACGTCCCTGGAATGCGCGCGGGGCGGCTTCCTCAGCTACGAGCACACCGGCGCACCCGCGGACGCGGTCTTCACCCGGCACGCGCTGCACCAACTCCCGGACTTCTGGAAGGTCGTCGCGCTGCGGCGCATCGCCGGGATGCTCAGGCCGGGCGGCGTGCTGCGACTGCACGACCTGGTCTACGACTGCACCCCGGCGGAGACCGGAACCGTCCTGGAGAGGTGGCTTTCCGGCGCGGCGCACGACCCCGCCGTCGCCTACACCCGCGCGGACCTCGCCGAGCACGTGCGCACCGAACACAGCACCTTCCGCTGGCTGTTGGAGCCGATGCTCACCGCCGCGGGTTTCGAGATCTCCGACTCGGCCTTCCGCGCCTCGGTCCACGCCTCCTACACCTGCGTACGACTGTAGGCCGGTTCCGCGGGACCCGCCCCGCCCGGCGACCGCGGCGCACACCCCGCCGCAGCGGACACCGGCATCCCCGGAACGCACGCCGTACACGCAATGTGAGCGATGCGAGAAATACAACGAATGGCACACTCCGTGCCTCTCCGGCGGCACCCTGCTCACCAGAACTCCGCGCAACTCCCGCATCACCGCCCCACCCCGGCGCATACAGTCGACAAAATCTGCCGTGCCTATGGTCATCAGCCCTTCGCCTGCCTACAGTTCCGGCCCATGACGCCCGGGTTTCTTGATCGCTCCCACACCGTCGCCCCTCCCGGCTGGAGCCGCTGGCTGATTCCCCCGGCCGCGCTCTCGGTACATCTCTCCATCGGGCAGGCCTACGCGTGGAGCGTCTTCAAACCGCCGCTGGAGTCGTCCCTGGGACTGTCCGGAACAGCGAGCGCACTCCCGTTCCAGCTGGGCATCGTCATGCTCGGGCTGTCGGCCGCCTTCGGCGGGACGCTCGTCGAGCGCAACGGTCCGCGGTGGGCGATGTCGGTCTCGCTGCTGTGCTTCTCCTCCGGGTTCCTGCTCGCCGCACTCGGCGCCGCCCTCGAGCAGTACTGGCTGGTCGTCTTCGGCTACGGATTCGTCGGCGGCATCGGACTGGGGATCGGCTACATCTCCCCCGTGTCCACGCTGATCAAGTGGTTCCCGGACCGCCCCGGCATGGCGACCGGTATCGCGATCATGGGCTTCGGCGGGGGCGCGCTCATCGCCTCGCCGTGGTCCGCGCAGATGCTGGAGAGCTTCGGCTCCGACAGCGGCGGCATCGCCACGGCGTTCCTCGTCCACGGGGTGGTCTACGCGGCGTTCATGACCCTGGGCGTGCTGCTGGTGCGCGTGCCCGCGGAGGGCTGGCAGCCCCCCGGCAGCCGGACGCCGCAGGAGAAGCAGGCCGAACGGAGTCTGGTGACCACCGCGGACGTCTCGGCCCGCAACGCCGTGCGCACACCGCAGTTCTGGTGCCTGTGGGTGGTGCTGTGCATGAACGTGACGGCGGGCATCGGCATCCTGGAGAAGGCCGCGCCGATGATCGGCGACTTCTTCGCCGACACCGCCACTCCCGTCACGGCCTCCGCCGCCGCCGGCTTCGTGGCGCTGCTCTCGCTGGCCAACATGTGCGGACGCTTCCTGTGGTCCGCGACCTCCGACCTCATCGGGCGCAAGAACATGTACCGCGTCTACCTGGGCGTCGGGGCGCTGATGTATCTGGCCATCGTGCAGCTCGGCGACTCCTCCAAGCCGCTCTTCATCACCTGCGCGCTGGTCATCCTCTCCTTCTACGGCGGAGGCTTCGCGACCGTACCGGCCTATCTGAAGGACCTGTTCGGCACGTACGAGGTGGGCGCCATCCACGGGCGCCTGCTCACGGCCTGGTCGACGGCGGGCGTACTCGGCCCGCTCATCGTCAACTGGGTCGCCGACTCCCAGGAGAGCGCGGGACGTTCGGGACCGGGCCTCTACGGCCTCTCCCTCACCATCATGATCGGGCTGCTGGCCGTCGGCTTCGCCGCCAACGAACTGGTACGCCCCGTGAACCCCAAGTACCACGAGCCGCGGGCCGCGTCCGGCCACGGGACCGGCGCAGCAGAGAAGGAGGGCGACCGGCGATGACGACCGGCGGCAGCAGCACATCCGAAGGCGGCGCCCCGGCGGGCACCCCCGCCGCCGGGGCCGGCAGCAGGCGGGTGCCGCTCAGCGTCCTGGCGTGGCTGTGGGTCGGCCTGCCGATGACATACGGACTCTACGAACTGATCCAGAAGGCCGCCCAGCTCTTCACCGGCTGACGGCCTGCCCACCCGGATCCGGCAACCGGACAATCCGGACCGAACGGAGCGGGATCAACTGACGCACACCTCTTGCCCGCCCGGAAGCGCGAATGTATACAATATTCTGTCGACCATCCAAGTTCCATCCCACGCTCGGTCCCCTCAACCGATCGGAGAGCGGATATGAAAGTCGCAGTGGTCGGTGCCGGAGCAATCGGCGCCTACGTCGGAGCAGCGCTGCACCGCGGCGGTGCGGACGTCCATCTCATCGCCCGTGGTGCCCACTTGGCCGCCATGCAGGAGAACGGCGTACAAGTCCTCAGCCCGCGCGGTGACTTCACGGCCCGGGTGCACGCCACCGACGACCCGGCCTCCATCGGGCCGGTCGATTACGTCTTCCTGGGGCTGAAGGCCAACTCCTACGCGGCGTGCGGGCCGCTGGTGCATCCGCTGCTCGGCGGGGACACGGCCGTCGTCGCCGCGCAGAACGGCATCCCCTGGTGGTACTTCCACGGTCTGGCGGGCCCGTACGAGGGCCGCCGCATCGAGAGCGTCGATCCCGGCGGATCGGTCAGCGAAGTGCTTCCGCCCGAACGCGCCGTCGGATGCGTCGTCTACGCCGCGACGCAGTTGCAGGGCCCCGGCGTCGTACAGCACCTGGAAGGCACCCGCTTCTCCATAGGCGAGCCGGACACCACCGACTCCTCACGGTGCGAGGCCTTCAGCGAGGCCATGCAGGCGGGCGGCCTCAAGTGCCCCGTCGAGGCGGACATCCGCAACGACATCTGGATCAAGCTGCTCGGCAACATCGCCTTCAACCCGCTCAGCGCGCTCTCCCGCGCGACCATGGCGCAGATCTGCCGCCACCAGGACACCAGGGCGCTGGTCGCGACGATGATGCGCGAGACCCTCGCGGTGGCCGAGGCCGTCGGCTGCCGCCCCGACATCTCCGTCGAACGACGGCTGGCCGGCGCCGAACGCGTCGGGGACCACAAGACCTCCACCCTCCAGGACCTGGAGAGCGGCAAGCCCATGGAGCTGGACGTGCTCCTGGCCGCCGTGGTCGAACTCGCCGCGCTGACCCGGACACCCGTGCCGAAGCTCTGCGCCATCCACGCCGTCACCGACTTGCTGGCACAAACCGTAAGGAGCGCAGCATGAGGCAACGCGACCGCGGGAAACCGCCGTCGACGCAGTACACGCGCCTGACCCACCCCCTCGTACGGGACGGGAAGGGCGGCCCCCTCCGCAGGGCGAGCTGGGAGGAGGCGCTGGAGAGGGCGACGGACGGCTTCCGCCGGATCCGGGACGAGCACGGTCCGGACGCCTTCGGGATGTTCTCCTGCGCGCGGGCGACGAACGAGATGAACTACGTCGCGCAGAAGTTCACCCGCGTCATCATGGGCACCCACAACGTCGACTCGTGCAACCGCACCTGTCACGCGCCCAGCGTCGCCGGTCTCTCCGCCGCCCTGGGCTCCGGCGGCGGGACGTCCTCCTACGAGGAGGTCGAGACGACCGACCTGATCGTCATGTGGGGCTCCAACGCCCGCTTCGCGCACCCCATCTTCTTCCAGCACGTGCTGCGCGGCATCCGCAACGGCGCCCGCATGTACGCCGTCGACCCGCGCCGCACGTCGACCGCCGAGTGGGCGGAGAGCTGGCTCGGACTCAACGTCGGTACGGACATCCCGCTGGCGCACGCGATCGGACGCGAGATCATCCACGCCGGGCTCGTGAACCAGGCGTTCGTCGAGCGGGCGACCAGCGGCTTCGAGGAGTACAAGGCGGAGGTGGAGCCCTGGACGCTCAGCCTGGCCGAGCAGGTCACGGGCGTGCCCGCGGACGCGATCCGCGACCTCGCACACGCCTACGCCACCGCCGAACGCGCCCAGTTGTGCTGGACCTTGGGCATCACCGAGCACCACAACGGGACCGACAACGTACGCGCCCTGATCAACCTGTCGCTGCTGACGGGCCACGTCGGCCGCTACGGATCCGGGCTGCAGCCGCTGCGCGGGCAGAACAACGTGCAGGGCGGCGGCGACATGGGGGCCATCCCCAACAAGCTGCCCGGCTTCCAGGACGTACTGGACCCGGAGACCCGGGCGAAGTTCGAAGCGGCGTGGGAGACGACTCTCGAACCCCGCCACGGACGCAACCTGACCCAGATGTTCGAGGCGATGGAGTCCGGTGAACTGCGCGCCGTCTACTGCATCGGCGAGAACCCGGCGCAGTCCGAGGCCGACAGCGGGCAGGCGGTGGAGCGCATGCAGGCGCTCGAACACCTCGTGGTGCAGGACATCTTCCTGACGAAGACCGCCGAACTCGCCGACGTGGTACTGCCCGCGACGGCGGCCTGGTGCGAGACGGACGGCACCACGACGAACAGCGAACGCCGCGTGCAGCGCGTACGCAAGGCCGTCTCACCGCCCGGTGAGGCCCGCGAGGACATCGACATCATCTGCGACATCGCCGCAAGGCTGGGCCACGACTGGAAGTTCGCGGACTCCCAGGCCGTGTGGGACGAGCTGCGCGCCGTCTCCCCCGACCACTACGGCATGACGTACGAGCGGCTCGCCGAGCACCAGGGCATCCAGTGGCCCTGCCCCAGCACCGAGCGGCTCGAACCGACCTATCTGCACGGCAGGTTGTGGGAGTCGGACCCCGAACGGCGGGGCAAACCGGCCGCGTTCGGCATCGTCAAGCACGACCCGCCGGTCGACCTCACCGACGAGGACTACCCGCTGCGGCTGACGACCGGCCGACGGCTGGACTCGTACAACACCGGTGTGCAGAGCGGGAGTTTCGCCTCTCCGCTGCGGCGCGGCGAGTACGTGGAGCTGTGCCCCGAGGACGCCGAGCACTACGGCGTCGTCACCGAGGAGGAGGTGAGGGTCACCTCGCGGCGCGGATCGGTGATCGCCCCCGTGTGGGTCGATCCGGCGCTCCGCCCCGGGCTGGCCTTCATGACGATGCACTTCCCCGACGAGGTGGACACCAACCAGCTGACCATCGAGGCCAACTGTCCCATCGCCGGGACCGCCGAGTTCAAGGCGTCAGCGATACGGATCGAGAAGCTGCCCGTCGCGGCAGCCGTGAGGAGCTGAGGGCTGCGATGGATCTGCGCTTCGGTGACAGCAAGCCGACGGACGAGGAGAAGGCCGCCGTCGACGACCTGCTCGGGCCGCCCGCGAGTGCCTGGGAGGGCGCGGACGACCGCAGTACCGGCGACCTTCGCTGGGCTCTGGGCGGGCGGGACGCGCGGGAGCGCCGCGACCTGCTGTTGCCGGGGCTGCACGCGGTCAACGACAGGGTGGGCTGGATCAGCGAGGGAGCCTTGAGCTACCTCTGCCGGAGGCTGACGGTCCCCCCTGCGGAGGCCTACGGGGTGGCGACGTTCTACTCGATGTTCTCGATGCGTCCCCGGCCGGCCACGGTCGTGCACGTCTGTACGGACATCGCGTGCGCGGCGGCACCCGGTGCGGACGCCTACAAGGCGGACGTCGAACGCCGCCTCGGTCCGCCGGGTCAGGCACGCGACGGCGTGGTCTGGGAGCCGAGCCCGTGCCTCGGGCTGTGCGAGCGCGCTCCGGCGGCGCTGGCGATACGGGCCGGGCAGGGCTGCCCGTCGGCGGCGGGACCGGGGGCGGGCGCGGCGAAGGGCGCGGCGGCAGCCGCGGCGAACGGCTCCGTGAGCGGCTCGCCGCACGGCTCTGTGCACGGCTCCCCCGGCGTGCCGCAGGAGAGCGCGTACGCCACTGCCGTCGTCGCCCCCGCCACCGCGGAGAGCGTCGAAGCGGCGGCCCGGGCTCCGCAGACGGCACCCGCGGAGCCCGGCGCGGGACTGGCCGTACCGCAGGCGGGAGACCCGTCGCTGAAACTGCTCTCCCGCATCGGTGTCGTCGACCCCGAATCCCTCGACGACTACCGCGCACACGGCGGGTACCGCGCACTGCGGCGCGCCTTCGCCATCGGCCCGGCCGCGGTGCTGCGCGAGGTCACCGATTCGGGGCTGGTGGGGCGGGGCGGTGCCGCCTTCCCGACGGGCCGCAAGTGGCAGGCCACCGCGGCCCAGCCCGACCAGCCGCACTACGTGGTCTGCAACGCGGACGAGAGCGAGCCGGGCACCTTCAAGGACCGGGTGCTGATGGAAGGCGACCCGTACGCCCTGATCGAGGCCATGACCATCGCGGGCCTCGCGACCGGCGCGCACCAGGGTTATCTCTATCTGCGTGGTGAATACCCGCGTGCGCTGCGGGTGTTGACGAACGCCATCCAGCAGGCGCGGGCCCGCGGGCTGCTCGGTCCCGATGTGCTGGGCCAGGGCTACGCCTTCGACATCGAGATCCGGCGCGGCGCCGGCGCGTACATCTGCGGCGAGGAGACGGCTCTCTTCAACTCGCTGGAGGGCAACCGCGGCGAGCCGCGTTCGAAGCCGCCCTTCCCCGTGGAGAAGGGGCTGTTCGGGAAGCCGACGGCCGCGAACAACGTCGAGACGCTGGTGAACGTGCTGACCGTCCTGGAGCTGGGCGCCGAGGCGTACGCCGCCATCGGCACCGGCAAGTCCACGGGACCCAAGCTGTTCTGCGTCTCGGGCAGCGTGGAGCGTCCCGGCATCTACGAACTGCCCTTCGGCGCCACGCTCGGCGACCTGCTCGGCCTCGCGGGAGCCTCCGGCGACCTGCGGGCGGTCCTGCTCGGCGGTGCCGCCGGCGGCTTCGTCCGGGGGGACGAGCTGGACATCCCGCTCACCTTCGAGGGCACCAGAGAGGCCGGCACGACCCTCGGTTCCGGTGTGGTCCTCGCCCTGGATTCGACGGTGCCGCTGCCGCGGATCCTGCTGCGCATCGCGGAGTTCTTCCGCGACGAGTCCTGCGGCCAGTGCGTGCCCTGCCGCATCGGCACCGTACGGCAGGAGGAGGCCCTCGGGCGTCTCGCCGAACGGGCCGGCGGGCCGGGCGCGGCCACCGACATCGCGCTGCTCCGCGAGGTGGGAGAGGCGATGCGCGACGCCTCGATCTGCGGTCTCGGCCAGACCGCGTGGAACGCCGTGGAGTCCGCCATCGACCGACTGGGAGCCTACGCATGACCGCCGTACCGCTGAATCCCCCGCGCCGCCTCGTGGAGTTCACCCTCGACGGCGAGCCCGCCCGGGTCCCCGAGGGCTCCACGATCCTCGACGCCTGCGACGCCGCGGGCAAGGACGTCCCCACGCTCTGTTACGGCGACACGCTCACGCCGAAGAACGCCTGCCGCGTCTGCGTGGTCGAGGTGGAGGGCGCCCGTACGCTCGCACCGGCCTGCTCGCGCAAGGCCGAGCCCGGCATGAACGTGCGCACCGACACCGAACGCGCCCGGCACAGCCGCAAGATCGTCCTCGAACTGCTCGCCTCCGCGACCGACCTGTCCACGACGCCGCGCGTGGCGGAGTGGATCAAGGAGTACGAGGCGAAGCCCGACCGGTTCGGCGAGGACGCCGCCACGCTCAACGACGGGCCGAAGGTCGACAACGACCTGTACGTCCGCGACCTGGACAAATGCATCCTCTGCTACAAGTGCGTCGACGCGTGCGGCGAGCAGTGGCAGAACACCTTCGCCATCTCGGTCGCGGGCCGGGGCTTCGACGCCCGCATCTCCGTCGAGCACGACGGGCCCCTCACCGAGTCCGCCTGCGTCTACTGCGGCAACTGCATCGAGGTGTGCCCGACCGGTGCGCTCAGCTTCAAGTCGGAGTTCGACATGCGGAAGGCCGGCACCTGGGACGAGGAGCGCCAGACGGAGACGACGACGGTGTGCGCGTACTGCGGTGTGGGCTGCAACCTCACCCTCCACGTGCAGGACAATGAAATCGTCAAGGTCACCTCACCGCACGACAATCCGGTGACGCACGGCAATCTCTGCATCAAGGGCCGTTTCGGCTATCAGCACGTCAACAGCGGGAACACCCGCTGACCGACCGCTGACCGGCCGGTTCCGGTCCCGCTGCACGCGGGAACGCCGGACCGGCCGGACCGGCCACTGAGGACTCACCGACGGGACTGATCGAATGGGACGGGTCACAGAGCGACGGCGTGTGCTGCGCATCCGCGACGGTGCGGTCAGCACGCGCCCCGACACCCTCGTCGCCGAGGAGCCGATGGAGATCCGGCTGAACGGCAAGCCGCTCGCCGTCACGATGCGGACGCCGGGGGACGACTTCGCGCTGGCCGCGGGCTTCCTCGTCAGCGAGGGCGTGCTCGGCGCCGCGGAGGAGCTTGCGAACATCGTCTACTGCGCCGGCGCCAAGGAGGACGGCACCAACACCTACAACGTCGTCGACGTCCGTCTCGCGCCCGGCGTCCCCGTCCCCGACATCGCCCTGGAACGCAACGTGTACACCACGTCCTCGTGCGGCCTGTGCGGCAAGGCCAGCCTCGACGCGGTCCGCACGACCGCCCGCTGGGCCGTCGAGGACCCCGCGGACGCGCCCGTCCGTCTCGAACCGTCCGTGCTCTCCCGCCTCCCCGACCGGCTGCGGGCGGCCCAGCGGGTGTTCGAGCGGACCGGGGGTCTGCACGCGGCGGCGCTCTTCACGGCGGAGGGCGAACTGCTGGACGTCCGGGAGGACGTGGGGAGGCACAACGCCGTCGACAAGCTCGTCGGACGTGCGCTGCAGCAGGGCACGCTGCCGCTGCGGGAGTCGGTACTGATGGTCTCCGGACGTGCTTCGTTCGAACTCGCGCAGAAGGCGGTGATGGCCGGGATCCCGGTGCTGGCCGCCGTCTCCGCACCGTCCTCGCTGGCGGTGGACCTGGCCGCGGAGAGCGGGCTGACGCTCGTCGGCTTCCTCCGTGGCACTTCGATGAACGTGTACGCAGGTGAGCACCGGCTTGCTCTGCGCACAACAGCCGGCTGGGCCTGACGGTCTCGCCTGCTGCACGGGAACAGGGCTCGGCCGGCGGGAGGCGCCCCCTGCGTCGGCCGGGCCCTGCCCCCTGTGCACGCCGTCCACCGGGTGCACAGGATCCGCAGGTGCGCACCCTCGCCCGCACGCCCCCGCCGGTTTCGTCCGGCTCACGGGTGCGGCCGGAGCCGCTCCGCGAACGCCCGCGCGCCGGGACGCCGTCCGGCCCGGCCGCCGGTCAGTCGAGGCAGAACTCGTTGCCCTCGGGGTCGGTCATGACGATGTGACCGGAGCCGAGCGGGGGAGCGGGCTCGTGGCGCTCGAGCCGGGTGGCGCCGAGGGAGACGAGCCGCTCGGCCTCCGACTCGAGGGCCGCCATCCGGGCCTCGTCCTCCACCCCGGGAGCGGCCCGCACATCGAGATGCATGCGGTTCTTGGCCTGCTTGCCCTCCGGCACCCGCTGGAAGAACACGCGCGGCCCGGAGCCCTCCGGGTCGAGCACCGCCGAGGCGTCGTTGCGGTTCTCGGGCGGGACGCCCATCGCGTCGAGGGCCTGCTCCCACGACTCGAAGCCCTCGGGCGGGTCCTGCAGCCGGTAGCCGAGGGCCTCGGCCCAGAACGCGGCCAGCGCGGCCGGGTCGGCGCAGTCGATGGTGATCTGTACGTCGCGGGCCATCTCAGCTCGCCTCCTGCCGGGTCGGTCGGTGGGTGGGGGTGCGGCCGTGGGTGTGGGCGTAGAGGTCGCGGAGCAGGCACACCTCCGCAAGGTGGTGGATCAGCTCGCGGTTGATGTGCAGCACCAGGGCTGCGAGCGGATGCTCGCCGTACGGTCCCTCGGCCTCCCCGCACTCGCGGGCGAGACCGGCTTCGCCGAGGGACTCGGCCCCGGCCAGCCAGGTGGCGTACTCCGCGTCGAGCTGGGCCAGCGCCGCTTCGGCGGTGTCGGCGTACTCGAACGACTGGTAGTCGGTGGGCGCACGGCCGAAGTGCGCGGCGTTGCGCACCGCGAGGACGCCGACGATGACGTGCCCGAGTCGCCAGGCGATCGTCGTGAACGGCGGCGGGTCGGGCTCCGGCATCGCGAAGTCGATGGTCATCGCGCCGGAACCGGCCTGCACGGGCGCCGTACCGGTGCCGCGCGGTCGTACGCTCCAGCAGTCGGGGGCCGGCTCCCAGAAGTACTCGCCGTCGGTGAGTCCGTCGAGGCGGGGGCGCAGGTGGTGGGTCCAGTGCCAGGTGATCTGCTCGCGGAGCAGGGGGTTCCATTTCTGGTCGGTCATGGGCTCAGCCTTCCGCACATTGCGGACAGGATCGTTCCTCGATCCGCCGGCCGGTAAGCGTGTGACCGTCGGGTGACGCCCGGCGCTCCCTCACTTCCCCGGACTGCCCGGTGCTACGGACGACCGCAGGGCCGAACGCCCGCAGCTCCGGACGACCGCACGGCCGAACGGCCGAACGGCCGCAGCGCCGTTCGACCGCACGGCCGAACAGGGCCCTACTTGCTGTACGTGAGCGACGGGCTCTCGCCGACGGTCTGCCCGGCCCCGCCCGGGGCCCGCACGTCCCGGGCCCCGGCGGCCCAGCGCCGGGAGATGAACGCGCAGACGATCAGCTGCATCTGGTGGAAGAGCATCAGCGGCAGCACCGCCGGCGCGGCGTGCGCCCCGAAGAGGACGCTCGCCATGGGCAGCCCGGCGGCCAGCGACTTGTTGGAGCCCGCGAAGACGGTCACCACGCGGTCCTCGCGGGCGAACCCCAGCTTCCCGGCCCCGTACCAGGTCAGCACCAGCATCAGCGCCAGAAGTACGGCCTCCACGCCGACGAGGGCGGTCATCCGCCACGGCGTGATCCGGCCCCAGATTCCCTCGACGACGCCCTGGCTGAAGGCCGTGTAGACGACCAGCAGCACCGATCCGCGGTCGACGGCGCCGAGGATCCGCCGGTGGCGCGTGAGGAAGCCGCCGATCCAGCGGCGCAGCAGCTGCCCCGCCAGGAACGGCGCGAGCAGCTGGCAGAGGATGCCCACCAGCGCGTCGGCGCCGATCGCGGCGTGACCGCCGATCAGCCAGGCCGCCAGCAGCGGCGTCGCGGCCATCCCGATGAGGCTGGAGTACGTCCCGGCGCAGATGGCGGCGGGCACGTTGCCGCGTGAGACGGAGGTGAAGGCGATGGAGGACTGGACGGTGGAGGGCACCAGGCACAGGAAGAGCAGCCCCGCCTGGAGCTCGGGCGTCAGGACGTGCGGCACGAGCCCGCGCGTCGCCAGCCCGAGCAGCGGGAAGGCGGCGAACGTGCAGAACACCACCGTCAGATGAAGCCGCCAGTGACGTACGCCCTCCAGCGCCTGCCGGGAGGAGAGCCGGGCACCGTAGAGGAAGAAGATGAGTCCGACGGCGGCCTTGGTGCCCCACCCGAAACCGGCGGCGACGCCGCCGCTCGCCGGCCACAGGACGGCGAGGAGCACGGTGCCGAGAAGCAGTGCGATGTACGGGTCGGCCAGTCGTGCCAGGCGGTGCAATGAACTCCCTCTGTACGTACGGCTGCGGCGTACGGACCTCCTTCGCCGTACGGGCCGTCTGCACCGACGCGACGTGGTGCACCGGCAGAATTGTATCGGCGTGGTGAGAGCCTCCGGAGCACGGAACGGGCCGCACGGGCCGGCCGGTGCGGTGTGATGCGTCACGGCGCGGACGATCGCCCTGTGGTGGGGTGCGGCATACTCGGGTGCCGGAACGCACAGCTCGGCGGAGGGTGTTTCGTCCGGTGCCGGGTGGTTTCGCGGCTTGGCGTACGCCACCGTACTGAGCGGCCGGTTTACTCGGGGAGGTTCAGTGCAGAAAAGTCGTGCGGGGTGCAACAACCTCACGACGAGCTCCCGAAATGCCCGCAAATGCCCGGGCTGTTGAAATCAGTACCCCTCCCCACCAGCCGTTTCATCGGATACGGTCGCTCGCGCTGTGCCATACAGCTGTGCACTGCACGTCGAGGAGCAGAACCATTGCGCGAGTTCACCGTCCCGGCTGTGGCGCCCACGCCCCAAGTTGGGGGGCTGGCTGACGCCGTTTTCGACTACGCCACCGAGGACCCCGACCGGGTTGCTCTGTGCCGTAAGGATTCAGCAGGCGAGTGGCAGGACGTGACCGCCGCCGAATTCCGCGATCAGGTACTGGCCATGGCCAAGGGGCTGCTGGCCGAGGGCATCCGCTTCGGGGACCGCGTCGCCGTCATGTCCCGCACGCGCTACGAGTGGACCCTCCTCGACTTCGCCCTGTGGGCCGTCGGAGCCCACGTCGTGCCCGTCTACCCCACCTCCTCCGCCGAGCAGGTCTGCTGGATGCTGCACGACGCGGAGGTGGCCGCGGCCATCGTCGAGCACGAGGACCACGCCATGACGGTCGGCTCCGTCATCGACCGGCTGCCGCGGCTGAAGAGGCTGTGGCAGCTCGACGCGCAGGCGGAGAAGGAACTCATGGCCGCCGGCACCCACCTGGACGACGACATCGTCCACCGCCACCGGCTCGCCGTCACACCGGACTCGACGGCCACGATCATCTACACGTCCGGCACGACGGGACGCCCCAAGGGGTGTGTCCTCACCCACGCCAACTTCCTCGCAGACTCCGACGCCCTGATGAGCCGCTACCAGGAAGTCTTCAGCTCCAAGCCCGGCGAACCGCCCTCCCTGCTGCTCTTCCTGCCGCTCGCCCACGTCTTCGGACGGATGGTGCAGCTGGTGTGCATCCGCGCGAAGGTCAAGCTGGCCCACCAGCCCGTCATGGCGGCGGAGGCGCTGCTCCCGGACCTGGAGTCCTTCAAGCCGACGTTCATGCTCGCCGTGCCGCACCTCTTCGAGAAGATCTTCCAGGCGTCGCGCCGCAAGGCCGAACTCGAAGGCAAGATCGGCCCCTTCGAGAAGGCGGTGGACGTGGCGGTCCGCTACGCGGAGGCGGTCGAGCACAAGGCGTTCCGCACGGGCCCCGGCCCGAGCCCGGCCCTGCGGGTGAAGCACCAGGTCTTCGACACGCTCGTCTACAGCAAGCTCCGCGAAGCCTTGGGCGGCCGGTGCCATGCGGCGATGTCGGGCGGCTCGGCGATGGAACGGCGCCTCGGGCTGTTCTTCGACGGCATCGGCATGCGCATCTACGAGGGTTACGGCCTGACGGAGACCAGCGCCGGAGCCTGCGTCAACCCGCCTGGCCGGACCAAGTTCGGCACCGTGGGCCAGCCCCTGCCCGGCACGACGGTGCACATCGCCGACGACGGGGAGATCTGGCTCCGCGGCGGCCAGGTCTTCCAGGGCTACCTCAACAACCCCAAGGGCACCGACGAAGCCCTGCACGACGGCTGGCTCGCGACGGGCGACCTCGGCTCGCTCGACGAGGACGGCTATCTGACCATCACCGGGCGCAAGAAGGAGATCCTGGTCACCTCCAACGGCAAGAGCGTCTCCCCCGGCGTGCTGGAGGAGCGCGTGCGCGCTCACCCGCTGGTCGCCCAGTGCATCGTGGTCGGCAACGACCGCCCGTACGTCTCGGCTCTCGTCACCCTCGACCCGGATGCCGTCACGCACTGGCTGGCGATGCGGGAGAAGCCGGAGATGCGGGCCCAGGAACTCGTGCGCGACCCGGATCTGGAGACCGAGGTCCGGCGTGCCGTCGTGGCCGCCAACACCCAGGTCTCCCAGGCCGAGTCGATCCGGACCTTCCGGATACTGGCCGCGCAGTTCACCGAGGAACACGGCTTCGTCACACCGTCGCTGAAGCTGAAGCGGAAGGCGATCGAGACGGCCTACGCCGTCGAGATCGAAGCGCTCTACCAGCACTGACCGCAGGTGAGGCGGGGCGAGCCGGTCGCCCTCGGAATGTCCCGCCGCGGATGACCGTTGACCAGGTGGAATGCGCACCGTCTATCCGAACGTGAGGACCGAACGCTCGTGAGCAACGTTCCCGCCATCACCCTCAACAACGGCAGCGTCATGCCGCAGCTCGGCTTCGGCGTCTGGCAGGTGCCCGACGACGAGGCGGCGCGTGCCGTGGGCACCGCGCTCGAAGCGGGTTACCGCAGCATCGACACGGCGGCCGTCTACGAGAACGAGCGCGGCACGGGTCAGGGCATCGCCGCCTCCGGTGTGCCCCGCGAGGACCTCTTCGTCACGACCAAGCTGTGGAACTCCGAGCAGGGCCACGACTCCGCCCTGCGGGCCTTCGACGCCTCGCTGGAGCGCCTCGGCCTGGACTACGTCGATCTGTACCTCATCCACTGGCCCATGCCGGACACCGGCAAGTACGTGGAGACCTGGAAGGCCTTCGAGAAGATCCACGCCGAGGGCAGGGCGAAGGCCGTCGGCGTCTCGAACTTCCACCCGCCGCACCTGCAGCGGCTGCTGGACGAGACGGGCACCGTGCCGGCCCTCAACCAGATCGAGCTCCACCCGCATCTTCAGCAGAGCGGCCCCCGCGCCTTCCACGCGGACCACGGCATCGCGACCGAGGCGTGGTCGCCGCTGGGCCAGGGCAAGGAGCTGCTGCAGGAGCCGGAGCTGAAGGCCCTCGCCGAGAAGCACGGCAAGACGTCCGCGCAGGTCGTGCTCCGCTGGCACCTCCAGGTGGGCAACGTGGTGATCCCGAAGTCCGTCACCCCCGCCCGTATCAGGGAGAACATCGACGTCTTCGACTTCGAGCTGGACGCCGGCGACCTGGACACCGTCGCCGGCCTCGACTCCGGCACCCGGCTGGGCCCCGACCCGGACTCGATGCACTTCACCGGCTGACCGTCCGGGGGGAGTTCAGCGCCGCGCAGGCGCGGCCTGCGGTCGTGCGACGGCGGACGCCGCTGCCCGGGACCACCGGGCAGCGGCGTCCGCCGTGGGGCACAGCGGCACGAACGAGCCCACCGGCGTGCGCCGCTCTCGTCCCGTCAGGTGAGGACGGAGGCACACCGTGCACGAGACCGTGCACCTCACGGCCCGGTCCCGCCCCTGACGCGACAGGCCGCGTCGTGGTCCCCCGGCCGGCGGCCGGCACGTGCGCCCATCTGGTCCACCCACCGGTGGTGCCGCTCGCAGAGCGGCCGGACGCTGAAGCATGGGCCGGTCACGCCCGTGCACCAGCGAACGAGGAGAGCGCATGCCCCGTAAGGTCCCTGTCCTCGCCGCCACGGCCATGGCCGTCGGCGCCCTCGCCATCGGCTCCCTGCCCGCCGTCGCGGAGCCCTCTCCCCCCGGGCAGGCCCCCGTCGGCGGTGCGGATCCCGCACCCGAGGTGGCTCCCGGGATGCTCAAGAGCATCAGCCGCGACCTGGGCATCACCACGTCCCAGGCCAGGACCCGGCTCGTCAACGAGCGGCGCGCGGCGGCCGTCGAGAGGTCCCTCCGCAAGAAGCTGGGGCCCCGCTACGGAGGCGCCTGGGTCACCGGATCGACCTCGAAGCTGACCGTGGCCACCACCGACCGGCGCGACACTCGCGTGATCACCGCCGCCGGTGCCACCGCCAAAGTGGTCGAACACAGCTTCGCCGAACTTGAGACGGCCAAGGAGGCTCTGGACCGTACGGCTCTGAAGCGGGCGCCTCGCGGTGCGTCCGTCTGGGCGGTGGACGTGCAGTCCAACAGCGTGCTCGTACGGGCGGGTCAGCCCGCTGCGGCGAAGGACTTCCTCACAAGGAGCGGTGCCACGCCGGGACTTGTCCGGGTGACGCAGTCAGCGGAGCGCCCCCGTCTCTACGCGGACGACCTGCGCGGCGGGGACGCGTACTACGCCAACGGTTCCACGCGCTGCTCGATCGGTTTCTCCGTCACCAAGGGCAGCAAGGAGGGCTTCCTGACGGCCGGGCACTGCGGCAGGGCGGGTGCGAAGACGACCGGTCACAACCGGGCGTCACAGGGCACCGTGCGGGCCCGCTCCTTCCCGGGCGACGACTACGGCTGGGTCGAGGCGAACAGCGGCTGGCGGGCGACGCCGTACGTGAAGGGGACGGGCGGCGCGAACGTGACGGTCTCCGGGTCGCAGCGGATGCCGGCGGGTTCGTCGGTCTGCCGCTCCGGATCGACCAGCGGGTGGCGCTGCGGCACGATCGAACAGCACGAAGCGACCATCACCTACGAGGAGGGCACGGTCGAGGGACTGACACGGAGCACCGTGTGCGCCGAACCCGGCGACTCCGGCGGGCCGTTCATCTCCAGCGACCAGGCGCAGGGGACCACGTCCGGCGGCTCGGGCGACTGCTCCGTCGGAGGCACCACCTACTACCAGCCGGTGAGCGAACCGCTGTCGGAGTACGGCCTGACCCTGAGGACCGACTGACAGCGCCGGGGAGGGGGCCCGGCGGCCGGCTGCGAACCCCGGCCGCCGGGCCCCGGCCGGTCGCGGCGGTGTCAGCTCGCGCCGTGTCCGGACGCGATCTCCTCGATGCGGCGGGCGAGTTGGACGTCCTTGTCCGTGACCTTTCCGCCGACGCTGTGGGTGTTCACCGTCACCGACAGCTTGCTGTAGCCCAGCGACATCTCCGAGTGGTGGTTCAACTCCTCCTGGATGGCGGCCACATGGACGACCATCGCGGCGGCGGGGAGATGCTTGGCGAAGGAGTACGTACGGCTGATGCTCTCGCCGTCCGTCGTCCAGCCGGTCAGGCCGGCCAGTGCTTCCTCGGTCTGCTGCCGGCTCAGAGCTTCGGGGGCCATGAGGTGGTTCTCGCTTCCTCTCGAGGTCTCCCACAAGCGTAGGATCCGGCAGCCCGGCACGCCCGGCGGGCGGCCGACGAGGCCGACTCGCGCCGTAGGCTTGGCCCATGACGAGCGCCGAGAGGGGTCCGGCCGCCGGAGACGCGCGGAACGGCGGCCACGCCGGAGGCGAACGGGGCGGCGGCGAACAGGGTGCCGGAGGCGAACGGGGCGGCGGACGCAGCGCGGTGGGCCCGATGCTGCGCGGCTGGCGGCAGCGCGCGGGACTCAGCCAGCTCGAACTCGCCCTGCGGGCCGGCTCCTCGTCCCGCCACATCAGCTTCATCGAGACCGGCCGCTCCGTGCCCGGCCGCGGCATGGTGCTGCGGCTGGCCGAGCAGCTGGACGTGCCCGTGAGGGAGCGCAACTCCCTGCTCGTGGCGGCCGGTTACGCGCCCCACTTCCCGCGGACGCCGACGGACTCCCCCGCTCTGGAGTCCCTCCGCGCCGACCTGGAGCGGACGGTCTCGGCCTACGAGCCGTACCCGGCGCTCGCCGTGGACGGTACGTACGACGTGATCGCGGCCAACCGAGGCATCGCCATGCTGCTGGAGGGCGTCTCCGTCGACCTGCTCGCTCCGCCCCTCAACGCCATGCGCATCACCCTGCATCCACGGGGTCTGGCACCGCGCATCCGGAACTTCCGCGAATGGCGCGGTCATCTGCTGCGGCAGATGGAACGGCAGTTGGCGCTGCTCCGGTCCGAGGAGCTGCGCACGCTGTACGAGGAGGTCACGGCTTTCCCGCTGCCGCCGGGCGGTGAGGAGAGCGCCGGCGGCGACAGCCCGTTCGCACTGCCGCTCGTCATCGAACACGAGGGGCACAGGCTCTCGTTCCTCTCGACGATCACCACCTTCAACACACCGGTGGACGTGACCGTCTCGGAACTCGCGGTGGAGGCGTTCCTGCCCGCCGGTCCGGAGACGGCCAGGAACCTGCGGCTGCTCGTGCCGTAGCCGCACCCCGTACCCCGCACCCGTACCCCACGGCAGGGGTCCGGAGTGCCGGCACGCGGCTCGGACCCGACGGCCGCGCAGCTCCGAGGAGTTGACGGCCCAGTGCATCACGCAGGAGACGGGCCCCGGGCCGGAGTGCGCCGGTCCGGGACCCGTCCCCTCACCGTGCCGTGCACCGCTCCCCGGGTCGATTACCTCCCCGGTAAGCGCGGCCGGCGGAGGCGCAGCCGACGGGCGGCGACACCGGCGGCGGCCCGGTGCGGCCCAGGGGCGGTGGAGAAGATTCGCCGCACACCCGTTGACACCTCGTACGGCCATCCGATTAAGTGCAGGCATTGCGCGGGAGTTAAAGCGGTTTAAACGCAACATAACGCCCGACACTGCGCACTTCGTCACCGCTCTGCGCGGTGCGCCGCGTGCGCACCCCCGCCGACGCACGCCGACCCGGCGTCGGCGCGCCCACCACCGACGTACAGACAGGCCCGTTCCATGGCAGCAAGAGACCGGCGTCCCACCATCGCGGACGTGGCGAAGCTCGCCGGCGTCTCCCCGAGCGCCGTCTCCTTCGCGCTGAACGGCCGCCCCGGTCTGGCCGAGGACACCAAGACGCGCATCCTCGCCGCCGCCGCCGAACTCGACTGGCGCCCCAGCCGCCCCGCCCAGGCCCTCTCCCACGGAAAGGCCGGGGCGTTCGGTCTCGTCCTGACGCGGGAGACCGACGCCATCGGCGCCGACCCGTTCTTCCCCGCCTTCATCGCCGGCGTCGAATCGGTGCTCTCGCCCAGGGGCGACTCGCTCGTGCTGCACGTGACCGGCCCCGGCAACGAGGCGGCGGCGTACGAGCGGCTGGCGGCCGACCGCCGCGTCGACGGCGTCCTGCTCACCGACATGCGGGTCGAGGACCCCCGTCCCGCCCTCACCGGACGGCTCCGCCTGCCCGCCGTGGTGGTGGGCGATCCGGAATGCGCGCAGGGGCTGTGCGCGGTCGGTCTGGACGACCGTCCTGCCTTCACCCACGCCGTCGGGCGCCTGGTGGAGCTGGGGCACCGGCGCATCGCCCACGTGGCCGGGCCGCAGGAGTTCAGGCACTCGCGCCGGCGGCAGGAGTCGTGGGAAGCGGCCGTTCGCGCGGCGGGGCTGACCCCCGGACCCGTGCTGCCGGGCGGGTTCACCGCCGACGGCGGCGCGGCGGCGACCCGCGAGCTGCTGGCGCTCGGCGACGAGCGGCCCACCGCCATCGTCTACGCCAACGACCTGTCCGCGACCGCCGGTCTGGCCGTCGCCCACCAACTGGGCCTGGCCGTACCGGAGGACCTCTCCGTCGTCGGCTACGACGACACCCCCCTCGCCGCCTACACGCATCCCCCTCTGGCCTCCGCGCGGGCGGACGCCCTCAGTTGGGGCGCGGCCGCAGCGCGTGCTCTGGACGAAGTCGTCTCCGCGGGCCGTGCGGACGACGTCGAACTCGCCCCGGCGGAGCTGCTGCCGCGCGCTTCGATGGGCCCCGCACCGGCTGGAGGAGCACCGGCCGGAGCTTCGCTTCCCCGCCCCGCTTCCGCCGGGGACCGCACGACTCCGGGTGCGCGCACCGCAGCCGGACCGACAGTACGGAGTGAGCCTTGCTGAGGAAGACGGCAGCGGCGCTGCTCGCACTCGCGCTGACGGGCGCGAGCGCCGGCTGTGCCCGTACGGCACCCGACAGCGCCACGGCGGCGTCCTCCCGGGGCCCGATCACCGTGTGGCTGTCGAACAACGCCCAAGAGGTGGCCTGGGGCGAGAAGATGGTCGCCGAGTGGAACGAGGCGCATCCGGGACAGCGCATCAAGGCCCAGCAGATTCCGGCCGGGAAGACCTCCGAGGAGGCGCTCAGCGCTTCGATCGTCGCGGGCAACAGCGCGTGTCTGGTCTTCAACACCTCGCCCGCGTCGGTGCCGCAGTTCCAGAAGCAGGCCGGTCTCGTCCCGCTCGACGACTTCCCGGACGGCGAGCGCTACGTCACCTCGCGTACGGGCGAACGGGCCGGCCAGTACCGCTCCGAGGACGGCAGGCTCTACCAACTGCCGTGGAAGAGCAACCCGGTGATGATCCTCTACAACAAGAAGCTGTTCAGGAAGGCGGGGCTCGATCCGGAGCACCCGAAGCTGTCGACGTACGACGACTTCCTGGACAGCTCCCGCAGGATCGTCCGCAGCGGCGCGGCGAAGGCGGCCATCTGGCCCGCGCCCAGCAGCGAGTTCTTCCAGTCCTGGTACGACTTCTACGCGTCCTTCATCGCGGAGAGCGGCGGGAAGCAGCTCGTGAAGGACGGCAAGCCCCAGTTCGACAGCCCCGCGGGCCGCAGGGTGGTGGAGTTCTGGCGGAGCGTCTACCGCGAGAAGCTCGCGCCCCAGGAGCTCTTCCCCGGCGACGCCATGGCTTCGGGCAAGGCCGCGATGACCATCGCCGGGCCGTGGGCGGTGGCGGCGTACAAGGACAGCATCGACTGGGGTGTCGTTCCCGTGCCCACCTCGCAGGGCCGTTCGCTCGACGAGACCAGCACCTTCTCCGACGAGAAGTCGGTCGCGATGTACAGCGCCTGCAAGAACCGGGCCACCGCCTGGGACGTGCTGAAGTTCGCCACGTCCGAGCGGCAGGACGGCCGGTTCCTCGATGTCACGGGCCAGATGCCCATGCGTCCGGATCTGCTGAAGACCTACGGGCCGTGGTTCGAGAAGAACCCCGCGTACAGGAGCTTCGCCGAGCAGGCGGACCGCACGGTCGAGGTGCCCAGCGTCGCCGGCTCCATCGACATGTGGCAGGCCGTGCGCGACAGGTGGACGGCTTCCGTCGTCTTCGGCCGTGAACGGCCCGCCCCGGCGCTGCGCGACGCCTCCCGCGACGTCACCAAGATCCTCGACGAGTACTGACGGATACCGAGGTCCCGATGAGTCTCCCCCTCATATCACGTGCGCCCGCCGACGGGCGCCGGCTGCGCAGGCTGCCGCTGGGTGCCCTGTTCGTCTCCCCGTACGCGCTCTTCCTGCTCGTGGTCTTCGCCGTGCCGCTCGGCTACACGGTGTGGATGTCCTTCCACCGCTTCTACTTCACCGCGCCCGGCACGGAAGTGGACGCGCCGTGGGTGGGACTCCGCAACTACCAGGACGTCTTCACCGACCCGGTCGTCCAGCGCTCCTTCTACAACATCGCCGTCTTCCTCGTCATCAACGTGCCGCTGACGGTTGTGCTGTCCCTGGTCCTCGCCTCGGCGCTCAACTCGAAGCTGCCGCTGCGCTCCTTCTTCCGGGCTGCCTACTACCTTCCGTACATCACGGCGAGCGTCGCCCTCGTCGCGGTGTGGAGCTACCTCTTCGGCACGGACGGACTGGTCAACCACGCGCTGGGCGGCCTGGCGCCCGACCCCTCGTGGCTGGTCAACTCGTCGCTGGCGATGCCCGTCGTGGCCGTCTTCGTGACGTGGAAGAACCTCGGCTTCTTCGTGATGCTCTACCTGGCCGCCCTGCAGAGCGTCCCCGGGGAGCTGTACGAGTCGGCCGCCGTGGACGGCGCGGGCCGTGTCCGCAGCTTCCTGACGGTGACGGTGCCCGGCGTACGGCCCGCCACCACCCTCGTCACCGTCTACGCCATCATCACCGGCTCCAACCTCTTCAGCGAGCCGTACCTGCTCACCGGTGGCGGCGGGCCCGATCACGCCTCGGCCTCGCCCGTGCTGGTCCTCTACCAGAAGGGCATCGAGCAGGCCCACCCGGACTTCGCCGCCGCCCTCGGCGTCGTGCTCGTGCTGTTCGTGGTGGCGCTCTCCCTCGTCGCCCGCAGGTTCACCGAGAAGAAGGAGGGCTGAGCCGTGAAGCACAGCCGCAGTTCCGGCGGTCCGCTGAAGATGGCGGTGCTCCTGCTGGGTGCCGTCGCCTTCCTCTTCCCGTTCCTGTACATGTTCGGCGAGTCGCTGCAGAAGGCGAACACGGGCGAACTCGGATCGGCGCTGCCGCGGCCGGGCAGCAGCGGCACCCAGAACTACGAGGCCGTCAACGGCGCCGTCTCGCTGGGCAGTTCGCTGGTCAACTCGGGAGTGTTCACCATCGGTGTGCTGCTGTGCACGCTGGTCCTGGGCGTACTCGCCGGATATGCCCTGGCCCGGCTGCACTTCCGCGGGCGCGGCACGCTCTTCGCGACCCTGCTGCTCGTCCAGACGGTCCCGTTCCAGCTGCTGATGCTGCCGCTGTACGTGCTGGTGGTGCGGGACTACGGACTCGGCGACAGCTATCTGGGGATGATCCTCCCCTTCGCGGTCAACTCCACGGCTGTCTTCCTCTTCCGCCAGTTCTTCCTCCAGCTCCCCGCCGAACTCTTCGAAGCGGCACGGATCGACGGCGCCGGCGAGTTCCGCGTCCTGTGGCGCGTGGCCCTCCCCCTGGCCCGTCCCGCGCTGCTGACCGGCACCCTCCTCACCTTCATCGGGCCGTGGAACGAGTTCCTCTGGCCGTTCCTGGTGACCAAGGACGCGGACATGCAGCCGCTGGCGGTCTCGCTGGCGGGCTTCATGAGCAATCTGCGCGGCACCGTCGACAACCCGACGGGCGCCGTGATGGCCGGGGCGTGCGTGCTGGCGGTCCCCGCCGTCGTGCTCTTCCTCCTCTTCCAGCGCCACTTCACCCAGACCGACATCGACTCCGCAATCAAGGGCTGATCGCACAGTGAACGACCGCACCGCACTCCCCGCCACCGACGGCATCCCCTACCGCCTCGTCCGTGCAGGCGTCGTGATGTCGCCCTCCCCGGGGGACCCGCTGGAAGCGGAAGGCGTCCTCAACCCCGCCTCGGGACGTACGGAGGACGGGACCCTGCACCTGCTGCCCCGCCTCGTGGCCGAGGGCAACGTCTCCCGCGTCGGTCTGGCCGAAGTGACCCTGACCGAGGGCGTCCCGACGGGCGTGACCCGGCGTGGCGTCGTGCTCGCACCCGACGAGGGCTGGGAGCGCGGCAAGAACAACGCGGGAGTCGAGGACCCCAGGGTGACGTGGATCCCGAGCCTCGGGCACCACGTGATGTCCTACGTCGCCTACGGGCCGCTCGGGCCCAAACCGGCGCTCGCCGTCTCGCAGGACCTGCGCGAGTGGCGGCGTCTGGGCCCGCTCCAGTTCGCCTACCAGGCCGACCTGGACACCGACCTCAACCTCTTCCCCAACAAGGACGTCGTGCACTTCCCGGCGCCGGTGCCCGGCCCCGACGGTGCGCCCGCGTACGCGATGCTGCACCGGCCCATGTGGGACCTCTCCTGGTTCCGGCCCGGTGAAGGGGTGCATCTGCCCGCGGGCGTGAGCGACGACCGTCCGGGCATCTGGATCTCCTACGTCCCGGTCGCGGAGGCCGAGAAGGACATCACCGCGCTCACCCGGCCCCGCGACCACCGTCTCGTCGCGCTGTCCGAACACCCCTGGGAGAGCCTGAAGATCGGCGCCGGGCCGGCGCCGATCCAGGTCGAGGAGGGGTGGCTGCTGATCCACCACGGCGTCTCGGGCAGCATCGAGGACCCGTTCGTGCCGAATCAGCAGGTCAGTTATGCGGCGGGGGCGATGATCCTCGACCCGGCCGACCCGGCGAAGGTCCTCGCACGCTCCTCCCGGCCGCTGATGGCCCCGGAGACGGAGGAGGAGCGCTCGGGAACGGTGCCGAACGTCGTCTTCCCCACGGCGGTCGAGGAGATCGACGGCGTGCGCTACGTCTTCTACGGCATGGCTGACGCGCACATCGGCGTCGCGCGTCTGGAACGCACGGAGTGAGCCGGCCGACGCCCGGACGCCCGGGGCGTGACGGCACCCCGCAGGCGGCCGCCACCGCAAGGAACCCCCTCGCGCGCCGCCGCAGCGGCACGGAAGGGCCGGCACGTGAGCGGTGAAGGGCACGTCGGGGGCGGCGCACGGGACGAGTGGTGGCGCGACGCCGTCTGCTACGAGATACACCCGCGCTCGTTCGCCGACTCCGACGGTGACGGGGTCGGCGACCTCGCCGGAGCGCGGGAGCGCCTGCCCCACCTGCACGGACTGGGCGTCGACGCGGTGTGGCTCACGCCGTTCTGCCCCTCGCCGCTCGTCGACGCGGGGTACGACATCAGCGACCACACCGCGGTGGCGTCCGACGTCGGTACGGTCGCCGACCTGGACGCGTTCACCTCCGAGGCGCACCGCCTGGGGCTGCGCGTCCTGGTCGACCTCGTCCCCAACCACACCTCGCACGAACACCCCTGGTTCCGCAGCGCGCTCGCGGCGCCGCCCGGCGACCCCGCCAGGGACCGCTACATCTTCCGGCCGGGGCGCGGTCCGGACGGCGCGGAGCCGCCCAACGACTGGCGGTCCGCGTTCGGCGGCCCCGCCTGGACGCGGACCGCCGACGGCGAGTGGTATCTCCACCTGCACGCTCCCGAACAGCCGGACCTCGACTGGCGCAACCCCGAGGTGCCCGCCGAGTTCGCACGCATCATGCGGTGGTGGCTGGACCACGGCGTGGACGGCTTCCGCGTGGACGTCGCCCACGCGCTGTTCAAGGCCCGCGGCCTGCCGGACGCGGGAGCCGGGCAGCACGAGGACCCGGCACGCAACCACCTCATGCCCTACTACGACCATGAGGAGCTGCACCCCCTCTACCGGCGCTGGCGCACCCTGCTGAGCAGCCATCCGGCAGGACCTCCCGGCTCCTGCGCGCCGCGGGAGAGGGTGCTCGTCGCCGAGGCGGCCGTGTTCGAACCCTCGCGCCTCGCCCGTTACGTACGCTCCGACGAAATGCAGCAGACGTTCAACTTCGCCTTTCTGGAGTGCCGTTGGGAGCAGCCCGAACTCCACCGGGTGATCGGCGACTCGGCACGCGCGATGGAGTCGGTCGGCGCCCCGGTGACCTGGGTGCTCTCCAGCCATGACTCGGTACGGCCGGTCACCCGCTTCGGCGGAGGACGCTCGGGGCGGCGGCGGGCACGTGCCGCGGCGCTGCTGATGCTCGCGCTGCCCGGGACCGCGTACGTCTACCAGGGCGAGGAGCTGGGACTCCCGCAGGCGGAGCTGCCCGACGACCGGCTCCGCGACCCCGTCTGGGAACGCTCGGGGCACACGGAGCGCGGACGGGACGGCTGCCGCGTGCCTCTTCCCTGGTCGGGGAGTCTTCCGCCGTACGGCTTCTCCGCGGCCGCAGCAGCGGACTGCTGGTTCCCGCAGCCGGACGACTGGGCGGCTCTCACGGCCGAGGCGCAGCAGGACGATCCGGACTCCATGCTGACCCTCTACCGGACGGCGCTGCGCATCCGCCGGGACCATCCCGCACGCTCGGGCGGCCCGCTGCGGCTGCTCACTCCGCCCGGCGCCTCCCACCTCGCCTTCGACCGCGGCAGCGGGCTGCGCTGCGTGGTCAACTTCGGGCCCGCCCCGCTGCGGCTTCCCGAGGGCGTCCGGACGCTGCTGGCCAGCGCCCCCGTGACGGACGGCGAGGTGCCCGCCGACACGGCAGTGTGGCTCTCGGTGCCCGCGGACGACCGGACGGGGTGAGTCCCCGCCGGCCGGTGACCGCCGGCGATCAGGCCCGCCGACGACGCGGGGAGGGGTCCGTCACGGCTTCTCGTTCCCGGTGAGGCGGTCGATCCAGGACTGCCAGGCGGCGGTGCGGGACTCGCGGTCCACCGTGACGCCGTAGAAGTAGTGGGTCGTGCTCACCATGTGGTGCAGATCGTCGGCCATGAAGCGGCTGAAACCGTGCTCGGTGCGGATGCCGAGCAGCAGCCTGTCGCGCAGGTCCACCACGCCCTCGATGGGTTCGAGGCCCTCCGGGGTGAGGCGCACCCGCTCGCCGAGCGCCGGATCCCCGCCGAGCCGGCCGGTCAGGCGGGCCCACACGGTCTCGCCGGGCAGGGTGGTGAACCCGGTGGCGACCACGTTGGTCACCGGCAGCCCGGCGAAGTACCGGAAGTACCCGGCCAGGTTGTGGAGGAACATGTCCCAGCCCTTGCCGAAGCCGTCGTACTCGTCCTCCCAGTCGTCGCCGCCGAAGAATCCACTCTGGACGAGGCGGAGCACGGTGGTACCGCCCTCCCTGCCCTCGACCAGGAACTCGATCGTCATCGGGGGTTCGCCGTCCGGGCCGGGAGCTCCGTAGACGACCCGCCTGCCCGGCTCCCGCTCCAGCACCCGGCCGGCCTGGCTGTTGCCGCCACCGAAGTCGGCCTCGATCTCCCCGTCCGTGTGCTCGTGCGGCACGAACCAGAGCGACATGCCCTCCGGGGTCGAGATCGCCTGCCACACCTGTTCCGGGGTGGCGGCGAGCTCGACCTCCTTCGCGAGACGCCGGTGCTCGTCCACCGTGATCAGTCCTGCTGGGTGAGGACGATGAGGTTGCCGCAGGTGTCGTCGAACACCGCCTGCGCGCCGAAATCGGTCTTCGTCGGCTCCTGGGTGAACCTGACCCCGTGTTCCCTCATCCGCTCGCAGTCCTTCTGCAGGTCCGTGCTGCCGAGCATGGTGAACGGAATGCCCGCGTCGTAGAGCGTCTTCTTGTACACCTGCGCGGCCGGCCTGCCGTCGATCTGGACGCCGGGGTTGCCGTCCGGCTCGAGAAGCAGCTCGACGCCGTCCGGCGCGTCGGGCGACACGACGGTCAGCCACTTGGCGTCGCCGACCGGGATGTCGGTCTTCTTCACGAAGCCCAGCGCGTCAGTGTAGAACGCCAGGGCCTTGTCCTGGTCGTCGACCAGGATGCTGGTCACGGGAACGAACATCATCAACCCTTCTCTTCTCGTCGGACTGCCGGATGCACGGCGATCACGACTCGGTGCGACCGCCCGCCGGCAGCGGACTCGTCGTGGTACTTCGAGATCAGCGACGTCGCCGCCGCTGCCAGCTCCTCGGCGAAGGCGGCACGGTCGGCCGCGGAGGCGAACCTGACCTCGCCGTCGACGGCGAACGTCGCGAGCCGCTTGCGGGTCCTTGCCGCGCCCGTGATCAGCTCACCCACGTCGCGCACCAGCCGCGCGGCCACCGCGAGCAGCCAGCGCGCGGACAGCTGGTCGGGGGACCGCTCGGGATCGGGCTCGACCGCGGCCAGGACGCTCGGCGAGATCACATACGAGGCAGCGGTCGCCCGCATCATGCGTTCGGTGCAGTTGCCCTTGCGCCGCTCCTCGACCAGCTCCACCAGCCCGTGCCGCTCCAGCGCGCGCAGGTGGTAGTTGACCTTCTGCCGGGTCAGCCCGACCCGCTGCGCCAGCGTGGTCGCCGAGCCGGGTTCGGACAGCTCGGCGAGCAGCCTGGCACGCACGGGGTCCAGCGAGACCTCGGCCGCCCCCGGATCGTCGATCACTGCCACGTCATCCATGGCCCCACCGTCACACCGACAACTTTTTTTGTCAAGGCGCCGCCCGGTGCTTGTCCCGTGCGCTCCGTGGCCCGGTTCCCCCGTCCGGCGCGCACCGCGGGCGAGGGTGGGTCACCGTGGACTGAAGCGCACGAGGACGCGGGAGGGACGCGTCACGCGGCGTCGAGGAGGCGAGCGTTGGATCCCCGGACTGCACTGGAGCGGATCGCGTTCCTGCTGGAACGCGACCAGGCACCCACGTACCGGGTGCGGGCCTTCCGCACCGCCGCGGAGGTGCTCGCGACGCTGACCCCGGATGACGTGGCCCAGCGGGCTTCCGCCGGGACGCTGGAGTCGCTCAAGGGTGTGGGGCCGAAGACCGCGCAGGTCGTACGTGAGTCGCTGCGGGGCGAGGTCCCCGGCTACCTGGCGAAGCTGGAGACCGAGGCCGGGGCCGTGGCGCGGCCTCCGGGCGAGGCGGGTGAGCTGCGCGAGGCGCTGCGCGGCGACTGCCATCTGCACTCCGACTGGTCGGACGGCGGCAGCCCGATCGAGACCATGGCACGCACCGCGGCGGCGCTCGGACACGAGTGGGCGGTGCTGACGGACCATTCACCGCGGCTGACCGTCGCGCGGGGTCTGTCGGCGGAGCGGCTGCGCGAACAGCTGCACGTGGTGGCGGAGGTCAACGAGCGGCTGGCGCCGTTCCGGCTGCTGACCGGCATCGAGTGCGACATCCTCCTGGACGGTTCGCTGGACCAGGAGGAGGAACTGCTGGCGGAGCTGGATCTGGTGGTGGCGTCCGTCCACTCCAAGCTGCGGATGCCCCGAGCGGACATGACCCGACGGATGATCGCGGCGGTGCGCAATCCGCTCGTCGACGTGCTGGGGCACTGCACGGGGAGGCTGCTCTCGGGCAGCAGGGCGCGCCCGGAATCGGAGTTCGACGCGGAGGCCGTGTTCGCCGCCTGCGCGGAGTCGGACACGGCCGTGGAGATCAACTGCCGCCCCGAACGGCTCGATCCGCCGCGCCGGCTGCTGCGCCGGGCGGTGGACGCGGGGGTCTTCTTCTCGATCGACACCGACGCGCACGCCCCGGGCCAGCTCGACTGGCAGATCAACGGCTGTACTCGGGCGGTGGAGTGCGGTGTACCGGCGGAACGCGTCATCAACACCTGGCAGGCCGGTGAGCTGCTGAGCTGGACGCACGACGGCTGACTCCCCCGACGCACCCACGCGGCCGGCGACGGCGTCGGCGGACCGGGAGAGGCGTGCGGCCACGCGCGCTGGACACCCGGCTGCGACGGCGCGCGCGGGCCGCCGGCAGCCGGCGCCGATCAGCAGTCCGCCGCCGGCCCGTCCACCAGGAGGAGACAGGTGTCCCAGCCGAACGACCACGGGGACGGCAGCCGCGGGGACGGCAGCCACACGCACATGGACAAGGACCGGTCACTGAAGCTCCGCATGGCGCGCGAAGAACTGATGCTCCGTCAGCGCTACGAGTCCGCGTCCGTCGTCAACGACATCCTCATCGCGCTGTGGTTCCTGGCGGGCAGTGTCATGTTCTTCTTCTCCGCGTGGCAGACGGCGGGCACCTGGTGCTTCGTCATCGGCAGTGTCGAGCTGCTGGTCAGGCCCGTCATCCGGCTCTCCAGACGCATCCATCTGCAACGCAGGCGGGGCGGCGGCCACTACGCGCACGAGTCTCCGCAGGACTTCTGACACCGGCCGGCAGTCCCGCGGCGGCAGCGGTCCCCGCCGTCGGAAGGGTGGACGTAGCACCACCCCCTGCCTGACGGCTGCACCCCCGGCAAGAGGCGTGCTGCGCGGCTGGCCGCCCCTCCGCCCCGCCGGGACGCTTGAAGCATGACGACAGCTACCGTGACGCCCCCGCCGCTCTCATCCCCGGAAGACGGACGGAGCCGCCGGGGAAGCGACTTCGCACGGCTCTCCCGCCGCATCGCCGAGGCCGGGCTGCTGCGGCGGCGGCCCGGCTACTACACCGTCCGTCTGACCCTCGTGGGTCTCGCCCTCGTCGCCGGCTGGACGGCGTTCTTCACGCTCGGCGAGAGCTGGTGGCAGCTGGCGGTCGCCGCGTTCATGGGCCTGGTCTTCGGGCAGCTGGCGCTGGCCGCGCACGACCTGGCCCACCGGCAGGTCTTCACCGGGCGCAGGGCGAGCGAGGTGGGCGGCCGGATCGTCGGCAACCTCGGCATCGGCATGTCGTACGGCTGGTGGATGAACAAGCACACCAGGCACCACGCCAACCCCAACCACGAGGAGCTGGATCCGGACGTCGCGCCCGACATCCTCGTCTGGTCCCAGGACCAGGCACGTGCGGCGAAGGGGCTGCCCGGATTCATCGGACGCCACCAGGCCGCGCTCTTCTTCCCGCTGCTGACGCTGGAGGGCTTCAACCTGCACGTCTCCAGCGTCCGGGCGCTGCGGGAGCCGCACATGAAGCGGCGGCTGCTGGAAGGGCTGCTGCTCTTCACGCATCTCGTGGGCTACGTGGCCGCGCTGTTCGTCGTGCTGCCGCCCGGCATGGCCGTCGCGTTCCTCTTCCTGCACCAGGCCGTCTTCGGCGTCTACCTCGGCTCGATCTTCGCCCCCAACCACAAGGGCATGCCGACGCTGACCGGCGACGACCGGCCCGACTTCCTGCGCCGGCAGGTGCTCACCTCCCGCAACGTGACGGGCGGGTGGCTGACGGACATCGCTCTCGGCGGGCTCAACTACCAGATCGAGCACCACCTTTTCCCGAACATGCCTTCGCCCCATCTGCGCCAGGCGCAGGTCATCGTCCGCGAATACTGCGCGGAGCTGGGCGTCGGCTACCACGAGACGGGGCTCGTCGCGTCATGGCGTGAGGCGCTGCGGCACCTTCACGAGGTGGGCGCGCCCCTGCGTGAGGAGCGCCGGTCCCCGGCGCCTTCCTGACCGCCGCCGCCCTCGGTGCGCGCCGCCCGTCCGCGGCGGCTGCGGGCGTCCTCGGGTCCGGGCACCCGGACCTCCCGGTCCGGGCCCGGCGCCGCGGCGGGCCCGCGCGGGCCCGCCACCGGGAACGCCTCCCGGCCCGGCCGCGACGCCGGGCCGGTGTCCTGTACGGGCTCCTCCGCCGCCTCGCCCAGCCAGCGACGCAGCACCAGATGCACCCGCTCCGCTCCGACCAGTTCCTCGTCCCCGGCCGGGGCGGACAGCTCGGCCGGGGAGAGCAGGAAGCCCTGGTTCTGCGCCCCGCCCAGCCCGCCGTGCGAGCCGATCTGCTCCTCGAAGGCGTGCACGGCGCCGGTGTCCGGCTCGACCACCGAGTTGATCATGATGTCGGGGACGTTGCGGAACCCCGCCGTGCGGCGCACCGTCTCGGCCGCCCCCGGCCCGAACGGCGCGAGCGGGTCGCCGCCCCCGACGATCTCACCGCTGTTCAGCCGGTGCGCGCGCCCGGCACCGCCCAGCACGACGGGGCCGTGCTCGTCGCTGTGCACGAGCAGGAAGCCGATGCCCGGGTGGTCTGCCAGCGTCCGGAGCAGGGCGGGGTGCCGCTTGTCCATCTGCTCCATCGACATGCGGCCCGGAACGTCCGGGAAGGAGACGAGCCCCAGGTTGCCCGAGGCCAGCACGAGCGGACCCGCTCCCCGGGGCGGCCTGCGTTCGCTCCCCGGCAGGCCGTCCTCCGGCCGGTGCAGCGCGGCGCGCGCCGCCTCGCGCGCCTCCGCGCCACTGTGCGTGCGCCCCACTCGCCGCGAGACGGAGAGCCCGCAGCCCGCCCGTACGAGATCCTCCAGGCCGAGTCCGTAAGCCGCCCGGAACGTCTCCCCCTGGCTCTGACCGTGATCGGAGAGGAACACGACGCGGTACGGACGGGGCGCGCGCTCCGCCGCCTCGGCGATCAGGGCGAGAGACCTGTCCAGACGGCGCAGCACCAGGCGGGCGTCCCGGCTGGTGGGACCCGAGTGGTGGGCGACCTCGTCGTAGGCCACGAGGTCGGCGTAGACGGCGGTGCGTCCGCTGAAGACGTCCCCCAGCACCGAGGCGACGACCACGTCACGCTGCACCACCGTGGCGAACGCACGGATGAGGGGATAGAGCCCGCCGCGGGACACCCGGGGCCGCTCCTCGCGCAGCCGAGCGCGCGTCGACTGGATCACTTCCCGCAGGACCTCCGCGACGAAGGACACAGCGGTACGGGTGGCGTTCGCGGGGTCCGAGAAATAGGCGAAGTACCCGGCGCGGGAGCGGTTCTCCCGTCCGCGCCGCGCGGCCACCGACAGCACGAGGGCGACCTGCTGGGCGCCGCCGCTGAAGAGGTTCCCGCGGCTCGCGCCGTCCTGCGCCAGCAGGCCGCGGTCGCCGGTCGCCTCCACGGCGCGGCGCTGCAGCTCGGCGGCGCCGCTGGGGCGGTTGCTGACGAGCACCTCGCCCCGCTCCTTCTCGTACCAGCGGAAGGCGGGGACGTCCCCGTTGAAGCCGTAGAAGATCCCGAGCTGGCTGGCGCCGGTCTGCGACGACCAGTCGGTGCGCCAGCGGGTGAGGCGGTGCGTGGTGTCGTGCATCGCGGCGAGCGTGGGCATCAGCGGAGGCTCGCCGGGCGCGCTGCGTACGGCCTCCCGCAGCATGCCGTGGCCGAGTCCGTCGAGCTGCACGAAGACCGTGCCCGGGGTGTGCGGCCCCTCCCGGGCGCCTTCGCGGCGGCGGCGCCGGTCGGCGAGGCGGGCGAGGCGGCGGCGGTACGCGCCGTCGTCCCGTACGGCCAGCGCCGTGCTCGTCGCGGAGGACGCCGCCGACATCACCGCCGCGACGACGACGGCGGTACCGGGGTCCGCCGCGCCGCGCCCGTAGGGCACGAGCGACAACGCCAGCCACAGCAGCGAGCCGTTGAGGAAGAACACGAGCGCGCCCAGGACCAGTGCGGGGACCAGCAGCAGGGCCCGTACCAGCACGGGCCACACCAGAGCGCTCAGCAGACCGAAGACCCCCGCCCCTATGGCGGCGGTGGTGCCGATGAACGTCGCGCTGTCGCCGCCGGGCGACTGGAGGCGGAAGTCGGGCAGGACGCCCGCGAGAACCAGCAGGGTGAGCGTGCCGACCGTCCACACCGCGAGCACCCGCAGCGCGGCGGCACCCAGGTTGCGCCAGCGCCGGGGAGCCGTCAGGGGCGGGGCCGGGGGAAACAACCACAGTCGCATGCTTCCTCCCCACTCCGCTCGCGCCGTCACGGACACGAGAACCCGCTCGACGCGCGGGATATTCTCCACTTTTTCACATTCTGAAGGACGGCAGGTCCGCGCCCTCCCCGCGCCGGAACCCGGCGCATACCCTCGCGGCAGAGCGGGAACCGGTCGTCCGGCCGCGTTCCGGCCGGTCGCACGGCAACGAGGATGAACGGGGATGAACGGGGAGGTACGAGCAGGAACGAGGAGGAACAAGGTGCCGGTGGAAGTCACGTGGTGGGGGCACGCCACCACCACGGTGCGCGACTCGGGAGTGACCGTCCTCACGGACCCGCTTCTCGTACGGCGCATGGCGCACCTGCGCAGACGGCGCGGAGACCTGCCGCCGCCCTCGGCCGCGGCGGCGGACGCCGTGCTCGTCTCCCACCTGCACGCCGACCACCTCCACCTCGGCTCGCTCGCCCGCCTCGCCCCGCACACCCGGGTGCTCGTCCCGCGCGGCGCGCTGCGCGCACTCCCCCGGCTGCGGCGGCTGGCTCCGCTCCTGCGGTTGGAGGAGGTCTCGGCCGGTGACACGGTCACGGTGAGCAGCAGCGCCGGAGGCGGGAGCGGCGCGTGCGGGCAGGTGACCGTGCACGCGGTGCCCGCCGCGCACGACGGACGGCGCATGCCGTACGGCCCGCACCACGCCTCCGCCCTGGGCTACGTGGTGGAGGGGGCCGCCCGTACGTACTTCGCCGGTGACACGGGACTCTTCGACGGCATGGCCGAGGCGGTGGGGCCCGTCGACGTGGCGCTGCTCCCCGTCGGCGGGTGGGGCCCGTGGCTGGGCGAGGGGCACCTCGACGCGGGCCGGGCGGCCGAGGCGCTGGTGCGGCTGCGTCCGCGCTGCGCGGTCCCCGTGCACTACGGCACGTACTGGCCGATCGGCATGGACGCGGTGCGGCCGCACGAATTCCACTCCCCCGGGGACGAGTTCGCGCGGAAAGCCGGACAGTCGGCGCCGGAAGTGGCGGTGCACCGGCTCGGGCACGGCGAGAGCATAAGGCTGGAGATGGCCTGATGACCGTTCAGCTGCCGCCGGAAGTCTGGGGCGTGGCCGCCGGATGGGGCGCGGCAGCAGGCAGGGAGGGCGGGGCCGGGAGCCTGGTCCCGCCGGAGCCGACCCAGCAGGCCGTCACCTATCCGGCGCTGTTCCTGCTGGTGGTGGTCGGTTCGCTGGTGCCGGTCGTTCCGACCGGCGCCCTCGTCAGCGGCGCGGCGGTGGTGGCTCTCCACCAGAGCGTCCCGGCGCTCTCCCTGACAGCGGTCTTCGCGGTCGCGACGGGCGCCGCCTTCCTCGGGGACGTGACGCTCTACTCGCTCGGCCGGCGGGGAGTCGGCTCCAGGAACGGTTCACGCTGGCTGGAGCGGCTGCGGGCGCACGCCCCGCCGGACCGGCTCGCACAGGCCCAGCACAAGCTGCGCGCACACGGGGTGGCGGTGCTCGTGCTGTCGCGCCTGATCCCCGCGGGGCGCGTACCGGTGATGCTGGCCTGCCTGCTCGCGCGGATGCCCACGCGTCAGTTCGTACACGGCAACGCCCCCGCGTGTGTGGCCTGGACGGTGACGTACGCGCTCATCGGCATCCTCGGCGGTGTGCTCTTCCCCGAACCGTGGGAGGGGGTGGCGGCGGCGGTCGCTCTGACCGCGTTGATCGGCGTGCTGCCTCCGCTGTGGCGGCGGCTGAGGAGGAGGAGAGCCGGGGAGGGGACGCCGACGGGCTGAGGGGCACGGTGAATGAGCGGCGCGGTGGCTGAGGGGGTGAATGAGGTGACTGAGGGGCGCGCGGGTCGGCGGGCACCCGCCTCCGCCCGCCCCGGCGAGCACCGCGTCGGCGTCCCGGAGCCGCCCGGTTCCGGATCCGGCGACGGGTCTGCGTCTGCGTCCGGCGAACGGGTCCGCGTCTCACGCTCTGCCGGCGTCCGGTCCGGCCCTCGATCACTCCCGGGGAGCGGTCAGTCCGTCGAGAACTGATCTCAGCGAGTCGAGCGCCCCCCTGACGTCGGGCGAAGCAAGCGGCGCCGGCGCGGGATCGCCGTCCGTCAACAGCCGGCTGGAGAGCTGCACGCGCAGCGCCTGCGGCTCGTCGCCGAGCCGGTGCCCGCCCGTCGCGTACGGGCCGAGCCGCCGCACCAGTTCGGCTTCGAGTCCGGCGGAGTCCTTGATGCCGTGGGCCTCCAGCCGGGGACGCACAGGTTCCAGATCCGCGTAGACGTGCCGCCCTGCCTGCGGCGGCCTGCACAGTGCACCGGCGGCGGTGCACACGTCGTGCAGCGCGCCGAGGAGCGCACCGTAGGAGCGGGCCGCCGTCACCCGGCGAGTGCGCGTCACCTCGGGTTCGGTGAGGGCGTCGGCGACCACGCCGTCGGCCGGGGCGTGCAGTTGCGCGCGCAGTTCCGAGAGGACGGCACGCACGGTTCCTGCGAGGCCGCGTCCGCGTCCGCTGTCGGGAAAGCGGGCGATCCCCGCCTGCGGCCCCTGTGGCAGCAGGGCTTCGCCCAGTCCCACGAGGACGACGACGGCGTCGGACTCCCGCCCGCCGTGGAGCATCTCCGCCGGGCTGACGACGACCGTGTCGTGCGGCGCGTGCGAAGTGTCGCGCCAGCTCTCGTCGCTGACGATCAGCAACCCCTCGTCGCCGGCGGCCTCGCACACCTCGTGGAGCATCTCGGGCGGTACGGCGGTACCGGTGCAGTCGTCGGCCACGGAGAGCACCACCACACGCGGCTCCTCGCCCTCCGCCCGGGCACGCCGCACCGTCTCACGCAGCGCCACCGGGTCGGGCACTCCCCCGCACTCGACGGGCACGGGCACGGTGTGCACGGGACGGCCCAGCAGCCGGGCCTGCGGGGCGTGCCATCCGGCGCTGGGACGCGGTACGAGGACGGAGCCCTCGCCCGCGGCGGCGAGAACCGCGAGCAGCAGCAGCTGAGCGCTCGGAGCGGCGGCCACCTGGCCGGGACGGGTGTGCATCCCCCGGCGCTGCCAGTAGCCGCATGCGGCGACAGCGGTGGCCGAGCCGCCCTGCCGGGCCTGGCTGTCGCCCTCCATCGCCTTCGCCTCCGACGCCATCCGTGCTCGGGCACCCCCTCAACAGGTCCACCTTCGCAGACAGGGACCGGTCCGACATGCTGACGAGCAGGCGACACAGCGGCTCGCAGACTTCGCCGGCCGCTTCCGGGCAGGACGGCGAAGTCTGCGAGCCGCTGCTCCAAGTCCCGGGGCCCGCGGCAACGTCCGGGACGCCCGCCCCGCCCCCGGCGCGGACGTCGGGGGCGGGGCAGGTCCCGGCCCCGCGGGCAGGGGCCTAGGGTGCGTCGTTTGGATCTTCGTGGGTCGGCGAGCGGCGTCCGGTGCGTCCAGATGCCAGGCGGAGGATCGCCCTCGTACTGGGCGTACTCGGGCGACTCCGACAACGCAGCAGATGGGCGGGCCGGGCGTCGCGAGCCCGCGAAGATCCAAACGACGTGCCCTAAGCCGCCTCGAGGTGCGTGGGGGCGGGGGCCGCGGGCGCGGGTGCCGCCCCGGGCTCCGTGTCTGCGTCGACCTCCCGCTGGAGACGCTCGCAGGTGCGGCTGATGAGGCGTGAGACGTGCATCTGGGAGATGCCGAGCTGCTCCGCGATCTTGCTCTGCGTCATGTCGCAGAAGAAGCGCAGGTACAGGATGTGACGTTCACGCTCGGGCAGCCGCCGCAGCCGGGGCTTGACCGACTCCCGGTAGACGATGTGCTCGAAGCCGGGCTCGGCGCGTCCCAGAGTGTCGGACAGGGAGTACCCGTCGTCCGAGCCGGGCAGCTCCGCGTCCAGCGAGAGAGTGCTGTAGCTCTCCAGCGCCTCCATTCCCACGAGCACGTCCTCCTCCGACAGGCCGCTGTGTTCGGCGACCTGCGCGACGGACGGGCTGCGTTCGCCCATCGACAGGCTCAGTTCACGCCTGCTGATGCGGACGCGGTTGCGCAGCTCCTGCACGCGCCGGGGTACGTGGACGCCCCACAGGTGGTCGCGGAAATGGCGCTTGACCTCCCCGACGATGGTGGGCACCGCGAAGCTCTCGAACGCGCTGCCGCGGTCGGGGTCGTAGCGGGTGACGGCCTTGACCAGGCCGAGAGAGGCGACCTGCTGCAAGTCCTCCAGCGATTCGCCGCGGTTGCGGAAACGCTGCGCGAGCCGGTCGGCCATCGGCATCCAGGCACGTACTACTTCCTGACGCGCCTTCTCCTTCTCCGGTCCGTCCGGGAGCGAGACGATACGGCGGAATTCGGCGGCCGTGTCGGGGGCGTCGTCGTGCGGGTGACGGGCATTCCTCGTACGAGTCCGTACGGTTGTCATCTTCTGCACTACTTCCCTCAGGTGTACTCCATGTGAGCAAACACCGCGGGAAGAGACACTTGCGGGAGGACTGAACAGTCCGGGTGGACGCAGAGGTCCCACTCCCGCGGATGTGCCTTCTTGCCGAAGCACGTAAGGGTTCGTGTGCCCGGGGCCCCGTTCCGCAAACGTCAACGGCCCCCACGCACTTGGGGAGTGGCCCACCGGAGCGGCAGGCCGCCCGCGCCGGGTTTCCTGTCGTCACGCCCGGTAACCCGACGTGGCATGGCATCCCCGAGGACGACGGCGTACGGATACTTCACGGCCTGCGGGCGTACGCCGACGCCGGGTTGGACGCCGTGCACGCCGACCGGCTGGGTCCCGGTGTGCGGGGCTTTCTCGGCTTCTGCCGCACCGAGGCGCTGCCGCAGCTGACGGGCTGAGGCGGTCGGCGGACACGGCGGACCGGCCGGAGACGTGAACAGGCGGGACGGCGCCGCGGCGCCGCACGTACCACCCGGCGGGGGCCATCGGCGGAGAACTCGAGAGGAGCACAGCGCGATGTCCGAGAAGGTTTCCGACCACGTCCTGCGCCGGCTGCGCGAGTGGGAGGTCGAGCACGTCTTCGGCTACCCCGGCGACGGCATCAACGGCCTCCTCGCCGCCTGGGAACGCGCAGGGAACGAGCCCCGCTTCGTGCAGGCCCGGCACGAGGAGATGGCCGCTTTCGAGGCGGTCGGCTACGCCAAGTTCAGCGGACGGCTCGGCGTGTGCACGGCCACTTCGGGACCCGGCGCGATCCACCTGCTCAACGGGCTCTACGACGCCAAGCTCGACCACGTGCCCGTCGTGGCGATCCTCGGACAGACGGCGCGCTCCGCGATGGGCGGCTCCTACCAGCAGGAAGTGGACCTGCACTCGCTCTTCAAGGACGTCGCCTCGGAGTTCCTGGAGACCGTCACCGTCCCCGAGCAGCTGCCCAACGTGCTCGACCGGGCGGTCCGCACGGCCTGTGCACGGCGCGTCCCGACCGCCGTCATCATCCCCTCCGACGTGCAGGACCTCGAATACGAGGCGCCGGGCCACGAGTTCAAGATGGTCCCCTCCAGCCTCGGCAGCAGCGGCTGGCAGGCCGAGCCCCCGGAAGCGGCCCTCGACCACGCCGCCGAAGTGCTCAACGCCGGGAAGAAGGTGGCGATCCTCGTCGGCCAGGGGGCGCGGGGCGCGCGTACCGAGGTGGAGAAGACGGCGGACACCCTGCAGGCCGGTGTCGCCAAGGCGCTGCTCGGCATGGACGTGCTGCCCGACACGCTGCCCTACGTCACCGGCTCCATCGGCCTGCTCGGCACCCGTCCGAGCTACGAGCTGATGCGGGACTGCGACACCCTGCTGACCATCGGGTCGAGCATGCCCTACAGCCAGTTCCTGCCGCCCTACGGCAAGGCACGCGCCGTCCAGATCGACCTGGACCCGCACATGGTGGGGATGCGCTACCCGTACGAGGTCAACCTCGTGGGCGATGCGAAGACCACCCTCCAGCGGCTGCTTCCGCGGCTCAGCCAGAACGACGAGGGCATCGAGTGGCACGAGGAGGTGATGGCGTCCGTCGACCGCTGGAAGGACGTGATGCGGCGCCGCGCCCTGGTCGGCGCCGACCCCGTCAACCCCGAGTACGTGGCGCACTGCCTCGATCCGCTGCTGCCCGACGACGCGATCGTCACCGCCGACTCCGGTTCGGCCACCAACTGGTACGCCCGTCATCTGACGATGCGCGGCACCATGCGCGGCTCGCTGTCCGGGACGCTCGCGACGATGGGCTGCGGTGTGCCCTACGCGATCGGTGCGAAGTTCGCGCACCCCGACCGGCCGGTGGTCGCCCTCGTCGGCGACGGTGCCATGCAGATGAACGGCATGGCCGAGCTGATCACTCTCGCCAAGTACCGCATGACCTGGGACGATCCCCGGCTCGTCGTCGGCGTGTGGAACAACCGGGACCTCAACCAGGTCACCTGGGAAATGCGGGCCATGAGCGGTTCACCGCAGTTCGTGCCCTCGCAGTCGCTGCCCGACGTCTCCTACGCGGCCTTCGCCCGCTCGCTCGGGATGACCGGGATCCGCGTCGAGAAGCCCGACGACGTGCAGAGTGCCTGGCAGGAGGCGCTGGCCTCCGGGGGCCCGGCCGTCGTGGAGTTCATGACGGACCCCTCCGTGCCGCCGATCCCGCCCCACGCCGACTGGGACCAGATCGAGGCGACAGCTGCGTCCATCCTCAGGGGCGACAGCGACCGCAGGGCGATGGTCAAACAGGGGATCAAGGCGAAGGTGCAGGAGTTCCTCCCGGGCGGCAAGCCGCATCCCTCGGAGCGGACCAGGAAGGCCGAGGAGGAGGGCAGCCCGGAGGTCCCCGCGGAGGAAGGGAACCGGCCGAGGAAGAAGAGCAAGGGCACCTGAGGCCGGCTGACGACGGGCGCTGACGGGCACGGGCCGTCCCCCCGGTCGCCGGGCTCCCGGATCTCCTCGCCCGCCCCGCCCTGCGGGGCGGGCGGGTGCGGGGCGGCCCGGACCGGCGTGGGCGGTCGGGGCAGGTCCGGGCCGCCGGCTCGGGGCCGTCACTCGCTGCGGGCGCGGGCTCCCTCACGGGTACGGCCGGGCGAGACCGGACGCTCCGGGTGGCGTCGCAGGTACTCCGCCTCCAGCTCCGTCATGCGGACGCTGTGCGCGGACAGTGCGTCCGCGGGCGCGTGCAGCAGCGTGTCGTGCCGGGTGCGGTGGATGGTCTCCAGCTCCCTGAGCAGGTCCGCGTCGCTCAGCTGACGTGGATCGATTCCCATGGGTCTCCCTCTCTGTACGTCCTCTGCACGCCGGTGGTGCGTACGCCGGCTGCCGCGTCCTGCGCTGTTCGTCACCGGCAGTCCCGCTGTGCGTGTGCTGCTGTGCTGCTGTGTCGGGTTGCCGCGCCCCGCTCCGGTACGGGCTCCGCGGCGGGCCGCTGTTTCCTCGTGTTGCCCGCGACGGGCCGGGTACCCGGCGTGCGCAATCCAAGGAGGGAATCAATGGAACTCGGATTCCTCGGCCCGCTCTTCGAGCGCAAGGGCCCCTGGGCGTCGGTCTACTTCGACACCACAACGGCCTCCGAGGACGCGGCGGCACGCCGGGAGCTGACTGCCCGCTCCGCCGTCGACCGCCTGAAGGAGCAGGGCGCGGACAAGAAGACCTGCCGCGCCGTGTCCGAGCGGCTCACGTCGCTGCCCGTCGGCCGGGCCCCCGGACATGCCGTCTTCGCCGCCGACGGCGAGGTGGTGCTCGACACGGAGCTGACGGTCCCGCCGCCCGAGGGCGGCCGTCCCCCGGTCTCCTGGCAGGCGCTGCCCCGTATCGGCCCCCTGGTGGAACTCGCGGACAGCGAGCCTTCCTGCCTGGTGGCGTACATCGACCGCAAGGGAGCCGAATTCGAGCTCCGCGGCTCCGTCGGCTCGCACAGCGCGGGCCGCGTCACGGGCGCCGAGTGGCCGGTGCACCGCACCCCGTCGGGCGACTGGTCGGAACGGCACTTCCAGACCGCCGTCGAGAACACGTGGGAGCAGAACGCGGCGGAGATCGCCGACGAACTGCGCAACCGCTGGGAGAGGTGCGGTGCCCAGGTGCTGGTCCTCGCGGGCGAGAGCCGCGAGCGCCACGCCGTTCGCGACCGCCTGCCGTCCGACCTGCGGGAACGCACCTTCCAGGCGGAGCACGGCGTACGCGCCGACAGCGGCCCGGAAGGGCCCGCCTCGAACACCGCCAGCGGACGGCGGCTGCTGGACAAGGAGATCGCACACGCACGCACCGCCTTCGCGCAGCGCCGCGCCGCGGCGGTCCTGGAGAGGTTCCAGGCCGGACGGGCGCCGGGCGAGCAGGGCCGCGTCGCCGCAGCCGAAGGCGTGCCCGCGCTGGTGGAGGCCGCGCGGGAGCACCGCATCGCCGTGCTGCTGGTACGTCCGGACGGCCCCGATCTGCACCGCGAGGTCTGGGTCGGCGACCACCCCGACCAGGTGGCGGCACGCCGCACGGAACCCCAGTACCTGGGCGAGACCGAACCGTCGTCCGCGCGGGCCGACGACGCGCTGCTGCGCTCCGCCGCCACGACAGGGGCCGAAGTGCTGCGCGTACGTCCGGAGGACGTGCCGGAAGGCGTCCCGGAAGGGCTGCCGGACGGGGGCCTGGGCGCGTTGCTGCGCTGGGCGTACGAAGGAGGACCGGAAGGAGGCGGAGCCGGTGGCGGACAACATGCAGCGCGGTAGCGACCACCTGAGCCCCCACCGTGACGAGGAGGCCAAGCGGGAGATGCAGGGCCGGCTGAAGTCGGGGCATCCCACGCGTGCCGAGGAGTGGGACGACGCCGAACCGGGAGCCGACGACGATCCGGAGCTCTCCGAACGTCCCGTCCCGCCGGGCGGTGCGCCGAGCCGGCAGGAGGCCGAGGACGAGGCGCTGCGCTCCGACCTCGCCCGGCATCTGGGACGGCACTCCTTCCCCGCGGACCGCGAGGCCCTCAAGCGCGAGCTGATGGACCAGTACGCGCCTGATCCGCTGGTGGAGACCGTGCGCCGGCTGCCGAAGGACGGCGGCAGGTACACGAACGTCCAGGAGGTGATGGCCGCCCTCGGGCGGAAGCCACAGGCCTGAGCGGCCGGCCAGGACGGCTGGAGGCAACAGGACGCGGCCCGGCTCTCCCGCCGGGCCGCACCCGTGTCCGGGCGCGGACACGCGGCTCCCGCCTTCACCGGCGGGAGCCGTCGGGTGCGGGCACCGGGACCGGGGCGGCGGCGGACCGTCCAGGTTTACCGGTAACCGGCTCGGAGAAGGCGAAGCTGCATGGCAAGGTTCAGCAGTCGCACATGGCGCAACGCACGCAACGGCGCAGGCCGGGGGCGGGTCTCCACCCTGCGCCGGGTACGTGCCGCCTGGAGTCGGCCTGGTCCGTCGGTCCTGGAGGCGGCGGCTTCCGCCGTGTCGGACAACCCGGACAAGGCGCGCCGCTCAGGCGCTCCCGCCTGGCGGGAGTGGCCCGGCTGGCAGGCCTGGTCCGCGGCGGACCGTTCCGTCTTCGAGCGTGTGGCGAAGCGCGACTGGCCGGGGCCGGACCGGATCCTGCCGCGGCTGAGCCGCAGCGCCAACCACGGGCGGCTGTGGTTGGCGGTGGCGGGTGCTGTCGCGGTCAGCAACACGCCGCGGGCACGCAGGTGCGCCGCTCGCGGTCTGGCGTCGCTCGCCGTCGCCTCCGCCACCGTCAACACCCTCGGCAAGCGCTCCGTACGCCGGCAGCGCCCGGTCCTGGACACGGTGCCGGTGATAAGGCAGCTGCACCGTCAGCCGGTGACGACTTCCTTCCCGTCGGGGCACGCGGCGTCCGCCGCGGCTTTCGTCACGGGTGTGGCGCTGGAGTCGCCGCGCTGGGGTGCCGTGGTGGCGCCCCTCGCGGCGGCGGTGGCGTTCTCCCGCGTCTACACCGGCGTCCACTACCCGAGCGACGTGCTGGTGGGTGCGGCGCTGGGCGTGGGATCGGCGTTCGCGGTGCGGGGCATCGCTCCGACCCGGTCCCAGCTGCCCTCCCCCGGACGACCGCTGGTCGACGCCCCCGCGATGCCGGAAGGTCTCGGGCTCGTGCTGGTGGCGAACGCCGGCTCGGGCTCGCGTGAGGAGCCCTCCTGCGCCCCGGCCGACGAGGACGCCGAGCCGGAGGAACCGCCCTCGCTGAGCGTGGTGCGCAGCATGCTGCCCAAGGCGGAGATCGTCTGCTGCGACCCGCGGTCGGGGCAGCTGGGCGAGCAGCTCGACCGGGCCGCGCAGCGGGCCGCTGAACTGGGCGGTGCCCTGGGCGTCTGCGGCGGCGACGGCACCGTGAACGCCGCCGCGACCAGCGCCCTCCGTGCCGGGGTGCCGCTGGCGGTGCTGCCCGGCGGCACGCACAACCACTTCGCGTACGACCTGGGCATCGAGGAGTTCGCCGACACCTGCCGCGCCGTCCAGACAGGCGACGCGGTCGCCGTCGACCTCGGGCGCTTCACACCGCAGCCCCCGCACACGGACGACGAGGACGTGGCACGCGGGACCGGATACTTCCTGAACACCTTCAGCCTCGGCGCGTACCCGGAACTCGTCCGCATCCGCGAACGGTGGGCCCACCGCATCGGGCCGTGGCCCGCGGGGGTCCTGGCGGCTCTTCAGGTGCTGCGCACCAGCGGTCCCGTGGAGGCCGGGCTCGGCGGCAAGGAACGCGCCCTGTGGCTGCTGTTCGCGGGCAACTGCGCCTACCGGGTCGGGATGGCGCCTGTGCGGCGGCACGACCTCGCGGACGGACAGCTGGACATCCGTCTCGTCGGTGCGGGCCGCTGGGCACGTACCCGCCTCTTCGTCGCAGCGCTCACCAGCACCGTCGGCCGCTCCCCCCTGCACAGCACGAGGCGGCTGCGGCGGCTGATGATCACCGACATCCCGTCGGGGACCCACCTCAGCTACGACGGCGAAGTGGCGAAGGCACCGCACCGGTTGCTGCTCGACAAGCAGCACGAGGCGCTGACGGTCTACCGGCCGCTGGAGCAGTGAACCCCGCCCGTGAACTCCGGTGCGCGACCCGGAGCGTGCCGACGGCCTCTTGCCAGCCGTCCGTCATGCGAGACGGATCTGTCCAATACGTGAACGTCGGTCCTAGGGTGCGTCGTTTGGATCTTCGTGGTCGGCGAGCGGCGTCCGGTGCGTCCAGATGCCAGGCGGAGGATCGCCCTCGTACTGGGCGTACTCGGGCGACTCCGACAACGCAGCAGATGGGCGGGCCGGGCGTCGCGAGCCCGCGAAGATCCAAACGACGTGCCCTAGGCTGCCGTCATGCCGAAGGAGACCGCCACCTACACGCACGGGCACCACGCGTCCGTACTGCGCTCGCACACATGGCGTACGGCCGCGAACTCGGCCGCGTACCTGGTGGGTGAACTCAGCCCGGACACGCACCTCCTGGACGTCGGGTGCGGACCCGGGACCATCACCGCGGACCTGGCCGCGCTCGTCCCGGGCGGCCGGGTCACCGGGCTGGACGCCGTGCCGGACGTGCTGGAGCAGGCGCGTGCGAACGCGGCCGCACGCGGCCTGTCGAACACCGCCTTCACGACCGGGGACGTCCACGCTCTCGGCTTCGCCGACGACAGCTTCGACGTCGTGCACGCCCACCAGGTGCTCCAGCACGTAGGCGATCCGGTGGGCGCCCTGCGGGAGATGCGCCGCGTGTGCAGGCCCGGGGGCATGGTGGCCGCCCGGGACTCCGACTACGGCGCGATGTTCTGGTACCCGCATACCGGCGGTCTCGACGAGTGGCGTGAGCTCTACCGGCGCGTCGCCCGCGGCAACGGCGGCGAGCCCGACGCCGGGCGCCGGCTGCACGCCTGGGCACGGGAGGCGGGCCTGTCACGGATCACGGCGTCGTCGGGCATGTGGTGCTTCGCCACCCCCGAGGAGCGCCGGTGGTGGAGCGACCTGTGGGCGGAACGCACGCTCGCGTCCTCCTTCGCCCGGACGGCCGTCGACGGCGGGTACGCGACGACGGCTCAGCTCCGCGCGGCGGCGCGGTCGTGGCGGGAGTGGGGTGCGCGGGAAGACGGGTGGTTCGGTGTTCCCCACGGAGAGATCCTCTGCCGGGCCTGACGAGGGGGAAGTCCCCCAACTAGGCTCGTTCCATGGACATTCTGGGGACTTCACTGCGCGTGTGCGTCGACGATCTGGATACCGCTGTGCCGGCGTACGAACGACTGGCGAGCGCCGAGGCGGTGCGCTTCGCACAAGGACCGGTCTCGGTGGCGGCCGTCGGGCCGTTCTTCCTGATGAGCGGCCCCGCGGAGCACATGGAGATCCTCCGGAAGATCGCCGCGACGCTGGCCGTGAAGGACGTGGACGAGGCCGTCGCGGATCTGAAGGCAGTGGGCGCCCAGATCATCGCGGGCCCCAAGGAGACCCCCATCGGACGGAACGTGGTGGCACGGCACCCCGACGGCAGTGTCTTCGAATACGTCGACCGTCAGGGCGCGGACCAGTAGGGCCCGTCAGGGCGCGGACCAGTAGGGGCCCGGCAGGGCGCGGACCAGTAGAGCCCGGCAGGGCACGGACCAGTAGCGGGAACTGACGGTGGTTCAGCCGGTCGGTCCGTCGTGCGGCACAAGGGAAGGACGAAGAAGGGCCGGGGGTGATCACCCCCGGCCCTTCCCGCGTCCGGCCGCCGTTCCGCGCCTGTTCTCACGGCACGACGACGATCTTCCGTCCCTTTCCTGCCGCGAACTGATCCAAGGCCTGCGGGTATGCGTCCAGCGGGAGCCTGTCGGAGATGAAGATCTCCGGGTCGAGGACACCGCCGGCGAAGAGTTCGGCCGCGCGTTCGTAGCTGTGCAGCACCGCCATGGAGCCGGTGATGGTGATCTCCTGGTTGTAGATCTTGTACGGCTCGATGGTCGCCGTCGTCGCGTAGTCGGAGACACCGAACTGCAGGAACGTTCCCGCCTTGGCGACCCGTCCGATGCCGTCCTGGATCGCTGCCGCGTTGCCCGTGGCATCGACGACCAGGTCCCAGCCCTGCGGCCGGTCCAGCTCGTCGGCCGTCGCCGCCGCCGCGGAGCAGCCCAACCGCCGTGCTGTGGCGAGCCGTTCCTCGTTGAGGTCGAGGACGTCGACGCTCGCGGCGCCCGTCCGCTTGGCCAGCTCCAGCATCATCAGGCCCATGGTTCCGGAGCCGTAGACGAGAACGTGGGAGCCGAGCTGGCTCCTGAGCACGTCGTAGCCGCGTACCGCGCAGGACAGCGGCTCGATGAGGGCGGCGTCCTGGGTGCGTATGTGCTCGGGCAGCTTCACGCAGTTGGCGACGGGCGCCACCGCGTACTCGGCGGCGCCGCCGGCCGTGGTCACGCCGATCGCGGCCCAGCGTTCGCAGAGGTTGTTGTGTCCGGTACGGCAGTAGCGGCACTCATAGCAGTACAGCGACGGGTCCACGGCGACGCGGTCGCCGACGGCCAGTTCGTCCACTTCGCTGCCGACGCCCACGACTTCTCCGGCGAACTCGTGGCCCGGGACGAGAGGCAGTGAAGGAGCGAACTCGCCCTGCAGGATGTGCAGATCGGTGCCGCACAGCCCGCATGCCGCCACCTCGACGACCACCTGACGGGGACCGGGCGCCGGGTCGGGGACGGTGGTGAGCGAGACCCTGCCCGGGGACTCGACGAGAGCTGCCTTCATTTCACTGCTCCTAGGGAAAGGCCCTGGACGAGCTTGTCCTGGGCGGCGAACCCTGCCGCGAGCACCGGCAGGGAGATCACGACCGACGCCGCGCACACCTTCGCCAGGAACAGGCCCTGGCTGGTGATGAATCCGGTCAGGAAGACCGGCGCCGTCTGGGCGACGACACCCGTGAGGACCCGGGCGAAGAGCATCTCGTTCCAGCTGAAGATGAAGCAGATGAGCGACGTCGCGGCGATGCCCGGCATGGCGATCGGGGCGACGACGCGGGTGAGGATCGCGGGCAGCCTCGCCCCGTCGATCTGTGCCGCCTCGATCAGCGCGGCCGGCACCTCGGCGAGGAAGGACTGCATCATCCAGACCGCGATCGGCAGGTTCATCGAGGTGTAGAGGATGACGAGCAGCCAGATGTTGTCCAGCAGGCCGGTGTTCTTCGCGAAGAGGTAGATCGGCAGGAGTCCCGCGACGACAGGCAGCATCTTCGTCGAGAGGAAGAAGAAGAGGACGTCGGTCCATTTGCGTACGGGCCGGATGGACAGCGCGTACGCGGCGGGCAGCGCCAGCAGCAGCACGAAGAGGGTCGAGACCACCGACGCCGTGAGGGAGTTGGCGAGCGAGAACCACGGGCTGGGTCCTCCGCCGGCGCCGAAGAACTCCCGGTAGCCGTCGAGTGTCAGGGGCGCCGCGAGTGCGGGCGGGTTCTTGGCGGCGTCGGTCTCCGAGTGCAGCGACGTCAGCCCCATCCACAGCACCGGCAGCACGAAGACGATGCCGACGAGCCAGGCGACGAGGCCCAGTGAGGCGTTCCTCCGGCGGACGCTCTTCGGCGCGGTGTCGGGAGCGGCACGCTTCGCGGTGGGCTTCGCGGTGGACGGACCGGTGCTCGTTGCGGCGCTCATGAACGGGCCTCCTCGTTGAAGAGGGACGAGACCACCCGCAGCGCGAGGGTGGCGATGACGATGGAGCCGATCACGACGAGCACACCGGCGGCGGACGCGAGTCCGTACTCGTGCCCCTGGTAGAAGGTCTGGTAGATCGTGTACGGCAGGTTGGCGGTGCCGAGCCCGCCCGAGGTGATGGTGAAGACCGCGTCGAAGTTCTGCACGATGTAGACGGTCCCGAGCAGCGCCCCCAGCTCCAGGTAGCGGCGCAGATGGGGCAGCGTGATGTAGCGGAAGACCTGCCAGGCGCCCGCGCCGTCTATCCGGGCGGCCTCGACGGCGTCGGAGGGGCGGCTCTGCAGCCCGGCCAGCAGGATCAGCATCATGAACGGCGTCCACTGCCACACCAGCGAGGCCTCGACGGCGCCGAGCGGCATCTCGGCGACCCAGTCGGGCTGGGCGGCGCCGTCGCCGGAGATCCAGTGCAGTACGCCGTTGAAGAGCCCGTACTCCGGGTTGTAGAGCACGTGCTTCCACAGCAGCGCCGCCGCGACGGGAACCAGCAGGAACGGCGCGATCAGCATCGTACGGACGGCGCCGCGGCCCTTGAACCGGCGGTCCAGGAGCAGGGCGAGCAGCATCCCCAGCACGAGGCTGACCAGCACGACGGTGACGGTGAGCAGGATGGTGGTCAGGACGGACTTGCGCAGTTCCGGATCGCCCAGCACCTCGCCGTAGTTGGCGAGCCCGGTGAAGCTGCGGGCCTCCGGGTACAGGGCGTTCCAGTCGAAGACGGAGATCACCAGGGTCGCCACCATGGGCAGCTGGGTGACGATGATCAGGAAGATCAGGGCGGGCAGCAGCGGGGCGCGGGTGACCCAGGCACGCAGCCGTGCCGACGGCGCATGCCGTGCCGGCTGCCCGGGGTGGTGTGACTGCGGTGCGCGGGCGCCGGGAGGAGTCGTCGTCGTGGTGGGCGTTGTCGGCGTGCTGCTCATCGTCCTCGTCCCTCGTACTCCTCGGAGACCTCTAGGGCCAGCTGCTGTGACTTCTTCAGGGCCGTCTCCACGGACTGGCGTCCCGCGATGGCCGCGCTGATCTCCTGGGAGACCTTGGTGCCCAGGTCGGAGAACTCGGGGATGTCGACGAACTGGATGCCGATGGTGGGGCGTTGCTGGACGCCCGGGTCGCGCGGATCGGCTTCGGTGATCGCCTTGCGGGTGGTCTCTCCGAACGCCCCGGCCGTCTTCTCGTACTCGGGTATCCCGTAGGTGGAGGCGCGCTTCCCCGCCGGCACGTTGGCCCAGCCGAACTCCTCGCCGACGAGCCGCTCGTACTCCTTGCTGGAGGCCCAGGAGATGAACCGGTACGCCTTGTCCTGGTTGCGCGACGCCTTCTGCAGGCCCCAGGCCCAGCTGTAGAGCCAGCCGGAGGAGTCGGTCCGCACGGTCGGGGCGGGCGCGTAGCCGATCTTGCCCTTGACGGGGGACTTCTCCGCCTCCAGCGAGCCGGCACCCGACGTGGCGTCGTACCACATGGCCGACTTGCCCTGCGTCATGTTGTTCAGGCACTCGGCGAACCCCGACTGGGTGGCTCCGGACTGGCCGTGCCTGCGTACGAGTCCGACGTAGAACTTCGTGGCCTTCACGAAGGCGGGGTCGGTGAGCTTCGCCTTGTAGCTCTTGTCGAACCACGTGCCGCCGAAGGTGTTGACCACCGTGGTCAGCGGTGCGATGACTTCGCCCCAGCCGGGCAGCCCGCGCAGGCAGATGCCGCTCATGCCCTTCTCGGCGCCGTCCGCCTCGGCGGCGAGCTTCGCGACCTGCTGCCAGGTCGGCTCGGCGGGCATCTTCAGGCCCTTCTTCTCGAAGACGTCCTTGCGGTACATCAGGAAGGAGGACTCGCCGTAGAAGGGCTCCGCGTAGGTCTTGCCGTCCTCGCCCTTCAGGGACTCGCGAATAGGGGGAAGGATGTCCTTCTGGTCGAAGTCCTCGTCCTTCTTCAGGTAGCCGTCCAGCGGTTGGAGCCACTCGTTCTTCGCGTAGATCGGCGCCTCGTAGTTGCTGATCGTGGCGACGTCGTACTGGCCGGCCTGGTTGGCGAAGTCCTGGCCGATCTTGTCGCGTACGTCGTTCTCCGGCAGCGTCGTGAAGTTGACCTTGATGCCGGTCTTCTTGGTGAAGTGCTCGGCGGTGAGCTTCTGCAGCTCGACCATCTGCGGGTTGTTCACCATCAGGACGTTGATCGTGTCGCCGCCTGTGGCGAGGCTGCCCGCACCGGCGCACGCGGCCATCAGCACATTGGCGGTTGCGACACCGATGACTGCGCGCGTCCTGCGGCGGCTCTGACTGCGCATGAACGGTCTCCTGGTCATATCGGGGCGAAGCGGGCGAAGAGTGGCGGGCCGGGGGCGGGAGAGGGCCTGAGACGTACGGCCGGCAGGGGCCGGCGGGGAAGGACGGGCGGGGCGGGAACCCGTGCAGGGGTCAGACGCGGATCACTTGGGGCCCGCGGAGCGAGTAGCGGTGAGCCTCGGAGGCGGGCACCCCCGTCGAGGTGATGATCGTTTCGAAGTCCCCGACCTCGGCGAAGCGGCAGAAGCTCACCGCTCCGAACTTGGTGTGCATGCCCGCGAAGATCCGCCGCCGGGAGGCTCTGACGGCCTGTGCCTTCACCTCGCTGACAGCCGGGTCGGGCGTGGTCAGTCCGTGTTCCCGCGAGATGCCGTTGGCGCCGATGAAGGCCAGGTCGATGACGAACCCGGCCAGCATCTTCGTCGTCCAGTGATCGACGGTGGCGAGCGTCCCGCCGCGTACGCGCCCGCCCAGCAGCAGCACCGTGATCTCCTCCGCCGAGGCGAGCGCCCCCGCGGCGGCCAGGGACGCGGTGACCACCGTCAGCGGACGGTCCCGGGGCAGGGCCTCGGCGATGAGCTGCGGCGTGAAGCCCTCGTCGACGAAGACCGTCTCGGCCTCACCGAGGTGTTCGACGGCGGCGGCGGCGATACGGCGCTTCTCGGGCACGTGCATGGTGGTACGGAACGCGAGCGTCGTCTCGAAGCCCGCGCTCTCCACGGGGTAGGCCCCGCCGTGCGTGCGGCGCAGCAGCCCGTGGGACTCCAGGACGCGCAGATCACGGCGGACGGTCTCCTTCGCGACGCCCAGCGTGGCGGCGAGATCGGCCACGTCGACCGAACCGCTGCGGCGCGCCGCCACGACGATCTCGCGCTGTCGTTCCTCCGCGCTCATGGGCGGCACTCCCCTCTCCGTACGGTCACCGTCCTGCCCGTTCGGGCCCGTGTGGAGAGTTGTACAGCTCCTCGAACACGGGGACCAGGCCGAGCGCTGGCGGGATCGTGCCCGTTTCTGCCCGTTCCGGCGGGACTCCGCGGACCCCACGACGTGGGCCGACGAGCGACCGGCGCGGCCGGGTGATGTCTGCTCCGGCACTGTGCATGCCCGTCGGCGGCCCGTTCCGGCCGGGCGGAACGGTGGCAGAGGTCACTGCCCGTCGCACGCGGCGGGTCCGAACGGTCATCCGGGCGCGGTCGTCCCGGCCTGTCCTGTCATCCGGGGCTGTCCCGTCCTGGACCGTCCCGGCCCAGCCTGTCCTGCCTCGTCCCGGCCCGTCCTGTCAGGCGGGGCGCATCCGGAAGTCGTACCGCTCCGGGAGGGGTTCGTCGCTGAGGGCCGCCCACGTCTCGCTGAGCACCTCGTCGCCCTCACGCAGGTCGTCGACCTCGAAACCGGCCTCGAACACCTCACGTGCCGCGGCCTTCTTCCCCTCGGCCGAGAGCACTTGGGCGCGCAGCAGCCGGTAGCGTCCCCGGGCCCGCGTATCCGGAGGCAGCTGATCCAGGACGTCCCGCGCCTGAGCGGTACGCCCCGCCGCGAGCAGCACGGGCACCGCCTCCCGTACGAGCGCTGCCAGCACCACCGGCGGAGCGGCGGAGGACACGGCCGACTCGACAGCGGAGAGCCAGCGGTCCGCCGCCCGTGGCAGCCGGCCGCGCACGTGGGGTTCGTGTGCGTCCGCGAAGGCCAGACACCGCAGCGCCCACGGCGTCGGCGCCGCCGCGACGGACCGCTCCCAGCTGCGTACGGCCTGCGCCCTGTCGCCCGCGTGCCACTGCGCGACACCGAGGTGGTAATCCGTCAGCGGCCCGGAAGGCGCGCACTCCAGCTGAGCGCGCCAGGCTTCGGAGACCAGCGAGGGCACCGGGACTCCTGCGGCGGCGGCCGCGCCGGGTCCCGGATCGTCGGCGAAGCGGCCCTTCGTGAGCAGCTCCAGCCAGGGACGCTGCTCGTCCCCCAGCGTCTCCTCGGGGAACGGCGTCCCCGGCAACGAGTAGCCGCCACGGGCCACTTCGAGGGCTCCCCAGCCCGAGCCCGCGGCCAGCAGCCCGCCGTGCGGCTCCGAATCGGCGCACCGGCGCCACGCCTCGTAGGCGGCGTCGACCTCGGCGCGGGGCAGGACCTCCTCCAGCCGCGATTCGGTGTGTGCACGCGCTGCCGCCCAGTCCCGGCCGTGCACGGCGGCCGGGTCGGCCGCGAGGGGGCCGTACGCCTCCAGCCATGCGAACTCCTGCCCCGCCTCCAGCGGGACGTGTTCCAGCTGGGTACGTGCGAGCCCCGCCTGGATCTCGGCGTAGCCGCCCGTCCCCGGTTCGGTCAGCCACTCCTGCCAGCGCCGTCCTCCCGGACCGTGGCCCCACGCGAAGAGTTTGCGGCCGCGCAGCAGCGAGGTGGAGGTCTGCACGAGACCCGTGCCCTGTGCGTCGAGCGAGGCGATCCACTTCCTGGAAGGGGCGGGGATCTCGTAGAAGTAGTCGGCGGGGAATTCGCTGCCCAGCGGATACGAACGGTCCGCTCCGTCCCACTCCGGCACGGGAATGCGGCGCAGGCGGCGCTCGTAGGCGAAGTACCAGGTCTCCTCGGCCGGTACGAGGACCCGCGTGCCCTCCTCCTCCGGGACCGCGATGTTCGACCACCAGTAGACGGGCACGGGGCGGTCGTGCGGGTTGCGGATGCGGGCGCCCACGTAGAGGAAGTCGGAGTTCTCCGGCAGCCACAGGTCGACCTGGAACGGAGTGTCGCGCAGCCGCTCCCACTCCCACAGGCGCAGCATGTCGCCGCCGTCGGGTGCGGTCACCCGCGCCGCGTGCAGCGGGGCGCAGGAGAGCGTGGTGTGGCCCGTCGCTCCGATGTTCCACTCGATGCCGCCGGAGTACCACGCGCCGTTGAGCGCGAAGTCGGCAGGCTGCAGGACGGGGTTCGTGTAGAGCAGGTTCCTGCCCGTGGGTTTGTGGTGGAGCGAGTGGACGCGGCCGCCGTATCCCGGCAGCACGGTCGCGCGCAGCCGGTCGTTCTCCAGGACCAGTGCGTCGAGGGCGGCGGGAGTGCGCTCGCGGGTGTAGCCGTCGAGCACCCGGGCCGGCAGCACCGAACGCAGCGGCCCGTATCCCACCTGCCGTGCCATCTCGGCGGGCAGGGACGCGCGTTCACGCTCGTCGAGGGTGTGCATCTCGTCGAGGGGCAGCAGCGGGGGCAACGGGTTCTCGGGGCCGAGGGGCGCGAGGGGCAGGGTCACGGTGGTGCGTCGCAGTGTCGTCGGCACGGCTACCTCGATCCTCTACGCGGCTGGGGCGCCTCCGCCTGCCCGGGACCCTTCCCGGGAGCCCCGATGACCATGGAACACGGTGGGCGCCGCCTTGAACAGGCCGCATCCGGGGGCGTTCCGGTTCTCGCGTGGCGCCGCGGGGGCCGTCACTCGACGAGGCGGGAAGCGCGCCTCACTCGGCGGGAGGGGCCGGAGGACGGCCGTACCGCTCACGCGGAGGACGACTGCTCACGCGGAGGGCGATCGCTCACGCGGAGGGCGGCACGTCCTGCCGGTCCAGCAGCGCCCAGGCGGCGGCGTAACCGCCGGGCACGGGGATGTCGGTGATCCGCCAGCCGGCGGGCGGCACGGGTACCGGCGACGTGCTCACGTAGGTGACGGCAGGATCCTCGGCCAGTCCGGTCCCGGTGCCCTTGAGATAGGCCTCCTTCCGGGTCCAGCAGCGGGCGAAGGCCGCACCCCGCTCCCCTTCCGGGAGAGCGGCGAGTTCTATCTGCTCGCGAGGGTGCAGGGCGCCTGCGACCTCGGTGACGACCGACGGTTCCTGTTCCTGCTCGACATCGGCACCGACCGGGGCGTCGGCGAAGGCGAGCAGCACCAGGTCACCCGCGTGGGAGAGGGAGAAGTGCAGAGGATCGCCCGGCACAGAGGGACGTCCGTGCGGACCGCCGCAGACGGGGCAGTCGGCACGGCTCAGGGGGACGGCGGCGGGCGTGGTGCCGAGCCGTGCGGCCAGTTCGCGGCGGAGCGCTGTGTGAGCGACGTGGTAGCGGTCCCGGTCCGCCCTCTGCCGGAACGCCGCGCCGCGGGCCCGCTCCTCGTCGGAGAGCAGCGGCAGCTCGCGGGCGGCCCGGCTCGCGAACTCGGAGACCCGCAGGACACGGACGTCGACGGGTGCGCCGGACGCGCTGCCGGGTGAGGAGTCCTGCCCCGGCACCCGGCCGGCGTCCCGCGCTGCTCCGGAAGTGGTCGGCATCTTACGAAAGTACACTCCGTACGGTCGTCTCCCGCAGGCCGGAGGAGGGTCCCGGGCGTGACCACAGCCGATCTCTTCCCGAACTCGCTGCCTGTGACGACCGCGATGCGGCGCACCGCCAGCGGACGTGAGTGGCTGCTCCGACTTCCCGCGCTGGTCGAGGAGTTGAGGCAGCGGTGGGAGCTGCGGCTCGGTGCGCCGTACCACGGCGGCAGCTGCTCCTGGGTCGCCCCCGCCGAGCGTACGGACGGGGCCCGCGCCGTGCTGAAGGTGACATGGCCGCACAGGGAGGCCCGGCCGGAGGGCGAGGTGCTGCGGCTGTGGGCGGGCGAGGGCGCGGTGCTGGTGCTCGAACACGACCCGCAGCTGTACGCGCTGCTCCTGGAACGCTGCGAACCGGGCACCCAGCTCGGCGAAGCCCTGCAACTGACCGCCGAGGAAAGGCTCGTGGCCGGTGCGGGAGTGCTGCGCGCACTGTGGGAAGCCGGCCGTGACCGGCGGCCCGGCAGAGATTCCACGGTGGAGCTGCTCGCCGACGCGACCGGCGGGCTGGCGGACCTCCTCGACGAACGTGCCGGCCGGTACGAGTGGCCGTCCTCGGTGGACACCGGACTCTTCCCCCGGGCTTCGGCTCTGCTGCGTGAACTGCCGCGCACCGCCCCGCTGGAGACGGTGGTGCACGGCGACTTCAACCCCGGCAACGTGCTGGCGGCCCGACGCCGGCCGTGGCTGGCGATCGATGCCAAACCCCTCTACGGCGACGCCGCGTTCGACCCGTGGCCGCTGATCCAGCAGGTCGACGATCCGTTCGCGCATCCCTCGCCGCAGCGCGTGCTCGCCCGGCGTACGGAGCTGGTGGCCGGCGAACTCGGCGCGGACGTCGACCGGGTGCGCGCCTGGGCCATGGCGCGTCTCGTCGAGTTCGCGCTGTGGCAGCTGGACGTGGGCGGTGACGGCAGCGGTGCGAGCGGTGGTGACGGCTGTGGGCGTGGCAGCGGGGATGGCAGCGGGGACGCCGGTGAGGGTGGGGGTGGTGCCGGTGAGGGTGGCTGGGGAGCTCCCCGCAGCGTCGGCGGGGGTGGCGCGACGCGACCTGGAGTGGAACTGGCACAGAGCGTGCGTCTCTTGCAACAGGCCCGTTCTCTCGCCGAGTTGGCCGGGCTCTGACGCTCCGCCACGGAGGGCGGGCAGGCGGCGGGGCGACGGCGGTCGCCCCGCCTGAGACCCGGCCTGTCCCCGGGCCGGAACGGTCCGTCGGCGCAGTCACTCCTGCCCGTCCTGCCCCGCCCGTCCTTGCCCCGCCTACTCCCCCGTCGCGCCGTCGGCCAGTTCCCGTGCCACATCGAGGTGACCGACGTGCCGCGCGTACTCCTGAACCAGGTGGAAAAGGATCCAGGCCAGCGACGGCGCCTCCTCCTCGGTGGGGAAGCGGCCACCCAGTCGCGCGTGTGCGTCCAGCCGGGCCTCGCGGACGATTTCGCGGGAGCGGTCGCACTGGGCCCGGAAGGCGGCGACGGTCTCGGCCACCGTCACCCCGTCCGGGACGCGCCACTTGCCGTCCCCGCCCCTGTCGCCCCACGGGTCCGGCGCCATCTCGGCCTCGAACCCCCAGCACAGCCACCGGCGTTCCACGTACGTCAGGTGACGCACCAGCTCGAGCGGCGACCAGCCCGACGGCAGACGACTGCCCCTCAGCTCCTCCTCGGAGAGACCGTCGATCTTCCGCAGCAGGGTCTCCCGGTAGTAGTCGAGGTAGCCGCGCAGCAGTGCGTGCGGGTCGGCCACCGACGGATCGGGCTCGCCCGGCGGCAGTGGCGGGATGGACGCTTCGGTGGCGGTCACGTGAGTCCTGGTTCGTCGTAGGTGAGCGTACGGGCGTCCGCGTCCAGCACGGCCGGAACGCCCAGGGGCAGAGTCGGGGTGGAGGTGCCGTGGCCGAAGCCCATGTCCTCCACGACGGGGACGCCGAGCGGCGCGAGCCGCTCCCGGAGCACCGCTCGGACGTCTTCGCGTGCTCCGCAGTCCGTGAACGAGCCCAGTGCGATACCGGCGACCCCCTCGAACCAGCCTGACCGGAGGAGTTGGGTCAGGAGCCGGTCGAGGCTGTAGGGCTGCTGCGCTATGTCCTCCAGCAGCAGGATCCCGCCCGCCGCTGAGGGGCGTGCGTGCCTGGTGCCCCGGTCGGCGGCGAGAAGCGACAGGTTCCCGCCGAGGGTGACACCTCGTGCCTGTCCGGGGACGACGGTGCGGGTGTTCTCCCCGGGCTCTGTCACGCGGACGCTCTCCGGGGCGAAGAGGGTGCTGCGCAGATGCTCGCGCGTCGCACTGTCGGCGAGGAAGGAGGCGGTGGCGACCATCGGTCCGTGCAGTGTGGCGAGACCGAGCTGCTGCGCCAGCGCCTCGTGCATGACGGTGAGATCGCTGTAGCCCACGAACACCTTTACGGGGGCACTGCGCAGCGCGTCCCAGTCGAGCAGGTCGAGGATGCGCTGGGTGCCGTAGCCGCCGCGCGCCGCGATGACAGCCGACAGCGATGGATCGCACCAGGCTTCCTGGAAGTCGCGGGCACGGAGTTCGTCGGCGCTCGCCAAGTGGTCCATGGAGGGATGGGGTTCGAGCACATGCGGACCGAGGACGGGCTCCAGGCCCCAGTCCCGCAGGATGTCCACCCCCGTCGTGAGGTTCTCCCTCTGCACCGGCCCGCTCGGCGCGACGATCCCGACACGGTCGCCGGGCCGCAGCCGCCGCGGCCGCGTCAGCGGGCGGACGCTCACCGCCGAGGCCGAGGCCGCTGACGGTGCCGCGCCAGGGGTGCCCTGTCCTGCCCCAGCCCGGTCCGGCTCCTGCTGCTGTGTCTGCGTCGCATCCGTCACGGCTTCAGCTCCAGAGTGGGTACGTCGCTCCGCTCGATGCCGAACGTCTGGGCGTACAGCGACAGTTCCGCCTCGACGGTCCGGATGATGGTCTCCGCGCGGCGGAAGCCGTGGCCCTCCCCCTCGAAGGTGAGATAGGCGTGCGGCACTCCTCGGCCGTCGAGCTGTTCGAGGAAGCGGTCGCACTGGACGGGCGGACAGATGACGTCGTCCAGCCCCTGAAGCAGCAGGAAGGGGGCCTCGATCAGCTCGGCGTGCTGCATGGGGGAACGCTCGCGGTAGCGGTCCGGGACGTCCCTCAACGGGCCCACCAGCGACTCCAGATACTGCGATTCGAAGTCGTGGGTCTCACCGGTGGCCCATCCCGTCAGATCCAGGATGGGGTAGCTGATCGTCCCGCACGCGTACAGGCCGGCGGTGTCCGGAGAGGTCAGCGAGGCCGCGGTCGTCCAGCCGCCCGCGCTGCCGCCGCGCAGGGCGAGCCGCCGGGGGTCGGCGCTGCCCTCGGCCGCCAGCTGCCTGGCCACGTCCGCGCAGTCCTCGACGTCGACGACGCCCCACTGTTCGCGCAGCCGGTTGCGGTAGGCCCGTCCGTAGCCCGTGGAGCCTCCGTAGTTCACCTCGACGACGCCGATGCCGCGGGACGTGAAGTAGGCGATCTCCAGGTCGAGTACGAGCGGGGTACGGCTGGTGGGACCGCCGTGCACCCACACCACGTAGGGCGGCTTCTCGCCTTCCGGTGCCGCGTAGCCGGGATGGTGCGGCGGGTAGACCTGGGCGTGGATGTCGCGGCCGTCCCGCCCGGTGAAGGTACGCACCAGGGGCCGCGGGTAGTGGGCGGGATCGACCAGGTCCTCGTGCTCGGCGGCGACGACGAAGGCGTGGCCGGTGCCGGTGTTCAGCTCGACCACTTCGTAGGAACTGTGCGGTGAGGCGGCCACACCGACGACGCGGGTGCCCGTCACGGCCAGCGCGGCCCACTCCGTCCAGGGGCCGGCGGCGTCGGCGATCTCCCCCGTCCGCGGGTCGAGAATGCCCAGCCGCATGGCTCCGCGCCCGTGGAGAGTGGCGATGAGGCCGTCGGGCATCGGCTCGAACCACTTCTGCCCGATGCGCCACAGCCCGCCGGCGAACTCCTCCTCCCGCGGGCACAGGGCGACCCGCCCGTCGGCACCTCCCGTCGAAGGCGCGTCCAGATCGAGGCGCTGAAGGTTCCACCAGCCGGTCGCGTCCGAGGCGAGGAGCAAGGCACCGTCGGGCGCCCATTCGACCTGGGCCACGGACTCCTCCGGGCCGCCCGCCACGGAGCGCACGTCCTCCAGCCGCCCCTCGGCCGTCACCCGGGCGACCTTCACGACCGTCCCGTCCCACGGCATCGCCGGGTGGTCCCATGCGAGCCAGGCCACACGGCCGCCGTCCGGGGCGAGCCGGGGGCCCGTCACGAACCGGGCGGCGTCACCGGTCAGTTCCCGTACGCCAGTGCGGTCCTCGGCAGCGGAACCGTCCAGCGGGACCGCGGCGAGCAAACGCCGTACGTCGGTCGGTCCCTCGCCGGTGAACTCCTCCAGCACACACCACACCTCGGGCCGGGCGCCCTCCGCCCGCACGACGACGGGGTCGCACCAGCGCAGCCCCCCGTCGCACACCTCGGAGAGCGGGGTGAGGGGCCGCGGCACGGAGCCGGGCAGGTCCGGTTCGTAGGCGTAGAGCCGCTGGTCCGCGAAGTGGGTGAAGACCAGCAGCGGCCCGCCCTCGCTCCGGGCCGCACCCGCCCAGGGCTGTCCGCCGTACTCGATGACGCGGTTGCGCACGTTCCACGGGGCGGGGAGCACCGACTGCGCTTCGGTCCCGCCGTCGGCGGGCAGCCGCATCAGCGCGCGGCGCCCCCCTTCGGCCGGACGCGGCTCCGTCCACCAGATCTCCTCACCCACGGCCCCGGGGAACTCGGGCTTGCCGTCGTGCGAGGCGACGAGTGAGGCGTCGATCGGGGACGGCCAACTGCCGTAGGGGGCCGTGGTGGTCGGCATGCGGGGGAAGCCTCCGAGAAACTCTGGGACGAAGCGGGAGCGGACAGGGAGCCGGCTCAGAGAGCGAGCAGCGTGCGGTCGAGGACGCGGACGCCGAAGTGGAGGGCGTCCACGGGGACCCGTTCGTCCACGCCGTGGAAGAGCGCCTGGTAGTCGAAGCCTTCGGGAAGCTTCAGCGGCGAGAAGCCGTAGCCGACGACGCCGAGCCGGGAGAACTGTTTGGCGTCCGTGCCGCCCGACATGCAGTAGGGCACGACATGGGCTCCCGGGTCGAAGTGCTCCAGCGCCTCGCGCATCGCCGCGTACGTCGGCGAATCCACGGGGGCCTGAAGCGCGATCTCGCGGTGGTGGAACTCCCAGTCGACGTGCGGTCCTGTGAGACGGTCGAGAGTCTCGGTGAACTCCCCCTCGCCGCCGGGCAGCATCCGTCCGTCGACGAAGGCGGTGGCGGTACCGGGGATGACGTTGACCTTGTAACCGGCGTTCAGCATCGTCGGGTTGGCGCTGTTGCGCACGGTGGGCTCCACGAGGGCGGCCGCGGGGCCGAGCTCGGCGAGGAGCTTGTCGGCGTCGAAGTCCGGGGCGTCCACGTCCGGTTCGGGCAGGCCGTGCACGGCGGCCAGGGTCTTCAGCGCGGCCCGCACGGTCGGCGTGAGCCGCTGCGGCCATTCGTGCTCCCCGATCCGGGCGACCGCGGCGGCGAGCCTGTTGACCGCGTTGGCACGGCTGACCTTCGAACCGTGGCCGGCCTTGCCCCGCGCGGTGAGCTTGAGCCAGGCGGTGCCTCGCTCACCGGCGGCCACGGGGTACAGCCGCATTCCGTCACCGGCGTGGAAGGTGAAGGCACCGGATTCGCTGATCCCCTCCGTGCACCCCTCGAAGAGGCCGGCGTGCTGCTCGGCCAGGTACTCCGAGCCGTACTCCGCGCTGTCCTCCTCGTCGGCAGTGAAGGCCAGCACGACGTCACGGCGCGGGCGGACACCGGCGCGGGCCCAGGCCCGCACGGCGGCCAGCACCATGGCGTCCGCGTTCTTCATGTCGATGGCACCTCGGCCCCAGACCACGCCGTCGCGGATCTCTCCCGAGAAGGGGTGCACACTCCAGTCGGCGGGCTCCGCAGGCACCACGTCGAGATGTCCGTGCACGAGCAGGGCATCCGCGGCCGGGTCGCTGCCCGCGATCCTCGCCACCACATTGGTCCGCCCGGGTGCCTTCTCCAGCAGGACGGGCTCGACGCCCACCGCGGAGAGCCGTTCCGCCACGTACTCGGCGGCGGCTCGCTCCGACCCTTCGCCACCCCCGCGGTTCGTGGTGTCGAGACGGATCAGCTCGGAGGTGAACGTCACCGCCTCGTCCAGGGCCTGCTGGTCGATGTGCTCAGCCATACTGTTCCTCCACCGCCGACGAGACGAGCGTCGTCACTGCTTTGAAAGTCCGGATTCCTTCGTACATGTCCGGTGACGTGTAGGCCACGCGGCGCTCCCCCGTCACCTCCACGCCCGGAACAACACTCGCGGCACCGGCGAGGTGCTCGGCGTCGAACTCCAGCTCCACGGTGTGTTCCTGAGGCGCCGCCGGGTCGGAGCGCACCGCCAGCCGTGCGGCGCTCGCCGCGGCTTCCCTGATGTCGGACGCCGTACGCCCCGGGGTGCGGCAGACCGCCGCGTACCGCGAGACGTAGTCCTTCACGGCCACGCCGAAGGCGTCGGGCGCATAGCCCTTCGCGTCCTCGACCGTGCGGTCGTCGCCCGTCACCAGGACCACGGGGACGCCGAACTCCTCGACGACCAGGGCGTTGAGCAGCCCCTCGCTGGCCCGTGCGCCGTCGACCCAGACGCCCGTGATCGAGTTGGCCAGGTAGGTGTGGGCGAGGACCCCTTCCGTTCCGGCCCCTGTGTGATAGCCCACGAAGGCGATGCCGTCCACATCGCCGTGCTGGACGCCCTCGACCATGCTGAGCGACTTGTGCCGCCCGGTGAGCATCTGCGCCCGGTCGTCGAGCTGTTCCAGCAGGAGATTGCGCATCGTCCAGTGCGCCTCGTTGATCAGAACCTCGTCGGCGCCGCCGTCGAAGAACCCCTTCACCGCCGCGTCGACGTCCGAGGTGAACATGGGGCGGCAGCGCTCCCACTGGGGCGTGCCCGGCAGGACGTCCGCAGGCCAGGTGACACCGGTGGCGCCTTCCATGTCGGCGCTGATGAGGATCTTCATGCCGGGAACGTTACGCGGTGCGCAAACCCCATGACACCCCTGTGGATAACTCCTGTGGTCTCGACCACTGAAGACCCCCGTGTCTCCTCTCCGACCTGCGAATTCACTCGCGAACGGGATCGCCTCCGACACCGCACGACACGCAAGACGTCAACACCGCGGCACGCGCCCGGGCAGCCGCCGGGCAACCCCGCGCGCACACGGTCCGGTTGCGGGCCGGCGCAGTCGCGGGCCGGTCCGGCCGCGGGTCAGTCCTCATGGCCCAGTTGCACGTCGCGTTCCGTGCTTCCCCCGCCGGCCACCTCGAGAACCGTCGCGACAGGCGGGTAGCCGGAGGCGATGACCGTGTATCCGCCCGGGGAGAGGCCGACGAAGCGGAACAGGCCGTCGATCCCCGTGGTGACGGTCTCGACGACGTGGCCCGACCCGTCCAGGAGTGTCACCCGGGCGTCCTCCACCGGTCTGCCGCCGCCCGCCCGCACCGTCCCCCGCAGCACCGCTCCGCCCGCCAGTTCGATGTCCTGGCGGGTCTCGCGGCCCGCCTGGACGGAGACCGGGAGCGCGGCCGGGCGGCAGGCCGGAGAGCTCGCGGCCAGGGTGTACTCGCCCGCGACCAGCTCGCCGACGACGTAGCCCCCCTCCCGTCCGCTGCGGGTTGCGGCGACCACCTCGCCGCGCACATCGGTGAGGGTCACTGCGGCGTCCGGCACCGGCTGCCCGTCGGCGGTGAGCACACTTCCCGTCAGACGCCCGGCGCCGCCCAGCACGATGTCGAGCTCGACCGGGCGCTCCCCCACGGTGATGCCGACGGCCTGGGGCTGGTGCCCGCCCGCGGCCGCGATGAGGACGTAGGAGCCGTTGCCCGGCGTGCTCAGCACGTACCGTCCGTCCTCCCCCGTCGCGCCTCTGCCGGCCTGCCTGCCGCCGGTGTCGATGAGGGTGAGTGCGGCACGGGGCACGCCGCTGCCGTCGTGGTGCCGCACGCTCCCGCACACGGCGACGCCTCCGGGCGAACCGCCCGCGGCGTCAGGGGCGTCGGCAGCCCGGGGGTGCTCGAAGCGTTCGCGGCCGAAGGCTGGTTCTCCGCCGAAGGCTGGTTCTCCGCCGAAGGCTGGTTCTCCGCCGAAGGCTGGTTCTCCGCCGAAGGCAGAGGTTCCACCGAAGCCGGTGGTGCCACCGAGGGCTGTGGCCCCGCCGTTGCTGCTGTCTGGTTCGTTGCGCGCCTCGGGCACGGGAGCGTTCTCGGACACCAGCGGTTTCTCCTTGAGGAAGAAGGTCAGGACGAGCGCGAGGACGAGCACCGGGACGAGATAGAGGAAGATCCGCGGCATGGCGTCGGCGTAGGCGTGCACGTACGCGTCGCGCAGCGGACCCGGCATCGCGTGAACCGCCTGCGGCGTGAGCGACTCCGCCTCCCGCAGCGCCCCGGACCCGTCCCGCGGCAGGTCCCGGGCGAGGGCGTCCGTGAGCCGCTCGACGAACAGGGTGCCGAAGACGGCCGCGCCGACGCTGCCGCCGATCTGACGGAAGTAGTTGCTGGCGCTCGTCGCGGCGCCGAGGTCCCGGGCCGGGACGGAGTTCTGCACGGCCAGGACGAGAACCGGCAGCACCAGCCCGATGCCCAGCCCGAGGACGGCCATCCAGACGCTGTACGCCTCGCGGCTCGTGTCCGTCTCCAGAAGGGACAGCAGCCACATGCCCGCTGCCGAGAGCGCACACCCCAGAACGGGATAGATCTTGTAGCGCCCCGTACGGGAGATGAGCTGGCCGGAGACGGTCGAGGACAGCACGACGCCGCCCATCATGGGCAGCATCAGCAGACCCGACTCGGTGGCCGTCGCCCCGTCCACCATCTGAAGGAAGCCCGGCAGGTAGCTCGCAGCCCCGAACAGCGCGACGCCGACCGCTGCGCCGACGAGTCCGGTCACATTGAAGACCGAGTCCCTGAAGAGCCGCAGCGGCAGCACGGGCTCGGGCACCAGGCGTTCGACGACGAGGAAGAGCACACCGCTGAGCCCGGCACCGGCCCCCAGCGCGAGGATCACGCGGTCACCCCAGGCGTACTCCGTCCCGCCCCAACTCGTCAGCAGCACAAGGCAGGTGGAGAAGACGCCCAGCAGCACCGTGCCCACCACGTCCAGCCGGGGCCGTGCCGGGGGTCGCGGCAGCTTCAGCACGACAGCGGTGACCAGCAGCGTGAGCAGCCCGAACGGGACGTTGATGTAGAAGCACCACCGCCACGAGAGCTCGTCGGTGAACCAGCCCCCGAGCAGCGGACCGGCGACGGAGGCGAGACCGAAGGCGGCGCCGATGAGACCCATGTACCGGCCGCGCTCGCGGGGCGGCACGACGTCCGCGACGATCGCCTGCACGCCGATCATGAGACCGCCCGCTCCGACACCCTGGAGGGCGCGGTACGCGATGAGTTCCGTCATCGTCCGCGACCAGCCGGCCAGCGCGGAGCCGGCGACGAAGACGACGATGGCGAAGAGGAAGACGCTCTTGCGGCCGTAGAGGTCGCCGAGCTTGCCGTAGACGGGCAGGCCGATGGTGGCGGCCAGCAGGTAGGAGGTGACCGCCCACGACATCCGGTCCAGGCCGTGCAGATCTCCGACGATCTCGGGCAGCGCCGTGGCGACGATGGTCTGTTCGAGCGCCGCCAGCAGCAGGGCGAGCATCAGGGCGACGAAGACGAGCCGCACCCGGCGGGGGCTGAGCGGAACGGCACCGCCGGCACCGCTCCCCGCCTCCGCGGGCGGCGGGTCCGGCGGCGAGTCCGGCGGCGGCTCCTGCTGCGGCTCCCGCAGGGAGCGGCCCGGCGCAGGTCCGCCCACGCCGGGGGAAGGTGTACCGGCGGTGGCCCGGCCGCTGCTCCTGGAGTGTCCGTACTCCGGCAGTTCCAGGCTCACTTCGACGACGGCGGGACTCTGCTCATCTCTGTGATCCAGAGCTGCCCCGCCCATCGCACTCCCCTGGTCGCCCTCGCCCGTCCTCGGGGAGCATTTCTCGCATTACGCGACAAGGGCGAGCAAGTCGGACGAGGGCCCGGGGAGGACGCCGCCGGGACGCCAACTCCGTTGCCCGAGGCGCCTGTCGGGGCGCTCAACTGGGGCTTTGACGGCGGGGCGGTCACGGACATCCGCACCCCGCCCCACCGCGAAAACCACCCGAACCGGTGAGCACGGCGGCCCGCCGGGCGCCCCCGAGAGGGGGCACGCGACGCACCGCGGCCTCTCCGCTTCCTGCTTCTCCGGTACCTACTTCTCCAGCTCGGCGGCGAGCTTGCCGAGCATCTCGTCGTAGATGCGCGCCAGCCCCTTCGGCGCGAAGGTCCGCTCGAAGAAGCCCCCGATGCCGCCGGCCCCCTCCCAGACTGTCTGCACGGCGACGCGGGCGGAGCTCCCGCCGCCCGCCGGGGAGACGCTCCAGGTGGTGACCATCGTGGAGTTGCGGTCGCGCTCGACGAGTTCGTCGTCGGCCGGCTCGGTCACATCCATCAGGCAGTCACGCACCCGCTTGCTCGTGGCCTGCAGTTTCCAGTGCACGAGCGTGCCTTCACCGTCACCGCCCTCGCGCACCTCGTACTCGCTGAAGTGGGCGGGCAGCAGCTTCGGCCGGGTTCCGCTGTAGTCGGCGAGCGCGTCGAAGACCGCGTCGGGCTTCGCCGCGATCTCGCGATGTGTGGTCGAGACGACCTGCGCCATGTGCTCCTCCTGCTGTCGGCGTGTGAGTGCGCGGGGACAGTGCCTTGCTGCGTCCACCTCCGGCCGCGGCGGCCCCGGCCGTCAGCCAATCACCCGGCCGCTCCGCACCCAAATCGGCTTGACAGGTTGCGTGGGAACAGATGTTCTATTCTCGGTACGAACGGCTGGGCGGTACGCGAGGAGGGTCCATGCGCTGGGAGAACCTGAGCGGCGACGGGTCGGCGGAGTCTCCCGCCCTCTTCGGCACCGACGTGGTCACGAGGACGTTCGACACTCCGGAGTTCCGCGGCATGACCTTCCACGAGGTGCGTGCCCGCTCGATCGTGAACCGCGTTCCCGGAGCGTCCCGGATGCCGTTCGAATGGACGGTGAACCCCTACCGGGGCTGCTCGCACGCGTGCGTCTACTGCTTCGCGCGCGGCACGCACCGCTACCTCGACCTGGACACGGGCGAGGGGTTCGACTCGCAGATCGTCGTGAAGGTCAACGCCCCCGAACTGCTGCGCAGGGAACTGGGTGCGAGCCGCTGGCACGGCGAGCACATCGCGATGGGCACCAACGTCGACTGCTACCAGCGCGCAGAGGGCCGCTACCGGCTGATGCCGGGAATTCTCACCGCCCTGCGCGACTACGCAAACCCGTTCTCCATCCTCACCAAGGGCACGCTCATCCTCCGCGACCTCGACCTGCTGCGTTCCGCGGCGGCCGTCACCGACGTCGGGATCTCGGTCTCCGTCGGCTTCACCGACGAGGAGCTGTGGCGCACCGTCGAACCCGGCACACCCGCCCCGGAGCGCCGCCTCGACGTCGTACGCACGCTCAGCGGGCACGGCATTCCGTGCGGTGTCCTGATGGCGCCCGTCATCCCTTTCCTCGGGGACTCCCCCGCCCAACTGCGCACCACTGTCCGGGCGATAGCCGCTGCGGGCGCCACCTCCGTGACTCCGCTCGCCCTGCATCTGCGGCCGGGCGCACGGGAGTGGTACATGAGCTGGCTCGCCCGGCACCACCCCCGGCTCGTGCGCCATTACGAAGCGCTCTACGAGAACAGCGCCTACGCGCCCAAGTGGTACCAGCGCCGCATCACCCGGCAAGTGCACGAACTGGCCGCGGAGTACGGCATCGGCCCCAGCGCCCCCGGCAAGCACCGCCGCATCGAGGTCCACCCCGACCGGGATCCGGAACCGGAGCCGCCGGAGTGCACCCAATTGACGCTGCTGTGAAAACCGGCCCACAGGAACTTCACAAAGCGGTGGCGCGGACGATCTTTATGAACCAGCATCCGCGTCATGCCCGAACTCACGCACATCAAGACCCCGACCGGCCTCGCCCCCGGCTACGGCTACAGCCACGTCGTCTGGGGAGAAGGCCGCTTCGTCGCCGTCTCCGGACAGCTCGCGCTCGACGAGAACGGTGAGGTCGTCGGCGTCAACGACCCCATGGCACAGGCCCGGCAGGTCTTCGCGAACATCCGCCGCTGTCTCAACGAGGCCGGCGCCACCTTCGACGACGTCGTGAAGTTCACCTTCTTCGTCACCGACATACGCGTCATGCCCGCCGTGCGGGAGGCCCGCGACGCCTGCATCAACCCCGACAGGCCGCCGGCCTGCACCGCCGTACAGGTCTACTCGCTCGTGCACCCCGAACTCTTCCTGGAGGTCGAGGCGTTCGCCATCACGCCGACGTGGCGGCTGTGACCGGCCATGCCGCCCCGTGGGCTCAGGCTTCCTCGTAGAGCGTGCTGTCCTCGTCGGTCCGACGGACCGTGCGCAGCCTCTTCCCCGGATGCCAGACCTCGAAGACGAGGTACGGGTCCTCCACATGGACGCGGACGACCTCCGTCAGCTCCGCACGGAAGAGATGGAACCGCCCGGGGGCGTGGCTCTCGGGCGAGTCCGCGGCGTAACGGGCAAGCCCGTCCGCGTCCGTGACCTCCACGGCACGGCCCGACACCCGCACGTCGCCGCCCTCCGTCCCGTCGCCCGCGCCGGGATTGGCGTGCAGGGAGAAGCGCGGGTCGCGGCGCAGGTCCAGCGCCTTGCGGGAGCCGTACATCATCCCCAGCCACAGCTCGTCGGCGCGGAAGTCCCCCTCCAGACCGGTCAGCCTCGGCGAGCCGTCGGCACGGAGAGTCGCCAGGACGTGATGACGGAAACGCTCGAAGCGCGCCCGGACGACGGCGGCGAAGTCGGGTTCTGCGGCGCGGAAGTCCGCCCAGCTGTGAGTCATACGCCCATGGTGACCCGGATACCGGACACCCTCTGTCTGGATTCGGCCGCTGATAGGCAGGCGCCCCCTGTGACGGCTCCGTCCGCCGGAACGCACGGGACCGCCGCTTCTGCGGACGCGCAGGCTTCGCCCCCGACGAGGCCGAGCACACGGAGCGCCTGGACGATGCGGCAGGGACGCCCCTCACTGTGGTCCGGCACGTACGGCCGCTGCTCAAGGGTGCGGTCTGACGGTGCGCTTACGGGCACGGCGGGGTGTCGCGGGTATTCGGGCCAGGGCTGCCTTCGCCGACGGAGAGAGCCGGTGGTGTTCGGCGGCAGCGCCCAGTACGGCCACCGCGCGCCGGTCGCCGAGCGCGCCGAGCCCCTGGACGCACGCCTCCGCGATCGGCCAGTAGTGCACCGGCCCCATCAGCAGACGCTGCAGCACGGAGATGAGGGTGGGGACCGACTCCGGGGCCCGTAACGCCGTGAGCAGCCGGACGGCGTGCAGGGCGTAACCGGTGCGCAGTTCGTTCGTCGCAAGAGCCGCCGCCGCGCGGGCCGTACGGGGGTCGCGCAGGCGGGCCAGGGCGTGGGCGGCGGTGGCGCAGCGCACGGGGTCGCGGTAGTTCAGCATGAAGATCAGCGTCTCGAAGGCACGCTCGTCCCCGGCGGTGCCGAGGGCGAATGCCGCCACTTCCCGCGCCCACAACGGACGTTGGCTCTCCGCGAGTACGGCTGCGAGTTCGTCGCGCGCCGCCGGTGTGCCCTCCTTCGCGAGTTTCACGAGTCGTTCGTACTCGGCCGGGTCCGCCTCGGCCCGTACGCGATCGGTCAACGATCGGAATGCGTCGCCCACTTCCGCGCTCCCTCCCCCACGTGGTCCGTCCCACAGCCCTGGAAGAGCCATACCCCTGGCGCATTGGTTACCCACGAGTTAAGCTGCTCGTCAGAGCGGCACCCCCGCTCAGGCGGCCTGGTGACGCAGCCGCCGAGAGTGCAAGTCGGTTCGGCGGGGGTCCGGGTCCGCGGTGTACGCCGCGGCACTGCCCGGGCAGCACCGCTGAGTACGGAACAGCCCCTGGGACAGGGCTGGATCCGCCTCTGCTCATCCTCTCATCGCAGCTCTCCGAGCGCGTGCGCTGTTCTCGCGCACCGAGCTGAACCGGCCATCCGCCGAACCGGCCGTGTCCGCCCCGGGGCCCGCCCCGTGCGTGCGGCCGGCAACCCTCACCGTCAGTCGTCACCCCTGGAGTCCCGTGATGGACCGTCCGCCTCTGCACACCATCGCCGTCGTCGGCCTCGGCACCATGGGCACCGGCATCGCCGACGTGCTCGCCCGTTCCGGCCGTGAGGTCATCGGCATCGACATCAGCGACACCGCCGCCCGGCACGCCGTCACCTCCTTCGAAGCCTCCACCGCGCGCGCCGTGCAGCGCGGGAGCATGACCGAGGCCGAACGGCGGGACGCACTCGTCCGGTTCCGCACCTTCTCCGACCTGCAGGCCGCCGCGGAGGCGGAGTTGGTCATCGAGGTGGTGCCCGAGGACTACGACACCAAGTGCCAGGTCTTCGCCGCCCTCGACACCGTCGTGAAGCCGGACACGATCCTCGCCACAGGCACCAACGCACTGTCCGTGACACGCCTCGCGGCCGATTCCGACCGGCCCGAACGCGTACTGGGCCTGCACTTCTTCCACCCCGCCAAGAAGATGAAGCTCGTCGAGGTCGTCTCCTCGGTGCTCACCTCTCCGGAGGCCGTCACCGCTGTGACGGCGCTGGCCCGCGACCTGGGCAAGGAGCCCGTCGCAGTGGGCGACCGCCCGGGATTCGTCGCCGACGGCCTGCTGTTCGGCTACCTCAACCAGGCGGCCGCGATGTACGAGTCCCGCTACGCGAGCCGGGAGGACATCGACGACGCGATGCGCCTCGGCTGCGGCCTCCCCATGGGCCCGCTGGCGCTGCTCGACCTCATCGGCATCGACACGGCGCGCACCGTCCTGGACGCCATGTACGCCGACTCCCACGACCGGCTGCACGCGCCGGCGCCCGTCCTGCGCCAGCTCAGCGACGCGGGACTGACGGGCCAGAAGGCGGGCCGCGGCTTCTACACCTACGAGGCACCCGGTTCGTCGGTCACCGTCACCGACGCGGAGACGCCTGCCGGGGACGCAGGACGCACGGAAGGACGCCCCGTCGCCTCCGTCGGCGTCGCGGGCTCGGGGACCATGGCGAGCGGCATCGCCGAGGTCTTCGCCAAGGCCGGGTACGAGACGGTGCTCGCCGCACGCAGCGAGGAGAAGGCCGGGAGCGCGAAGGCCCGGATCGCCGCCTCCTTCGAACGCTCGGTCAAGAAGGGCCGGATGACCGAGGAGGCCCGGGACGCCGCCCTCGCCCGCATCACTCCGGCCGGTTCCCTGGACGGGCTCTCCGGCGTGGACCTGGCGGTGGAGGCGGTCGCCGAGGACCTGGACGTCAAGCGCCGGCTCTTCGAGTCCCTGGACAGGATCTGCAAGCCGGGGGCCGTGCTGGCCACGACCACGTCGTCCCTGCCCGTCGTGGCCTGTGCACGTGCCACGTCCCGCCCCGAGGACGTCATCGGCATGCACTTCTTCAACCCCGCGCCCGCGATGAAGCTCGTCGAGGTCGTCCGTACGGTGCTCACCGGGGACGAGGCGCACGCCACCGTGCGCGAGGTGTGCAAGGCAGTCCGCAAGCATCCTGTGGACTGCGGCGACCGTGCCGGCTTCATCGTCAACGCGCTGCTGTTCCCGTACTTGAACAACGCCGTGAAGATGGTCGAGCAGCACTACGCCTCGCTCGACGACATCGACGCCGCGATGCGGCTGGGCGGCGGCTACCCCATGGGACCGTTCGAACTGCTCGACGTCGTGGGGCTCGACGTCTCCCTGGCCATCGAGCAGGTGCTGCACCGGGAGTTCCGCGATCCGGGGCTGGCACCCGCGCCGTTGCTGGAGCATCTGGTGGCGGCGGGTTGTCTGGGCCGCAAGACGGGACGTGGCTTCCGCGAATACGCACGGCGGTGAGAATTCCGTGGGCAGGGCACCGGTGATGCGGAACCGCCGGTGAGGCAGGACAACGGGTGGGGCGGGCTGCTGGAGCCTTCCGGCAGCCCGCCCCCCGAGTCCGTCACGGCGTGTAACGTTCCCCACATGTCAGACTCGGCCAGGCCTTCCCGTTCGCACACCGCATCCTCCCAGCGCCTCAGGATGCGCCGCGAGTTGGCGGCGGCGGCGATGGAACTCTTCGCAACGAAGGGGTACGAGGCCACCACGGTCGACGAGATCGCCGCGACGGCAGGCGTCGCACGGCGCACGTTCTTCCGGCACTTCCGCGCCAAGGAAGAAGCGATCTTCCCCGACCACGACGACACCCTCGTGCGCGCCCAGGCCGTGCTGGAGGCCGCGCCCGCGCACGAGAACCCGCTGGACACCGTCTGCAGGGGCATCAAAGAGGTCATGCGCATGTACGCGGCCTCGCCCAAGGGCAGCGTCGAGCGGTACAAGCTGACCCGCGAGGTTCCCGCGCTGCGTGAGCGGGAGATCGCGTCGGTCGCGCGCTACGAACGGCTCTTCACGCGGTACCTCCTCGGCCACTTCGACGAGGCGGCGCACCGCGACGGCGTCAGCGACTTCGACGAACCGCTGCTCGCCGAAGTCGCCGCCTCGGCGGTCGTCACGGCGCACAACCACGTGCTGCGGCGGTGGCTGCGCAACGGTGGAGTGGGCGACGTCGAGACGCAGTTGGACCACGCGTTCGCGATCGTACGGAAGACCTTCGGCACGGGATTCGGGGCGAACCGGCTCTCCGCCCCGGAATCCTCCGGCTCGGGGACGATGGCGCGTGCGGCGGCGGAAACGGTCCGGCAGGACGAGGTTCTCGTCACGGTCGCGCGTACGGACGCGCCCCTCGACGAGATCATGCACACGATCGAGCGGGCGCTGCGCAGCTGATTCCCCGGAGGCGCCTCCGGCGCCCGGCTCCCTGTTCTCCGGCACCCCGTGCAGATTGGCCTGTTCGCACCGGTGCGTGCCGTCCCGTCCGAAGTGCTCGGCTCCGAGGTGCTCGGCTCCGAGGCGCTCGGCTCCGAAGTACTCGGCTCCGAAGTGCTCGGCTCCGAGGTGCTCGACTCCGAGGCGCTCGGCTCCGAAGCACTCGGCCCGCCCTCGGCCGGCCTGCCCAACTCCCCCCGCGGCACAGGGTTCTGCCCTGCGACGGAGCCTGACGGGCGGCACCCCTGCCGCCGGTTCCGCAGGCCCGTGCGCCCGTTGCCCGGCCCTCACCCCTGCCCCCAGAGGCACGGCCACGGCGCGTGCGCTCATGCGTGCGGGTGCGAGTGACAGATGAGAAGAATTTTTGGCACGCAGTGTCTTGTGCGCTGGCACTGGGTGTCATACCTTGGTGCGAGTCCGGGCGCTGTCCCAACGGCACCACAGCCGTGTGCCCGGACGCCTGCGTCACAGGCGACCCCGCGCTCACCAGCGCTGCCAACAGCATCACCCGCCGAACCGACGGCACTGCCTCATACCCGACGACCCTCAAGCGTCTCCTTCCTCGCGCTTCGCCGGAGGCAATACCGTGAACAAGATCCTCGACGCGATCCTCGCGTCAGACACAACGCCGGAAGACTTCGCCGAGCTGCCCCTCCCCGAGACCTACCGCGGGGTGACCGTCCACCGGGACGAGGCCGGCATGTTCGACGGCCTCCCCTCCCGGGAGAAGGACCCGCGCAAGTCGCTGCACCTCGACGAGGTGCCCGTTCCCGAACTGGGGCCCGGCGAGGCCCTGGTGGCCGTGATGGCCTCCTCCGTCAACTACAACTCGGTGTGGACCTCGCTCTTCGAGCCGATGTCGACCTTCGGTTTCCTGGAGCGCTACGGACGCCTCTCACCGCTGACGAAGCGCCACGACCTGCCGTACCACGTGATCGGCTCCGACCTCTCCGGCGTCGTGCTGCGCACCGGTGCCGGGGTGAACTCCTGGAAGCCGGGCGACGAGGTCGTCGCACACTGCCTCTCCGTCGAACTGGAGTCGGCCGACGGGCACAACGACACGATGCTCGACCCCGAACAGCGCATCTGGGGGTTCGAGACCAACTTCGGCGGTCTCGCGGAGATCGCACTGGTCAAGTCCAACCAGCTGATGCCCAAGCCGGACCACCTCAGCTGGGAGGAGGCCGCGGCCCCCGGCCTCGTCAACTCCACCGCCTACCGGCAGCTGGTCTCCCGCAACGGCGCCGGCATGAAGCAGGGCGACAACGTCCTCATCTGGGGCGCGAGCGGCGGACTCGGCTCGTACGCCACGCAGTTCGCACTCGCCGGCGGCGCCAACCCCATCTGTGTGGTCTCCAGCGACGCCAAGGCGGACATCTGCCGGCGGATGGGCGCCGAGGCGATCATCGACCGCAACGCAGAGGGCTACAAGTTCTGGAAGGACGAGCACAACCAGGACCCCCGGGAGTGGAAGCGCTTCGGGAAGCGCATCCGCGAACTCACCGGCGGCGAGGACGTCGACATCGTCTTCGAGCACCCCGGCCGTGAGACCTTCGGTGCGAGCGTCTACGTCACGCGCAAGGGCGGCACCATCGTCACCTGCGCCTCCACCTCCGGGTACGAGCACAGCTACGACAACCGCTACCTGTGGATGTCGCTGAAGCGTATCGTCGGCTCGCACTTCGCCAACTACCGCGAGGCGTGGGAGGCCAACCGCCTCATCGCCAAGGGCAAGATCCACCCGACGCTGTCGAAGACGTACCGGCTGGAGGAGACCGGCCAGGCCGCGTACGACGTGCACCGCAACCTCCACCAGGGCAAGGTCGGCGTGCTCGCGCTCGCCCCCGAGGAGGGCCTCGGCGTCCGCGACGAGGCGAAGCGCGCCAAGCACCTGAGCTCGATCAACCTGTTCCGGGACACCGAAGGCCCCGCGTCCGGTGCGCACGGCAAGGTCGCGTGAAGCCTCATGGTGCGTGCTGACGAACCCCGCGGAGCGAGCGGCCCGAAGGGCGCGCCGGTACCGGAGGCCGGGGGAGAGCGGAGCGCGGCGCCGGGGAGCGCCGGTGCCGGACCGGAGCGCCCGGAGGCGGTCGGACGCAACAAGAAGGACCGGCCGTGGCTCATGCGCACCTACGCGGGGCATTCCACCGCGGAGGCGTCCAACGAGCTGTACCGGCGCAACCTCGCGAAGGGCCAGACCGGTCTCTCGGTCGCCTTCGACCTGCCGACGCAGACCGGCTACGACCCCGACCACGTGCTCGCACGCGGCGAGGTCGGCCGCGTCGGCGTGCCGGTCTCCCATGTCGGCGACATGCGGCGGCTGTTCGAGGGCATCCCGCTGGAGCAGATGAACACCTCCATGACGATCAACGCCACGGCCATGTGGCTGCTGGCGCTCTACCAGGTCGTCGCGGAGGAGCACGGCGCGGACGTCTCGAAGCTTCAGGGGACGACGCAGAACGACATCGTGAAGGAGTACCTCTCGCGGGGTACGCACGTCTTCCCGCCGGTGCCCTCGCTCCGTCTGACGACGGACATGATCGCCTACACGGTCAGCCACATCCCCAAGTGGAATCCGATCAACATCTGCAGCTACCACCTGCAGGAGGCCGGTGCCACGCCCGTCCAGGAGATCGCGTACGCCATGAGCACGGCCGTCGCCGTGCTGGATGCCGTACGCGACTCGGGACAGGTGCCTCCCGAGCGGATGGGCGACGTCGTCGCGCGCATCTCCTTCTTCGTCAACGCGGGCGTCCGCTTCGTCGAGGAGATGTGCAAGATGCGGGCGTTCACACGCATCTGGGACCGCGTGACCCGCGAGCGGTACGGCATCGGGAACCCCAAGCAGCGCCGGTTCCGCTACGGCGTCCAGGTCAACTCCCTCGGTCTGACGGAGGCCCAGCCGGAGAACAACGTCCAGCGCATCGTGCTGGAGATGCTCGCCGTGACCCTCTCCAAGGACGCCAGGGCGCGTGCCGTGCAACTCCCGGCCTGGAACGAGGCGCTGGGCCTGCCCCGGCCGTGGGACCAGCAGTGGTCGCTGCGCATCCAGCAGGTTCTGGCGCTGGAGAGCGACCTGCTGGAGTACGACGACATCTTCGCGGGCTCGCACGTCGTCGAAGCGAAGGTCTCCGAGCTGGTCGAGGCGTCCCTCGCCGAGATGGAGCACATCGAGAAGCTCGGGGGCGTGATGGCCGCGGTCGAATCGGGCTATCTGAAGTCGCAGTTGGTCTCCTCGCACGCCGAGCGCCGCGGGCGCATCGAGTCCGGTGAGGAGAAGATCGTCGGCGTCAACTGCTACGAGTCGACCGAACCGAACCCGCTCACCGCGGACCTGGACACCGCGGTCCAGACCGTCGACCCGGCCACGGAGGCCAAGGTCGTCGACGCCGTCAGGCACTGGCGCAAGGTCCGGGACTCGCGGGAGGGCCCGCCGGAGGCGTCCGCCGCACACGCCCTTCAGCAGCTCAAGGACGCCGCGGCCACCGACGTCAACCTCATGGAGGCGACGCTGGAGTGCGCCCGCGCCGGGGTCACGACCGGCGAATGGGCGGGCGCGCTGCGCGAGGTCTTCGGTGAGTTCCGCGCGCCCACGGGAGTGAGCAGCGCCCCCGTGGCCGTACCGTCCGAGGAGGGCTCCGCCCTCGCCGACGTACGCCGCCGGGTCGAACACACGGCTCGCGAACTGGGCGTCGGCAGACTCCGGTTGCTGGTCGGCAAGCCCGGCCTGGACGGGCACAGCAACGGTGCCGAACAGATCGCCGTACGGGCCCGCGACGCGGGATTCGAGGTGATCTACCAGGGCATCAGGCTCACCCCGGAGCAGATCTCCACGGCGGCCGTCGCCGAGGACGTCCACTGCGTCGGCCTGTCCATCCTCTCCGGCTCGCACGCCGAACTCGTACCTGACGTGCTGGAGCGGCTGCGCGGCGCAGGCGCGCACGACGTTCCGGTCGTCGTCGGCGGCATCATCCCCTCCGCCGACGCGGCCGACCTGCGTGCGGCCGGAGTCGCGGCGGTCTTCACACCGAAGGACTTCGGGATCACGGAGATCATCGGCCGTATCGTCAACGAAATCCGCACAGCGAACAAGCTCGACCCTCTGGAGGTCCCCGCATGACAGCCCCGTCGCCGGCCGCCACCCCGGCCTCCCGCCTCCGCCCGCGGCGTTCCTGTCTCGCCGTGCCCGGGAGCAACCCCCGCTTCCTGGAGAAGGCGCAGGGCCTCCCGGCGGACCAGGTCTTCCTCGACCTGGAGGACGCCTGCGCCCCCCTGGCCAAGGAGGGCGCACGGCACACGATCGTGAAGTTCCTCAACGAGGGCGACTGGAGCGGCAAGACCCGCGTGGTGCGCGTCAACGACTGGACGACGCACTGGACGTACCGGGACGTGATCACGGTCGTGGAGGGCGCCGGGCAGAACCTCGACTGCATCATGCTTCCGAAGGTGCAGGACGCCCAGCAGGTGCACGCCCTGGACATGCTGCTCACGCAGATCGAGACGACGATGGGCTTCGAGGTCGGCCGCATCGGCATCGAGGCGCAGATCGAGAACGCCAAGGGCCTCGTGAACGTCGACGAGATCGCCGCGGCCTCGCCGCGCATGGAGACGATCGTCTTCGGGCCGGCCGACTTCATGGCCTCGATCAACATGAAGTCCCTGGTCGTCGGCGAGCAGCCGCCCGGCTACCCGGCCGACGCGTACCACTACATCCTGATGCGCATCCTGATGGCCGCCCGCACCCACGACCTCCAGGCGATCGACGGCCCGTACCTGATGATCAAGAACGTGGACGGTTTCCGTGAGGTGGCCGGCCGTGCCGCGGCCATCGGCTTCGACGGCAAGTGGGTACTCCACCCGGGCCAGGTCGAGGCGTCCAACGAGATCTTCTCCCCCTCGCAGGACGACTACGACCACGCGGAGATGATCCTCGACGCCTACGAGTACTTCACGTCCGAGAAGGGCGGCAAGAAGGGTTCCGCGATGCTCGGCGACGAGATGATCGACGAGGCGAGCCGGAAGATGGCGCTGGTCATCGCGGGCAAGGGGCGCGCCGCGGGCATGACCCGTACGAAGTCCTTCGAAGCCCCGGAGGCGTGAGCGAGATGCAGTTCGGCCGCACCTACGAAGAGTTCACCGTCGGGGACGTCTACAAGCACTGGCCCGGCAAGACGGTCACCGAGTACGACGACCACCTGTTCTGCCTGCTCACCATGAACCACCACCCGCTCCACATGGACGCCAACTACGCGGAGAGCACGACCGACTTCGGCAGGAACGTGGTGGTGGGCAACTACATCTACTCGCTGCTGCTCGGCATGTCCGTGCCGGACGTCTCCGGCAAGGCCATCGCCAACCTGGAGATCTCCTCGCTCAAGCACGTCGCGCCGACCTTCCACGGCGACACGCTCTACGGCGAGACGACCGTCCTCGACAAGACGCCCTCGAAGTCGAAGAACGACCGCGGGATCGTCCACGTCGAGACCAAGGGCTACAACCAGGACGGCACGCTCGTGTGCGTCTTCCGCCGCAAGGTGATGGTCCCCACGCAGACGTACATCGAGGAGCGGGGCGGAGAGCAGCCGGGACGCCCCGCCCTGCGCGAGTCCGCCGGCGACGCGGCAAAGGGAGGGAAGTGAGATGGGACGGCTCGCTCAGACCGAAGGTCTCACGGAGATCCAGCAGGAGATTCTCTCCACCGTCCGCAGCTTCGTCGACAAAGAGATCCTCCCCGTCGCGACCGAACTGGAGCACAGGGACGAGTACCCGACGGAGATCGTCGAAGGGCTCAAGGAACTCGGTCTCTTCGGGCTGATGATCCCCGAGGAGTACGGCGGCCTCGGCGAGTCCCTTCTCACCTACGCGCTCTGCGTCGAGGAGATCGCCCGCGGCTGGATGAGCGTCTCGGGCATCATCAACACCCACTTCATCGTCGCCTACATGCTCAAGCAGCACGGCACGCAGGAGCAGAAGGACCACTTCCTGCCGAGGATGGCCACCGGCGAGGTCCGGGGCGCGTTCTCCATGTCCGAGCCCGGGCTCGGCTCGGACGTGTCGGCCATCACCTCCAAGGGCGTGCGCGACGGGGACGCGTCCGACGGCGACTTCGTCCTCAACGGCCAGAAGATGTGGCTGACCAACGGCGGTTCCTCGACGCTGGTCGCCGTGCTGTGCCGTACGGACGAGGGGCACCCGGAGGGAACCGCCCCCCACAAGTCGATGACGACGTTCCTGGTGGAGAAGGAGCCCGGCTTCGGGGAGGTCCGGCCGGGCCTCACGATCCCGGGCAAGATCGAGAAGATGGGCTACAAGGGCGTCGACACGACCGAACTCGTCATGCAGGACCTCCGGGTCCCCGCCGACCGCGTGCTCGGCGGGACGACCGGCCGCGGCTTCTACCAGATGATGGACGGCGTCGAGGTCGGCCGCGTCAACGTCGCGGCGCGTGGCTGCGGAGTGGCGCAGCGTGCCTTCGAGCTGGGCATCGCCTACGCACAGCAACGGCACACTTTCGGAAAGCCCATCGCGCAGCACCAGGCCATCCAGTTCCGGCTGGCCGAAATGGGCACCAAGGTCGAGGCGGCACACGCCTTGATGGTCGGCGCGGCCCGCAAGAAGGACGCCGGTGAGCGCAACGACCTGGAGGCCGGAATGGCCAAATACCTCGCCTCCGAGTACTGCAAGGAGGTAGTGGAGGACGCATTTCGCATCCACGGCGGGTACGGTTTCTCGAAGGAGTACGAGATCGAGCGGCTCTACCGCGAGGCGCCGATGCTCTTGATCGGTGAAGGAACTGCCGAGATCCAGAAAATGATCGTAGGCCGCCGCCTGTTGGAGGAGTACCGCTTCCAGGGGTGAATGTCCCTTTTCGGGGTGCCTTCCTGACGCTCGGGACGGCATCCCGTCAAGGGAATTCGGATACGGACTGGCGTACTGGCTTGGCCAGTTGCCACCGGTAGCCGATACCATCCCGGAAAGCCGCCGTCCCCCTTCTGCAGCCGCGGCTCCCTCCGCTACGAAGGTCATACATGCCCCACAGCCCATCCTCTGCACCCAGCGGCCGAGTCCGCATCGCGCGCGGAGCGTCGCCGTGGCTTCTGCCGACCGTTGCGACAGCTGCCGTCAGCCTCCTGCGGGCGCGCCGCTCCAAGAGAGCAGCCGCGGTCGCCGTCCCCGCAACCGCACTCGCTGCGGGCATGCTGTGGTTCTTCCGCGACCCGGAGCGTGAGATCGCCCAGGGCCGTGTGATCTCCCCCGCAGACGGCGTGGTGCAGAGCATCATGCCGTGGCACGACGGCCGGACCCGCGTCGCGATCTTCATGAGCCCGCTGAACGTGCACGTCAACCGCGCTCCCCTCGCGGGCACCGTGTCGTCCGTGCAGCACATCCCCGGCGGCTACGTCCCCGCTTTCAACAAGGAGAGCGAGAACAACGAGCGCGTGGTGTGGCACTTCGGCACCGAGCTCGGTGACGTGGAGATGGTGCAGATCGCCGGCGCCGTGGCCCGCCGGATCGTCCCGTACGTGCCGCAGGGCTGCAAGGTCGAGCAGGGGGACCGGATCGGGCTCATCCGCTTCGGCTCCCGTGTCGACGTCTATCTGCCCGAAGGGGTGGAGGCCGGCGTCGAGGTCGGTCAGGCCACTACCGCGGGGGTGACTCGCCTTGACCGTGATTGATCCGGACACACAGGCAGCGGCCTGGGTCGCCGAGGCCGAAGAGGACGACGAGATGCCGCTCTCGACGCGGCTGTCGATAGCGGACACCCTCACCCTCGGCAACGCCACGTGCGGCTTCATGGCCGTGTACTTCACCACCACCGGCGTCCTCATCCCGCACCTGACGGGCAGCGAGGACGGCGGCATGGCCCGGCACAGCGCCGCGACAGCCGTGATGCTGATGCTGCTGGCCTCGGTCTTCGACCTCTTCGACGGGCTGGTGGCACGGAAGCTGCGCAGCTCGGCCATGGGCGCGGAGCTGGACAACCTCTCCGACCTCATCAGCTTCGGCCTGGCGCCCGCCTACTTCGTCGCCACGTGGGGGATGGTCGCCAACGACGCGAACCAGCACGTCTCCGTCGTGGCCGCCGTCGTGGTGCTGCTGGCGGTGGTGCTGCGGCTTGCGCGCTTCTCGTGCGTGCCGATGCGGGACGGGATGTTCCAGGGCATGCCGGGGCCGTTCGGCGCCCTGACGGTCGTCTCGATCGTCCTGCTCGAGCTGCCGTTCGTACCGACGCTGCTGGCCATCATGGGCGTCGCCTGGCTGATGGTGAGCCGCGTCGAGTACCCGAAGCCGCGCGGCCGGCTCGCTGTGGCGATGCTCGCCTGGATCATCGCGAGCATGGGTCTGCTGGCGGCCTGGGCCTTCGACGCACCGGGCGGTGAACTGCTCATGCAGACCGGCTGTGCGCTGCAGGTCGTACTGGGCGCCGTCATTCCGCTGTTCGCGACGGCGCGCCGCGTGCACACCTTCCGAGACAACCGCCGCGAGGCGCGTACAGCAGCGCAGGGCTGACACGGAGGACTTCACAGGAGGGGCCGGCCGCCGAACGCGGCCGGCCCCTCCTGTGCTGTGCGGATGCCGTCCGGCGGCACGGTGACCGGCGCGGGCGGTTCCGATCGGGGACGGAGCGGAACCGCCTTCCCCGCCGGCGGTTCTCAGCGGTCGAGCTGGAGGCGGGACCACGCCCGCATCGCCAACAGCCCGGACACCAAGGGGACCAGGGGCACGAGCGCCAGCTGAGCCCGGGAGACGGTGGCCGGTTCGAGAGCCCACATTGCGGGAGCGGCGACGGGGAACCACGCACCGGTGCCGGCGACGACCATGACCTGGGCGACGGCCACGGTCCCGATCGCCGCGGCGATCCCCGGGAGCAGTCCCCGCCCCAGCGTCGCCGCCCACGCCACCGGCACGGCGAGCAGACCGGAGAACACGACCAGGGCGAACACCCGGGCCAGGCCGGCGAGCTCCTCGGCCTCCGGCGTGCCGTTGCCCGCCGCGAGACCGGCGACGGCGAGCACGGTCACGAGTGCGACGGCGACCGCCGCGCTCCATGCGGCGAACGCGGTCAGTTTGGCTGCCAGGACGGTCCTGCGGGAGACCGGAAGCGCGAACAGGCCACTCACCGTGCCCTCGGCGAATTCGCGCCCGACCGCCCACGCGAGCACCACCCCGAAGCCGAGCAGTCCGGCGGCCCCGGTGATCTGAGCCGCCACGCCGGACAGCCTGGTCCAGCCCTCCTCGTCGGCGAGGCCGCCGAGCTGGGCGACGACCCTCTCGTTGCCGGCTTCCGCCGCTGCCGACATCGAGACGGTCAGCACCGTGATTCCCAGGACGATCAGCACCGTGCCCGTCCGTACGACCCGTGATGCGAGGAACTTGCGGACCTCGACGGACAGGGCCGCCGCGAAGTTCTCAGAACCGGCGCTCATGCTGCTCTCCGTTCGTCGTCGGCGTGGACCAGCGCGAAGAACGACCTCTCGATGTCCACGCCCTGCGGGTCCAGCGTGCCGATGAGGCGGCCGCCGTTGACGACCGTGATGCGGTGCGCGATCCGCGCCACCTCGTCGAGATGATGACTGGAGACGAGCACACCGGCCCCCGCCTCCGCCCTGCGCAGCAGCGCCTCCCGCACGAGGATGACGCCCGCCGGGTCCAGCGCGCTGGTCGGCTCGTCGAGGACGACCAGGTAGGGGTTGTGCTGCAGCGCGCCGGCGATTCCGAGGCGCTGCCGGTTGCCGCTCGAGAGCACCCGGGCCCGTACGCGGGCGTACGGTTCGAGGTCGAGTTCCGCCAGCGCGCGCGTCACCATGCCGGGGATGGAGGTGGCCGGTACTCCGCGCATCCGGGCGGCCACCGAGAGATTGGTGCGGGCGTCGAGTTCGGGGTAGATCAGCGGGGTGTCGACGAGGTGACCGACCCGGGCCCAGACCGACGCCTCCGCGCTGTCGAGGCTGTGGCCGTGTATGCGTACGGTCCCCGTGGTGGACCGCAGCATCCCGAGCAGGAGCCGCATCAGGGTGGTCTTGCCGGCACCGTTGAGCCCGACGAGGGCGTGGATCTGCCCGGCCGCCACCTCGAGATCCATACCGCGGACGCCGGCGCCGCCCGCGAACAGCCGGCTCAGGTCCCTTGCCTGCAGGCGGAGTTCACTCATCGCCGCCCTCCAGGGTGTCCAGCGCGGTGAGGACCGCGTCACCGAGCGGGGCGTCCTCGCTCACCGACCACTCCAGCAGCGCGGCGGTGACCGCCGCGAGCACGGCGGCGGCCGCCGCCCTCGCACGCAGGGGACGGGCTCCGTCCGCGATCAGCTGGTCGGAGACCAGACGCTCGGTGGCGGCGTTGTTGCGCCACATCTCGCCCCGCAGCGAGGGGGTGCCGGCCACGATCCGCACCCGTCTGCGGACCGTGTCCCCGTCGGGCTCGGGCACCCGCGCCCATGCCTCCCGCAGCCCGCCCGCCGCACGGCGCAGCGGCCCCAGTTCCCCGGGCTGTGCCGCGACGGCGTCGGCGATGAACTCGTCGTACGGGTCCTCGAAGAGCACTTGGTGCTTGGCCGGGAAGTGGCGGAAGAAGGTCATCTCGGTCACGTCCGCCGCGGCAGCGATCTGAGCCACCGTCGTCTGCTCGAATCCGTGCCGCTCGAAGAGCTCCAGTGCGACGTCGGACAGCCGCGCCCGTGTGCGTGCGCGCTTGTTCATGTCCCTGCCCCCTCAAGGTCGGCACAGCGATGCCAGTGCCTGACACCCGCGATTTGTTAGACACTAACATTCTCGGCGCGTGGTGCACACGGCAGCGACCGGACCTGCGTCCGGTGGACATGCGGGAGGGGAAGGCGCGCCGGGCGGCCGTGGGTCAGAGACGGTCCTCCGCCAGGCGCTCGGCCAGCTTCTCCAGCAGCGGGCCCGCCTCGGACATGCAGCGCCCGGTGTCCTTCTCCACGTCCGTCAGGGCGTAGACACGCTCGAACCCGGCGCTCTTGAGAGCCTTGTCGTCCAGCTTGAGCTGCCCGCACACGCCCAGCACCGGCTTGGCCCGCTTGCGCGCCGCCGCGGCGACCCCCGCGGGCGCCTTGCCGTGCAGGGTCTGCGCGTCCAGCGATCCCTCCCCCGTGATGACGAGGTCGGCACGCTCCAGCGCGGAATCGAAGCCCAGCACCTCCAGCAGTACGTCGATGCCGGGCCGGAACGTCGCGTCGAGGCCGACGAGCGCGCCGTAGCCGATGCCGCCTGCCGCCCCGGCGCCCGGCGCCTCGGCGGTCTCGGCCGCCCGCGGACCGACCGAGTCGCCCATCACCTTCACGAAGTGGGTGAGCGCGGCGTCGAGGACGTTCACGTCCTGCTCGCCCGCGCCCTTCTGCGGTCCGTAGACGGAAGCGGCGCCCTTAGGCCCCGTCAGGGGGTTGTCGACGTCGCTGGCCAGGACGACCTCGATGTCCCCGAACCGCTCGTCGACACCGGACAGGTCCGCGGACACCATCTCCACCAGCGGCCCTCCCCCGTGCGGGATCTGGTCGCCGTCCTCGTCGAGGAAGCGGGCGCCGAGGGCCTCCAGCATGCCGGCGCCGCCGTCCGTCGTCGCGGAGCCGCCGACACCGAGAACGACAGTGCGGGCGCCCGCGTCGGCTGCCGCGAGCAGCAGTTCGCCTGTGCCGCGAGTGGTGGCCGTCAGCGGTGCGTAGACGGTGGGAGGCATCAGCTGGAGGCCCGACGCCTCGGCCATCTCGACGACCGCGGTATCGCCGCGCAGGGCGAAGGCGGCGGTGACCGGTGCGCCGAGCGGCCCGGTGACCTCCACCTCGTGCCGCTCGAAACCGGCCGCGATCGCCGCCGCGACGGTGCCGTCGCCGCCGTCTGCGACCGGCAGCGACTCCACACCCGTCTCGGGACGGACCCGCCTGATCCCGGCTGTGATCCGCTCAGCGACCTCGACGGCCGTGAGCGAGCCCTTGAACTTGTCCGCGGCGATCAGTACGCGCGCCGTCGTCGTCATTGTTCTGCCCCTGGGTCTCTTTTGCGTTCGAACAGGCAGTCGCGCCGAGGCGACCCTATCCGGCTGTGACCCCTGCCCACCATGGGCAGTGCAAACGTCAACGGCCGCGAAGTGAGGCTCGCCGCACCGGGCCGGAACACTGCCCGCTGCGACGCCGCCGGACCCCGCGCGCCGGGGCGCGCCGTCAGTCCTGCTGCCGCAGCTGCCGCCAGACCGCGCGGGCCGCGTGGTGGCCGGACATGCCGTGCACCCCCGGGCCGGGCGGTGTGGAGGACGAACAGATGAAGACCGCGGGGTGCGCGGTGCCGTACGGAAGGGTCGTCAGCTTCGGGCGGATCAGGAACTGGAGACCGTCCACGGCGCCCGCGGCGAAGTCGCCGCCCACGTAGTTGGCGTTGCGCGCGGCCAGTTGAGGCGGCCCGGCCGTGGCACGTGCCAGCACCCGGTCGCGGAACCCCGGTGCGAACCGCTCCAGTTGGCGCTCGACGGCGTCCGTGGCGTCGCCCTCCCAGCCGTTCGGGACATGCCCGTACGCCCAGAAGACGTGCTTGCCCTCGGGCGCGCGGCCCGGGTCGACGAGACTGGGCTGGGCCGTGATCAGGAACGGCCGCTCGGGAGCCCGCCCGGAGACGGCGTCCTTGAGAGCCGTCGACATCGCTCCGGCCGTCGGGCCGATGTGCACGGCGCCGGCACGGCGTGCGTCCTCGGACGTCCAGGGCACGGGCCCGTCCAGCGCATAGTCGATCTTGAAAACGCTCGCGCCGTAGCGGAAGCCGTCGTAGGCGTTGCCCAGCCCCGCGATACGGGCCAGCGCTCTCGGCGAGGTGTCGAAGATGTAGGCGCGGGCGGGCGGCAGTTCGTCGAGGCGCTTGACCTCGGTGCCCGTGTGGATCACGCCTCCGTTCGCGCGCAGATACCCGGCGAGTGCGTCGGAGACGGCCTGCGAACCGCCTCGGGCGAGGGGCCAGCCCCTGCCGTGCGCGGAGAGGGCGAAGCACAGGGCCGCGCCGCTCACGCCCGGCGTGCTGAACGGCGCGATGACGTGCGCGCCCATCCCCGCCATCAGGGCCCGCGCCCTCTCGTCCCGGAAGCGGCGGTTGAGCCAGCTGATCGGCTGGAGCGCCTGCAGCCCGAACCGCGCGAGCAGCACCGGGTTCTGGGGGAAGCGGCCGTTGAACCACGAACCCATGCCCATGAAGTCCTCGGCCAGCTCCTCCCACCTCTCGAGGAACGGTTCCACCATGCGCCGGTACGTGCCGGCGTCCCGCGGCCCCAGCGACAGCGCCGTCTCGGTGACGGAGCGCGACAGCACCGCCGACGACCCGTCCGGGAAGGGGTTGGCCAGGCACAGCTCGGGATGGAGCCACTCCAGCCCGTACTTCTCCAGCGGCATCCGGTTGAAGGCCGGCGAGTTGGCGCCCGTGGGGTGCACCGCCGAACACGGGTCGTGCCGGAAGCCGGGGAGGGTGAGTTCCTCCGTGCGTGCGCCGCCGCCGACGGTGTCCATCGCCTCGAACACCTCGACGGAGAAGCCGCGGCGGGCGAGTTCGACGGCTGCGGTCAGCCCGTTCGGTCCGGCTCCGACGACGACCGCGTCACGGATCGATGGCACTGTCGGCTCTCCCCTCTCCTGTGAGGTCAGTCGCCGACGGTCAGCTGCCGGCGCGCAGCAGCCCCACCATACGCCGCGCTGTCCCCGCGTCCCGCGCCGCAGTGAAAGGAAGTGCGTTGCCGCCCGCGAGCCGGAACGGCTCCGCGTCGAGGGTGGAGTTGGCGCCGCCGGCCTCCGAGACGAGCAGCAGGCCCGCGGCGTGGTCCCACGCCGCTTCCCAGCTGAAGGCGACCGCGTCGAGCAGGCCACGGGCGATGTTCAGGTACTCCACTCCCGCGGACCCGCACGGACGCGGGGCGACACCTTCGGTGCGCAGCCCGAGCAGGGCGTGCTTCTGGGCGTCCGTCGTGAAGTCCGGGTGGGAGGTGGCCACTTCGAGGACCTTGTCCTCCTCCGGCCGTCCCGCGAAGAGAGCCTCGCCGTCGAGCAGGGCGCCGCCCCGGTGCCTGGCGGTCGCCATCGTGTCGGGCACCGGCACGTACGTCCACGAGGCGAGGACCTCGCCGTAGCGGGCGAGCGCGACCAGGGTGCAGAACCCCTCGTGCCCGCGGACGAACTGCCGCGTGCCGTCGATGGGGTCGACGATCCACACGGGCGCGTCGCCGTGCAGCGCCTCGTAGGTGACGGGCTTGGCGTGCACCGCCTCCTCGCCGACGACCACGGAGCCGGGGAGCAGCGTCGCCAGAGTGCGGCTGAGCTGGTCCTCCGCGCGCTGGTCCGCGACGGTGACCAGGTCGTGCGGGCCGCTCTTCTCCACCACCTCGTGGTCGGCGAGCTGCCGCCACCGCGGCATCACTTCCTCCGCCACCGTCCGCCGGATGGCTCCTTCGACCGCTGCGATCAGCTCATCGTCGATCATGCCTCCAATGGAAGCACGCCGGGATGGGCGGCGGGACCTGCGAGACCGGGCCGCTCAGCGGGCCTTCCTCCCGGCCGCTCAGCGGCCCCTCCCTCCCGGCCGCTCAGCGGCCCCTCCTTCCCGGCCGCTCAGCGGCCGACCGCGTAGCCCTGCATGCCGCGCGGATTCGCCGCGGCGCTCAGTACGCCCGTCTCCGGGTCGCGTGCCACGGCGCACAGCCGGCCCTCCGACCAGGCCGGCCCAGCCTCCACCTCGTGCCCCCGCGCCCTGAGGCCCTCGATCACGCGGCTGCCCGCGCGGGACTCCACCGTGACGCTGCCCGGCCGCATCGCCCGCGGGTAGAACGAGCCGGGGAAGCTCTCCGTGTGCCAGTCGGGGGCGTCGACGGCTCCCTGGAGGTCGAGTCCGCCGCGTACGTACGGGCGCAGCACCGCGGCGAGGAAGAAGTGCATCTGCCACTGGTCCTGCTGGTCTCCGCCGGGGGTGCCGAAGGCGAGCACCGGAACGCCGCCGCGCAGCGCGAGCGAGGGCGTCAGCGTCGTGCGGGGGCGCCGGCCCGGCGTGAGGGAGTTGGGCAGGCCGGGCTCCAGCCAGGTCATCTGCAGCCGCGTGCCCAGCGGGAAGCCCAGCTCGGGAACCACGGGGTTGGAGTGCAGCCAGCCGCCGCTGGGGGTCGCGCTGACCATGTTGCCCCACCGGTCGACGACGTCGAGGTGGCAGGTGTCGCCGCGGGTCGCGCCGTCCCGGGCGACGGTCGGCTCGCCTGCGCCGGCGGCTCCGGAGCCCCCCGGGCTTCCGGCGATCCGGAAGGCGTCCTGGCCCTGCGCGACGGCGGTGGCGTGCGCGGCGAGGCGGGGGGAGCGTCCGTCCGGGCTGCCGGGGCGCAGCTCGTGGGAGGCGGTGTCGCCGATGAGGGCGCGGCGCCCGTCGTTGTAGCCGTCCGAGAGCAGCGTCCCGACCGGGGCCGTACCGGCGCCCTCGGCGTCCCCGTACCACGCCTCGCGGTCGGCCATGGCCAGCTTCGTGCCCTCGATGAGGCGGTGCACGAACGCGGGGTCGCGGAAGCCCCCGCCCGCCGCGTCGTCCGTGCCGGAGTCGTCGCCGAACTCGACGTCGGCGGCGGTCAGCCCGCCGGGGAGGAGCGCGAGCTGCTGCAGCAGGCTCGGGCCCTGCGACCACGCCCCGGCCTTGCAGACCGTCCAGCCGTTCCACTCGTAGCTGACGGGGTCCTCGTACGTGGCCTCCCAGCCGGCCAGGTCGTCTCCGGTGAGGGTCCCGGTGTGGCGCTCCCCCGAGGTGTCCATGGTGGGACGTGCGGAGGCGGCCAGCAGCGCCTCGGCGACGAAGCCCTCGCGCCACACGCGGCGGGCGGCTTCGATGCGCTGCTCACGGCCCGGGCCCGCCGCCGCTGATTCGGCGAGCAGACGGCGCCAGGTCGCCGCCAGCGCGGGGTTCTTCAGCAGTTCCCCCGGGGCGGGCGGACGTCCGCCGGGGAGGTAGAGGGCCGCCGAGGTGGTCCATTCCGTCTCGAAGAGTTCCCGTACGGTCTCCACCGTTTCGCCGACGCGGTCGACTGCGGGATGGCCGCGCTCCGCGTAGCCGATGGCGTAGTCGAGGACACGTTCGAGGGAGAGGGTGCCGTGATCGCGCAGAAGCGTCATCCAGGCGTCGAACGCGCCGGGTATGGCGGCGGCCAACGGGCCGGTGCCGGGAACGAGTTCGAGGCCGAGTGACCTGTAGTGCCCGATGGTCGCGCCGCGCGGTGCGACGCCTTGCCCGCACAGCACCCGCACCGGGCCGCCGGCGGGCGCCACGATGAGCGGCACCTCACCGGCAGGACCGTTCAGATGCGGCTCGACGACGTGCAGGACGAAGCCCGCGGCGACGGCGGCGTCGTAGGCGTTGCCGCCGTCCTCCAGCACGGACATCGCCGTCTGCGAGGCGAGCCAGTGGGTGGAGGAGGCCATGCCGAAGGTGCCTTGGAGGGTGGGACGGGTGGTGAACACGGGGCGTACGGCTTCCTGTCGACGGCGGTGTGCTGGGACCGGGCGGTGGTGCGGAGGCTGCTGACGGTGCGGGGACGGCCGGGAGCAGGGCCTGCGTGTACCAGCGGGAACGGCAGGACGCGGGCGACGGTATGCCGTATGCATGGCCCTGGCAAGGGCTTGCTTGAAGGCTTGACCACCGCCCCTCACAGCCGCATGACGAGCAGATCCGCCCTGCGTGGCCTGCGTTCCGCAGGCGGCTGACTACCCTTGGCGGGCATGGCTGCTTCCCCCGATTCCCCCGCTTCCCCTGACTCCCCCGACCCCACACCGGACCGGCCCCGGTCCCCCTCGCGGAGCGGCGGCCCGCTCGTGGCGATCCTCAGCGGCGCGGGGATCTCCACGGACTCCGGCATCCCCGACTACCGCGGCCCGCAAGGGCTGTGGCGGAGCGACCCGGAGGCCGAGAAGCTCGTCACGTACGACTGCTACATGACCGATCCGGACATCCGCCGCCGCTCCTGGCGGATGCGCCGCGACAGCCCCGCCTGGAAGGCCCGCCCGAACGCGGCGCACGAGGCTGTGGCGAAGCTCGAACAAGCGGGCAGGCCGGTGCGGGTCATCACCCAGAACGTGGACGGACTGCATCAGCTCGCCGGGCTGCCGGACCGCAAGGTGCTGGAACTGCACGGCAGTTCACGCACGGTGGTCTGTACGCAGTGCGAGGCCGTCACGGGCATGTCCGAGGCGCTGGAGCGGGTGGAGGCAGGAGAAGCGGACCCGGACTGCACCGGCTGCGGCGGCATCCTCAAGTCGGCGACGGTGATGTTCGGGCAGGCCCTCGACCCCGAAGTCCTGGGGCAGGCAGTGGGCGTGGCCAAGGCGTGCGACGTCTTCCTGGCCGTCGGCACGTCCCTCCAGGTGCAGCCCGCCGCCTCTCTGGCGGAGATCGCCGTCCAGCACGGGGCACGGCTGATCATCGTCAACGCGGAGCCCACCCCGTACGACGCGCTGGCCGACGAGGTCGTACGCGAACCGATCGGCGAGTCCCTGCCCCGGCTCCTCGACGACCTGCACACGGCCTGACGACGCTGATGAGCCGCCCGGACAGGTGGAGGACCTCACCACCGCGCGGGTGCGGCCTCTCGGCGTCGGCACCCCCGTCATGGCGGTGGCCTGTCTGGGGGCTGCCCGGCTGACGGGGTCGGCGAGCTGCGGGTCGGCGAGCTGCGGAGCATGCTCCGGCTGAGGTGACGGTCGCGGGACGCGTCGCCGAACGGGCCCGCGTGGTGGGCGGGTTGCCGCGCCTCCTACGATGCCGTTCATCACGGGGAGGGGTGGTTTCGTGGCACAGCGTCCAGGGCGCCTGGAAAACGGTATCGGCGGAGTGATCAGGAACCTGGACGTCGTCATCGCTGTCGGACTCGGCCTGACGATCGGCCTGTTGGACGTGTTCGGCGACGTCGTCAGCGACGACGTGTCGTCCGGTGCCACACTGCTGGTGCTCGGCGCCCTGGCGGTGGGGTCGATGACGGAGCGCGTCCGCCGCAGGTCCGACATCGAGGAGGTCGCGGCCGGCACCCGACGCGCCCTTCAGGACGTGGCGATGGTCCGGTCCCTGTCCGGCGGCGAGGTCGGTGAGGCGCTGACGAAGGCACGCGAGCAGACCAGCCGCTGGTGCTTCAAGGGCGGCACGGGCACCTATCTGCGGGCGGTGACGCTGCCGCGCTGCGTGGAGGCGGCGACCCGGCAGCGTACGCCCCTCACCCTCAAGATCGACATCATCAACCCCGCCGACGAGCAGACCTGTTCGGCCTACGCCCGCTTCCGGCACACCTTCGCCCGTCAGCACAACGTGGCCGCTGCCGACGCCTGGACCACGGCCCGGACGCGCAAGGAGTCCTACGCCACCGTGCTGGCGGCCTGCTGGTTCAAGCAGCGGCTGGACACCCTGGACATCAGCGTGCACCTCTCGCCCGGAGTGCCGACCCTCCGCTTCGACCTGTCGGACTCGTGCCTTGTGATCACGCAGGACGACCCCAACCGCGTCAACATCCTCGTCCAGAAGGAACAGCCCCTCTACGACTACTACGTCACCGAGCTGCACCAGAGCCGGGAACAGGCACGCCGGCTGGAGCTGCACGGTCTTCCGCCGCTGAGCGAGGAACCCACCGTCGACGAAGTGCGCGCGGTTTTCGACCACTTGGCCCTGGATCTGCCCGCGGCATTCACCGACGGCGACATCGGCGAGATCATCGAAAGGGCACTGCACGCCGAGGACCCGTACCGGAGGTGAACCTCGCGGCGGCCCTGACCGGCGTCGCCCCGGACTAGCGCGCCCCCGCCGCGGTTTCACGCGACCCGGCCGCACGCATCAGCGCCACGTACAGCAGCAGGGAGCTGACCATGCCCACCGCCCAGCCGTAGTCGGCCAGCGGCTTCAGGAAGGGGATCAGGCCGTCGGCGGGGAACGGTCCCTTGCCGGGTGCCGACCAGGAACCGCCGACGGCCAGCAGCCCGCCCACGACGAACGCCGCGAGCGCCCGCCAGTTCCAGCCTGAGCTGTACCAGTAGGCGCCGCCCTCGCGGTAGAGGTCGGCGACGAGCAGCCGGGTACGCCGCAGCAGCCAGTAGTCGGCGATGAGGATGCCGGCGACGGTGCCGAGGAGGCCGCCGACGGTGCCCAGCCAGGTGTAGATGTACAGCTCGGGTGTCTCGGTCAGCTTCCACGGCATGATGACGACGCCCACGACGCCCGTGACGAGCGCGCCCGTACGGAAGTTGATGAACCTCGGGGCGAGGTTCGCCAAGTCGTAGGCGGGCGAGACGACGTTCGCGGCGATGTTCACGGAGATCGTCGCGACCAGTACGGTCACCAGGGCGAACAGCAGGCCGAAGACGTTGTCCGTCTTCGCGGCGAGCTCGACCGGGTCCCAGATGGTCGCCCCGTAGACCGCCTGGGAGCCGGCCGTGACGAAGACCGACAGCAGCGCGAAGAGGGTCATCGTCGTCGGCAGGCCCAGCGACTGCCCCCACACCTGGGCGCGCTGGCCGGCGCCGAATCGGGTGAAGTCGGGGATGTTGAGCGACAGCGTGGACCAGAAGGCGATCATGCCCATCAGGGCGGGGAAGAAGACCGGCCAGAACTCGGCGCCCCAGCCCAGCTCGGAGGGCTGGTCGAGCAGCGGCCCGAAGCCCCCCGCCTTCACCGCCATCCAGATCAGCAGCACGAACGCGCCGACGATGACGAACGGCGCCGCCCAGTTCTCGAAGCGGCGCAGCGCCTCCATCCCCCGGTAGATGATGGCGAGTTCGAGGGCCCAGAAGAGCAGGAAACAGACCCACAGCGTCCACGGCTGTCCGCCGATCTGTGCCGCTTCCTTCCAGCCTCCGAAGATCTTTCCCAGGAGTACGAAGATGCCCTGCCCGCCGATCCACGTCTGGATGCCGAACCAGCAGCAGGCCACCGCAGCGCGGATCATCGCCGGCAGGTTGGCACCCCGCACGCCGAAGGAGGCACGCGCGAACACCGGGAAGGGAATGCCGTACTTGGGCCCGGCGTGCCCGGTCAGCAGCATCGGCAGCAGGACGATCACATTGGCCAGGGCGATGGTGAAGACGGCCTGCTTCCAGTCCATGCCGAGCGCCACGAGTCCCGAGGCGAGCAGCCAGGACGGGATGTTGTGGGCCATGCCGATCCACACGGCGGCGAAGTTGTACGTGGTCCAGCGCCGTTGGGCGAGCGGCACCGGGTACAGGTCGTCGTTGGCGTACCGGCTGCCCTCGGGTATGGCGCCCTCGGCGAGCTCCACCCGGCCGTCGGTGTCGGTGAACTGGTCGCTCGCCGAGCCTTCACCGGGCGCGCTCTGCGGTCCCGGTGCGGCGGCTGAAGCGGTCCCGGTCATGTGCACACACCTCTTCTGCTGGGGTCGGTCCAGTGGGTGTCGCGGGCGGTGCTGCGCCCCCGGTGTCCGGTTCCGGGAACCGGACAGCTCAGGACGCGGCGCCGAGTGCGGGGATGATCTCGCTCCCGTAGGCGTCGATGGTCGACTCCGTCGCGTCGTGCATGGCGTACACGGCGAACTGGTCGACGCCCAGGTCGCGGAGCTCCTTCAGCCGCTCCACGTGCGCCTCCGGCGGGCCAAGCAGGCAGAAGCGGTCGACGACCTCGTCGGGGACGAAGGCGGTGTCGGGATTGCCGGCGCGGCCGTGGTGCGAATAGTCGTAGCCCTGGCGGGCCTTGATGTAGCTGGTCAGCGCGGCGGGTACGAGGTCGGAGTCCTCGCCGTACCGTTCGACGAGGTCGGCCACGTGGTTGCCGACCATGCCGCCGAACCACCGGCACTGCTCGCGTGCGTGCGCGAGGTCGTCCCCGACGTATGCGGGTGCGGCGACGCAGACCGTGACCTCGTCCGGGTCGCGCCCGGCCTCCACGGCGGCGACCCGCACCGCCTTGACCATGAACTCCGTCAGGTACGGGTCGGCGAGCTGGAGAATGAAGCCGTCCGCCTCCCGGCCCGCCATGGCCAGCGCCTTCGGTCCGTACGCCCCCATCCACACGGGCAGCTTGCCGTCACGCACCCACGGCAGCCGCACGGGCGTGCCGTCGATGACGGCCTCCCGGCCCTCCGCCAGATCGCGGATGACGGACATCGCCTCGCTGAGCCTGGCGAGGGTGTTCGGCTTGCGTCCGGCCACGCGCATCGCCGAGTCGCCGCGGCCGATGCCGCAGACCGTGCGGTTGCCGTACATCTCGTTGAGCGTGGCGAAGGTGGAGGCGGTGACCTCCCAGGAGCGGGTGCCGGGATTGGTCACCATGGGACCGACGATCATCCGCTCCGTGTGCTCCAGCACGCGGCTGTGGATGACGTACGGCTCCTGCCACAGCACCGCCGAGTCGAACGTCCAGCCGTAGCGGAAGCCGTTGCGCTCGGCGCGCCGCATGAGGCCGACGGTCCGGGAGCCGGGCGGGTCAGTCTGCAGTACGAGTCCGAAGTCCATGCCAGGTCCTTTCGGTGTTTTGTTGTCCGACTGCCGTGCTCAGTCCAGGAGTTGGCACAGACCGCGGGGCGTGTACTGGCCGTGCCCCGCCCGTCCCGCGTACGTGCGGCGGTCGATGACGGTCTCGCCCCGTGAGAGCACCGTCTCGACCTGCCCGGTGATCTGCTTGCCCTCGTACGCCGAGTAGTCGACGTTCATGTGGTGCGTCTCGGCGGACAGGGTCTGCTGCGCGTCCGGGTCGTAGATGACGACGTCGGCGTCCGAACCGGGCTGCAGGGTCCCCTTCTTGGGGTAGAGCCCGAACATGCGCGCCGGACTGGCGCAGGCCAGCTCGATCCAGCGGCGCCGCGAGATGTGGCCGTCGAGGACGGCCTGGTGGAGCAGGTCCATGCGGTGCTCCACTCCCGGCATCCCGTTGGGGATCTTCGAGAAGTCGCCCCGGCCCAGCTCCTTCTGGCCGACGAAGCAGAACGGGCAGTGGTCGGTGGACACCACCTGCAGGTCGTCGGTGCGCAGGCCCCGCCACAGCGCCGCCTGGTGCTCCTTGGGCCGCAGCGGGGTGGAGCAGACGTACTTGGCGCCGCCGAAGTCGGGCTCGGCGAGGTTGTCGGTGGAGAGGAAGAGGTACTGCGGGCAGGTCTCCCCGAAGACCGGAAGGCCCTTGTCGCGTGCGGTCGCCAGCTCGGCGACGGCCTCCTCCGCGGAGACGTGCACGACGTAGAGCGGTGAGCCCGCCACCCGGGCGAGCTGGACGGCGCGGTGCGTGGCCTCGGCCTCCAGCAGCGCCTTGCGCACCTCGCCGTGGTAGCGGGGGTCGGTACGGCCTGCGGCCAGGGCCTGTTCGACGAGGACGTCGATGGCGATGCCGTTCTCCGCGTGCATCATCGTCAGGCCGCCGTTGGCGGCGGTGCGCTGCATGGCGCGCAGGATCTGACCGTCGTCGCTGTAGAAGACGCCCGGGTAGGCCATGAACATCTTGAAGGAGGTGATGCCCTCCTCCACCAGTATGTCCATCTCCTTCAGGGTGCCCTCGTTGACGTCGGAGAGGATCATGTGGAAGGCGTAGTCGATGGCGCACTGGGCGTCGGCCTTGGCGTGCCAGCGGTCCAGCCCCTCGCGGAGTGCGTGGCCCTTGGTCTGCACGGCGAAGTCGACGATGGTGGTCGTGCCGCCCCACGCCGCTGCCCGGGTGCCCGACTCGAAGTCGTCGGAGGAGAAGGTGCCTCCGAAGGGGAAGTCCATGTGGGTGTGCGCGTCGACCCCGCCCGGGACGACGTACTTGCCGGTGGCGTCGATCGTGCGTTCCGCGTTCCAGCTCTCGGCGACGGTGCTGCCGGTGGCGGCGACGGCGACGATGCGGCCGTCCTCGATGAGAACGTCGGCGTGTGTCTCGTCGGCTGCCGTGATCACGAGTCCGCCGCGAACTGCCGTACGGGTGTGCGTCATTGCGAGTTCTTCCCTCCCAGCTGAGTGTCTGCCGTGCGCAACGCGTGCTCCAGGATCTCGGCGCCCTCTTCCGCCTCCGCGACGGTCAGGGTCAGGGGCGGCGCCACCCGCAGCACGCTGCTGGTGGAGTGGCCGCCTCCCTTGCCGACGAGCAGGCCCCGCTCGCGGGCCAGCTCCAGCACGAGCGAAGCCGCCTCCGGCCACGGCTCGCCGGTGCCGGGCCGTGCGAGTTCGACGCCGGCCATCAGACCCCGGCCGCGCACCTCACGCACGATGACCGATCCGGCGGCCGCGGCGCGCAGCCGCTCCAGCAGCAGCCCGCCGACGCGACGGGCGTTGCCCTGAAGGTCGTGCTCCAGCAGGTAGTTGAGGTTGGCGTTGCCGGCGGCCATGGTGACGGGACTGCCGCCGAAGGTGGAGATCGAGTTCGCCGCGAGGCAGTTCATGACCTCGGCGCGGGCGACGACGCCCCCGATGGACATGCCGTTGCCGATGCCCTTGGCGAAGGTGAGGATGTCGGGCGGCCCCGCCTGGGCGTGCGCCTGCCAGCCCCAGAAGTGCTCGCCGGTACGGCCCCAGCCCGTCTGCACCTCGTCGCTGATCCACAGGATGCCGCGCTCGCGCAGCACTTCACGGTAGGCGGCGAGGAGCCCGTCGGGGCCGGAGGTGAACCCGCCCACGCCCTGCACCGGTTCGGCGATCAGAGCGGCCACGTCGCCCCCGGCCTGGCCGAGCATGTCGGTCAGGTCCTCGGTGCAGGCCTCGATGAACGCGGCGTCGTCCAGTTCGGCGAAGGGGCCCCGGGTCCGCACGCCGCCGTGCACGTACAGCGTCTGGAGCGGCGAGAGGGACGTCGGGGACCAGGACCGGTTCCCGGTGACGCCGATCGCCGAGAACGACCGCCCGTGGTAGCTGTTGCGGAGCGCCACGATCTGGTTCGAGCGGCGGTGGGTGGTGGCCAGCAGCAGGGCGGTGTCGTTGGCCTCCGTCCCGGACGTGGTGAAGAAGACGCGGGCGTCGGGGATGCCGGAGACCGCCGCGATCCGCTCCGCCAACTCCACCATGGGGCGGTCCAGATAGAGGCTGGAGGTGTGCAGGATGCGCTGTGCCTGCTCGCTGACGGCCTTGGTCACCTCGGGCAGCGCGTGTGCCGTCATGGTGGTGAGGATGCCGCCGAAGAAGTCGAGGTAGCGGTTGCCCTCGCTGTCCCAGACGTGCCTGCCCTCGCCGTGGGTGATCTCGATCGGTTCGTCGTAGTAGAGCGCCAGCCAGTCGGGCAGTACGGCACGGTGGCGGGCGTGGAGCATCCTCGGTGAACCCGCCGGATCGTGGTCCGCGGTGGTCATCAGGGCTGCACCAGCCCGTCGTACGCGTCGGGGCGGCGGTCGCGGTAGAAGGCCCACTGCTCGCGCACTTCGTCGATCATGCCGAAGTCCAGGTCCCGGACGAGGAGTTCCTCTTCCTTGTCGCTCGCGACGTCACCGACGAACTGGCCGCGCGGGTCGACGAAGTAGCTCGTGCCGTAGAAGTCGTTGTCGCCGTACTCCTCCTGGCCGACGCGGTTGATGGCCGCGACGAAGTACTCGTTGGCCACGGCTGCCGCGGGCTGTTCGAGCTGCCAGAGGTAGGAGGAGAGACCGCGGTGGGTGGCCGAGGGGTTGTAGACGAGGTGGGCCCCGGCCAGGCCGAGGGCGCGCCAGCCCTCCGGGAAGTGCCGGTCGTAGCAGATGTAGACGCCGACCTTGCCGACGGCCGTGTCGAAGACCGGCCACCCCAGGTTCCCCGGCTTGAAGTAGAACTTCTCCCAGAATCCCTTGACCTGGGGGATGTGGTGCTTGCGGTACTTGCCCAGGAAGGTGCCGTCGGCGTCGATGACGGCGGCGGTGTTGAAGTAGAAGCCCGACTGCTCCTTCTCGAAGACGGGCACGACGATCACCATGCCGGTCTCCCGCGCCAGCTCCTGCATCCGCTGCACCGTCGGCCCGTCCGGCACGGACTCCGCCCACTTGTAGTGCTCGGCGTCCTGGACCTGGCAGAAGTACGGGGCGTTGAAGACCTCTTGGAAGCCGATCACGCGGGCTCCCTGCCTGGCCGCTTCGCGTGCGTGCTGCTCATGCTTCGCGATCATCGACTCGGTGTCGCCGGTCCACGTCGCCTGTACGAGTGCGGCGCGCACAACATCGGTCATGAGCAGCTCCTTTGGCAGGGAGGTCAGGGCTATGCGACACGCGTAGATCCACGTGAGAATGTGACCGTAGGTTGCGTCACGCACGGTGGCAAGGGCATCGACGTTAGGTCGCCCGATCGATCTTGTTTCCGGACGGTGTCAAGAGCGCCCGGCCTGCGCGGGCCGGTCAGAACGGCCCCGGAACTCCGGGCAGGCCGATCCCCCGCATCGCGTTCGCGACCGAGCGGTGGTGCTGTGGCGAGAGGCCGGCGGCGGCCTCCAGCAGCGCGCCGACGAGCACGCCCGGCTCGGCACGTGCCAGCGACGCGGCTTCCGAGGGCGTACGGGAGCGGATCACCGCGGCGAGCAACTGGGCGGCCTGCGCGGCCCGTCCGGCCCGGTGCAGCAGTACCGCCGTCTCCGCGATCTCCGGCAGCGGCCGGGAGACGCCCTGCCGCAGCAGCCGCACGCTGTCCTCGCAGCGGCCCACCGAGCAGAGCGCGTCCGCCGCCGCGGCGAAGCCGGCGGGCGGCAGTGCGGCGGCCTCCCACAGCAGGATGCCCGCGTCGGCGCTCAGGCCCGCCTGCTGCAACTCCTCCACCAGCACCGCGAGTCGGATCGCGGACCGGCCGGCGGCGGCGCTGAGGAGTCCGTGCGCCTCTCCGCCGCGGTCCGCGCCGCGGAGGCGGCCGAGCTCCGCCACGGTCCGGCCCGCGAGCGCTCTCGCGTCGGCGAGTTCCCGGGCGCCGGGGGCGGGAAATACGGGCGCCTCCGGCTGGTCCCGTACCGCTCCGGCGAAGCGCGCACCGCGCGGGCCGGTCGCGGGAGCACCGGGCGGGACGAGGGAGGCGGGCGGCGCGCTCGTCTCCCCGGCATAGTCGGCCCCGCCCGCGAAACGGGAACCGCCTCTGCGTTCCCGTTTCCTGACGGGAGCGGCGGCGTCCTCACCGGCCGGAACCGCCGACCCGGTCGGCCCGGTCGGCCCGGTCGGCCCGGTCGGCCCGGCACTCAACGCATCGATGCGCGCGGTGAGTTCACCGCGACGGGAGTCGAGGCGGGCCAGCCAGTCGCGGGCCCGTTCCAGGTCGGTGCCGGTGATCGCGCCATGGGCGGCGCCGGGCGGCGAGGGCTCGGCCAGGGCCGCGTGGAGCTCGCGGACGCCGGCCGCCGCGCGCCGCCGCTCCAGCTCGACGGCGGCGAGCTGGTCACGGAGAGCATCCGCGCCGCCGGCCCGGCCGTCGCACGCCGCGACGGCCGCCCGGTGGAGGGAACGCAGGCGCTGCTCGGTCCGGTCGGCCGCCCGGTGCCCGTACTGCTGTGCCACGTCCGCCAGCAGGGAGGCGACGACGTCCCAGGGAGGCATCTCGCGGCCGGTCAGGCAGTCGCTCAGCCCTTCGGGGTCGTGCGCGGCGAAGACCGCGTACCAGCCCCCGTCGGGGTCGAGGCGCTGCGCGAGCTGACGCAGTTCGGAGGCGTAGGCCCGCAACTCATCCGGGACCGGGGGACGTTGCGAGGGTTGCCGGGCGGCGGCCGGTGCGGGCGGATCTGCCATGCCCGCATTGGACACCCGCCGTGTTACGGCAGGTGTTACGGCTGCGCTACGGGCGTTTTTCCGCCCGGCTCACACGCCCGTACAACCCTCGCGTGCCGCCCGGTTACTTCTTTCCGGGACGTACCACCATCGCCGAGCCTCCGCCGCGGCGTTCCTTCTCCGCCGCCGCGAGCCAGCGTCCGTCCGGCAGCGGCTGCACCGCCGTCGCCGCGCCGAGCTCCGGGATCTTGGTGAACGCGTGGCCCAGTTCCTCCAGTTCGGGCCGCACGTCGCTGTCGTAGAGCTTCGGCTCGATCTCGGTCTTCGCGGCGTTGCGCTGGCTGGCGCGCGGCGCGTTCAGCGCCTTGTCCAGCGGCATGCCGCGGTCCACGTGGTTGATCATGGTCTGCAGCACGGTCGTGATGATGGTCGCGCCGCCGGGCGAGCCGAGGGCGAAGGCGGGCTTGCCCTCGTCCAGGACGATCGTCGGCGACATGGACGAGCGGGGCCGCTTGCCCGGACCGGGGAGGTTCGGGTCGTGGACGTCCGGGTCGACCGGCTCGAAGGAGAAGTCGGTCAGTTCGTTGTTGAGCAGGAAGCCGCGGCCGGGGACGGTGATGCCGCTGCCGCCGGTCTGCTCGATGGTCAGGGTGTAGGCGACGACGTTGCCCCACTTGTCGGCCGTCGTCAGGTGCGTGGTGCTCTCACCCTCGTACGGCGTGGGCGTGGCCTTGTCGCCGCTGCCGCAGTCGGACGGATCGCGCGGGTCGCCCGGCGCGACGGGGCTCTTCAGAACCTCGTCGTCCTTGATCAGGCAGGCACGGGAGTCGGCGAAGCGCTGCGAGAGCAGCTCCTCGGTCGGCACGTCCTCCGCCGCGGGGTCGCCGACCCAGCGCCCGCGGTCGGCGAACGCGACGCGGCTGGCCTCGATGTAGCGGTGCAGCAGTTCCTTCTTGCTCAGCTCTCCCAGGTCGCCGCGTTCGAGGATGTTCAGCGCCTCGCCCACGGTCGTGCCGCCGGACGAGGAGGGCGCCATGCCGAACACGTCGAGGCCGCGGTACTCCGTGCGGGACGGGGCCTGCTTCTTGACCTCGTACGCGCTCAGGTCCTTCGCCGTGAGGTCGCCGCCGCGGATCTTCTTCTCCGCGTCCTTGCCGGCCGGCGGCTTCCGGACGGTGTCGACGATGTCGTCGGCGACCGGTCCGTCGTAGAGCGCGCCGGCCCCGTCGCGGCCCATCGTCCTGTAGGTGCGTGCCAGGTCCGGGTTGCGCATGGTCGAGCCGACCTCGGGCAGCTCGCCGCCCGGCATGAACAGATCGACCGTGTCCGGGAAGTTGCGGAAGCGTTCCTCGTTGTCGGCTGTCTGCTGCCGGAAGGTCTCATCCACCTCGAAGCCCTTGCGGGCGAGCCGTTCGGCAGGCGTGAGCACGTTGCGGAGCGACTTCGTGCCCCACTTGTCCAGGGCCTTCTCCCAGGTGGCGGGGGTGCCGGGGGTACCCACGCTCAGTCCGCTGGTGACGACCTCGTCGAACGGCAGCGCCTTGCCGTCCTCCTGGAAGAGCTTCTCGTCCGCGCTCATGGGAGCGGTCTCCCGGCCGTCGAGCGTGCGGACCTCGCCGCTCTTCGCGTCGTAGGAGACGAAGTAGCCGCCTCCGCCGACGCCCGCCGAGTACGGCTCGGTGACACCGAGCGCGGCCGCGGTCGCGACAGCGGCGTCCACGGCGTTGCCGCCCTGCTTGAGCACCTTGATTCCGGCCGCCGACGCGTCGGGGTCCACGCTGGAGACGGCGCCGCCGTGGCCGACGGCCACCGGCTCCTTCTTCGGCTGCGCCGAGCCGTCCGTCGTCCCGGCTCCGGCCGGCGCGAGAACGGCACCCACTGTGCCGATGGCCGCAGTCGCGGTGATCAGGGCGAGCAGTCTGGCGGAACGGCGGTTGGTCATGCGCCGCATGGACACCTCCTGACGGGATTGGTCAGCGAAGACTAGCCCCCGGACGTGTGCACGTCAGCACCGGTACGGCCTTCGCCCCCGCGCGGTCCCCCGGGGTCCCCCGGGGTCCCCCGGACGTACCCGTACGACCGGATCGGTCGCGGATGTACGCTGCCGCCCCATGACGGACAACCTCCGGGAGATAGTGCTCGGCGTGCTGGCGGCGGGCATCACGACCGCCTTGGGCTGGTTCGCCCGTACGTACCTGTGGCGGCGCAGTCTCCGCCGCAAGCAGCGCTTCTTCGGCCTTCCGCACCACTCCGAGTGCATGCTCGTGGTCAACCGCGACCCGGCGACGAGCGAGTGGGCCGTCGCCCGCAACGACGTCTTCGCCCTCCTGGAGCTCTCCGCACTGGTCAAGGACTGCGGCGCGCGACCGGACGTCGTACCGCACGACGCCGCGCAGCAGGGCTTCGGCGAGCGCACCGAGTTCTGCATGGGCGGCCCGGTCTCGAACCAGCGCATGGCCGCCCACCTGCAGTCGCTGCTGCCCGGTGTCAGCATCAACACGGACGCGGAACGCGGCCCCGACCAGGCCGCCTTCACGGTGGGCGGCGAGCGTCATCTGATGGAGCGCGGCACCCGCGAGCACGTACTGCTCGCGCGTCTCACCGCCGGGCAGAACGCGGACACGCGCCCCGTCTTCCTCTTCTGCGGCCAGCGGTCGATAACCAATCAGGCGGCGGCCCGCTACCTCGCCCGGCACCACACACGGCTGATGCGCAAGTACGGGACGCGGGGTGACTTCTGCGTGCTGCTGCGGGTGGTCAATTCCCAGGCGTACGGGCCGGACGTGGTCGAACTGGTCGCCGACGTCACCCGCGCCGCCACCAGCTCGCCCACCACGCCCTCCTGACGCTCACCGCTCGGAGAACTCCGCGTACAGCTGCGACAGCTCCGGTGTGCCCGTCTCCGCCCAGGAGGCGCCTTCCTCCAACGCGTCCAGCTGCCTGCCCGAGGGCAGTTGCACCACCGGCTCGCCGTCCGGGCGGAACCACCAGGCCGCACCCGGCACCGTACGGACGATGACGGTGCCCAGGTAGAGGCCGGCGTCGCTGCCGAGCCACGGTGAGACCTCCGGATCGTCCCGCCAGCGCGGCAGCAGCTGGTCCAGTGCGGCCAACGACTCGGCCGTGTCGTCGAGTTGGACCCCCGCCCTCTCCGCCTGGTTCCGCAGCAGCTCGCACTCCGAGAGCAGCTGCGCAACGCCCTCGGGGTCGCTGGACACCGCGTCGGAGTCGGGCGTGCCCGGTGCCGCACCGTGCCTCTTACGCCAGTTGTCCAGGAAGGGGATGTTCATACGGGTCAGGGTGGCATCCCCGGATGTGCGAGCACCACAGGCACGCTGTGCACGGGCAGGGGTGCGGAAAAAACGGCGTGTGTCCGACTGGACACCTTGACGACCCTTTGCCGCCTCTCTACCTTCACCGGGCCTGGGTCGAATCAGGGCGCGACGAAAGGGTGTTGGAGCCGGAAACACAAGACGCCAGAGAGGACGAGTCCGCGTGCGCAGACGTCTGTGGAGTGTCCCCCTCATGATCCTGCTGAGCGTCGCGGGCCTACCCGCGGTCGCCGTGGCAGAAGACCGCACCACGTCCACCGAGCCGCTCCCTCTGGAGCGGCTCTTCGACAACCGGGCCGTCAGCGACGACGCACGCCCCGGTGAAGCCGACTTCGACGGAGCGGGCAACTCCCTCTCCGCGCAGGACCTGCACGCAGCCGGCTGGCACGCCGGCCGCCGGCTCGACCTCGACTCCGCCTCGCTGCAGTGGCCCCGCACCCGTCCCGGCAGCCCCGACAACGTACGCGCCGACGGGCAGCACGTACGGGTGCGGGGCGCCGGCAACGCCGTCTCCTTCCTGGTGGCGGGGACCTCCGCCGACGGCGGGCCGGGCGGGGACGTGACCGGCAGCGGAACCGTGCACTACTGGGACGGCACCAGCAGCACCTACACCCTCACGGCCCCGGACTGGCGCACCGGTCCGCTCGCCACGAAGGCCGTCGCCCTGCCGCACGTGAACACCCGCGCGGGCGGGCAGCTCGCCGAGAAGGCCCGCATTTACGCCGTGACGGTGCCGGCCGCACCCGGCCGCCAGATCCGCTCCGTGACGCTTCCCGCCGATGCGGGCCCGCAGTCGGACCTGCACGTCTTCGCCGCATCGGTACGCCGGGAGGAGTCTTCGTGGACGGGCAGCTGGTCGGCGAGCAGCGCCGGCTACACCGCCGTCGGACCGTGGCAGGACCAGACGCTGCGGCTGGTGGTGCACAGCTCCGCGGGCGGATCGCGGGCCCGCATCCGGCTGGCCAACACCTTCGCCTCCGCACCGGTGGAGATCGGAAGCGCCTCCGTCGTCGTACGGGACGAGGGCGCCACCGGGCGCGGGCGCCCCGTGCCGCTGCGGTTCGACGGGCGGGACAATGTCGTGATGCCTGCCGGTGCGCAGGCGGTCAGCGACCCCGTGGGTTTCGTCGTGCCGCCCGGTGCCGATCTGCTGGTGAGCATCCACCTGCCGGGACCCGTGGCCGCGGCGCCCGTGCACAGTGCGGCCATCCAGCGTTCCTACGTGAGCGGCGCCGGCAGCGGCGACCGCACACAGGACGAGGAAGGAGGCGCGTTCACGGGCTCGTTGGATTCGTGGCCGTTCCTCACGGGGGTGGACGTACGGGGCGGTCCCGGCTCCGTCGTCGCCTTCGGCGACTCCATCACGGACGGAGTGCGCTCCACGCAGGACGCCAACCGGCGGTGGCCCGACGTGCTCTCCGAGCGGCTGCGCGCGCAGCAGGACGTGCCCCGGTACGGCGTGCTCAACCAGGGCATCTCGGCGAACCGCGTCCTCTCCGACCGCTATCCCGGCGACGGGGTCAGCGACGACACCGGGGGCGTCAGCGCCCTGCACAGGCTGGAACGCGACGTGCTGGCGCAGACGAACGCGCACACGGTGGTCGTCTTCGAAGGCATCAACGATGTGCGGTGGGGCGCTTCCGCCGAAGATGTCGTCGCCGGGCTCAAGACGCTCGCGCAGCGGGCACGCGAGCGCGGACTGCGGGTCGTCGGCGCGACGCTGACGCCGTGTGAGGGCTACAAGGACTGCTCACCGGAGGTGGAGGCCAAGCGCAGCGCCGTCAACGAATTCATCCGCGACAACGGGGGCGTGTACGACGCCGTGCTCGACTTCGACGCCGCGGTGCGGGATCCGGCACGGCCGCAGCGGATGCTGCCCGCGTACGACAGCGGCGACCATCTGCACCCGGGCGACGCGGGGCTGAAGGCGATGGCCGATTCGGTGGAGCTGAAGAAGCTGGTGCCGTAGCACTGCTCCCGGGAGCACTCGAAGGAGTGGCTCCGGGAACAGTGCCCACGCAGGGACGAGCGGGGCGGCGCGTGCCGCCGCCCCGCCGTTCCGCTCCGGGATACGTTCGCCCGGTCGATCAGGGCAGCCGCTCAGGGCAGTTGCTCAGGGCAGCCGCTCAGGTCCCGGGCGCCCGGACGGTGACCGTGCCTCAGAAGGTGAAGGGACCCGGGGCCTGGGGCGCGGTGGCGTTGCAGGTCACCGTGATGACCCCGAAGATCACCAGCTTCACCGACTTCGCCTCCATGACGTCCCCGGCGGCGACCGTCCCGTCCAGAGGACCGGAGTTGACGTCGTCCCCGGCCGACATCGCCGGGTTGGACTCCCCGGTGAAGGTCGCCGTGTCGGTGCCGTTCTTCGACAGGGTGAGCGTGGTGCTGACGGACCCGGCGGCCACGTCTATGGGTGCCTTGACCGCGGACGAGGAGAGCGTGATCGTCGCGGCTGTGCCGTCCTGCGTCGCGACGAGTGTGGCCTCGCCCGCTCCGGCGCTTCCGCAGTCGGCCGTCACGGTGGCCGTCGTCGGGTCGACCGCCGCCGCGCCCGGGGCGAAGGCCAGTGCGCATGCCGTCAGTGCTGCCGTGCCCAGTGCCGTTCCGAGAGCTGTTCTGCTGCGTCCCATGGAATTGCCTTCCGGTTGGGGGGAATAGCGTGACCACCGCATCGTTGCGTCACGTCTGACGCGCGTGAGCGCGGTGTGGGGGGTGCGGTGCGTGCAGTGGCGACCAGGAATGCGCACGGTCCGCGGCTCAGGCGGCACCCCGGGGCGTCACGGTGTGACAGCTCGTCAATTCACGCGTTGCTATTGATGCGCGTGACGCGGGAGAGCGCAAGAGTGCCTGCGGGGCATTTCAAGCCATTGAGGCAGGCGTCCCCCGACAAGGAACGAGCAGTTGCCTTTCGGGCGATACGCCGGACATGCCCGGCACAGACCGGCACCGCACGGACCGGACCGGACGGTCGGGCCGGACGGTCGGGCCGGACGGTCGGGCCGGGGGACAGGCGATCAGTCCGTCAGGCAGGCAGTCCGTCCGTCCGTCAGAGTTCCAGGTCGACCACGACGGGCGCGTGGTCGGAAGCGCCCTTCCCCTTGCGCTCCTCACGGTCGACGTAGGCGTCCCGCACCGCCGCCGAGAAGGGCGCGTTGCCGTACACCAGGTCGATGCGCATGCCCCTGTTCTTGGGGAAGCACAGCTGGCGGTAGTCCCAGTACGTGAAGGGGTGGTCGTACTTCAGGGGCCGGGGCAGCACGTCAGTGAGGCCCACGTCGCGCAGGGCCTTCAGCGCGGCACGCTCGGGCTCCGTCACGTGTGTCGAGCCCTCGAAGGCGGACCGGTCGTAGACGTCGTCGTCGGTCGGCGCGATGTTGTAGTCGCCCAGTATCGCGTAGGGCATCGGGCCCGGGGCCTCCTTCTGCGCCGTACGCCGCAGCGCCTCCAGCCACTCCAGCTTGTAGGCGTAGTGCGGGTGGCCGACCTCGCGGCCGTTGGGCACGTAGACCGACCAGACCCGCACGCCGCCGCAGGTCGCCGCAGCGGCACGGGACTCGTCGCCGCCGTCGAAGAGCGGGCCCTCGGGCAGGCCGAGGACGGTGTCGCTCAGACCTACCCGGGAGAGCACCGCGACGCCGTTCCACCTGCCGTCGCCGTTGACCAGCGACTCGTAGCCCAGGGCCGAGATCTCCTCCGCCGGGAACGCCTCGGCGGAGCACTTCAGCTCCTGAAGGCAGACCACGTCGGGACGGGCGGACTCCAGCCAGGCCGACAGCCTCGGCAGCCGGGCGCTGACGGAATTGACGTTCCAGGTGGCGATACGCATACGTGTGAATCTACCGCGCGACACCGACACTCTCGCCGGGGGTGAGCCTGCTGTGGCCGACGCCGCCCAGGTCGCCGATCAGCCGGTCGTAGACGGGGCGGGCCTGGTCGGCGAGGAGACCGTCGTGGACGTCGATCGCCCGGCGCGGCGCGACCTCGCGCACGTAGTCGATGACCTCGGAGACCTTGCTCCACGGCGCGTGGACCGGCAGCAGCAGGGTGTCCACGGAGCGGTCCGGCACGGTCAGGGCGTCGCCCGGGTGGAAGAGCGAACCGTCCACGAGGTAGCCGCAGTTGGCGATGCGCGGGATGTCGGGGTGGATGACGGCGTGCAGTTGGCCGTGCACCTCGACCTCGAATCCGGCCGCGTCGAAGGTGTCGCCTTCTCCGACGGTGTGCACCCTGCCGGGGAACGCGGTGGAGATCTGGTCCGCGACGCCGCGCAGCGTCCAGATCCGGGCCGCCGGGTTGGCCTCCATGGCGGCCCGCAGCCGCCCCTCGTCGAAGTGGTCGGGGTGTTCGTGGGTGACGAGCAGCGCGTCGGCCCCGACCGCGGCGTCTCCCTCGCTGAAGCCACCGGGGTCGATGACGAGGGTGCGCCCGTCCTGCTCGAGCCGTACGCAGGCGTGGCCCTTCTTGATCAGCTTCATGGGGCCATTGTGCCCGTACGTCCCCTGTCCGGGCTGCGCCCGTCGCACTGCCGGACGCGGTGGCGCGGTCCGGTGCCGGACCGTGCGGTGACCCACGGCCCCGGAACCGGCCGGGGCGGGTGTCAGTCCTCCGGGGTGGTCTCCTCGCGGATGACGCCCTGGGCCACGGCGAACGCGGAGTTGGCGGCGGGAACGCCGACGTACACGGCGGTCTGGAGGAGCACTTCCTTGATCTCCTCAGGGGTCAGGCCGTTGCGCAGTGCCGCCCGGACGTGGAACGTCAGCTCGTCGAAGTGGCCCCGCGCCACGAGTGCGGTCAGCGTGACGACGGAGCGGGTGCGGCGGTCGAGACCCGGCCGGGTCCACACCTCGCCCCAGGCGTAGCGGGTGGCGAAGTCCTGGAAGTCCTGTGTGAACGCGTCGGCGTTCTTTTGGGCCCGGTCGACGTGGGCGTCGCCGAGTACCTCGCGGCGCACCTTCATGCCCGCGTCGTAGGGGTCGCCGCGGCCGGCGATCTGTGCGGCCGACTCCAGCTCCGCGATGGCTCCGGTGGGGCGCATGGGCGTGGGGGCGATGACCGGGGCGGGCGCCGGCGGCCCGGCGGCCGACTCCTGCCAGCTGGTCGTGAAGTGCCGGATGAGCAGTTCCGTGACGGCGCCGGGCTGCTCGACGGGCGTGAGGTGGGAGGCGCCGGGCACTATCGCGAGCCGTGCGTCCGGTATTCCGGCGACCAGCGCACGGGCGTCGGCGGGCGGAGTGGCCTCGTCCTCGGCTCCCGCCATCACCAGCGTCGGCACGCCGATGCGTCCCAGGTCCTGGCGTACGTCGAAGGCGGCGAGCACCTCGCAGGCGGCTATGTAGCAGCCCGGGTCGGTCGTGCGGACCATCTGCACGGCCCACTCGACGATCGCCGGCTGCGCCGCGACGAAGCCGGGTGTGAACCAGCGGTCCGGGGTGGAGCGCGCGATGGGGTCGAGCCCGTTCGTACGGACGACGACACCGCGCTGCCGCCAGGCGTCGGCGGTGCCGAAGCGCGGCGAGGCGGAGACGAGGGCGAGTGAGGAGACCCGCTCCCGTGCCTGCAGGCCGAGCTGGATTCCGACGGCGCCGCCTATGGAGCAGCCGACGTATCCGAAGCGGTTGATGCCGAGCGAGTCGAGAGTGGCGAGCAGGCGCTCGGCCAGGCTCTTCGCGGAGTCGGCGGAGTGGGCCGGGGCTCCGCCGTGACCGGGCAGGTCGAAGCGCAGGACACGCCAGTTGCGGGAGAGTTCGGGGATCTGGCGGTCCCACATGTGCCAGGTCGTGCCGAGGGCGGGGCCCAGTACGAGCACTGGCGCGTCGTCGGGGCCGTCCAGGCGGTGCTGCAACATCAGGGCACTCTGCTCATCGCTCACGTGTTCACGCTACCCAGGAGTTCCCGGGACTCCGCCCCGGGGTCGCCGCTCTGCACATCAGAACTTCACCGTGGACACGACATACACACGAGGACGGCTCTCGTACGTACGGTCCACGGTGATCGACACGGTCGGACGGCCCTGCTTCTGCCGGTAGGTCGTGCCGGCCCAGTCGCGGCCCTCCCCGCCGAAGTCCCAGCCGACGTGGTCGGCGTGCTTCTCCGAGATCGTGACCTCTCCCTTCCGCAGGGCGTCGCGGTCGGTGCCGACGTCCTCCAGGAAGTCGCCGAGCCGCTTCTGCGAGGTGCGGAACTGCACGTAGAGGGAGCTGGTCTTCCAGGAGTTGTTCTCGTAGAAGGCGTGATGGCTGGACTGCGCCGGCAGCGGCACGTCGTAGACGTTGCGCTGGACCTTGCTCGGCCAGCCGTAGGCGAGGTTGGTGGCGGCCGCCTTGCGCTGCTTGTCCTCGCCGCTGTCACGGCTCTGGAAGGCGGATCTGACCAGGTAGCCGCCGGGGACGGCGATGAGCAGGACGACGATGAGGAGCGTCAGCAGCCGGTGCCTCGGGCGGTGCGGCGGCCGCTGAGCGGAGCGTACGTTCGCGGGCGTTGCGTCCATGGGCGAATCGGCCTGGGAGTCCTGAGGGGTCGGGGAAGTCGTGGTGGTCACTGGCCCACCGCCCGGCGCAGGTTGTCGGCAGCGCGTTCGTAGCGCTCGTACCTCTCCAGGCGGCGCCTGTTGGCGCGGCGGAAGCGGCGGGCGACGAGGCGCGCGAGGTCGGCGGCGCCGACCATGCCTGCCTCGGGCCCGAGCTGTGCTTTGGCGATGGTGGCCTCCGGCCGGTAGCCGCGTCCCGTCAGATGACGGCGGAAAGCGTCCCGCGCGGGGTCGATGAGGAGTTCGTCGGCGGCGCTGACGCCGCCGCCGATCACGAAGCCGCCCGGGTCGAGTGCGGCGGCCAGATTGGCGATGCCCACGCCCAGCCAGTGGCCGATGTCCTGCAGGAGCTCGGTGCACATGGCGTCGCCGTCGCGGGCGAGCTCGGTGATCAGCGGACCGGTGATGTCGGCGATCTGGCCGTCGACGCGGTCGATGATGCCGTACGCGACGGGCGACTCGGCAGCGGCGAGCTCCCGTGCCTCCCTGACCAGGGCGTTGCCGGAGCTGTACTGCTCCCAGCAGCCGCGGTTGCCGCAGGGGCAGCGGTGACCGCCCGGCACGACCTGCATGTGGCCGAACTCGCCGGCCACGCCGTACTTTCCGCGCTTGACCCCGCCGTCCTCCAGGATGGCCCCGCCGATGCCCGTGCCCAGCGTGATCATCACGAGGTGGTCCTCGCCGCGGCCCGCGCCGAAACGCCACTCCCCCCATGCCGCGGTGTTGGCGTCGTTGTCCACCATGACGGGCACCGCGAGACGGGCGGTGAGGGCGTCCTTGAGGGGCTCGTCGCGCCAGGCCAGGTGCGGCGCGAAGAGGACGCGGGAGCGGTCGGCGTCGACCCAGCCCGCGGCGCCGATGCCGACGGCGTGCACGTCGTGCCGGTCGGAGAGGTCGAGGACCAGTTCGGCGATCGTGTCCTCGACGACTTTGGGGCTCTTGGACTTCTCGGGGGTCTCGGTGCGTACCTGCTCCAGGATGTTGCCGTCGGCGTCGACGACGCCCGCCATCACCTTGGTCCCGCCGATGTCGATACCGACGGTGGGCACCCGGGGGGCGGAGAGGTGCGAGCGCCGCTCCCGGGTGCTGACGGTCCGCAGAACACTGGCACTGGGTGCGGTGCGCCTGTAGACACGGTCCCGGTCCGCGCGATCTCGGTACATGCTCACGGCGCGGCCTTTCGTGTTCGCACGGCTGCTGACTTCTCGGTCACGGTGGACGCTCCCCCGCCCACGTGGCCGATTCTGCCTTACCGCGCGGTCCCGCCGCACAGCCGCACCGTGCCGCACGGCGCCGGGCGGCTCCGCGGCCCGGCGCGGTGCCGCACGGCTCACTCCAGGTGCTGCGGTACCGGTGCGCGCTCCAGTTCGTGGGAGAGCTGCTCCAGCTCGCTGCCGCCGGACATCTGCCGCGTCAGCTCCTCCAGGGCCAGTTCCTCCTTGCGGTGGCTGCCGGCCATGCCGCCGCGCTTGAGCAGCACGAAACGGTCCCCCACGAGGTACGCGTGATGCGGGTTGTGCGTGATCAGCACGACGCCGAGGCCCGCGTCCCGCGCCGCGGCGACGTACTTCAGCACGACGCCCGACTGCTTGACGCCCAGCGCCGCCGTCGGCTCGTCGAGCACCAGAACCTTCGCCCCGAAGTACACGGCGCGGGCGATGGCGACGCACTGCCGCTCACCGCCGGAGAGGGTGCCGATGGGCTGGTCGACGTCGCGCAGGTCGATGCCCATGCGCAGCAGTTCGCTGTGTGTCGTGCGGCGCATCCGCTGCACGTCGAGCCGGGAGAAGGGGCCGCGGCCCCTGACCGGCTCGGATCCGAGGAAGAAGTTGCGCCACACCGGCATCAGCGGGACGACCGCGAGGTCCTGGTAGACGGTGGCGATACCGCGGTCCAGAGCCTCACGGGGGGAGCCGAGCCTGGTCTCCTCCCCGTTGATGCGGAAGCTGCCCGAGTCGTGCTGGTGCAGCCCGGCGATGATCTTGATGAGGGTGGACTTGCCCGCGCCGTTGTCGCCGAGCACGCAGGTGATCTGCCCGGCGTGCACCTGGAGTGAGACGTCTTCCAGGGCGCGGATGTTGCCGTACAGCTTGCTGACGTCCGTCAGTTCGACCAAGGGGGCGGCGTCCGCCACTGCTTCGCCGGCCTGCTTCGCCGTGTCCGTGCCGGTGTTCTTCTCCGCGGTCATCGGTTGACCTCCGCCCGCTTACGTATCCACGCGTTCAGCAGGGTCGCGATCAAGAGCATCGCCCCCAGGAAGAACTTGAACCAGTCGGGCTCCCACTGCGCGTAGACGATGCCCTTGCTCGTCATGCCGAAGATGAAGGCGCCCACTGCCGCACCGACCGCCGATCCGTAGCCACCGGTGAGCAGGCAGCCGCCGATGACTGCGGCGGCGATGTAGATCAGCTCGTTGCCGACGCCCTCGCCGGACTGGACGACGTCGTAGTTGAAGAGCAGATGCTGCCCCGATATCCAGGCGCCCAGGGCGACTCCGAGGTAGAGGCCGATCTTCGTACGGGCCACGGGGACGCCGACCGCGCGGGCGGTGTCCTGTCCGCCGCCGACCGCGAAGATCCAGTTGCCGGCGCGGGTCCGCAGCAGCAGCCACGTGGCCACGGCCACCAGTGCCAGCCACCACACCACGGTGACCTGGATCTGGACGGAGCCGACCGACAGCTCCGAGGCGAAGAGCGCCTGCGCGGAGGCGAAGCCCTCCATGTCGCCGATGCCCTTCGTGGAGACGGTTCCGCTGATGAGCTTCGTCAGGCCCAGGTTGAGGCCCGTCAGCATCAGGAACGTGCCGAGCGTGATGATGAAGCTCGGCAGCTTCGTCCGTACGAGCAGATAGCCGTTGAAGAACCCGATGCCGAGCGTGAGCAGCAGCGACACCCCCACGCCCGCCCACACGTTGGCCGTCATCTGGTAGCTGAACATCGACGAGATCAGCGAGGAGGACGTGACCATCACGCCCGTCGACAGGTCGAACTCGCCGCCGATCATCAGCAACGCCACCGGCACCGCCATGATCCCGATGGTCGAGGAGGCGTAGAGCACCGTGGACAGGCTTGAGGCCCGCAGGAAGCTCTCGGCCGCGAAGGAGAAGAAGACGAACACCGCGACGGCGCCGACGACCGCGCCGAGCTCGGGCCGTCCCAGCAGCCGGCTCAGCACCGACCGGTGCACCAGGCGCTCGTCGGTCTTCGCGGTCCCGTTCCGGCTGTCCGCCTCGGGTGCGCCGGCGGGTGTGGGTGTGGGTGCCGTCGTCATCGCGTTCCCCGCTTCGTGTACTTCTGCAAGGTCGATGCGTCCTTCTCCGTGAGGATCTGCGGGCCGGTCAGTACGGGTTTGCCGCCGCCCAGCATGTTGGCGTTGTGGCGGTGCAGCCACAGCAGGTCGACGGCTTCGTAGCCCTGGAGGTAGGGCTGCTGGTCCACGGCGAAGCCGAGAGTGCCGTCCTTCAGTGCGGTGGCCACCTGGTCGTTGAGGTCGAAGGTGTCGATCTCCGCCTTGCTGCCCGCCCCCTCGGCGGCCTGCACGGCGGTGGGCGCGAAGGGCGCCCCCAGTGTGAGCACGGTGTCGGTCTCGCTGTCCGACTGGAGTTCGGCCTCCAGGGAAGACTCCACCGCGGGCATGTTCGTACCGTCGACGTGCAGGTTGCGGACCTTGCCGTCGAAGGTCTTCCGCACGCCGCGGCACCGCTCCTCGTGGCCGACGTTGCCCTGCTCGTGCAGCACGCAGACCGCCTTCTTGCGGCCGCGTTCGTCGAGCTCCCTGCCGACCGCCTCACCGGCCAGCACCTCGTCCTGGCCGATGTGGGCGAGGGCGCCGACCCCCTCGGACTCGTCCTGGCCGGAGTTGACGGTGACGACGGGGATGCCCGCCTTCACCGCCTTCTTCAGCACGCCCTTCATCGCGTCCGGCTTGGCCAGGGAGACGATCAGACCGTCCACGTCGTTGTCGACGGCGGCCTTCACCAGCTGCGCCTGCCGGCCGGCTTCCTTGTCGTGCGAGTAGAGGAACTCGATGTTGTCCTTGCGCGCCGCGTCCTTCGCTCCGCTCTGCACGATGTCCCAGAAGGTGTCGCCCTCCCCGGAGTGGCTCACCATCGCGATCTTCCAGCGGGGCGTACCGACGGCGGCCTCGCCTCCGACAGCGGCGTTGCGCGCCTCCTCCGCCCGCTTGCCGCCGGTGCTGCTGCATCCCGCCAGCGAGACTGCCGCCGCGAGGAGCCCTGTCGTGGCGGCTCGCCCGGCGCGTACTCCTGTGCAGTTCCCGCGGAACCTCTCCAGCCTGGACACGTGCTGCTGACCTCTCGGTACGGGTGGTGCTGTGCATCCGGATCGCCGCGGCGGTGGCCGGCACCGGCGCGGACGCCCGCGCCAGTATCGGCACTCCCCCCGCGGCGTCCGGTCACCGGGTGCCGCGCTCGGTGTACTTCTCCAGCCGTGGTACGTCCTTGTCCGTGACGATCTGCGGACCGGTCAGCACGGGCTTGCCGCCGCCCAGCTCGTTGGCGTTGTACGAGTGCAGCCACAGGGCGTCGACGGCCTCGTACCCCTGGAGGTAGGGCTGCTGGTCGACGGCGAAGCCGAAGCTCTTGTCCTTGAGCCCCTTCACCACCTGCGCGTTGAGGTCGAACGTGTCGATCTCCGCGTCGCTGCCTGCCTTCTCCTTCGCCTTGGCGGACGTCGCCGCGAACGGGGCGCCGAGGGTGAGGACGGTGTCGATGTCCGCGTCGGACTGCAGCTTCGCCTCGACGGAGGACTGCACGTCCGGCATGTTCGTGCCGTCCACGTTGAGTGTCGACATGTCACCGTCGAAGGTCTTCTTCGCGCCCGCGCAGCGGTCTTCCAGGGAGACGTTGCCCTGCTCGTGGATCACGCACAGGGCCTTCTTCCGGTCCCGCTTGTTCAGCTCCTCACCGACGGCCTCACCGGCGATCGCCTCGTCCTGACCGATGTGGGAGAGCGCGCCCACCTCTTTGGAGAACTCACCGCCGGAGTTGATGGTGATGACCGGGATGCCGGCCTTCACCGCCTTCTTCAGCACGCCCTTCATCGCGTCCGGCTTGGCCAGCGTGACGATCAGACCGTCGACCTTCTTGTCGATGGCCGACTGCACGAGCTGCGCCTGCCGCCCCGCCTCGTCGTCGTGCGAGTAGTCGAACTGGACGTTGTCCTTGCGGGCCGCGTCCTTCGCTCCGCTCTGCACGATGTCCCAGAAGGTGTCGCCCTCCCCGGAGTGGCTCACCATCGCGATCGTCATCCGTGGAGTGTTGACACCCTTGCCGCCGCCGGCGCCGTCCGCCTTCTCCTCGGAACCCTTTCCGCCGGAGCTGCTGCAGCCGGCGGCGAGGAGTGCCGCGCTCGTCAGGGCTGTCGCCACCATTGTTGCTCTACGTGCTCTACGCCGAAGGACCATGAGCGGAGTTCTAGCCGTGGTCGGAGCAGGGCGTCAATACTTTGTCCGAACATTCTCCACGGCAGTTTGTCCGAACATACTCGGAGGCGTCGGCGACCGGCCCGGCCGCCGGGCCCCGAAGCCGGGCCGGGAGCGCATCACCCGCAGGTCAGGAACGTACGAGGAGCTGGAACTCGAAGGAGTAGCGCGAGGCGCGGTAGAGATGCGAGGCGTACTCCACCGGCCGTCCGGTGTCGTCGAACGTGGTGCGCTCCATGGTCAGCAGCGGCGCACCGACGGCCTCCCCCAGCAGCTTCGCCTCCTCGGCGGTGGCCGCTCGCGCCCCCACGGACTGCCGCGCACTGTGCAGGGTGATGCCCGCACCGCGCATGAGCCGGTAGAGCCCCGTGGACTCCAGCTCCTCGCCGCTCTCCTCCGGCAGCAGGTCACTGGGAAGGTGATTGCACAGATAGGCCATGGGCTCGCCGTGAGTCAGCCGCAGCCGTTCCAGCCGTCGCACCTCCCCGCCCTCGGGCACGGCCAGCGCGGCCGCGACCTCGGGACCGGCCTCCTCCTTCTCGTAGCACAGCACGCGCGTCGCCGGCCGCTGACCGGCCGCCTCCAGGTCGTCGTAGAGGCTGCTCAGCTCCAGGGGGCGGCGCACCTGGCTGTGCACGACCTGGGTGCCGATCCCCCGACGCCGCACGAGCAGGCCCTTGTCGACGAGCGACTGGATCGCCTGACGCACCGTCGGCCGGGACAGGCCGAGCCGCCCGGCCAGCTCGATCTCGTTGCCGAGGAGGCTTCCGGGGGAGAGCCGGCCGCGCTCGATGGCGGCTTCTAGCTGCTGCGCGAGCTGGAAGTACAACGGGACCGGACTGCTGCGGTCCACGCTGAACTCGAGGTCAACGGGATCATTCTTGGCCACGGGGGGAGCGTAGTGCGCGGGACGGCCCACCGGAAGGCGTAAGTCTGGTTGTCCGGACAAAGCGGACGGTGACGTCACGACTCCCGCGGGCGGCGGAGCAATTGTCAGGACAAAGCGTTGACAGCACTTGAGAGGACCCGCGAACGTAGCCCCATGCGCATCGGACTCATCGGCACCGGCCGTATCGGCACCTTCCACGCCCGTACCCTCACCGCGGCCCCCGAGGTGACGGAGGTCCTGCTCACCGACGCGGACGCCGCACGCGCCGCCGAAGTGGCGGCGGAACTCGGCGCGACGTCCGTCTCGTCCCCCACCGAACTTCTCCTGACCCACGGCATCGACGCCGTCGTCATCGCCTCCGCGACCGCTTCGCACGCCGGACTCATCCGGGAGGCCGCGGAACACGGCCTGCCCGTCTTCTGCGAGAAGCCCATCGCTCTGGACCTGCCCGGCACGACGGACGCCCTCCGGACCGTCGAAGAAGCGGGCAGCCTCCTGCAGATCGGCTTCATGCGCCGCTTCGACGCGGGCTACGTCGCCGCACGCGAAGCCGTACGCTCCGGCAGCCTCGGCCGCCTCCACACGGTGCGCGCCATGACCTCCGACCCGGCGCCCCCGCCGGCGGCCTACCTGCCGCACTCCGGCGGCCTCTACCGGGACTGCCTGGTGCACGACTTCGACGTGCTGCGGTGGGTCACCGGACGCGAGGTCGTCTCCGTCTACGCGGCGGGCTCCGACTCGGGCCCCGCGATGTTCCGCGAAGCCGACGACGTCGACACCGCCGCCGCGCTGCTCACCATGGACGACGGCACCCTGTGCACAGCGACCGCCACCCGCGTCAACGGAGCGGGCTACGACGTGCGCATGGAGCTCGCCGGCGAGAAGGACCAGGTGGCGGTGGGTCTCGGTCCCCGCACTCCGCTGACGTCCCTGGAACCGGGAGCGGAGGCGGCTGCCGGGACGGCCCCGGGCACGGCGTGGCCGGGCTTCCTGGAGCGGTTCGCGCCCGCGTACGAAGCCGAACTGGCGGCGTTCGTACGGGCGGTGAGGGGCGAAGTGCCCAACCCGTGCGACGGCTACGAGGCGTTGACGGCCCTGCGCATCGCCGAGGCGTGCGAGCGTTCACGCCGCGAGGGCCGTCCTGTGGCGATGACGGAGTTCGACACGTGACCGCGTCGCAGTGCGGCGGTCCGGCGCACGACGGCGTCCGCCGCGCCGCCACGCCCCGCGCCGCCGCGCCGCAACCGCCTCCGGAGGGTGCGCGATGACCGGCAGACCCCGCATCGCCGTCGATCTCGCTCCCTCCCTCGAAGAGAGCCTGTTCGACGCGGCGTTGCTGGACCGTCTGGAGTCGGTGGGCACGCTCGTCCGCACAGCCGGGACGGACACCGCCCTGCGCAGGCAGGCCGACATCCTCGTCACCGGGTGGGGCACGCCTCCCCTTCCGCCGCGCAGGGCCGGCACCGGGCGGATCCGGTTCATCGCCCACAGCGCGGGAACGGTCCGGCCCCTCGTCCCCAAGTCCCTGCTCGCCGAGGGTGTCCGGCTCACTCACGCCTCGGCGGGCATGGCGCGGTCCGTCGCGGAGGCCGCTCTGTACTTCACGATCGGGCAACTGCGTTCCCTGCACCGCGTCGAGCACGCGATGCGCCACGGGCGCGACTGGCAGGAGGCCGGGTCGTACGGGCCCGGACGTACCGTCGCGGGCACCCGCGTCGGCGTGATCGGGGCGAGCAGGGTCGGACGCATCTACATCGAGCTCGTCCGTGCCCTCGGTGCCGCAGTCGCCGTGTCCGACCCGTACCTGTCCGAGCAGGAGGCCGTCCGGCTGGGCGTCCGGCTCATGCCGTTGGATGAACTGCTGCGCAGCTGCCCCGTCATCGCACTGCACGCTCCCGTGACGGAGGAGACGCGGGGCATGCTCGACGCGGAGCGGCTCGCGATGATCCAGGACGGCGGCATCCTGGTGAACACCGCCCGCTCCGCGCTGCTCGACACGGCGGCCCTGACGCGGATGCTGCGAGAGGGCAGGCTCAGCGCCTCACTCGACGTCTTCGACGACGAACCTCTGCCGCAGGAGAGCGAGTTGTGGGAACTGCCCGACGCCGTCCTCACCCCGCACATCGCGGGCGCGACACTCGACTCCCGCCGGCATCAGGGCACGATCGTGGTCGAGGAGATCGAACGGTACGTCCGTGGCCTGCCCCTCGAGCACGAGATCCACGTCGCGGCGTACGACCGTCTGGCGTGAACAGCCGTTGCGGGGCCCGGCGTTCCCCGGCCGGATGTCCTCCCCCCCCCGCGGCCGGGACACCGGCGGTGCCGCCCGCGGTGGGCTGTCAGCGTGCGCGGCCGAGGAGCTGGAGGATCCTGGCCGTGTGCGGGTAGGGGTGACGGCTGGTCAGAGCCAGCTCCAGGGCCTCCAGTTCGGTGAAGGAGTCCGGGTCGTGCTTGCGGGCGTCGTCGGCGATGTGGTCGGCGACGGTGCGGATTCCGCAGTGCTCGATGTCCTCGCAGCCCGACTCCGCGAGCAGCGGGGAGAGTTCCTCGGCGGTGTAGAGGGTCAGTTCGGCGTCGAAGGTGTGCCCCGTGGTCCTGCGTCCGTCGAGCGCGGCGCGAGCCGCCGCCGGAGGTTGGCCTCGGCGACGCTGTACCGCAGTCGGCCCCAGGGACTCCGCTGCCACTCGCGCCAGGAGTCGAGGGCTTCGTCGAACAAGTTCTGCATCGTCGGGGTCGGCTCTCCTTCTGACGGCACCGGTCGGCCCGGTACGGCGGACGGGGGCGGGGGCGGGGGGCTCGTCCCGTCCGCCGACTGCGGGGCGGGACCGGACAGCCCCATGATGCCCCGGCCCCGGGCGGTCCCGGTGGTTCCCCTCAAGGCCCGGGGGGCGCGGGGAGGAGCCCGTCGGCGACCAGTCCCGCCAGGACCGCCTCGCCCAGTGCGTGCACGGCGGACTGCGGGCGGACCATCACGGTGATCTCCTTGATCCGCTCCTCGTGGTCGAGGTGCAGCAGGTCGATGCCGTGGATCTGCCTGCCGTTCACGGTGGCGCGGAAGACCAGGGCCACGGTGGCGGTCCCGGTGCCGTCCGAAGCGGTCTCGGCGGTGCCGTCGAGCTCTCCGACGTACCGGAAGTCCTCGAAGGTGCGCATGAGGACGCCGAGGAGGCCCAGCACCGCCGGCCTCCCCACGAACGGTTCGAACTTGACGGGGCTGTAGAGCCGGACGTCCTCGGTGAACAACCCGTCCAGTGCGGCGGGATCGCGGCTGTCGACGGCGGCACGGAAACGGTTCGCAGCGGCCACGGCACTCCTCGATACGGCTTGATACTCAACAACAGGAATAGTAATTTTCTTGACTATCACGCTTCGGGCCCGCTGACCAGAAATCCCTGTGGTCCACGACGCCCGTCGCCGGAGAAGGGGAGGAGACGGCGCGATGGCATTGCGTCACGCTGTGCTGGCGGCGCTGCTCGACGAGGAGTTGAGCGGATACCAGCTGGCCAAGGCGTTCGACACGGGCGTGGCGAACTTCTGGCACGCCCTCCCCCAGCAGCTGTACGCGGAGCTGTCCAAGCTGGAGAAGGAAGGGCTGGTCTCGGGCCGTGAGGTGGTCCAGGACGCACGGCCCAACAAGCGGCTGTTCCAGGTCACCGGCGCCGGGCTGGCCGAGCTGGAACGGTTCGCGGCGACAGCAGCCAAGCCCTCGTTCATCCGTGACGACCTGCTGGTCAAGGTCCAGGCCGCCGACCACATCTCCACCGGGACACTGGTCGCGCAACTCACCGAACGGGCCGCGTTCGCCGAAGCCAAAGTGGAACTGTTCGAAGCACTGCTGCGGAAGATGCGCGGTGACCGCAGCGAGGACGAGTTCCTGCGGCACGGCGAACGGATCGGGCCGTACCTGACGTGCCGGCGTGGCCTGGACTTCGAGCGGGGCAACCGCCACTGGTGCGAACAGACGGCGGAGATCCTTCGGGAGAGGGCCGCCGGGGCGGAGGCAGCCCGTGTCGGACCTTGAGAACCTGCGCTTCGTCGCCCTCGGCGACAGCCAGACCGAGGGCCTCGGCGACGGCGACGACACCGTCGGCCTGCGGGGGTGGGCCGATCGCCTCGCCGAGCAGCTCGCGCTGCACCACCCCGGCACGCAGTACGCCAACCTCGCCGTACGCGGCCGAACCGCCGAGCAGGTCCGGGAGGGGCAGCTCGCTCCCGCCCTCGCTCTGCGCCCCGGTCTGGCCACCGTCGTCGCCGGGGTCAACGACCTGCTGCGGCCCCGGTTCGACGCCGACGAGGTCGCCGGTCACCTGGAGGCGATGTACGCGGCGCTCACCGCTCAAGGCGCCCGCGTGGCGACGCTCACCTTCCCCGACGTCGCACGGCTCACCCCGCTCGCCCGCCCGGTCGGCTCCCGCGTCGGCGCCCTGAACCACCGCATCCGGCAGGCGGCAGGACGGCACGGCGTCACCGTCGTCGAGACGTCGCGCCACCCCGTCGTCACCGACCCCCGGCTCTGGAGCCCGGACCGGTTGCACGCCAGCCCTCTGGGCCACGAACGGATCGCCGCCGCCGTGGCCCATGCCCTCGAACTTCCCGGCAGCGACGACTCCTGGACCCGCCCTCTGGCCGGGCCTCCCGTGGTGGTCCCGGCCGGGTGGCGCGCCGCGGCAGGCGAGCTGCGATGGGTTGCCTCCTTCCTCGGCCCCTGGCTCGGCAGGCGCATGCTCGGCCGCTCCTCCGGCGACGGCCGCACAGCCAAACGCCCGGCCCTCCTGCCCGTGCGGACTGCCCGCGCGGGCGACGCGTCGACGGCGAACGGACCGCGCCCGGGAGGCGGGCCAGGGTGAGAGCGGGGCAACGGGCCGCGGCAGCGGCCGGGCCCGAAGTGGCCACGTACCGCCGGCCGTTGACGGAGCAGCCGGTTCGCGTGCCGCCGGCGGCTCAGAGGTACTTGATCATGAACGTGCAGGCATCGGCGACCCGGTGGAAGACCCCCGTGCCGTCCAGGTAGACACCGCAGTCCAGGTACGGAGTGGAAGGGGTGTAGCCGAGCCGCTTGTACAGGTCCGCCGTGCGCGGATTGTTCTTCTCCACGCCCAGCCCGACACAGAAGCACTTCCGTTCGCGCACGCGGGCTTCGGCGGTCCGGATGAGGGCGGTGCCCACGGACTGGGCGCGCAGCGTCCCGGGCCAGTTCCCGAGGCCCTGGATCTCCGGGCAGTCCTCGTGGACCGCGCGCACCTCGGGTGCTTCACAGCCCTCCCAGAGCACTTCGCAGCTGCCCACGGGCAACTGGCCACGCCAGGCGATCAGGAAGGTGCTGGCACCCTCGCTGTGCCGGGCGAAGCGAGGGCCGTGGAGCGAGGTCGACCCGGGGGACGGCATGTACTCGTCGAGCAGCACGACGTCCTCTTCCCGGCACTCGCTGATCCTCATCCGCCATAGCGTAGGTTCATGTTGTGCGGGTGAGGTGGGGGTTACGGAGGCATGTGAGGCGGAACATGCGGGCCGCCCCGCGCAGCAGGCGTCCGGCCGGTTCAAGGCGCGCCGCCCGGTGCGGAGTTGCGCCGCCTCGGCGGTTCTCGCCGGCCGGGTCCCGCCTCAGGGTCTCTCTCGGCGGGAAGGCGCCGGAGCTGCGTCTTCGAGCCGCTGAAGCAACTCCGTGACGCGCTTCGCGACCGTCTCCCTGTCGCCCGTCGAGAGCGCGGAGCCCATGCCGCACGCCACCGCGCCGGCAGCGATCCACTCCGGGGCGTTCTCGACGGTGACGCCGCCGGTGGGGAGGAACGCCGCCTGGGGAAGTGCCGCCCGTACGTCCCGCAGCCATCCGGGCTCGTGGGCGGAGGCGGGAAAGAGCTTGAGGGCGTCGGCCCCGAGCTCCATCGCCCGTACCGCCTCGGTGGGGGTGGCGACGCCCGGGAAGACGGGCAGTCCGTAGCGGTGCCCGGTGCGGATGACCTCCTCGTCGAGGGAGGGCGAGACGAGGAAGCGGGCGCCCGCGTCGACCGCCGCACGTGCGGAGGCTCCGTCCAGGACGGTGCCGGCGCCGATGACCATGCCGTCGTCCGTCTCACGGCGCAGGGTGGCGACGGCCTCCAGCGCGTGCGGAGAGGTCAGCGAGATCTCCAGGCTGGTGATACCCGCACCGAGGAGGGTGTCGGCGGTCGCCGTGACGCGCTCGTAGCTGTCGCTGCGGACGATGGCGAAAACGCGCTGCTCCAGGGCAGCCCGAGTGATCTCCCATCGGTACACGGCAGTCGCCGCCTCTCTTCGTATCGGGCTCTGGGCCCGCGTCCGCGCGATCGTGCCGCGGCGCGGGCCACGGTTCGATGCGGTGCGGTGCGGTGCAAGTACGAAATGCCGCCCTGCGGATTTTCCGTGAACTGTGCGCTTCTCCTGTGTAGTTGTGCTGTGCACGAAGGTAACTCCGGGCTGCCCGGGGGCAGCACGGCGGGGGGTGTCAGCGGTGTACGGAGTCGGTGCCTCTGAGGAGTGCCGCCAGCGTCCGGTCGCGAGCGGCCGCGGTGGGGAGACCGTCGGTGTCGGCGGGGGCCTGCACGACGAGCGACGCCACGCACGCCGCCTCGGCCAGCGCCTGCTCGGGCCCGGCCTCGCGCAGCCACGCGGACAGCCAGCCCGCGGCGAACGCGTCCCCGGCCCCGACGGGGTCGACGACGGGGACGCTGAAAGGCGCCCGGGTGCACTGGCCCTGCCGGCCGACGGCGACCGCCGAGTGATCGCGCCGCTTGACCACGACGGTCCGGGCGTGACCGAGCGTCAGCAGCGCCTTCGCCGACTCCTCGAAGCCTCCGCCGAGGAGGAGTTCCAGCTCGTCCTCACCGGCGATCACCAGGTCCGCCTCACGCAGCAGCGGGCCGACCACGCGGATCCACTCGTGGTCGGTGCCGATCTTGCGCCGCACGTTGGGGTCGAAGGAGACCGCCGCGCCGACCTGCCTGGCACGCTCGATCAGCGCCCGTGTGGCACGGGCGGCCGACTCGGAGAGCATCGGTGTGATGCCCGAGACGTGCACCACCCGCGCGCCCTCCAGCGCCTCCACACGGATCTGGTCGGGCGAGAGCAGAGAGGCGGCGGAACCCGAGCGGTAGTACTGCACGTCGATCGCGCGCTGCGGGTGGCTGTCGCGCAGCAGCAGACCCGTGGGCGCCTGCGGGTCCATCTCGACCCCGGAGACGTCCACTCCGTCCGCACGCAGCTCGCGCAGCACCGCCTCACCCGCGGGGTCGTCGCCGACGCGGCCGATCCAGCGGGTCCAGTGGCCGAGCCGGGCGAGACCCTGGGCGACGTTGGACTCGGCACCCGCCACGGAGCGCCGGAAGGAGACCGCACGGTCCAGCGGCATACCCGGCTCGGCGAGCATGAGCAGCATCGCCTCACCGCAGGTAACCGCCTCTGGTCCGTTTACCACCGGTTTCTCCCCACATCTGCCACCATGGCATCACTCTCTGTCGAGAACGTTACCCGCTCACAGGGACAATGCCACCCCCGGGGGTGCACTTCCTGCCGCACCGGGCGACACCGGTCTCCGGCCGGACCTCACACACGGCACTCGTACCGCATGCCCCCTCCGCCCCGCACTCACGCCGTCGCGCGCCCCATCGCGCCCCCCGCCTCCCCCGGCGCGGCGGTCGCGTCCGGCCCCGGTCCGCCCGACCCACCCAGCTCACCCGGCTCGACGGCGGCACGGGCGGCGAGGTCGGTGACGCGCACGCGCCGGGGCGGCATCGCGGCCCGGACGGCGGCATCGCGGCCCGGGCGGCTTCGGCGCGGCCCGGGAGCACCCCGCACCGGCCCGCAGCACGGCCGTCCGGGGGCGGAGAGATTGACCAGATCTGCACGGCGGGACGGTCACCGCCCCGTCCGCGCCGGGGACTTGGAGGAACTCCCCGTCCGGATCACAACCCGCCGACAGCACTGCCCGGCCCGGGAGTGGGGGCCCCGGGCCGGGCAGGCGGTCGACGGGTTGTGATCCGGACGGCGGCGAGCACAGCCGTCCGGCCGGCCGCAGCCGCGGCGCTCAGGCGGACGCCGGCACCTCGCCGGCGTCCGCCCTCCGCGTCAGCAGCTGTAGTCGACCAGGTCGAAGGACTCGTAGTGGTCCTCCGTGAAGTAGTCCTCCTGCTCCTCCTCACCGGTCACGATGCGCTTGGCTCCACGGTCGTCGGAGCCGGGCGTCTCCACCGTGTACTCGTGGTAGTAGCCCTCATCCTGGTCGGGGAGGATGCCTTCGCGGTTCTGGAAGACGGTGCCGTCCTGCGGGTACGGGTAGGGCCCGCCCTTCTCGATGAGGTCGAGCGTCTCGTGGGCCTCGGCCGGCAGTTCCGACTCGCAGATGTCACCGACTTCTGCGGGTGCGACCGCGGCGGGCGCCGAGGCCGCGGGGGCGGAGTGCGTCGCCTGGGCGTACGCGGCGGGGCCGCCGACGAGAAGAGAGAGGGACAGGGCGCTGAGGGCGCTGATGCGCGCGATTCGTGGGGGGAATCTCATACCTCCATGCTGACGCGCGTAGATGACATGTCAACGCCAAGTCGGGGGTTTTTTCCGGCCGTTCACCTGGACGCTCCCGGGTGGCCGTGCCGTTGTTCGAGCTGCCGGACGCCCTCCGACGTGGGCGAACCGTGCAGCCGGAGGCGGGCGATGCCGCCGTCGGGAAAGATGTCGAGACGTACGTGCGTCACGGCCGGAGCGTCGTCCCCCAGCAGGAACCGGTGCAGCGTGTCCGGTTGGAGCCGGGTCCGGGGCAGCAGCTCCAGCCACGTGCCGTGCTCTCCGTCGCGGCCCCAAAGGGCCGCCCACCCGGCCGAGTTGCCCTTCAGGTAGCCGGTGTCGATCTCGGCCGCGCGGATGCGGGACTGCGCGGCCAGGGCGTAACGGATCCAGTCGTTGCCGGTGTCGCGCCTGCGACGTGTCTCCCAGCCGTCGTCCATCTGCCGCGAACGGCCGGGCAGGATGGTGTTCGTGGGCGGCGAGTAGAACCGGTCCGAGGCGTCCTGCACGGCGCCGCCGTTCTCCAGGGCCACGAGGTCGAAGGTGCCGAGAGCCTTCAACCAGCGTGGGTCGGGGACGACTTCGCCGTACACGCGCAGCCTGGCGATGCCGCCGTCGGGGTGCTGGTTGACCCGCAGGTGCGTGAAGCGCTGCCCGGCCCGGACGGTGAAGCCGTTGGCCGCGTGGCCGCCGATGTCGGTCTGCGGGACCAGGGTCGTCCATCCGACGCCGTCGTCGAGGAGGTCCTGCGGTGAGGGCGCGCCCTCCACACAGGCGGCCTCGACGGAGACGGCGCGGGGGTAGTTGCCGCGGAAGTGGGCGGTGTCGACGACGACGCCCCGCACGATGCCGGGGGCTCCGAGCCGTACGAGCGCCCAGTCGTGGTCGTCCGCGTCCGGGTGCGGCGTCCCGGCTCCGGTGCCGCGCCGGCGGCGGGTCTCCCAGCCGTCCATGATCTTGCCCTTGTGGCCGAAACGGCCGGGCTCGAACTCGGCGGGTTCCGGCTTGAGGAGGTTCTCGCGTTCGGCGAAGAACTCGTCGTTCGCCGCGACGACCCCCGCCCCGAGGCGCCGGTCGGCCAGGTCGACGAGATGCGTGAAGGGGAAGTCGGTGGTGCGGTAGTCGGCATAGGGGTCGCCGCCCTGGTAGGGCCGTGCGTCCCCCGTGAAGGGCGCGGGGGTGGCGGCTGCCGGGCGCGTTGAGGTCATGCGGAGGGCCTCTCGATGAGTTGTCCGGTCTGCTGCAGGGGGCGTCCGTGGTCGGCGATCTGCTCGCCGCGCAGCCAGGTCGCCCGCACGACGCCGTGCAGGGTGCGTCCCGCGTACGCGGTGACGGGGTTGCGGTGCTGCAGCCGGGCCGGATCGACGGTGAAGGCGGCATCGGGATCGAGGACGGCGAAGTCGGCGTCGTGGCCCGGCGCGATCGCACCCTTGCGGCCGCCCAGTCCGGCGAGCCGCGCAGGACCGGCGGACATCCACCGGACGACGTCCTCCAGGGTGTGTCCGCGCCTGCGCGCCTCGGTCCATACGGCGGGGAGGCCCAGCTGGAGGGAGGAGATGCCGCCCCAGGCCGTACCGAAGTCCCCGTCCTTCAAGTCGGGCGTGCAGGGCGAGTGGTCGCTGACGACGCAGTCGATGACGCCCTCCGCCAGGCCCTGCCACAGGGCGTCCTGGTTCGCGCGCTCGCGGATGGGCGGGCAGCACTTGAACTCCGTCGCCCCGTCCGGCACTTCCTCCGCGGTGAGAGTGAGGAAGTGCGGGCAGGTCTCGACGCTCAGCCGTACGCCCTCACCGCGGGCCTTCGCGATGAGCGGCAGAGCGTCGCTGGAGGAGAGATGCAGCACGTGCACGCGTGCGTCCAGCTCGCGGGCCAGGGCGACGAGCCGGGCGATGGCCTCGTTCTCGGCCGCACGGGGGCGGGACGCGAGGAAGCCGGCGTAGGCGCGTCCGTCCCGCTGCGGTGCCGTGCCGAGGTGCGCGGGGTCCTCGGCGTGCACGATCAGCAGCCCGTCGAGCCGCGCGATCTCGGCCATGGCGGCGGCCAGCCGGGCCGGGTCCAGTTCCGGGAACTCCTCCACGCCCGAGGGGGAGAGGAAGCACTTGAACCCGAAGACCCCCGCCTCGTGCAGGGGCTGGAGGTCGGGCACGTTGCCGGGGACCGCACCGCCCCAGAAGCCCGTGTCCACGTGCGCCTTGCCGCGGGCGACGTCCTGCTTGGCGCGGAGACCGCCGACGGTCGTGGTGGGCGGCAGCGAGTTGAGCGGCATGTCCAGCAGCGTGGTGACACCTCCGGCCGCCGCGGCGCGGGTGGCGGTGAAGAAGCCCTCCCACTCGGTGCGTCCGGGGTCGTTGACGTGCACGTGGGTGTCCACGAGGCCGGGGAGCACCACGTCGTCGCCGACGTCCACGAGCCGTGCGCCGCCCGGGAGTTCGGCGTCGTGGGCACCCACGGAGGCGATGCGGCCGTCCGCGACAACGACCGACGCCGCCCGCGTACCCTCGGGTGTGATGACGCGCGTCGAGCGCAGCACGAGCCGTACACCGGCTCCGGAGTCGGGCACGGACACTGCACACCCCTCCTTTTCAACATTCTGTTGATTGAGATCTTCTTGGCAGATCACCCGCCCGTCAAGACACACGACTGTGGCCACTTCCACGTATCGGAAGTATGCTTCCGCCATACAGAATCGACTGAGTGCCCGTCCGCCCGTCGCCACCCGCCTGGACAGTGGATGCGCGCAGGTAGCATGCGCCTCACCCGCAGGAAAGGAACGCGACGTGCCGTCGTCCGCCGAGCGAAACCCCGCAGCCGCAGCATCCGGCGCAGCACCCGTCTCCCCCGGCGGCGTCCAGTCCCTGGAGCGCGCATTCGACCTGCTGGAGCGGATGGCCGACGCCGGCGGCGAGGTCGGGCTCAGCGAGCTGTCGGCCAGCAGCGGCCTGCCGCTGCCCACCATCCACCGGCTGATGCGCACCCTCGTCTCCTGCGGCTACGTACGCCAGCACCCCAACCGCCGCTACGCCCTGGGGCCGCGCCTCATCCGCCTCGGCGAGAGCTCCTCGCGGCTGCTCGGCACGTGGGCACGCCCGTACCTCGCCCGGCTCGTCGAGGAGACGGGCGAGACCGCCAACATGGCGCTGCTGGACGGCGACCAGGTCGTCTACGTGGCGCAGGTCCCCTCGCGCCACTCGATGCGGATGTTCACCGAGGTCGGGCGGCGCGTACTGCCGCACTCCACCGGGGTCGGCAAGGCACTGCTCGCCGGCACCCCGGCGGACGACGTGCGGCAACTGCTGGCCCGGACCGGCATGCCCGCCGCGACGGAGCGGACCATCACCACGCCGGAGGGCTTCCTGGAGGCCCTGGAGCACGTCCGCGAAGTGGGCTACGCGATGGACGACAACGAGCAGGAACTCGGGGTCCGCTGCATCGCCGTCGCGGTACCCGACTCCCCGACGGCCGCGGCCATCTCGATCTCCGGCCCGGCGGGCAGGGTCACGGAAGCGGCGACGGACAAGTTCGTACCGCTGATGCAGGAAGTCGCGCAGCAGCTTTCGAAGGCGCTCGCCAGCACGGGAAGCGGCGGCGGCTGACGGTCAGCCGCCCTCGGCACAGAGGGCCGCCGACCCCTGGTCCGCTCGGTCGGCCCGGCGGACGTCCGCTCAGTTGACCCGGTGGAACGGTGCGGGTTCGCCGAAGAGTTCGACCGCCTGCCGCAAGCTCGTCATCGCCTCGGAGAGCGCGCTCACCGACCCCACGGCCGCGACGATCAGCAGCAGCGACTGGCGCAGCGCGTCCGCTGTGGGCGCGCCCGCGGCGACCAGCGCGTCCACGGCGTCCAGTGCGTCCTCGGCCGCATGACGGTCCCTCAACTGGACCGGATAGGCGTCGAGTTCGGACCTGAGCCGGCTCACCGCCTTGCTCAGCCCGGCGACGCGCGGATCCTCGCCGCTGTCCGTGACCGTTGCCGACCGCTGCCCCACGGCGTCGCTTCGCACCACAGCTTCTCCCCCACAGAGACATTGCCGTTCGCTCTCCCCACGAGAACTACGCGACCGGCTTGGGACAGTAAACGCCACTCTCCGCGCATCGCGCCACACGGAGGGCGAAATTCGGGCGGCAAATCTGTCTTGTTCACACCGCCTCACACCTCTCATACCGAATGGTGAGATATGCAGGGCGATGCACCAGGGATGCGATCCGGCAGGTCACGGAGCCCGGAAGGAAGGACGCCATGAACGGAACCGCCCAGCGGGACGCAGCGGACGAGCCACCGCGTCCAGCCGTGGCCGGACTGCTGCTCGCAGCCGGAGGCGGACGGCGGCTCGGCGGACGCCCCAAGGCGCTCCTCCCCCTCGACGGGCGGCCGTTGGTGGAGCACGCCGTCGCGGCGATGCGCGCGGGAGGCTGCTCCCCCGTCCACGTGGTGCTGGGCGCCGCCGCACAAGAGGTGCGCGTGCACGCCGAGTTGAGCGGCTGTGTGGTGCTCGACAACACCGACTGGGAGTCGGGCATGGGCTCGTCCCTGCGGCTCGGCCTCTCCTCCCTCGCCGGCACCGGTGTGGACGCCGCACTCGTGGTGCTCGTCGACCAGCCCGGGATCGGAGCGGGGGCGGTGGCACGGGTGCGTGCGGCCTGCGGCTCGTCCGCCTCTCTTGCGGCGGCCTCGTACGGGGGACGGCGCGGGCACCCCGTGCTCTTCGGAGCCGAACACTGGCCGGGAGTGGACGAGAGCGCGGAGGGCGACCGGGGAGCGCGGACATACCTGCGTGCGCGGGCGGATGAGATCGAACTGGTCGAGTGCGGAGACATCGCCGACCCCGCGGACATCGACACGCCCGCGGACATCGAGCGTATGGAGGGGCTCGGCGGCGGACTGCGGCCGTCTCCCCGCCCGGACGCCGGCGGGTGAGCCGCCGGGGGTTCCTTAGTCCTGTTCCGCCGACCGGAAGCAGCGACCCGGGCGCGTGAGGCGGCGCGAGTCGGCAAGGCGTCCTGGAGGACGCCCCGGCGCGTGAAGGGAAGCGGTGACCCGCGCATGACTATCCGATGGCACGCGGGGTCGGCGAACACCCCGAACCGCGGGACGAGAGTTGTCTCGACATCAACAGACTCTTGATTATTCCACTATGAGGAAACTAGTCTCCACTGTTCAGAAGCTTCTGCGGTCACGGACGAAGACCGCCGAGGTGACCCGCGAGCCGAGCTCGGCCAGCGGCACTCCGTGCCGCACGCACGAAGGAGAGTGACCCCCATGCCCGCCTCACTGCCCTCCCCGGTCGAGATCACCGGCGCAGCTCCCGTGGAGCGTCAGGACGAGGTGCTGACCGGCGAGGCGCTGGACTTCCTGGCCGCTCTGCACCGCCGCTTCACCCCGAGCCGCAACGAGCTGCTGACCCAGCGCGCCGCACGCCGGGCCGATATCGCGCGGACCGCCGCCATCGGCTTCCTGCCCAGCACGGCGCACATCCGCGACGGCGACTGGCAGGTGGCCCCCTGCCCTGACGCCCTCGAAGACCGCCGCGTGGAGATCACCGGTCCGACCGACCGCAAGATGACCGTCAACGCGTGCAACTCCGGTGCCAAGGTGTGGCTCGCCGACTTCGAGGACGCCTCCGCACCGACTTGGCAGAACGTCGTCGGCGGACAGCTCAACCTCATCGACGCCTTCGAGCGCCGCATCGACTTCACGGACGAGAACTCCGGCAAGTCCTACGAGCTGGGCCCCGCCGAGGAGATGCCCGCCGTCGTCACACGCCCCCGCGGCTGGCACCTGGACGAGCGTCACATGCGGGTGGACGGCGAAGCCGTGCCGGGCGCTCTCGTCGACTTCGGCCTGTACTTCTTCCACAACGCGCAGCGCCTCATCGACCTGGGCAAGGGCCCGTACTTCTACCTGCCCAAGCTCGAATCGCACCTCGAAGCCCGGCTGTGGAACGAGATCTTCGTCTTCGCCCAGGACTACTGCGGGATTCCCCAGGGCACCGTGCGCGCCACCGTCCTCATCGAGACCATCACCGCGGCGTACGAGATGGAGGAGATCCTCTACGAACTCCGCGACCACGCCTCGGGGTTGAACGCGGGACGCTGGGACTACCTCTTCTCCATCGTCAAGAACTTCCGTGACGCGGGCGCCAAGTTCGTCCTCCCCGACCGCAACTCGGTCACGATGACGGCACCGTTCATGCGCGCCTACACCGAACTGCTCGTCCGCACCTGCCACAAGCGCGGCGCCCACGCCATCGGCGGCATGGCCGCCTTCATCCCCAACCGCCGCGACCCCGAGGCCAACGAGCAGGCGCTGAGCAAGGTGCGCGCGGACAAGGACCGCGAGGCGGCCGACGGATTCGACGGCTCCTGGGTCGCACACCCCGACCTCGTGCCGGTCGCACGCGAGTCCTTCGACGCGGTCCTCGGCGACCGCCCCCACCAGAAGGACCGGCTGCGCGAAGAAGTGAGCGTCACCGCGGCGGAGTTGCTCGCCGTCGACTCGACGGAGGCGAAGCCGACCTACGCGGGCCTGCGCAACGCCGTCCAGGTCGGCACCCGCTACATCGAGGCGTGGCTGCGCGGCATGGGAGCCGTCGCCATCTTCGGCCTCATGGAGGACGCGGCCACGGCTGAGATCTCCCGCTCCCAGATCTGGCAGTGGGTCAACGCGGGGGTCGTCCTGGACGACGCCCCCGGGGGCGCCCAGCGCGTCACCCCTGACCTCGTCCGCCGCGTCGCGGACGAGGACCTGGCCGCGCTGCGGGAGGAGCTGGGCGAGGAGGGCTTCGCCGCGGGCGAGTGGCAGCGGGCCCACGACCTGCTGCTGCGGGTCGCCCTCGATGAGAAGTACGAGGAGTTCCTGACACTCCCGGCGTACGAACTGCTCTGATCCAGGTCGGAGCGGGTGCACGCTTCTGTCTGCGCCTGCGGGGGTCGAATCGGGGCCGAACGGGTCAGCGGACCCCACCCTTCACCGCGGCCGGTGGATGCGCGCAGGTGTCCGGGGCCGAGATCCGGAGTCGGCGCAACGTCGCCGACAAGGTCAGGGACGTCAAGATCTTCCGCCTGCACGCGGACCGGATGTTGCTCCAGTCCGGAGGAAGCTGCCGCCTCACGGACTTCAGTCCGGTCGACGACGAGGCTGCCGAGAAATCGGAGCGTCTGCATGCTCGCGGCCTGACCCGCCCCGAACCGCCGCGATCACGCCGAGAGAAACGGCTCCGTCAGATGCGGCGTCGCCAGGTGCAGCTTGACGGCGGTTTCGCGGCCGAGCATGCGCTCCCTCGAGTGCCTGGCCGCCTCGGGGGCGGCCTCGTGCGCGTAGGCGAGCTCGGGGTGAAGCAGCTGGAGCGCGTGCACCAGGAGGTCGCCGGTGACGAGCGCCAGCTCGCGCCCGTCGGCGACCAGCACGCTCTGGTGTCCGGGCGTGTGACCGGGCGTGGCGACCGCGCGCCCGGCGCGCAGCGGCGTGTCCCCGTCGAGGAGCCGGAGCCGACCGGCGGCGGCGAGCGGGTCGGTGAGGGTCTCGCGAAGCTGCGGGTTGAGCGTGTCGATGGCATCGAACTCGGCCCGCTGGAGCAGGTATTCGGCGTTCGGGAAATAGGGGCGGCGGCCGCCGGTCGCGCCGCCGGTCGAAGCGTTGCCCGCTGACGGGACGGCCGCCTCGGTCACGACCGCCCAGCCGACGTGGTCGGTGTGCAGATGTGTGAGCACCACAGTGTCGACTTCGGCCGGGTCGATGCCCGCGGCGGCCAGCGACTCGGGGAGCGCACCGGGCACGGGCGCCCACGAGCCGGCCGGGCTGTCCGCCGGACCGATCCCGGCGTCGACGACAGTGAGGCCCTTGTCGCCGCGGATCGCGTACGCGCGGAACTGGAGCCGCCAGCGGCCCTCGGCGTCGACCGCGCCCGGGTCGTAGCGGTCGGCCTCGGCCCACTGTGCGGCCGTGGCCTCGGGGAAGGCCTCGGCGCGCGGGGAGAAGAACGGGCCCTCGCCGTCGGCGAGGGCGATGATCTCGGTCGAGCCGATCCAGAGGCGGGGAACGCTGAGGGACATGATCGCGATCCTGCCATGCCTTCCGTAACGAGCTGCCCACTCCAAGATCATCCTGTGGGCGGGTTTCCGCCCGTACCTGGGTCATGCCCCTTGAAGTGGTGTGACCGGCCACCCGGTAAACGAACCCGAACCCCTCTCTCCGACTTGAGTTGACGCCTGACGGCCGTCAATTCGCCTGATGCGTACAGCTCTTCATGTGTCTGCGCCACCCCAAGCGGACAGCTGGCTGGAAGGCATTCAGGTGTGCGTCCTTGACTCCCGGACAGCGGCCAGCCCCTTGGAGCAACGTCTTGCTGGGTGCCTGTCTGCCGTTGATGGCTGCCCGGGAACGCCGAGACGGGCCGGCGGCGCAGTTCGTCCACGGCCGACTGGCCGCGACGTGCGGCCGTTCACGGTGTGTCGAGCTTCCTGAAGGCGCCGAAGAGGTGGAAGGCCGTCGCCGCGGTCAGCAGCATTCTGATCACGTTGAGGACGTTCCACCGCCAGGCGTAGGTGCTCAACTCGTCCTCGTACGACAGGTAGTCGGCGCCGAAGAGCTTGGTGATCAGCGTCGTGACGATGAGGATGTTGAGCGCGGTCAGCGCCAGCGCGCACAGGCTCGCCTTGCGGTAGTGAACCCTGAGTTCGCTGTCCCGGTTGACCAGGTGAAGCACCCAGACCAGGACGGTCGCCAGCAGGGTCAGCGGGACGAAGAAGAGGGTCGGATCGGTGTTGACGAAGAATCCGTTGAGCCGTGTCAACTGTGCGCCGCTGTCCACGACCCAGTTCGGCGAGATGACGATCGCCTCGTAGAGGTTGCCGAAGAACCAGTACGCGAGCCCGAGGACCGCGGTGAGAGTCAGCCATTTCTGGCGTATGCGCGTCATCGCGTCCTCCGGGCGACGAGGGAACCATCAGGAACCTGATGCCTCCACGGTATCAGGTTCCTGATGGTGCAATGATCGGTCCCATGAGTCAGCCGTTCGTCCCCCTCGATCCCGACTCGCAGCTCGGGTACCTGCTCGTGCGTTGTGCGGATCAGCTCTCACGCCCCTGGCACGAAGCACTCAGGGCCCAGGGCATCAACCCACGCCAGTTCAGTACGCTGGCGACGCTGGCGCACGACCCGGGCATCAGCCAGGGCGAACTGGCGCGCCGCGTCATGATCACGCCGCAGAGCATGAGCGAATCCCTGAGCCGCCTCATCGAAACCGGACTGGTCTCCCGGAGCGACGCCGGCCCCGGACGTGCGGTACAGCTCGAACTGACCGACGCCGGGCGCGAGTTGCTCAACAGGGCCTATCCCGTCGTCGAGGAGCTGAACCGCGAATGCTTCTCCGCGCTGACCGAAGCCGAACACACCGAGCTGGCACGCGTGTTGCGGAAACTGATCGGATGACCCGTTACCGCGCACGAGGACCGAACCCGCCGGTTTGGCCTGCGAGTCTCCGGGGCCGACAGACCATCAATTGGCCTGTCGCATACGTCTCTTGACGTGATCTCAGGGCAGCGCTCCGAGATCCGGCCGTCCGCGTGGGTCTACGTCGTCGAGGCCGAGGAACCTGCACGTTGCTTCGTAGGCGGATTCGCCGTTCAGCGACAGCGGCAGTAGATGCCAGCCCTCTTCGACGATGTGGAGCTGCGCATTCGGGATGGTGGACGCCGAATGGTGTGCGTGGGCGGGGTCGACATCCCCATCGTGGCTTCCGTGCAGCACCAGGGTCGGGCAGTGGACGCCGGCGGTGAGCGAATCGTCGAGCGCGGCCCACCGCCGCAGGTCGTTGTCCGAGCCGGCGGCACGGTCCTCGTACGGGGTGAGGAGATCCGTGACGGCCTGCAGGAACTCCCGGCGACCGCTGTCGGCCAGTATCCAGTCGACGACCCGGCGCCTGCTCCGGCGGTCCAGGGTCGACTCCTGGCGCACGAATTCACTCGCGTACGCGCGTGGCCAGCGGCGCGCGAACACGGTGGTCATCCACGTACCGCACGGTGTGAGGAACAGGGTTCTCGCGAGTGGTGAGATCGCGGGTGCGTAGCGCTTGCTGACCGCCGACTCCAGCACCAGCCGCTGCGTCATGGCCGGATGCCTGCGTGCGAACTCGATGGCCATGGGGCCGCCACCGCTGATCCCGTAGACCGCTGCCCGGGGCACGCCGAGTTCGTCCAGCAGCGCGGCGGCGGCGTCCGCCTGAGCGGCGAAGGTGCTTCCGGCCCTCAGCGGGGTGCGCAGATATCCCGGTCGTGACCAGCCGATGACGCGGCACCCGGATGCGCCCAGGCGGGAGAGAAGACGGGTCTGGTCGTGGCCGGCATGACCGCCCGGGAAGAACAGGACCGGCAGACCAGAGGCGGGGCCGAGCTCGGCGTATTCGAGCGTTCCGGCGCGCGTGGCGAGAAGGCGTCCAGCCGCATGGAGTTCCTCGCGCCTGCGGGAAGCGAAGTGCCTGTAGCCGTGAGGCATGGGAGCTCCTTCCGTCAAGCATTGGACGATCGCCTTGGGCGACTGCCCAAAAAAGCTAGCATGGCTTCGCCGTCCTCGACACAGCCGGCTTGCCGCCCGGACGTGCCGGCCTCCAGGATTGCCGTCCTGGGCCGTTGCGCGAACACACGTACGGTGACGGTGGCCGCCGGGGCGGGGTGCGTCGCCATTCCCCGCATATCCCCGACTCCACGCTCCCCCGGTCTCCTTGACCAGCACTCGCACCCGTACGCCGGGGCGCGTACGGGCTCTCCCCATGGACGGTACGCGTCACCGAACGTGAGCATTGCCCTCTGAGTCGAGCGCGGTTCGCAAGCACCGGAGGTGGCCGGACATGACGGGGAGTGCCAATGCGGCGAGTGTGGCCAACAGCGAGCCGGAGGGCTCCGACGGCCTCAAGGCGTTCGGAGCGGTGCTCAAGGCATTCCGCAGGCGGGCGCAGCTCACGCAGGACGAACTGGCCCGGCGAGTACGGTACTCGGCGCAGACCATCGCCTCCGTCGAACAGGGGCGGAGGCTGCCTCCCGGCGACTTCGTGGAGCGCGCCGAGCAACTCCTGGACGCCTTCGGCGCGTTGCGGGCCGCCGCACAGCATGCCGTGCGCAGGCCGGGGCTGGCGTCCTGGTTCCGCGAGTGGGCGCGGCTGGAGGAGGAGGCGGTGAGCCTCTGCACCTACGAATGCCGTGTCATCCCGGGGCTGTTGCAGACGGAGGCGTACGCACGGGCCGTCACCTTGAGCGTTCCCCCGCCGCCTTCGGCCGAGGAGGTCCAGCAGCGCGTCGCCGCCCGTCTCGAACGCCAGGAACTCCTGCGCCGTGAGCAGCCCATCGCGTTCAGTTTCATCGTCGAGCAGGCACTGATCGAACGGCGGACGGGCGGAGTCCGGGTGACGGAAGCGCTCATCGACCATCTTCTGGAGATCGCGGAACTGTGGAACGTCGAGTTGCAGCTCATGCCGCTCCGGCAGCCCTGCCATGCCGGTCACGACGGTCCGATGCGGCTGCTGGAGACCTCGGAGCACCAGTGGCTCGGCTACACGGAAGGACAGCAGACCGGCCAGCTGATCCCGGGCACCAAAGACGTGAGCGTGCTGTTCCAGCGGTATGCCAGGATGCGCTCACAGGCTCTTACCCCCGAGGACTCCGCGAGTCTGCTGAGGCGAATGCGAGGGACGCTATGAGCACGAACGAGCTGGTCTGGTTCAAGAGCAGCTACAGCGGCTCACAGGGCGACGACTGCGTAGAGGTCGCCACGCTGCCGGAATCGGTCCACGTCCGGGACTCGAAGGCCGATGACGGGCCCGAGCTGAACCTCTCCCCCGGTGCCTGGAGCACGTTCCTCTCGTACGCCGGGGCCACGTCGGTGTGACCCGGTAGGAAGTCGCCGCCCCCGCTTCCCCGCGGGGGCGGCGACTTCGTACCGCCTGCTGAACCGGCAGTCGCCGTGTTCTCCGCTTCCCCGGGCCCCCGGGCCGCGATCTGCTGCCCGCCCGGGTAGCGGGCGGGCAGCAGATCCGGGAAGCGCGGAACCGCCTCGGCGGCTTCAGCCGGCGCGGACGGCGATCCCCGGGTAGTCGAGGACGAGCCCGGAAGTGTCGTAGAGGAGGCGGCAGTCGACCTCGAAGGCAGGTGCGGCGTAGTCGTAGCGCTGGCGTCCCGTCTCGTCGCCCGCCCGCGCGTAGGTCTGCTCAAGTCGCTCCACGGACAGGTCCGTTGCCCGTACGTAGGCCGCCGGGGCGTCCGCCTTCGCACCGACTGCCAGGCGCAGCCGGTGTACGGGAAGGGCGTTGGTCATCGCGGAGGCCTCCAGGTCGACGTCCCGGCACCCGTCCAGGTGGGGTGCTGCCTGGCCGTCGACCCTCCAGCGCCCGGCGCTGTCGACGGCCAGCGACGTCTTGTGGTGGCCGAGTGCCGAGCGGCTGGAGACGCGCGCGAGGCGGGTGTGCCACCCGTGGTCGACTTCGAGCATGTAACCGACGATCCACGTCTGGCCCTCCTCCAGAGCGGTCGTGCAGCCGTGGACGCGCAGGCCGTCGCTGAGGGTCTCGAAGTAGACGACCTCGAAGCCGGTACGGGCGTCGAGGTGTTGCCAGGCCGCAGTCGGTGGCGGATCGCGGAAGTACAAGTGCCCACCCTCCCAAGTCGTGGGCCACCATCCTGACTCCCCGTCCGGTCCACAGCGTCGCGGCTCGCCGGAGCTTTGGGGAAAGCTGGGAAGGGCCGACGGGCTTCCGGCATCCCCGGACCGCCGGATCGGATCGGAGTCGCGCTCCACGGTGGCCGCCATGAACCGCATGAGCCCCGGGTTTCGACTGCGAAGGTGGCGGCAGACGCCCCGACCGGGGTGGGGTGAGATGCACTCCGTTCGGGGGCTCAGGCACATGTTCCGTCTCGCCGGACGTTCGTAGCTTCGAAGCCATGACGAAGAAGGAGCACGCAACCGCAGAACGCGGGAGAGGACGCCGCAGTGTGCTGCGCACGCTGGGGCTGGCAGCCGGAGGGGCCGCACTGACGACGGCGGCGGGTGCCGGTGCGGCCACCGCGCGGGAAGCGGGACGGAAGCAGGGCCGCGGCCCCCGTACGTACGTCCTCGTGCACGGCACCCGGGGCCATCAGTCCGGACGACCAAATGATCGGCAACCTCGAGCAGTTGGGTGTGGCGCGTCTCAACTGGCGTACGGGTTCCCGGAAGGACCTCGCCCTCTTCAAGGAGATGATCTGCGCCGACTACCCGGACACGGCGTTCCGCAGGGTGCTGAACGCGATGCAGACCGACGAGAGCACGAGAGCGTACGGCGGCCGGGCGGTGGGCGAAGCCGGCAGGTGGGGCCGCATTCCCCGTACCTACCTGCGCATGGGCAGGGACCGTCTGGTCACGCCCGAACTGCAGGACCGGATGATCGCCGAGGCGGACGAGGCCACCCCCGGCAACGTGTTCCGCGTCCGCGACTTCCCCTCGGCCCCGCACATGGGGCCACTGGATCCGCGTGAAGTGGCGGACGCGCTGCACGAGGTGCGGCTGCGGAACCGGTGACGTCGACGCTCCCCGGAGAGGGCGCGGGACCGGGCACGGTCAGCCGGCGCTCCCGCCGGGCAGCGTTCGCCTGGCCCGTCGCCGGACGAGCCTGCCGGGTCGTTCAGGGCCTGCGGCCGCGGAAGGTGCGCCGCAGGTCGCTCACCCAGGCTTCGGGGTTCTCCCAGGGGATGAAGTGGCCGCCGCGGTCGTGGGCGTTGACGTTGACGTGGTTGAACCAGTCGGCCTGCGGGCCGTCCTTGAACTTCCGGACGCGGGCGTCGGCGGTGTGGATACCGGGCGGGTTCTCGTACGTGACGAAGGTGAGTCCGACCGGGGCCTGCACGACCGGGGTGCGGTCGTGGGCGGGGGCCCAGGGGTAGCGGTTGGCGTTGGCGTAGTAACGCATCGACGTGGCGATGGAGTTGTTCACCCAGTAGATCGTGGCGTGGGTGAGCAGGTCGTCCTTGGTGAAGACCGACTCGACGTCGCCGCCGTTGTCGCTCCAGGCCCGCCAGCGCTCCAGCAGCCAGGCGAGCAGTCCGGCGGGTGAGTCGCTCAGCCCGTGGGCCAGGGTGGCGCCGTCGAGCATGTGCACGGCGAGGTGGGACGCCGCGCGGTGGTCCAGCTCGACGACGCGGGCACGGACATCGGCGGGCTGGTCGTCGGTGAGGGGCCGGTTCCGGGCGAAGTCCCAGGCGCGGGGGCCGGTGAAGAAGTCGAGCGGCAGCCCGGAGCCGATGTGGATGCCGTACAGCTCGTCGGCGTACTTGTGGCCGAGCTGGCTGGAGACGAGCCCGCCGATGTCACAGCCCCCGGCGGCGTACTTCCCGTATCCCAGGGTCTCCGTCATGAGGGTGTGCCAGAGGTCGGAGACCTTCCAGAAGTTGACGTCCGGAAAGCCGGTGAGCGGGCCGGGGAACCCGAAGCCGGGCAGAGACGGCACGATGACGTCGAACGCGTCGTCGGCGTCACCGCCGAACGCGGCCGGGTCGGCGAGCGGGTCGATCACCTTCGACCAGTGCCAGAACGTCCACGGCCAGCCGTGGGTGAGGATCAGCGGGATCGGGCGGGGGCCGCGGCCGGGCTTGCGCATGAAGTGCACCGGGACACCGGCGACGCCCACTCGGTAGTGCTCGTAGGCGTTGATGGCGGCCTCGGCCGTGCGCCAGGCGTAGCCGTCCCGCCAGTAGGCGACCAGTTCACGGAGATAGCTGTCCGGGACGCCGTAAGACCAGTCCCCGTTCCCCTCGTCCAGCGGGCGACGGGTCAGTGCGAGACGGGCGCGCAGGTCGTCGAGGACCTCGTCCGGCACGTGGATCGGGGTGGGCTCCAGGGGGAAGGCGTGCGGTGTGCTCATGGCGTGGTTCCTTCCGGGTGGGGAAGCGGCGCGGCCGGCGTACTGGGTGGTGGCGCAGCGAACCGGGGCCGGACTGACCCGGCCGAAGGACGACCGTACGTCTCCCGGGAGGACGCGTCGCGTCGCGGCCGGGTATCGCCGGGGCGGGACGCGGGCCGCAGCAGTCACTCCCCGGGAAGCGGGGCCCCCGGACCCGCCCCGGCCGGCCCGTCTCCCGCCGGACGGCGGGTGCCACCTTCGCGGCGCGCCGCCCGCCAGTGGTGGAAGACCAGGTTGAGCAGGACCGCCGTCGCACATCCGGTGGAGATGCCCGAGTCGAGGATGATGCGGGCGCTGCCGGGGAGCACGTGGTAGAAGTCCGGCGCGGCGACCGGGACGACGCCCACGGCCAGGGACACCGCGACGATCACGATGTTGTCGTCGTTGCCCAGGTCCGCCTTGGCGAGGGTGCGGATGCCGCTGGCCGCGACGGAGCCGAAGAGGACGACGCCCGCCCCGCCGAGCACCGGCTGCGGCACCGTGGCGACCAGTGCGGCCGCCGCCGGGCAGAGACCCAGGAGGATCAGGATGCCGCCGCCCGCGGCGACCACCCAGCGGCTGCGGATCTTCGTCATCGCGACCAGGCCGATGTTCTGGGCGAAGGCCGTCGCGAGGAATCCGTTGAAGAAGGGGCTGACGAAGGAGCCGAGGGTGTCGGCGCGCAGTCCGGCCGCGATGGTCTTCTCGTCGGCGGGGCGTTCGACGATCTCGCCGAGCGCGAGCATGTCGGCGGTGGACTCCGTCATCGAGACGAGCATGACGATGCACATGGAGACGATCGCGGCGACGGCGAACTGCGGCGCCCCGAAGTGGAACGGCGTGGGGAATCCGACGACGTCGGCCGACTTCAGCGCGCTGAAGTCCGTCAGCCCGACGGGTATCGCGAGCAGTGTCCCCACTGCCAGGCCGAGCAGTACGGCGATCTGTTTGACGAAGCCGCGCGTGAAGCGGTGCAGCAGCAGCACCACGACGAGGGTGATTCCGGCCATGGCGATGTTCTTCGCGGCACCGAACGAAGGTGCCGCCGGGTCGCCGCCCTGCGCCCAGTTGAAGGCGACCGGCATCAGCGAGACGCCGATGAGGGTGATGACGGTGCCGGTGACCACGGGCGGGAAGAAGCGCACGAGTTTGCTGAAGTACGGGGCGACGGCGAAGCCCAGCGCCGCAGCGACCATGCAGGCGCCGAAGATGACCGGCAGGGCGTCCTCCGCACCCTCCGACTTGTTGATGGCCAGCATCGGCGCGACGGAGGCGAACGTCACGCCGTTGACGAAGGGCAGCCGGGCGCCGATCTTCCACACGCCGATGGTCTGCAGCAGGGTCGCGACGCCTGCGAGGAAGAGGCTCGCCCCGGTCAGGAAGGTCAGTTCGGTGACCGAGAGGCCGACGGCCGCTCCGATGATGAGCGGGGGCGCCACCACGCCCGCGTACATGGCCGCGACGTGCTGCAGGCCGGTGGTGACGAGTTCGAGCGGCGGCAGCGACTGGTCGACGGGGTGCTTCTCGTCTCCCCCCGGCGTGTGCTCGCTGTCTGCCTGTGTGTTGTTCCGGGCACTGGACCTGGGCTTCTCGGCCACGGCGGGTCCTCCTGGCGATCTGTCGATCCGGCGATCTGTCGATAGAGGTCACGGTCATGCGGTTGTACGCGTGCGCCGTTTCGCCCGGGGTGCCGGACCGTCCCGGGACGTGAGGGGGTTGGGCCACGTCCCGGGAACGGCGGTGGTGTCGCTGGGTCCGGCCGGGAGCCGTCCCTCCCGGCCGGAGTTCTTGTGGTGCCTGCCGGCACGGTGCGGTCAGTCGTCTCCGGCTGCGATGCGGGACAGACGCCGGGCCTGGTCACGCGCCTGGCGGCCGATGGCGTCCTCGTCCGCGCCGGTCAGCCGGCCGTCCTCGACCACTGGGCGGCCGTTGACGAGGGAGAGCGTGACCGGTGCCGCGGCGCCGAGCACGAGCGCGGCGACGGGGTCGGCGATCGAGGAGTGGCCGATGCCGTCCAGCCGCCACAGCACGAGGTCTGCGAGCTTGCCGGGCTCCAGGGAGCCGATCTCCGCCTCTCTGCCGAGGACTTGGGCGCCGCCGTAGGTGCCCAGACGCAGTGCCTGGCGAGCGGTGAGTGCCTTCTCCTTGTGGGCGCCGAGCCGGTTGAGCAGCAGGGCGTTGCGCAGTTCGGTGTGGAGTTCACCCGATTCGTTGGAGGCCGTGCCGTCCACGCCGAGGCCGACGGGGACACCGGCCGCCAGCATGTCGGGGACGCGCGCGATGCCCGCGGCGAGCCGGGCGTTGGACGAGGGGCAGTGGGCGACGCCCGTGCGGGTACGGGCGAAGGCGGCGATGTCGGAGTCGTTCATGTGCACGCAGTGCGCCATCCAGACGTCGTCGCCGAGCCAGCCCACCGATTCGAGGTAGTCGGTCGGGCCCATGCCGAACCGCTCGTGGCAGAACTTCTCCTCCTCGACCGTCTCCGAGCCGTGCGTGTGCAGCCGTACGCCCTTGCGCCTGGCCAACTCGGCTGCCTGGCGCAGCAGTTCGGTGGTGACGGAGAAGGGCGAGCAGGGGGCCACGCCGATGCGCAGCATGGAGTCGAAGGAGGGGTCGTGGTAGGTGTCGACGGCCTCTTCGGTGGCGGCGAGGGCGCCGTCGGTGGTCTCCACCGCGAAGTCGGGCGGCAGCCCGCCGTCGGACTCGCCCAGGTCCATCGATCCGCGGGTGGGGTTGAAGCGGACGCCCAGTTCGCGGGCGGCGCGGATCTCGGCACCGAGCAGGTCGCCGGCACCGCGCGGGAAGACGTAGTGGTGGTCCATGGCGGTGGTGACGCCGCCGCGCACCATCATGCCGAGGGAGCCGCGGGCCGCCGCGTGGACCATGTCCTCGTCGATGCGTGCCCAGGTGGGGTAGAGGGCCACGAGCCAGTCGAAGAGGTTCGCGTTCTGGGCCAGACCGCGGGTGAGCCACTGGTAGAAGTGGTGGTGGGTGTTGACGAGCCCCGGCGTGACGAGGTGGCCGGTTCCGTCGACGCGGCGCACGACGTCCGCCAGGCCCTCGGGCGTCGCTCCGGCGCCGACGGACTCGATGCGGTTCCCCGCGACGACCACGTGGCCCTCGGCGTGTTCGGTGCCGTGCGCGTCGACGGTCGCGACGGCACAGTTCTCGATGACTACGCGTTCGGTCGTGTCTGCCTTGCGTTCGGTCGTATCCGCCTTGTCGGCCATGTGTACGTCCTCGGATGCGGGTCGCGTGACGATCGGGGATGGATGGGCCGGGGTGAGCAGGCAGCCCGTGCGGGGATGACGTGCGACGCCCGACTCCCGTGCGGGGCTCAGAGGTTGGTCATGTCCAGCGGTATCAGCGCCTCGGCGCCGTCCCGCAGCACTGTCGCCTCGATGAGGCCGTACGGTCGGTCGGCGGCGAGGTAGACGGCTCCGTCCGCGGCTTCGTTCTTGATGCCGAACGCCTCCAGATCTGCCCTGAAGTGGTGCTTGTTGGGCATGGAGAACCGGATCTCCTCCAACTCGTCCCGCCCTCCCAGGACTTGTGCGCCCATTTCGTAGAGCGTCTGCTGCAGGGACAGGGAGTAGGTCTCGGCGAAGGCCCGCAGCAGGAGCGTCCTGGTGCCGTCGTAGGACTCCTGCCAGTCGGGCGCCGGCGTCCCGTCACCGCTCCAGCTGTGCCGCCACACGGCGCTCACCTCGGTGGCGAGGATGCGGTCGTAATCCTCTTTCAGCGTCGTGTACTTGTCCTTGATGTATCCCCAGAACTCCGAGTCGGTGGAGTTGAGGACCGTCAGCCCCTTGAGTCCGCCGAGGACTTGGAGGCGACCGCCGTCGCGGCTGTCGTAGGTGATCTGCGCGGTGCGGGTCTCACGTCCGTTGCGTGCGAAGGAGTGGGGGGCCGGGCCGGCGGAGGTGTCGATGCGGTCCCAGGCGTATTCCTCGATGCGGATGCGGGCCGAGGTGATGGGCTCCGTGTCGTCCACGAAGTGCCGGGCGAGTGCGATGCCGAACTGCTCGGCCGTCTCGATGCCGTGCTCCTTGGCGAAGGCGAACACCGTGTTCTTCGTGGTGTCCGTCGGCAGGACGTGCGCGTTGGAGCCGGAGTAGTGCACCTCGTCCAGGTCGCCGCTGAGGGCGACGGAGACGTTGAGGTCCTTGATGTGGTGGGTCCCGCCGTCCCTGGTGATCTTGACGACGCGGTTCTCCGCCTTGCCGTACTGGTTCTGGCCGAGAATCGTGATCGGCACTGCCATGTCTCTGTCAGCTCCCTCGGTATACGGAGTAGCCGAACGGGTTGAGCAGCAGCGGCACGTGATAGTGCTCGCCCGCGGCGACCGCGAAGACCACGGTCACCTCGGGGAAGAAGCTGTGCGGACCGCCCTCGCTCCCCTTGCTCAGCAGGTAGGGCTCCACCTCGAACGTGAGCCGCGCGTGTGTGGCGCCCGCGGGCAGCGCCGGCAGGTCCTTGCAGCGTCCGTCGCCGTCCGTCCTGGAGGTGGCGTGTGCGGCCCATGCGGTGTCCCGGCCCGTACGCACCGACAACTCGACGGCGACGTCCCGGGCGGGGCGGCCGGCGCTGGTGTCCAGGATGTGGGTGGAGACCGAAGCCGTGGTGGTGGCGGTGGTGGTGGGGGTGTCGGCCTTGCTCATGCTCGCTCGGGTTCCCTCTCCGCGAGTCCGCTCAGGCGGATCCTGTTGATCTTCATCAGTTCGGTACGGACGATCTCCCGCTCTGCTTCAGGGGAGTTGGCCAGCCGCGAGCGGGCGGCGTCCCGCATCTGCCCGGCCGTCAGGCCGGTGGCGCAGATCAGGAAGACGTGACCGAACTTCTCCTGGTAGGCGAGGTTCAGTTCGAGCATCTCCGCCTTCAGCTCCTCCGGCGCCCCCGCCATGCCCCGCTGCTCCCGTGCGGAGGTCGCGTCCCCGGGTTCGGGACGGCCGATCGGGGGATGGCCCGCCATCGCCTCCGCGAGACCGTCCGCGTCGAGCGCGCCCGTCGCGTCGTCGCTCGCGGCGAGCAGAGCCGCCGTTCCGGCGTACGGGCGGCGGGCGAGCACCGTCCCGATCCAGGAGCGCGCGGCGCAGACCTCGTGCAGCGCGGTGCGGGCGTCGCTCTCGGCGGACGAATTCAGCCAGGTCAGACCTGGTGCAGAGCGGGACGCGGTCACGGATGCCTCCGACGCGTGGCACGGTTCGGACGGGGAACAGCTAAGCCCGCATGACCGAACGCGTCAACACTTTGTTGAATTTCTCCCCGGAGAGAGGCGCCCTCCGACCCCTGCGGCTGTCCCCCCGCACAGCTTCCACGGCCCTCGCACGGAAAGGTCACCGGTCCGGGGCCGACGGCGGTAAGGATGGCCGCCGACCGTGACGATGAAGGTACTGGTGTGATGTCGAGGGCCAACGGGGGGCTCGAGGTGCGTAGTTCGGGTGGATTTCGACGCCGTGGCCACGATCGGCGCCGCGGTCGCCTCCGGCGGGAGCGTGTGCGGCTCCTTCCACTGATGGTTCTCCTGGGCGTCGTCAGCGGCTGCGGGAGCCCGGCCCCCTCCGGGCCGCCCCCCGCCCAGACCCCGACGCCGTGTGCGTCCCGCACCGCGACGCCGTCTCCCCGCCCCAGCCCCACCGAGACGAAGTTGGCCTGGCGCGCGGAGGAGATGCCCGACAACTCGCTGCGCATGACCGTCGGCGACGTGGACGCCGCTCCGGAGGACCCGAATGCCGTACGGGTCACCAGCTACCGCGCACCCCCGTCCCGGACGCAGTGCGACAGCGAGCACATCAAGAAGGTGAAGGGCTGGTGGTGCTCGACCACCGTCTCGCCTGTCGAGGTCGAGGGCGAGATCGTCGTCGGCGGTGCGAAACCGCGCGCCCGCATCCACGGCGCAGGCTTCACCTCGCGCTGCTCGGACCGTCCCGGCCGCATGCGCCAGGCGTACCGAATCGAGCGGGACAGCTGGTCCGGCTGGCGCGGCTACAGCGACTTCACGCACACGGCATGGACACCGGCCCAGCAGCAGCGCGAGGGGAAGGTGTCCGCGCCGTGCCCGGACGGCCGGGTCGGCACGTACGACTACAGGCTCGCGGTGCGGATCGAGGTCGACGGCGTGCGGGTGGGCGACTCACGTGCCGCCGGCGCCCGCATCCGCGCCGACTGCGGCACAGGCTCCAGCTGAGGACCACGAGTCAGGGCGTACGACCCGGAGGCAGGGCTTCCTTGGGGTTCTCCCTGTTCAAGTAGTTGTAGACCGTGGAGCAGTCTGAACCACGCGGTTACGCCCATTGGAGATCGCCGTCGGGCCCCTTGCTCCCCCCCTCCTCAGCCCACTTCTCTTTCTGGGATTGAGCTAGTTGAAAAGCCGGTCGGCTAGGGTGCGTCCTCGACGTGGGCGAGTTGGGCGACGAGGATCTCCTCGAACGCAGCGCGGCGGTCCGCGCCGAGGGGGTGTACGTCGCGGGCGAAGCGGGCCAGGGCGGGGAAGCGTTCGGGGTCGGCGCCGAGCACCGCGACACGGAACAGCTCCATGCCCTGTTCGTGCTCCTCGGCGGTGATGGTGTTGACCCCGGCCTCGGAAGCGATCAAGGCGGCGATGAGGACCGCGATCCGGTGGTAGCGCGCCGGGATCTTCTCGTCGGGCAGTCCCGACGCGCGCAGAGCCTGCAGCACCTCTTCCATGACCAGCCTGGAGCCGGTGCCGCCCGACCCGTAGCGTCCCCAGAGCGCAGCAAGCTGGGGCTGCTGGCCGAAGGCCTCCCGCACGCGCAGGGCCAGGGCCGTGATGCGCTGCTTCCAGTCGCCCGCGGGGCGATAACCGTCCATGGCGGCCAGGAGGATCCGGTCGGCGACCGCGCGCAGCAGATCGGTCTTGCTGCGGAAGTGCCGGTAGAGGCTGGAGGAATCGGTCCCGAGCACTGCGGCGAGCTTGCGCACGCTGAATGACTCGGCATCGCCCGTGCGCAGCAACTCCGTCGCCGCATCCAGGATCTCCTCGGTCGACCAGCGCCTTCGGCCTGCCATCTCACCCCTATCGCCGAGACTCAGCTTAGCCTATGCACTTGGCGTTGCACGCACTGCGTGCATAATAAGGGCATGGGCATGCCGAGCGACCCGGCGTTCGTGCCCTGCTACCCGGCTCAGGCAACTGACGTGGAGTTCATCCCCGGGAAAATGAAAGGACGCATGTTGTGAGGAACCCACTGGATCCCGCAGAACTGAACGCCGCCATTGAGAACGTCCACCGCGCCGGGATGCCTGGCCTGTTCGCCGAGGTACGTGACGGCGACCAGATCTGGCGCGGCGCCGCCGGGGTCGCCGACGTCGCCACCGGTCGCCCCGTCACCGCCGACATGCGGCACCGCGTCGGCAGCATCACCAAGACCTTCACGGCCGCAGCGGTTCTGCGGCAGGTCGAGAGCGGTCAGATCGGTCTCGACAAGCCGATCGGCCGGTACCTTCCGGGGCTGGTCCCCGGAGAACGCGGTGACGCGATCACGGTCCGGATGTTGATCAACCACACCAGCGGCCTCGCCGAGTACCTCCCCTACGCCTACCCCTCCCTCAAGGCATTCCCCGCCCTCGCGGACACCGGACCCCAGAGCCTGGACGACAACCGGTTCACGCGGTTTCACCCCACCGAACTGATCGAGATGGGGGTCACCGCACCTGCCGTCGGCGCGCCGGGCGGCACTCCGGGGGTGTACTCCAACACCAACTACCTGCTCCTCGGCGAACTCCTGGAACAGGTGACCGGCACTACGGCCGAGCGGTACATCACCCGGAAAGTCATCGAGAGGGCCGGGCTCCGGGACACCGAACTCCCCGTCGAACCGTACGTCAACGGGCCGCACTCACAGATCTACGAGGCGTGGTTCGGCATGATCGACCCGCCGCGCGACTACAGCGTCTACGACATGTCATGGGTGGGGCCGGCGGCCTCGCTGATATCGACCGTCTCGGACCTCAACCGCTTCTTCGGCATGCTGCTTGCCGGCGAGATCGTCAGCCCGTCGTCGCTGGCGCAGATGCAGCGCACCGTCCCGGTCGTCTCCCAAGAGGGAAAAACGATCGACTACGGCCTGGGCTTGCACCCGATGGAGGCTCCCGGCCAGGACACCTTCTGGGGTCATGGCGGCACGGTCTGGGGTGCTGGAGCGCTGGCAATGACCAGCGCCGACGGCCAGCGACAGATGTCCGTCGCGGTGAACACGCAGAGGTGGAACAGGCTCGACTCCTCCGGCAAGCCGCAGCCCCATCCCATCGACGACGCGCTTGCGGCTCTCTACCGCGTGGCGATGTACGGCTGACAGCGCCGAAGAGGGCTACGAGGCCGTACAGGCGCGCGCGGACAACCAGGAGGCGGTTGACCGCTCCGAGTTGGCGATCACGGCCGTACGACGCCAAGACCGGCGCGATGCCGAGCAAGGCATCTGTCAACGGGTCCTCCTGTACGAGTCAAACCTGGCACCCCTCGGCGGCCAGTCACGAGATCAGCCGCTCTCCGTCCGCCAGTCAACGTCCGGAAGCTACCCCCCTGTTACTTCTTGCGGCTGGGGTCAGAGACGGGAGTCCGGGGCCTCATCACGGCGCTTCTCAGCCCGCTTCTCCTCCTGGGAGTTGATGTAGTTGTAGACCGTGAACCGGCTGACGCCGAGGGCGCCGGCCACGGTCTCCACGCCATGCCGGACGGAGAACGCGCCGCGGGTCTCCAGGAGGCGCACCACCGACTGCTTCGTCTTGCGGTCCAGCCGGGCCAGCGGCATGCCGTGGCGGCGCTCCAGCTCGGCCAGGATGTGGTCGAGGGAGTCCGAGAGGTGCGGCAGCCGCACGGCGAGGACGTCCCGTCCCTCCCAGGCGAGCACGACGTCGTCGCCCTGCGCTTCCTCGGGAGCGATCATCTCGCCGCCCATCGCGTCCACGAGGGGCTTGACCGCCGCGGCGAACCTGTCCTGCTCACCGCCGCTCATGCGCCCTCCCCGGTCGCGCCGGACGGGGAGCCGCCGTCGCCTCCGTCTCCGGTGACGCTGCCGCCCTCGGCGCCGTCGACGACGTTGAGCTGGAGCGAGATGCGCGTGGCACCGGCCTCCAGGGAGCGGCGCAGCACGGAGTCGACCACGCTCAGCACCTGCTCGGCCGCCCCTTCGGCGGTGTTGCCGAACGGGCCGACGTCGACGGAATCGAGCGGCGCCGTCTGCACGACCTCGCGGGCCACCAGCGCGTGATCCGGGGCCTCGTCCAGATCGAAGGGCTCGGTCGTGAACTCAACTCGCAATCGCACGAGGTCAACCTACGCGAACCGGCGCCGTCCCAGCCATCGGAAGGAAGAGGGCACCGCACGCGCGTCCGGCCGCGGTGACCACGCCGGGCACGCGCAGACCTGCCGCACACCTCTTGACAGTTTCCGAGGAGCGAGAGCAGTCTTCCATGAAGTAGAAACACACTTCCACAATACGGAATTCCGGGAAACGCAGCACCATCCCGGGACTCACGAAGGAAGGCGATCACCGTGACCCCCGCCCCGCCTCTCGGCAGCACCCATCACCGCTTCACCGTCAACCTCTCGATCCTCTTCACCGAACTGCCGCTGCTCCAGCGCCCCGCCGCGGCCGCCGCCGCGGGCTTCACAGCGGTCGAGCTGTGGTGGCCGTGGCCGGACGCGCCCGTCCCGGCGAAGTCCGAACTGGACGCGCTGCGGCGGGCGTTGACAGACGCCGGTACCCGGCTGACCGGTCTGAACTTCTACGCCGGCCAACTCCCCGGGCCGGACCGAGGCGCGCTGTCGGTCCCGGGCGAGGAGTCGGAGAAGTTCCGCCGCAACGTCGAAGTGGCCGCCGAATTCGCCCGGTCCACGGGATGCACGGCACTCAACGCCCTGTACGGCAACCGCGTCCCGGGCGCCGACCCGGCGGAACAGGACCGGCTCGCCCTGGAGAACCTGGCGCTGGCCGCCCGCGCGGCCCACGACGCCGGTGCCGTACTGCTCGTCGAGGCGCTCAACGCTGTCGAATCGCCCGCCTGCCCGATCGTCAGCGCCCGCAGGGCCGTCGAGATCGCCGACGCCGTCGACGAGGCCACGGGGCTGGGCAACGCGAAGTTCCTGATGGACCTCTACCACCTCGCGATGAACGGCGAGGACCTCCACAAGGTCATCGACGCCTACGCCGGGCGGACCGCACACGTGCAGATCGCGGACAGCCCGGGCCGGGGCGCCCCCGGGACGGGCGAACTGGACTTCGCCGACCTGCTGGGCCGCCTCACCGCCGCCGGCTACGAGGGCCGCATCGGCCTGGAGTACAAGCCGGGCGACCAGCCGAGCGAAGCCGCCTTCGACTGGCTGCCACGCGCCCTGCGCTCCGCCTGACGCCCATCGGACCCTCCGGATTCCCCGCACCCGCGGAGCCCACCCGCGGACCCCGCTGCTCCGCAGCACGGCCGTCCCCGCCGTCCCACCGCCGTCCCCCGCCACCACGAAAGGCAGACCCTCATGCCCCCTACCACCGCCCCGCACACCGCGGAGCACACGAAGATCGGCTTCATCGGACTCGGCATCATGGGCACGCCCATGGTGCGCAACCTGCTGGCCGCCGGCTACCGCGTCACGGCCTTCGACCTCGACCCGGCGAGGGTGAAGAGCGTCGTCGGGGACGGGGCCGAGGGTGCCTCCTCGATCCCGGAGGCGGTGCGGGACGCCGACGTCGTCATCACCATGGTCCCCGCCTCCCCGCAGGTGGAGGAGGTGATCCTGCACGAGGGAGGCGTCCTGGAGCACATCCGCGCGGGCGGCCTCGTCATCGACATGTCCTCGATCACCCCGCAGACCTCCGTGGACGTCGCAAAGGCCGCCGCCGCCAAGGGAGTCCAGGTGCTCGACGCCCCGGTCTCCGGCGGGGAGGCCGGAGCGGTCGAAGGTGTGCTGTCCATCATGGTGGGCGGTGAGCGTGAGACGTTCGAGGCGGCGGCGCCCGTCCTCGGAACCCTCGGCAGGACGATCGTGCTGTGCGGTCCGCACGGCTCGGGACAGACCGTCAAGGCGGCCAACCAGCTGATCGTCGCGGTGAACATCCAGGCCGTCGCGGAGGCGGTGGTCTTCCTGGAGAAGTCGGGTGTCGACCTGGAGGCGGCGCTGGACGTGCTGAACGGGGGCCTCGCGGGCTCCACGGTGCTCACCCGCAAGAAGGAGAGCATCCTCGCCGGCGACTTCCGGCCCGGCTTCAAGATCGACCTGCACCACAAGGACATGGGCATCGTCACCGACGCCGCGCGCAACGTCGGCGCCGCCGTCCCCGCAGGGGCGCTGCTGGCCCAACTCGTCGGCTCGCTGCGGCAGCAGGGCGACGGCGGTCTCGACCACTCGGCCCTGGTGCGCGGCGTCAGGCGCCTCTCGGGTGAGAAGACGGAGGTCTGAGCCATGGCCCCCAGCAGGATGCCCGCGATGAGCGCGGCGGTCTCCATCATGGTCGACGAGGGCGTCGACATCGCCTTCGGCTGCCCCGGCGCCGCGATCCTCCCGCTGTACAAGGCGATGGAAGAGGACGGCCGCATCGCGCACTTGACGGTCCGTCACGAAGAGGGCGCGACGCACATGGCCGACGGCTGGGCCCGTACGAACGGCAAGGTCGGCGTGGCCATCGCCACCTCCGGGCCCGGCGCCACCAACCTCGTCACCGGCCTGTACACGGCGCAGGCCGACTCGATCCCGATGGTCTGCCTGACGGGACAGGCCGTCTCGCCCAAGCTCCACCAGGAAGCCTTCCAGGCGGTCGACATCGTCGAGATCGCCAAGCCCGTGACCAAGTGGGCCGTGCAGATCAAGGAGGCCGCGCAGATCCCGTGGGCCTTCCGCGAGGCGTTCCGGATCGCCCGTACGGGGCGGCCCGGTCCGGTGCTGATCGACCTGCCGCTCGACCTGGCGAAGCGGGAGATCACCTACGACGCGGAGATCGACACACGCTTCCCCGTTCCCGCCGTGGAACCTCATCTGCCGCGCGTGAAGCGGGCGCTGGACATGCTGCTCGCCGCTAAGAGGCCACTGGTGCTGGCGGGCGGCGGCGTGATCCTCGCCGACGCGGGGGCGGAGCTGCGCGAACTGGTGGAGGAGCTGCGGGTGCCCTTCCAGGTCACACTGATGGGCAAGGGTGTCATCGAGGACGACCACGAACTCAACCTCGGCACCACCGGCATCCAGACCTCGCAGAGGTACGCCAACGCCTCATTCCTGGAAGCCGACTTCGTGCTCGCCGTCGGGGCCCGCTTCGGCGACCGCCACACGGGGGCGGACATCGGCGTCTACCGCGGCGAACGCACCTTCGTGCACGTCGACATCGAACCGGGGCAGCTCGGCAAGGTCTTCGAACCCGACCTCGGCATCGTCTCCGACGCCGGCCTCTTCCTGACGGCCCTGCTCGCCGAAGCCCGCAAACGCAAGGCCGCGGCGGACGTCGAGGACTGGGTGGACCGCTGCAAGGAGCTGAAGCGGACGCTGGTGCGCCGGGAGGACTTCGACTCGACACCGGTGAAGGCGCCCCGCGTCTACAAGGAGATCAACGAAGTCTTCGACGAGGACACCTACTTCGTCACCGCCATCGGGCTCTACCAGATCTGGGGCGGCCAGCATCAGAAGGCGTACCTGCCGCGGCGCTACCAGATCTGCGGCCAGGCGGGCCCGCTCGGCTGGGAGGTGCCGGCGGCCATCGGCGTGAAGAAGGCGCTGGAGGGCATGGGCAGGCCGGACGCCGAAGTCGTCGGCATCGTGGGCGACTACGGCTTCCAGTACCTGGTGGAGGAACTGGCCGTGGCGGCCCAGTACGACGTGCCGTACGTGCTCGTCATGCTCAACAACGAGTATCTGGGCCTCATCCGGCAGGCCGAGATCGGGTTCGGCATGAACTACCAGGTCGACATCCACTACGACGAGTTCGGCACGGACAACGTCAAGATCATGGAGGCGTACGGCTGTTCAGGGCGACGCGTGTGGGACCCGGCGGACATCTCCCCCGCGCTGCAGTGGGCGCGGAAGGAAGCCGTCGCCACCTCGCGCCCCGTCCTCGTGGAGATCATGATCGAGCGGGAGGCGAACACGCCGCACGGTCCGGACATCGACGCCGTGAAGGAGTTCGAAGCCGTGGACTGACGCCTCCGGGTCGGGCCCCGCCGTCCTCGGTCTTTCTCTTCCGTTCCTCTTCGGAAATCACGCCCTTTCAGGGACGATATGAACTGCGCCGCGCCGCCCGCCGGGCGGCGCGGCGAGGACCGACTCGTCTCACCGACCCTCCGCTGGAGCCGAAGAGATGGCAGAAAGCGTGCCCGTGCGCTGCCCCGAGTGCCGCCGCGAGCACACCTATACACCGCCGGTCTATCCGTGCGACTGCGGATCGCCCGTCGCACTCCCGCTGCAGCGCGACACCCCTCCCACGCGGGTGCTCCACCGCAACTGGGACGACTCCTGGGTGGAGGTGCGGTGCGCCGCCTGCGGTATCTCCGTCCAATGGCCGCAGCCCGAACTGGGCTGCGGCTGCGGGACGTTGCTGCGGCTGCCCGTGGCACCGCAGCCCGAGCGGCACGACGGCTGCGACGCTTCGGACGGCGCGGAGACCGACGGTACGGAGCCCGACGGCGAGGAGCCCGACGGCGAGGAGCCCGACGGCACGGCCAACTCCGGTGCGGGGCCCACGACATCGCCCTCCGCGGGCGCCTCCCGCTCCGCGTCCTCCTCCACCGCCGGCGCTCTCGGGGCGCACGACGCCAAGGGACGGTCCAGGACCCGGCCGGCCTTCCAGCCCGTCACCATCCGCACCGCGCAGGACGCCCGTACGGCCGCCGCGCAGTACCTGCGCTGGCTGGGGTTCGCGGGGGTCCGGGTCACGGAGAAGCGCCCCGCCTCCGGGGTCGACCTGCGCGGCAACGGCATCATCGCGCACGTCGACCCCTCCACCGAACCGACCGCCTTCGGCGACGTGGAGACGCTCTGGCTGAACGGCCTCAACGAGGAGGCCGACACGGCCTGTTTCTCCCTCGCCGGCTACACGCGGGAAGCCCGGATGCGGGCGGACACCCTCGGCGTCGCTCTCTTCGTCCTCGACCTGACGGGCATGCCGCAGGCCGTCAACGACCCGGCGGACGACCTCATCCGCTCCGTGTGCTGAAGCGCCCGACCGGGGTCGGCCCGGGAGCCGGACCGGGGTTCAGCGCTCTTCGCGGTACTCCTGGCCCGGCTGTCCGGCCGCGTGTGCCCGCAGCTCGACCCGACGGATCTTCCCGGAGATCGTCTTGGGCAGGTTCGCGAACTCGATGACACGCACCCGCTTGTACGGCGCGAGCGTCTCCCGCGAATGCGCGAACAGCGCCTTCGCCGTATCCGCGCCCGGCTCCCATCCTCCGGCGAGCACCACGTACGCCTTGGGCACGGCCAGCCGCACCGGATCGGGCGACGGCACGACCGCGGCCTCGGCCACCGCCTCGTGCTCCAGCAGCGCGCTCTCCAGCTCGAACGGGGAGATCTTGTAGTCGCTCGCCTTGAACGGGTCAGGATCCTCAGGCTTTTTATCTTCCCCAACCATCAACCGGGGGTCTACGCAGCCCTCTACGCGGAGCTCAGGCAGCAGGACATCCTGGTACGCCGGGGTGCCAGGAACGGACTCCAGAGCAGTCAACAGGCGCTCCCAGAGCCCGTTCCGCAGCCACCGGCTCCAGACGCTCGCGACGTTCCCGTACGGCAGCTTGTTCCACGCGCATCCGGTGCGGGCCTTGTCGAGCATGGCCCCGAGGAGCGCACGGGGGGCCTTCGGCTTCCGTCCGGGGGTAGCCGCGAGGATGGACTCCACGAGCTTCCACGCGTCATCGGTGAGCGCAGGAACGACACGGTCCCGTTCGTTGAACCAGGCGCTGATTTGATCATCGCTTCGTGTTCTCCTCGGGATTTCCCCGAGAATTGTGACCTTCAGATCCAGCAGGTGAACGACCTCCGCCTGCTGAGCTGTATCCATCGTGTACATGTGCAGCCGGGCCATTCGAGCCAGCTTTTCAAGACCTATGGCGCGTTCGACTGTCTCTTCACTGGCCTTCTGCCACGCCAGTGCTTCATCCCTGAGCTTTACCTGCTTCTCGCGGTCTTCATTGAGCGAGTGGACAGCCGCATCAACGTAGTCACCTGCTTCTCTGCCCCGCAGGTTATTCCGAACTGCCTGCCGAGAGGCGGCACTCATCGCGACGTCGATGGTGGCGTCCAGCTCTTCGATCTGAGTATTCAGCTTCTCGATGTGCTTCTCGTAGTCCATCGTGTTGGCACAGGCCATCTCGTTCCAGTCCTCTGCCATGCGCCGCAGTCGCTCAGGGTCCTCGAGCATCCGGCAGATCTCCGACCACACCCACGTCTCCAGCAGGGCGGCGTCGATCTGGGAACAGGTGCACTTCTGACGGCCCGCTTTCCGGACGCTGCCGGAGCAGCGGTAGACAGGCTTGGCTGCGCGGCCGGAGGTCCGGGTGCCCGTGTAGTGCCTGCCGCACTGCCCGAAGACGTGCTTGCTGAGCGGGTGGACTTCCTCGTGGTCGGTACGGGGACCGCGCGCTGTGCGCTCCAGCGCCTTGTTGAGCCGCTCCAACTCCGGCGGGGTGAAGACAGGTTCGAGTTCGATCGGCACGGTGTCGCCGAAGAGGGGGAAGCCGTCGTCGCCGAGCCTCGTCTTCGAGCCCTCAGGGTCGCGGAAGATCCGATTCGACTTCTGGACCGCCCGCCCGGTGAGGATCTTCCTCAGTGAGCCTCTGGGCCAGTGGTCGCCGTTCGGACCAGGCACACCATCCGTGTTGAAGATGTCCTCAACCTCGTACGGGCTCTTCAGGCCGATGACGATGAGTTCCCAGGCGCGGTGGAGAACCTCGTACGCCCTGTCCTCCTCCCCCTGGTCCAGCTCCAGAACGCTCTCACCCTTCACGCCCTTGTACTTGATCCGGTAGCCGTACGGGGCGACGCCGCCGGGGTGCCCGCCGAACTCGGCCTTCTCCTGCACACCTCCCTGTGTGCGGTCGCGGATGGTGATGCGCTCGTCCTCTGCACGGTCGGCTTCCTTGCGCATCTTGGAGCGACCGTGCTCCGTGGTGTTGTCGTAATCGCCTCGGACGACGGCCACGTAGATTCCGAGATCCTCGAGCTTCCAGACCCAGGGCCAGAAGGCTCGGTCCCGTCGGCCGATGGCACGCTCTTCCGCGACAGTGACGACATCGAAGGGGCGCGGGGTCTGCTGGGCGTCCTGCATCAGCTCTCTGAGGTCGGGGCGCTGCGTGTGGTCGAGGCTGCCGCTGTAGCCCTCGTCGGCGTACGTCTTGACGTACGCCCAGCCCTTCTTGTCGATGTGCCGCCGGGTCTTCTTGCCCGTGTAGGCGATGCCATAGCCCCTTTTCTGCTCCTGCGTCGAGACGCGCAGGTAGTCGACGGCTCGAAGCGCGGCTGTGCTGGTACCGCGTGCCACAGCGACGGCAGACATGAGAGTCTTGCCCACGTCAGTCCCTCCAGACTGGCCGACCCCGGAGCGTTGCTGCGCTGCCGGGGTCACCCGTGTTTGGGGGATCTTACCGTGCAACTCCCGGACAGAGCGGATCAGTCAGGCTGCGGCGTCGTTCCGGCACTGCTGCTGACAGGGCATGAACAGAAGCTCCAGCAACCTCCGGTAGACGGCCGGGTCCCGGTCGTTGACAGACCACTCGACCCCACTCGGTGCCCGGGAGGCCGATCACCAGCCGCAGGACAACGTCAGGGTGTTGCTCGACCCGGCCGGTCATCCCTTCTGCCCCTATTCGGATGGCTCCAATGACTAGCGCAGCAACGTGAGTTACCGCTGAGTGATGAGGCAGCAGGCCAGACTGGGGAAGGCTTCGTGAATGTAAGCTCCGCGTTCCCAGCGAATCCGCAGCCGCGCTGCCCGTCATCCTCAGTCACCGGACGTACGTCACACCACCCCCGAGCAGTAGTCCGTACCGCGGACGTGGGCGCCGGAGGGATGTCCTCCGGCGCCCCCTGACGAGAAGGGCACGGCCGGATCGCTGCTGTGCGCGCTCGCGCCCGGCCGGGCCGGGTCACCACCGGCGCCCGGGCCCGCGCGACCGCGGAACGTGTAGCCTCCTGCCTGCAGGATCGCGGCAAGCCGCTGAGCCCTGCCGAGAGGTAGGGTGGGCAGACCGGGAGTTCTCCGTGCGCCGGTTTCCACACCGGCGTCGTTCTCGGCGATCGAAGACACCGGGGCCGCATGGCCCCGGAGGCAGGTGCGCGTCGTGAACGTGACCGCAGATCGCACACTCCTGACCCACGAACCTTTCGCCGCACCACTGGTCCGTCTCGCGCTGAAGCCGGAAGGTCCTCCCACCGGCCTTCTGGACGGCGCCTGGTGGCCGCACTCCCGCAATCTGCTGCGCGAACTCCCCACTCTCGCAGCGGTGTTGGACCCTCTGTGGGGCCGCGTCACGCGGATCTCCGTCAACCCCGCGCACTGGCCGGCCGTCCCGCGGAAGGTGCCCGTCGGCGGCCACGTGATCAAGGTCGGCTGGTTCAAGGACGAGCAGGACGAGCACGAACTCGTGCTGCTCTCCTACCGCACCCGCCGCTGGAACCTGCTGGTGATCCCGCCCGGGGCGACCGCGGCCACGGCCGCCCGCCTGATGGCGGCGGCGACGGATCCCTCGGTCCGGCTGACCGCGAGCGCACTCCTCGCCGAGGACCACGCTGCCCGGACCGCGGCAACGGGCCGCCGCGTCCAGGAAGAGGAGTGGGAGTCCGACGGCGGCACCTTCAGGAAGGCTTGTGTCACCGCACCGGCGGCCCCACTGACCGCCCACCCCGGGAGGACGCGTACGCCTTGAGCCGGCTCCTCGCAGTGCCGGCGCTCCCGTGGGCGGCCCCCGCCGGCAGCGCGTCGTGCGGCTGGTCCCGGCCCCGCCTGCTCACTCCGGGGCGCCGGCTGCGGCCCGGGACCGCGCCGGGTGCCGCGGGGCGTCAGAGCGGCCCGTCAGGCACGCCGGCGGGCGTTGAGCCGGGCGGCCTGGCGCGTCAGGTGATCGCGCTCGGCCAGGTCGGGTGCCTCTCGGGCGGCCTCGGCGTACAGCCGTGCCGCCGTCGCCAGGTCGCCGTCGCGCTCGTGGAGGTACGCCGCCACCGCGGCACGGCGGGGCATGGGGCGTCCCCCGCTCGAGGAGCTCGCGGAGGAGTCGTCCACCGCCGCGAGCGCCGCCAGCCCGGCACGCGGTCCGTCGGCCTCGCCGACGGCGACCGCCCGGTTGAGCCGGACGACCGGGCTGTCGGTCAGGCGCGCGAGTTCGTCGTACCACTCGACGATCTGCACCCAGTCGGTCTCCTCGGCGGTGGGCGCGTCGGCGTGGAGTGCCGCGATGGCAGCCTGGGCCTGGAACTCGCCCAGCCGGTCGCGGGCGAGGGCCGCCTGCAGGATCTCGACGCCCTCGGCGATCGACTCGGTGTCCCACCGGCTGCGGTCCTGCTCCGCGAGCGGCACCAGGCTGCCGTCGGGGGCGGTCCGGGCGGCGCGCCGGGCGTGGTGGAGCAGCATGAGGGCGAGCAGTCCCGCCACTTCGGGGTGGTCGATCGCGGCCGCGAGCTGCCGGGTGAGCCGGATGGCCTCGACGGCGAGGTCGACATCACCGGAGTAGCCCTCGTTGAAGACCAGGTAGAGGACGCGCAGCACGGTGGCGACGTCGCCGGGCTGGTCGAACCTCACGCCGGACACGGTGCGCTTGGCCCGGCTGATGCGCTGCGCCATGGTCGCCTCGGGCACCAGGTAGGCCTGGGCGATCTGGCGGGTTGTCAGCCCGCCGACGGCGCGCAGCGTGAGCGCCACCGCGGACGACGGCGTCAGCGACGGGTGTGCGCACAGGAAGTAGAGCTGGAGCGTGTCGTCCACCGCGGGTGCGGGCCCCGGCGCCGGTTCCTCGTCGACGAGGTCCTCACGCCGCCGGCGGGCGGCGTCCGCCCGGGTCGCGTCGAGGAACCGGCGCCAGGCCACGGTGACAAGCCAGCCCTTCGGGTCCCGGATGGGGTGTCCCCCGCCCGAAGAGCTCGGCGAGGGGTCGGCCGACCAGACGCGGACCGCCTCGACCAGCGCGTCCTGCACCGCGTCCTCGGCCGCCGCGAAGTCGGCTCCGCGGCGGACGAGGATCGCGAGCACGCTCGGCGTGAGGCTCCGGAGCAGGGCCTCGTTCACCTCCGTGGTCACTCGCTGATGGTGGGCGGCGCGGTCAGGAACGGGCGCACCTCCAGCCACTCGTGGATCGGCTCCCCGCCTGCCCCGGGAGCGGCCGACAGCTCCCCGGCCAGCTCGACGGCGCGCTCGTAGCTGTCGACGTCGATCACCATCCAGCCGGCGATGAGGTCCTTGGTCTCGGCGAACGGGCCGTCGGTGACCGGCGGGCGGCCCTCGCCGTCGTACCGGACGAACGTCCCCTCGGGGGCGAGCGCCTGGCCGTCGACGAACTCGCCCGTCCCCTCGAGCCGGGCCGCGAAGTCGTTCATGTACTGCACGTGCGCCGAGATCTCCTCCGGGGTCCACTTGTCCATGGGTACGTCGTTCACCGCAGCCGGAGCGCCGCGGTAGTGCTTGAGCAGCAGGTACTTGGCCATCGTGTTCTCCTCGGTGCTTGGTGCGACCATTTTCGTCATTCGTCGCGTTCGATGCGGGGACGGAGCCGGCCACGGGTTCTCGACATCGCCGTGCGACTTTTTTCCGGCGCTACCGGGTGAGCCGCCCCGCTCTGCCGGATCCGCCGCCGCCCGCACCGCCGGGAGCCGGACGGGCCCGGCCCGGCAGACGCACGGAGAGCCCTGAAATCCGGGTGCCTCCGGTCCGCGGGCGAGCCACCCTTGGAGCGTGGACACGAACCTCGGAAAAGGCCGGAGTGTGAAGATCTCCAAGTTCCTCTCCCGGCACCTGCGGCACGAGCCGCAGCGCATCGGCATCACCCTGGACGCACGCGGCCGGGTGAACGTCCAGGAGCTGCTCCAGGCCGCGGCGGCCCACGGATTCCCCTTCAGCCGCGCCGAGTTGGAGGAAGTCGTCGCGACGAGCGACAAGCAGCGCTTCGCGATCGAGGACGGCCTGATAGGCGCCAACCAGGGACATTCGGTCGCTGTGGACCTGGAGTTGCCGGTGCTCGAACCACCGGCCCGGCTCTACCACGGGACGGTCGGCCGGTTCCTGCCCGCGATCCGTGCGGAGGGACTGCGGGCGATGAACCGGCACGCCGTCCACCTCTCCCCCGACCGGGAGACCGCCACCCGGGTCGGGGCGCGCCGCGGCCGTCCGGTGGTACTCACGGTCGAGGCGGCGGCGATGCACCGGGACGGGCACCGGTTCCAGCTCAGCCGGAACGGGGTGTGGCTCGTCGAAGCGGTGCCGCCCCGCTATCTGCGGGCGCCGGACGTCCAGCCGCCGGAGTCCTGACGGCCTGTCCGGCAGAGGGCGCCGTCCGCCGCAGGCGGTGCTCGCCGCCGATGGCGCATGCGGCCGCAGGGCGGAGGACCGGCCTCGTAGCCGGCGTACTCGGGGGACTCCGACAACGCAGCGAGGTGCGTGCCGGGCGCCACGAGCCGGTGAACCCTCCCGGTCGCAGCTCAGTCCACCGGCGGCTCCTCGCCGATCGGACGGACGATGACGGGGGGATTCGTCGAGCCCTCCGGGACGGGGCACTGGTGGATGCGCGCGGCGATCTCGGCCGCCCGATCGAAGTCCCTGCACTCCAGCACCCAGTAGCCGACGATGACCGGCTGCTCCACGCCGTAGCCGTTCTTGGACACCACCGGCCGGCCGTCCTCGTCGGCGGTGACGAGGCCCCCGTCCGAGGGCGCCGTCAGCCCCTGACCGTCGACGAGTTCCCCCGAGGCGCCGAGGTCCTCGTTCAGCTTCCGCATGAAGCCCACCATGGCCTGCAGGTCCTCCTTCGTCCACGCCGGCGCCCCCGGTGCGGATGTGCCGGTCATCGCGTCGTAGTCGCCCTGCGTTCCCTGGATCATGAGCATGTACTTCATGGCCGTCCTCCCTGCTCGTCCGGCGCACCCCCGACAGCCGGAAGCGCACACGGGGCAGACGTGCCGGGCGCCCGGAACTCATCGGCGGATGCGGGCGGCTTCACCGGGCAAACCGGTGACGGTCGCGCGGGGCCGTCGCCCTGCGGGCTCTTGACCGCCGCGCGACGAGGACCGTCAGGTCTCGTCGGGAAGTGCGCGGACGTCGCGAAGATCGGGCGCACCCGCACCCCCTCCCGGCACCGATGGTGCAGTATCGGAAGCGTGTTGACGGGGGACCGGAACCATCGCGACAAGCGGGGCGGCCGTGGCACGGTGACGGGGCATCCGCTCCAGCCCACCGAACGGACCACGCGGCCCCGTTCCGAGCGCAGCGCGCGTGGCCGCCCGCCACGGCCCCCGCGCAAGCACGTCCTCTCCACCTTCGTGGGTCTGGTGCTCGCGGCACTGAGCGTGCCGCTGGCCTACCGGGGCATGGACGACGACGGCCCCACGCCGATCGCGCAACTCCTCGCCTTCCTGCCCTGGTTCCTGGTGCCGGGCTGGCTGGGCCTGCTGTACGCCGTGCTCGCACGCCGCGGTCTCCTCGCGGTGTGGGCCATCGCGGTGCTGATGGCGACCGTCGGATTCACCCTGCCCGAGGGCCCGGACGCACCGGAGGGCGCCGCGCAGCGCACCGGCAAGGCACGCTTCCGGGTGCTGACCGCCAATCTCCACCTCGGGGACGCGACCGGGAATCTCGTGAAGACGCTGCGCAGGGAACGCCCGCAGATCGCCTCGGTACAGGAGTGCGACCCCCGCTGCGCGGCGGAACTGAACAGTCCGGCCATGCGCGACGCCTACCCCTACCGCCACATCGTCGACGGTACGGGCGCCTCGGGCTCGGCGCTGCTGAGCGTGTATCCGCTGGAGGACCGGCGCATCGTCGAGGGGCGGCTGGGCATGCCGGGCGCTGTCGCCGACGTCTTGGGAGAGCGGGTGAGGGTGCAGGTCGCGCACCCGATGCCGCCCACCCCCGAGGCGTTGCGCGTCTGGCGTGCGGAACTCGGCAGGCTGAGGGCGTACGGCGCTTCGCGCGGCGCGACGCCGACCATCATTGCGGGCGACTTCAACGCCTCGCAGGACCACGCGGCGTTCCGCGACATCCTGCACACCGGCATGAACGACGCCGCACGGCTCACGGGCCAGTCGCGCACCCCGACCTGGCCGGACAACAGGGCCCGCCCGATGGGCGCCCAGATCGACCACATCCTGGTCAGCGACCCGATGACGGCCGTCGAGGCGCGCTTCCTCGAGATGCCGGGCTCCGACCATCTGGCTGTGCTCGCGGACATCAAGCTGTTCTGACCGGGCGGCGGCACGTTCGCCGACCGGGTTTGCCCGCTCCCCGTCCGGGAAGTACACCCGAGCCAGTAGTCAAATTTGACCAATCTCTCTTGCAAGGAGGACTCCGTGGAGGAGAACGCCCCGTACACGCCGAGCGAACAGGACCAGCGCGACCTGGATGCCTGGTTCGCGAGGTACGACGCCCACGCCGCGAACGCCGACGTCGAAGCCATGGCCTCGATGGCGCTCTTCCCGCTGAACCTCGTGACCGACGACGCCGGGCCCGGCACCGGCTGGACCGGGCAGTGGAACCGCGACGAGTTCGTGCGCACCATGTCGGGCGTCATGAGTGAATCCGGCGGCGGCGATGTGCACTTCGAGTCCCGGCGCACCCCGCACTTCCTCACCGGCAGCCTCGCCCTGGTCTTCACCGAGTCCACCATGACGGTCGCCGGGCGGAGCCGGCGGATGCGCTACGCGGACGTCCTCGTCAAGCAGGAGGGCGAGTGGTACTTCCAGACCATGGTCCAGGGCGGCTGGGCGGCGGCGATGCGGGGGGTCTGACGGGGGCTCCGCACCTCCGCGGCACCGGTCAGACGACGGCCGGCGCCGTGTCCCGGTGGATCGGGGTGTGCGCACCGGTGAGCGGGACGCCGGTGCCGCCGTGGCGGACCGCCACGATCTCGGCCGCGATCGACAGCGCCGTCTCCTCGGGCGTACGGGCGCCGAGGTCGAGCCCGATCGGCGAGTGCAGACGTGCCAGTTCGGTCTCGCCGAGCCCCGCGTCGCGGAGCTGCGCCAGGCGCGCGAGGTGGGTCCGGCGGGAGCCCATGGCGCCGACGTAGGCGATGGGCAGCCGCAACGCCCGTTCCAGCAGCGGCACGTCGAACTTGGCGTCGTGGGTGAGGACGCACACGACGGTGCGGGCGTCGAGCTGCTGGGAGTCCAGATAGCGGTGCGGCCACTCGACGACGACCTCGTCGGCGTCCGGGAAACGTGCGGGCGTCGCGAAGACCGGACGGGCGTCGCAGACGGTGACCCGGTAGCCGAGGAAGGAACCGGTACTGGCCAGCGCGCTCGCGAAGTCGATCGCGCCGAAGACCAGCATCCGCGGCGGAGGCGCACTCGACTCCACCAGCAGCGTGACCGGAGGACCGCACCCGGGCTCGCCGTCGTCGCCGGCGGCGCCGCGCCCGCCTGCCCCGGGCGGGCCCCCGAGGCCGGCGCCCGTCTCGACGGTGGCGGTGCGGCCCGCCTCCAGCAGGGCGCGGGTCTCTGCGAGAGCTCCGGCGTCCAGCCCGTCCGGACCGCCGAGGCTGCCGGCGCCGTCACCCTCGGCCGGTACGTACAGCGCGCCGCCCAGCAGCTCCCGCGGCCCTTCGACGACGCGGGTGAGCGCGACGGCGCGGCCCTGCGCGGCGGCCGCCAGCGCCTCGGCGTACAGGGCGCGCCGCGGTGAGCCGGCCCGTACGGGCGTGACGAGGACGTCGATGACGCCGCCGCAGGTGAGTCCCACGGCGAAGGCGTCGTCGTCGCTGTACCCGAAGCGTTCCAGCACGGTACGGCCGGTCTCCATCGCCTCGCGGCACAGGTCGTACACCGCGCCTTCCACGCATCCGCCGGAGACGCTGCCCACGGCCTCCCCGTCGGCGTCGACGGCGAGCGCCGCCCCGGGCCGGCGGGGTGCGCTGCCGCTCACGGCGACCACCGTGGCGACGGCGAAGTCCCGCTCCTCCTGACACCAGCGGTGCAGTTCAGCGGCGAGATCCAGCATCGGGGGCTCCTCGGGGACACGCTCACAGGGCGCTCCTGTGAGCCTACGTCGGGCGGCGGCAGCGGTGCCCGCCGGCCTACCCCGCGCCCAGCCAGCCTTCGACCGGGCTGAGCGCGAAGTAGAGCAGGAAGACGCCCGCCAGCACCCACATCAACAGCCCGGGGTCGCGCCACCTTCCCTGCGCGGCCTTGATCAGCACGTAGGAGATGCTGCCTGCGGCGATGCCCGCGGTGATGGAGTACGTGAACGGCATCAGCACCATCGTCAGGAAGACGGGAACGGTGGTGGCCGGCTCGCTCCAGTCGACGTGCCGGGCGTTGCTCATCATCATCGCGCCGATGACGACGAGCGCCGCCGCCGCGACCTGCGTCGGTATGACCTGCGCCAGCGGCGTGAAGAACAGGCAGAGGGAGAAGCCGAGACCCGTCACGACACTGGCCAGGCCCGTACGGGCGCCGTCGCCGACCCCGGCCGTCGACTCCACGAAGACGGTCTGGCCGGAGGCGCCGGCTATGCCCCCGGCGACGCCGCCCGCGCCGTCGATGGCCAGGGCCCTGTTCAGGCCGGGCATCCGCCCGTCGCCGTCGGCGAGCCCGGCCTGCTGCCCGATGCCGATGACGGTGCCGATGGCGTCGAAGAAGCCGGCCAGCACGAGGGTGAAGACGATGACGCCGACGGTGACGGCCCCGACGTCGGCGAGGCCGTCGAAGGACACCTTCCCGAACAGGCCGAAGTCCGGGGTGCTCACGACGCTTCCGGAGATCTCGGGAGCGTTCCGGCCGCCCCAGTCCTTCTTCTCCAGCCCTGCGAAGTGGTGCACGAGGCCCGCCACGACGGTGCCACCGACGATGCCGACGAGGATGGCACCGGGGACGCGCCGTACCTGGAGGACGAAGACGAGCAGCACGGTGAAGGAGAAGCAGAGCACCGGCCAGCCCGTGAGCATGTCGTGGGTGCCGAGCTGCACCGGCTTGGCACCGGCGACGCCGCCGGGCCCCGGCATGCTCGTGACGAAGCCGGCCTGCACGCAGCCGATGAGGGTGACGAACAGGCCGATGCCCATCGTGATGGCGTGCTTCATCGCCTGCGGGATGGCGTCCATGATGAGCCGCCGCAGCCCCGTGACGACGAGCACGACGATCACGGCGCCGTAGATGACGCACATGCCGAAGGCGTTCGGCCACGTCATCTGTGGCGCCACCTGGAAGGCCAGCACCGCGGACACGCTCAGACCGGCGGCCAGGGCGAGCGGGACGTTGCCGAGCAGGCCCATGACGAGGGTGGTCGCTGCGGCGGCGAAGGCCGTGGCGGTGGCGGTCTGGCCGGGGTCGAGGGTGGCGTCCTGCGCGTCGGGGACGGAGAGGATCACCGGGTTGAGCAGGACGATGTAGGCCATCGCCATGAACGTCGTGACGCCGCCGCGCACTTCGCGGGCGAGGGTCGAGCCCCGCTCCGAGATCCGGAAGTACCGGTCCGGCCACGAGCGCTTCGGGGACGGGACGGGCGGGGTCTCCCCCGCCGCGTGCGGCTGCCCCTGCTCCGGGGAAGCCGACCCGGACGGGGACTGGGCCGGGGACGGGAACGGCTGGGACTGGGGCTGGGACGGGGTCATGTGCGCTCTCCCAAGGCGTGTCGGTGCAGCCCGGAGCGCCTGCGCGCTGTCGGGGCATGGGGAATGCACGACCCGGGGGACGGCCCGAGACGAGGAGGGACCGTGACCGGACGGGGTTGGTACTGGAGGACCCCGGCGCTCTTGCCGGGGCCCTCGCACGGGGCCCTCAGGCGCCCGTGCCCGCTCCCGTGCCGGTCAGGTGTTCCGGACGTACCGGGACCCGCCGCAGAGCGAGTCCCGTCGCGTTCCGGATGGCGGCGACGACTGCCGGTGTGGAGGAGAGCGTCGGCGCCTCTCCGACTCCACGCAGCCCGTACGGTGCGTGCTCGTCGGCGAGTTCCAGGACATCCACCGGGATCGCCGGGGTGTCGAGGATGGTGGGGATCAGATAGTCGGTGAAGGAGGGGTTGCGCACCTTGCCGCCGGGGTCGACGAGGATCTCCTCCATGACGGCGAGGCCCAGTCCCTGGGTGGTACCGCCCTGGATCTGGCCGACGGTCGCGAGGGGGTTCAGGGCCTTGCCGACGTCCTGCGCGCAGGCCAGTTCGACGACCTTGACCAGCCCGAGTTCGACATCGACCTCGACGACGGCCCGGTGCGCGGCGAACGAGTACTGGACGTGCCCGAAGCCCTGCCCGGTCTTGAGGTCGAACGGCTCGGTCGGACGGTGCCTGAAGACGACCTCGTCCTCGACGGCTTCGTCCTCCAGCACGTCGGCGAGTGCCGCGACGGCCTCGCCGCCCGCGGTGACGATCTTGCCGCCCTCCAGCCGGAGTTCCACGCCCTCCGCCCATGCCGGACGGCTGCCCGCGAACTTCTCCCGGCCGAGCCGGAGGACCTGCTCCCGTACGGCCTCGCACGCCTTCTTCACGGCACCGCCGGTCATGTACGTCTGCCGCGACGCGGAGGTCGAACCGGCGGAGCCCACCTGGGTGTCGGCGGGGTGGATGGTCACCCCGGAGACGCCCAGTTCGGTGCGGGCGATCTGCGCGTGCACGGTGACGCCGCCCTGGCCGACCTCGGCCATCGCGGTGTGCACCATGGCGACGGCTTCGCCGCCGACGACCTCGAGGCGTACGCGGGCGGTGGAGTAGTCGTCGAAGCCCTCGGAGAAGCCGACGTTCTTGATGCCGACGGCGTATCCCACGCCGCGCACCACGCCTTCGCCGTGCGTGGTGTTGGACAGTCCGCCCGGCAGTGCGCGTACGTCGACACCGGTGCCGCCGGTGCCGCCCGCCGCAGCGGAACTCTCCCACTGCTTCTGCGGCGGCATCGGCCGTTCCTTGACCCGGCGCAGGATCTCCGCGACGGGGGCGGGCGAGTCGACCTCCTGGCCCGTGGGGAGCAGCGAGCCCTGCGACATGGCGTTCTTCTGCCGCAGCTCCACGGGGTCCATACCGAGGGCTTCGGCGAGAGCGTCCATCTGCGACTCGTAGGCGAAGCACGCCTGTACGGCGCCGAAACCGCGCATGGCCCCGCATGGCGGGTTGTTGGTGTAGAGGGCGAGCGCCTCGACCTCGACGTTCTCCACGTCGTAGGGACCCACGCCGAGCGAGGCGGCGTTGCCGACGACCGCGGGCGAGGACGAGGCGTACGCGCCGCCGTCGAGCACGATGCGGCACGTCATGTACAGCAGCTTGCCGTCGCGGGTGGCTCCGTGCTCGTAGGTGAGCTTGGCGGGGTGGCGGTGCACGTGCCCGAAGAAGGACTCGTACCGGTTGTAGACGATCTTCACGGGCCTGCCGGTGGCCATCGCCAGCAGACACGCGTGCGCCTGCATCGAGAGGTCCTCGCGTGCGCCGAACGCACCGCCGACGCCCGAGAGCGTCAGGCGGACCTTCTCCGGGGGGAGGCCCAGCACCGGCGCCAACTGGTCACGGTCGACGTGCAGCCACTGCGTGGCGATGTACAGGTCGATCCCGCCGTCCTCCGCCGGTACGGCGAGACCCGACTCCGGGCCGAGGAACGCCTGGTCCTGCATGCCCACTTCGTAGTCGTTGCGCACGACGACGTCCGCCTCGGCCTTCGCCGCCGCCACGTCGCCCCGCACGATGGGCTGCCTGTGCAGGATGTTGGGGTGCGCGACGTGCCCCGCATGGTGGTCGCTCCGGCCCGGGTGCAGCACGGGGGCGCCCTCACGGGTGGCGCTCTCCTCGTCGTACACCGGCGGGAGTTCGGCGTAGTCCACCCGGATCTTCGCCGCCGCACGGCGAGCGGTCTCCGGATGGTCGGCCGCGACGATCGCGACGGCCTCGCCGTGGTAGCGGACCCGGTCCTTCGCCAGCACCGGCTGGTCCTGGATCTCCAGCCCGTAGTGCGTGCCGGCGGGCAGGTCGTCGTGCGTCATGACGCTGCGGACGCCGGGGATCCTCAGTGCCTCCGAGACGTCCACGGAACGGATCTCGGCGTGCGCGTACGGGCTGCGCAGCGTGCAGCCCCACAGCATGTCCTCGTGCCACAGGTCGGAGGCGTAGGCGAACTCACCGGTGACCTTCAGCGTTCCGTCCGGCCGGAGAGTGGACTCGCCGATGCCGCCCCCGGCGGCGGTTCCCCGGGAGACCTGGGTGATGGTGGTGGGGATACGGGTCGCTTCCGCCATCTCAGATCGCCTCTCCCTGTGACGTGCCCGCGCCCGGCCCGGAGTCCGGTGCTCCCGCACCCGCTGCCTGGTCCGTACGAGCCGCCGCCAGCCGCACGGCGTCGAGGATCGTCTCGTAGCCGGTGCACCGGCACAGGTTCCCCGAGAGGGCTTCGCGGATGTCGGCGTCGGACGGACGGGCGTTGCGTTCGATGAGTTCGTCGGCGGCCACGAGCAGGCCGGGTGTGCAGAACCCGCACTGCACCGCACCCGCGTCGACGAACGCCTTCTGCACCGGGGAGAGTTCGGCGTCCGCTGCCGCTTCCCCGGCGGGGACTTCGCCGCGCTGCCGGGCGAGGCCGGCGAGTCCTTCGACGGTGACGACCTCGCGCCCCTCGACCTGCCCTGCCGCCACCAGGCACGCGCACACGGACTCACCGTCGAGGCGTACCGTGCAGGAACCGCATTCGCCCTGCTCACAAGCGTTCTTGGAGCCGGGCAGGCCCATGCGCTCGCGCAGGACGTACAGCAGCGACTCGCCTTCCCACACGTCGTCGGCCTCGTGCCGCCGTCCGTTGACGGTGAACGTCACGCGCATCGGGTGCCTCCCTCGTCGTTGCGGGCACGGCGGCCCCCGGTGCGGTGGCTCTCCCATACCCAGGTCAGCGTGCGCCGGGCCATGACGCCCACGGCGTGCCTGCGGTAGGCGGCGCTGCCGCGTACGTCGTCGATGGGGTTGCAGGCGGCGGAGCACAGTTCGGCGAACCGCCGTGCCACGGACGGCGGTACGATCCGGTCGCTCTCCCACAGCCCTTCCTCGTCCAGCGCGGCGGTGAGGAACTCCTCCGCCGCCGTCGCCCGGAACGGGGTGGGCGCCGCGGACCCCACGGCTGCCCGCACGGTGCGGGTCTCGGGGTGCAGCGCCACGGAGAACCCGCACACCGCGATAACCATCGCGTTCCGGGTGCCGATCTTCGAGAACTGCTGCGGTCCCGTGGCCTTCTTGATGTGCACGCACTTGATGAGCTCGTCGTCGGCGAGAGCGTTCCGCTTGACGCCGGTGAAGAACTCCTCGACGGGGATGCGGCGCGACCCGCGTACGGACTCCGCCTCGACCTCCGCGCCCGCCGTCAGCAGCGGCGGGTGCGAGTCGCCCGCCGGTGACGCGGCCCCCAGGTTCCCTCCGACGCTCCCCCGGTTGCGGATCTGCGGCGAACCGACGGTGTGGGCGGCCAGGGCCAGGCCCGGCAGCTCGGCGCGCAGGTTCTCGATGATCCGCGTGTAGGGGACGCCCGCGCCGAGCCGCACGCTGTCCTCTCCGGTCTCCCACTCGTGGAGCTCGGGGATGCGGTTGAGGTCCATCAGCCGGCCGGGACGGCGCTGGTCGAAGTTGATCTCGACCATGACGTCCGTGCCGCCGGCGATGGGGACGGCGGAGGGGTGCTCGGCCTTCGCGGCGAGCGCCTCCTGCCAACTGGCGGGGCGCAGAAACTCCATGGGCTCTTCTCTATTCGCTTCCGGGCGCGCTCGGCCGTCGGGTCGGTGACGTGCGGGCGATGTCGGTCCAGTACACAGATGCATGTCCCGTCGGGGGCAGTCACCGAAACCATGAAGCAGTTGCCTGCTCGCAGGGTCCCTCTTGTAGATTCGAACGAATGCCGGTGAGCGGCACACTCGCGGCATCCGACGGCTAGGCCCTGTCTGACAAATGGCGTCGTCCGCCGCAGGCGGTGCTCGCGACGGATGGTGCGTGCAGCCGCAAGGCGGAGGATCGCCCTCGTAGTGGGCTACTCGGTCGATGCGACAACGCAGCGGATGTGCGTGCCAGTCGTCGCGAGCAAGGCGAGATTTGTCAGACAGGGCCTAGAGACGGAAACGGCGGCGAAAACGATGCGGCTGCGTGCACTCCTGGGGACCGGCTCGCTCGGGCTGCGCCTCCTCACCGGGGAGGACGAGCTGGACCGTACGGTGCGGGGCGTCATGACGACCGACCTGCGCGATCCCGGGCGCTACCTGTCCGGCGACGAACTCGTGCTGACCGGGCTGGCCTGGTTCCGGTCCCCGGAGGACTCCGAACCCTTCGTGCGCATCCTCGCCGCGGCCGGAGTGGCCGGGCTCGCGGCGGGCGAGGCCGAGCTGGGCCTGGTCCCGGAAGACCTCGTGAAGGCCTGCGCCCGTCACCGGATGCCTCTGTTCGCCGTCACCGAGGACGTCGCCTTCGCGACGGTCACCGAGCACGTGCTGAGGCAGGTCTCCACGGAACGGGCCGGGGACCTGGCCGCCGTGGTGGACCGGCACCGCCGCATGATGTCGCCGGGCCCGGCAGGAGGGGGACCCGACGTCGTCCTCGACCTGCTCGGCTCGGATCTGGACCTGCGCGCATGGGTGCTGTCCGTGACGGGCCGCGCGGTGGCGGGCGGCGGTACGGCGGCGGCAGGCCGCGGCACGCTGCCTCCGGACGTACGTTCACGGCTCGCGGGTGAGCATCTCGCGGCTGTACGGGGTGGCCGGCCCGGGCCGTACCGGGCGGAGGCCGGCGGCCGCGCCTGGTCCCTCTTCCCGGTGCGCGGCACGGGACCGGGCCCGGCCGAGGACCGGCATCACCTGGCGGAGCACGGCGGGCCGTCGCTGTGCGAGTGGTTCCTCGCGGTCGAGGACGACGCGGGCGAATGGCCCACGGAGCGGCTCGACCTCGTCCAGGGCGTCACCCAGCTGATCGCCGTGGAACGCGAGCGCCGCGACGCCGGTCGCACGGTCCGCCGCCGCCTCGCCATGGAGGTGCTGGAACTCCTGCACGCCGGGGCCCGTCCCGCCGAGATCGCGGCACGGCTGCGCGTCGCGGCGCCGGTGCTGCTGCCCGGCCTGGGCAGTGCCCCGCACTGGCAGGTCGTCGTCGCCCGCCTGGAGGAGACGGCCGGCCGGCCCGCCGACGAGCACGGGACCGCAGGGGCGAGGGCCGACGCGGCCGAGGCCGCGCTGGGAGCACGGTGCCGGGCGCTGCTGGAGGAGATCCTGCTCGATCCCCGCACCACGGGCGCCGGCCCGGAGCCGGAGACCGCCGACAGGGTCGCCGTCACGCACCACGGCGGCGAGGCCGTGGCCCTCGTCCCGCTCCCGTCGGTCGCCGGTGCCGGTGCCGGTGCCGGTGCCGGGGCCGGTGCCGGGGCCGGGGCCGGTGCCGGGGCCGGGGCCGGTGCCGGCGAGGGGCTCACGGACACCGGAAGCGGACCAGGGGCCGCTTCCCCGGGGACCCCGCCGCCCGACCCGGGCCTCAGCGCGGAGACCCTCCTCGCCGCGGTCCGCGACCCGCTCGAGCGGGGCCTCGCCCACGGCGGACGGCTGACCCTGGGCGTCAGCGCCACCGTGCACTCCGCCGAGGGGCTGCACGGAGCTGTCGAAGAGGCCCGCCACGCCCGCCGGGTGGCAGCCGCACGCGAAGGACGAGTCTGCGCCGCGGGGCACGAGGAACTCGCCTCGCACGTCCTGCTGCTCCCCTTCGTCCCGGACGACGTCCGCCGCGCCTTCACGGCGCGGCTGCTGGCACCGCTGCACGAGTACGACCGCCGTCACCGGGCCGAACTCCTGCCGACGCTCTCCGCGTTCCTGGCGGCCGACGGCTCCTGGACGCGCTGCGCCGCCCGGCTCCACCTGCACGTCAACACCCTGCGCTACCGCATCGGCCGCATAGAGCAGCTCACGGGGCGCGACCTGTCCCGCCTGGAGGACAAGCTGGACTTCTACCTGGCGCTGCGCCTGAGCTGAGCAGCGCCGGAGGCCGCACCGCTGCCGGCGCCGGACGAGCCCCCCGGCGCTGGTGCCTCGGGGTCTTTCCCGCCGGGTGCGGATTCCACCGGCGGGCCGGGTCAGGAGGGCGGTGAGCAGCGCCGGGGAAGGGTCACCGTTCCGGGCTTGTGCTCGAACGTGTCCATCTTGAGCCACTCGTCCAGCTCGGGGTCGTAGAGGTTCTGGAGTCCGAACTGCAGAACCTGCCAGAACGTGCCCCGGTTGTTCTGGTCGACGTAGATGTCGCCGAGCGCGAGCGGGAACCGCAGGAACTTGCCCGGAGGCAGCTGCGGTACGACCACACCGACCCGCCAGTGGTTCACATGACGCCGCGGGTTCTGCTCCAGAGTCTCGCGCCCGACGAACCGCGAGGTCGCGAGCTTGTCGTTCAGCAGCTCCAGGCTGAAGCCCGGGATCTTCGAGCACTGATGCTCGGTCAGGCCCGGCCACTTGTAGGTCAGCGTGTAGAGCGTGCCGCGGTAGATCAGGTTCGTGAACCAGATGGGATACCCGGGGCCGCCCGCGACCATCTGGCTGTCGCCGTTCTTCCCCTCCCACGTGAACGGCACCGTGATGCCCAGGTCACGGACGATCCACTTGCCCTTGCCGCGGAAGTTCCGCGGCAGACGGGGCGGCCGGGGCTCGGGCGGGCCGACACGCTTCTCGGCCACCGTCCCGACCGACGGTGTGCCGTCGCTCCGCGTGCCCGCGCCGGCGGGCGACATGGCCGCCGAGGCGGCGGCGATCACTCCGGCCAGAGCGGCCGACACGGCAGCCCGGCGTGTACGTGCCCATCCCATGGTCCACCTCGGCTTCGCGTCGCGCGCCGTCGAGGCGCAGGGCTCAATCGCAGCGGTGACTGCACACGGTCCCCGGCGTCACAGAACCTGAAACCGGCCGTCAGGCCGATCGGCGGCACGGCTCGCCGGTCCCGACGCGCTGCGGTGAACTCCGTTCTGCGGGCCGCTGCCGGCGGCCCTCGACCGCCGCTCGGCGCAAGGAGGTTGACGCTCCGGCAGCGTGATCCCGTCAGCGCCCCCGGAGTGCGTCGTACGGCACGAGCCCGGGCGGGCCTTCACGTCAGCTGCAGGCCCCGGCAGGCCGTCACGACAGCTGCACCACGGAAGCCGCCACCATCAGCATGGTGAGCGCGACCAGCGCGAACATGACGAGCTCTGCCCGTCGGCCGCCGTTCAGCGACGGGGGGCGGATTTTGCGGTTGAAGGCTCTGCCGGCTCGTCCGACGCCTCCCGCCTTCTTCCTCCGGTGAGTGCTCATCTGCTGTGCCCCTCCACCCTCACCAGGGTGCCCCATGGAGCCGCTGCGTACAGCGCCTCGGCGACATCGGCGCAAGGCAGGTGTGCGGTACGGCTCCGGGCGGGCGTTCATCTGAGGCATGGACATACGCGAAGCTCTGGAGAAAACGAACAGTTCATGACTTCAGGCACCGTGGGCCCCTGCTCAGGGTTCAGCAGGGGCCCACGGTGCGGAGAGCTGCGAGGGCCGGGACCTGTCCTCGATGAACGGCATGCCGGCCGACATCAGCTACCGTCTGCGCCCGGTCCGACGGCCCGGCCTCACTTCAGATGTCGGGTGAAGAACTGGGCCGCGGCGTCTCCCGCGAACTGCGGGACGCCGGTGTGCCCGCCCATGTTGGCGTACAGGGACTTCTCCTCGGAGCCGAAGGCGTCGAACAGGTCCAGGGCCGCTTGCCGGTCGTTCCCTTCGTCGTCCCACTGAAGCAGGACGTGCAGAGGAACGGTGACCTGCCGGGCCTCCTCGAACATGGCGCGGGGCACGAGACTCCCGGCGAAGAAGCCGGCGGCCACGATGCGCGGCTCGACCACCGCAAGCCGGATGCCGATGGAGATCACCCCTCCCGAGTACCCGACCGGGCCGCCGATTTCGGGCAGCGAAAGGAGGGCGTCCAGGGCGGCCCGCCATTCCGGGACCGCCCTTTCGACCAGCGGGAGGACGAGGGCGTCGACGATCTCGTCGCCGACCGGCTCGCCGGCCTCCATCGCCCGGCGCAGGTCGGCGCGGGCCTCCTCGGCGGCGGGCCAACGGGGCCGGTCACCGCTCCCGGGAAGCTCGATGGTGGCCGTGGCGAAGCCCTCCGCCGCGGAGTGCCGGGCCCGGGCCACCAGGCGCGGGTACATCTTGCGCAGGCCGAGGGGAGGGTGACCGAGCAGGATCAGCGGCACCGGTGCGGATGCGGGCGTCCACAGAATGCCGGGGATCTCGCCGAGGGTGAATTCACGTTCGAGGACGCCGTCGTCGAGGCGCTGTTCGGAAGTGAACTGCATAGTCGTGCCTTTCGGGAGTGCTCTTGAACGGCGCTCCCGGACGACCTACCGCCCGACCGTGACCCCGGAGGGGAGCACCCATGTCGATACTTCGTTCACGGGCACCACCTCCTCGATCTCTCGCACGGCCGCCGGCAAGCTAGCAATGGTCGCCGTGGTCCGCCAACGGGTTTTGCCCGGGTCGGGGTTTCCCGGCCCACTGTCAGCCACCACTTGAAGAAGCTGCGCGAGGCGGGGCTACTCACATCCGGCCGGCGTGGCACGTGGGTGTGCTGCCGCGTCGCGCCCAGTGTGACGGCCTTCTTGGCGCGCAGCTTCTCCATCCCCGGCTGAGGCAAGGCCGGAAGCCCGTGAAGTGAGGCAGTGCGGCGAAACCAGCTCCAGAGATCTTCCCGCGGATGGTCTTGCAACCGGTACTCGGGTACAGGTTTACCGTCGGAGTTGCCCCAGGAGTGAGGGGCCGCGACGACGGGAGTGAGCGCGATGGCAGAGCTGGATCGGGTACCGGAGTCGGCACCGCAGTCGTGCACGCTGCCGACGGAGGATCGTCCGCTGCGGCTTGCTGAGTGGGATGCCTTGTTCGCCACTCAGGTGACGGCGCCGTCGTGGCCTGAGCCGCTGCGTCTACGCCTGGAACTGCCTGCCGGAGCCGAGAGCCAGGAGCGAACCCGGGACCTCGCGGCGCGTGAGAGTGAGTGTTGCTCCTTCTTCGGCTTCACCGTCGCCGTTACCCCGGCAGCCGTCGTGCTGGACATCGCGGTGGACCAGGAGCACGAGGCAGTTCTGCACGCCATGGCGGCGCGAGCGGTGGAGGCGGCGGCACCTCGGGACACGCAGTGAGCGGCGTTGCGCTTCGCAGCGGTCAGGTCGCCGACGCGGCCGGGGTGAACATCCAGACCCTGCGCTACTACGAGCGACGCGGGCTGCTGCCTGCTCCGGAACGCAGCCCCGGTGGGCACCGCCTGTACGGCGACGGGGCGGTCACCACGCTGCGGATCATCAAGGCCGCTCAGCGTTTGGGCTTCACGCTGGATGAGGTCGCCGAGCTGCTGGAAGCCGGGCGACACCGCCACGGCCGAGCGGTCGCGGGATTGCAGGAGCGTGCGGCAGCCAAGCTCGCCGAGGTCGACGCAAAGATCGCTGATCTCGACACGATCCGCACTGCGCTGGCCACGGCCGTTGAGGCGGGGTGCGACGACCTGACCGAGTGCGCCACGAACTCCTGTTGCCCGATCCCGTTCACCGACCTCGCCGAGGAGAACCGCCATGCGGGCCCCTGCTGCTGACCCCGGCCCGCCGGGTCGATCGCCTGGGGCATGGTCGCCGACGGCTGCCGCCCTGACCGCTGGGATGTCACCGGCGCGCTGATCTGTCTCGCCGGCATGGCTGTGATCATGTGCGCCCCGCGCGGTCACTGACGAGGTCGGCTGAGCTGCCGGGAGATCTGCGCCGCCGCGTCTCTCGCGGGGCGGCCGACGCCGATGAGCGTCGCGGAAGCAGGGCCCGTCCAGTCGCCGTAGCCGAGCAGATGCAGGCGCGGTTCAGCGGTGGCTCGGGTGCCGTCGGTGGGGATGTGGCCGTTTGCGTCGCGGAGCTGCAACGGAGCGAGGTGGGCCAGGGCGGGGCGAAACCCCGTCGCCCAGACGACGGCATCAGCGTGCCGGCGTGAACCGTCGGGCCAGACCGGGCCATCCGGCTCCAGCCGCTCGAACATGCCGCGCGGGATGAGAAGGCCGCGATCCCGTGCCTCACGTACGGCCGGGACGGCGACGATGTCGCCGAGACCGGCAACTCCGCCGGTGTCCTCCCGTCCCGCTTCCAGCGCGCGCCTTCGGGCGGTCGCCGCGTCGAACAGGGCCCGGCCGTCGATGTCGTCGGGCAGATAGCGCGGCGGGCGGCGGGTGACCCAGGTGCACTCGGCACCGTCACTGGCAGCGAGGTCGGCGGCGATCTGCGCACCGGAATTACCGCCCCCGACCACCAGCACATGCTGACCGCTGAAGTCCTTGGGACTGCGGTAGTCCACGGTGTGGATCTGGCGGCCCCCGAAGAATCCCTGGCCGGGCACGGAGGGAACGAAGGGACGCCACCACGTGCCGGTGGCGCTGATCACGAAGCGGGCCTGCCAGGTGCCGGAGTCGGTCTCCACCCGCAGCCCGCGCCTGTCACGGTGCACGCCGGTGACTCGCACCGGCCGGTGCACGGGCAGGTCGTAGCGCCGCTCGTAGTCGGTCAGGTAGTCCACGACGTGCGCAGCCTGCGGGTACGGCTGCCCTGGCTGCGGGGGCATCAGGCGGCCGGGCAGGGAGGAGAGTTCGGCAGGGGAGAACAGATGCAGCGACTCCCACATGTGCGGCCAGGCTCCGCCCGGAGCGTCCTGGGCGTCGAGAATGGTGACGTCCACGCCCTTGCGGCGCAGGTGGTAGCCGGCAGCGAGTCCAGCTTGGCCGCCGCCGACCACCACCACGTCCTTGATCGTCGTCACGCTCACGGCTTGGGTGGCCTCGGCAGGGTGGCGGCCAGCACTGCGGTGAACGCGGCGCCGCAGATCACGGAGATCAGCACGTCGCGCACGAACAGGAACATCACCCCGGTCCACAGCACTCCCAGCAGCACCGCCAGTGATATGCGGTTGGCCCACACCCACTGCTGTGCCGCCTGGATGCGGCTCGCTCCGCTCCCGGTCACCGGGCGACGGGCTCCGGTGCGAACGGCGTGAACTTCCTGCGCCAGGCCAGGGAGACGTAGACCAGGGCGACGAGGACGGGGACCTCGATCAGCGGTCCCACGACTCCGGAGAGGGCCTGGCCGGAGGTGACGCCGAAGGTGGAGATGGCCACCGCGATGGCCAGTTCGAAGTTGTTGCCCGCGGCGGTGAACGCGAGGGTGGCGGTGCGGTCGTAGGGGATGCCGATGGCCTTGCCGAGGGCGAAGGTGCCGAACCACATGATCGCGAAGTAGGCGAGCAGGGGCAGTGCGATGCGGGCGACGTCCAGGGGCTGGGAGGTGATCGTCTTTCCCTGGAGGGCGAAGAGGATGACGATGGTGAACAGCAGCCCGTACAGGGCGAACGGCCCGATCTTCGGCAGGAAGCGGTTCTCGTACGCGTCGCGGCCCATCCTCCGCTCGCCGAGGCGGCGGGTGAGGAAGCCGGCCAGCAGCGGGATGCCGAGGAAGACGACGACGTTCCAGGCGATCTTCCACATGGAGACGTCGAGCTGTTCGCCGCTCCCCAGCCCGAGCCAGCCCGGCAGCAGGTCCAGGTAGAGCCAGCCGAGCAGGCCGAACGCGAGTACCTGGAAGACGGAGTTGAGGGCGACGAGGACGGCGGCGGCTTCGCGGTCGCCGCACGCCAGGTCGTTCCAGATGATGACCATCGCGATGCAGCGGGCGAGCCCGACGATGATCAGGCCGGTGCGGTACTCGGGCAGGTCCGGCAGGAAGGTCCACGCGAGGGCGAACATCACCGCCGGGCCCAGAACCCAGTTGACGACCAGCGAGGAGACCATGAGCTTCCGGTCGCCGGTGACCGCGTCCAGCTTGTCGTAGCGGACCTTGGCCAGTACGGGATACATCATGACCAGCAGGCCGACGGCGATGGGCAGGGAGATGCCGCCGATCTCGACCTTGCTCAGCGCGCCGTTCAGGCCGGGGATCAGACGGCCGAGTCCGAGCCCGAGGGCCATCGCGAGCAGGATCCATACCGCCAGGAAGCGGTCCAGCGTGGACAGGCTGGCGACGACCCCGGGCTCATGCTCCGGGGTCGAGGTAGTGGTCGGTTCGGTGCGGGTCACGGACAGGCCCTCTTCTTGTCGGCTGCAGCAGTGGCGCGGGCGGCGGCGGCAAGGTCCGAGAACGAGCCGGCCACCGCCTCGATGACATCGGGCCGCAGCTTGTAGTAGGTGAAGCGGCCGCACGGCTCGGTTTCCACGACGCCCGCCTCGCGCAGCACCTTCAGGTGGTTGGAGAGGTTGGTTTGACGTGCACCGGTCTCCTCGACCAAGTGCGTCGTGCAGAGGGTCTCGTGGGCAAGCAGGCTCACGATCTGAAGCCTGAGCGGGTCCGCGAGGACCCGAATCAGGTCAGTGTCGACTGACGTCATCATGGACTGATACTGTCACATCAGTGATGGCTGACGCCACCAGGCGCTGATATCACGCTCACCCGAACCGTCGTGAGACAAGAGAGCCCCGATGCCCGAGAAGCCTTCCGTGCTGTTCGTCTGCGTCCACAACGCCGGCCGGTCCCAGATGGCCGCCGCATGGCTTTCCCACCTGGCGGGTGACCGCGTGGAGGTCCGCTCCGCCGGATCGGCCCCCGCCGAGACCGTCAACCCCGCTGTCGTCGAGGCCATGCGCGAGGTCGGCATCGACATCGCCGCCGAGACCCCGAAGATCCTCACCGTGGACGCGGTTCAGGCATCCGACGTCTGCATCACCATGGGCTGCGGCGACGCCTGCCCCGTCTTCCCCGGCAAGCGCTACCTCGACTGGACGCTGAAGGACCCGGCCGGCCAGGGCGTCGAGGCCGTACGGCCCATCCGCGATGAGATCAGGACCCGGATCGAGGGCCTGATCTCCGAGATCGCTCCGGAGGCCGCGGGGTGAGCGACGTCCGAAACGTGATCATCATCGGCTCGGGGCCCGCCCGCCCCACGCCCCCGGACTCACTGCGAGCCGTCGTCGGCGATGGGCCCTGTTGAAGTCACCGTTCCAGGTTCCGCAGGTACTTACCGAACTTCTCCAGGCCGTCGATGTTGCGCGGTCCGCTGATTCCCTCGTTGTAGTCGAGGATGAAGAAGTTGTCCTTCTTCACGGCCGGCAACTCCTTTGTCTGCGGTGACTTCCTGAGGAAGTCGATCTTCTTCTCGGCGGGCTTGTCCCCGTAGTCGAGGATGATGACGACCTCGGGCTCGGCCTTCGTGACGCTTTCCCAGTTCACCTGTGTCCAGCGTTCATCGAGACCGGAGAAGATGTTCTTCCCGCCGGCCTTCTCGATGATGTCGTTGGGCGGAACCTGGTTGCCCGCCGTGAAGGGCTGGTCCGTGCCGGAGTCGTAGAGGAAGACCGGTACGGGGCTGCCCTTGGGCGCCTTTGCGGACACGGCCTTCTCGCGCTGCCTGAGGCCGTCGACGGCCTTCTTCGCCTTCTCCTCCACCTTGAAGATCTTCCCGAGCCGTTCGAGGTCGGTGTAGAGGGCTTCGAAGGGCTTCTTCTTCTCAGGGTGCTTCGGGTAGTTGTAGCAGCTCTCGGTGTGCATGAAGCTCTGGATCCTGAGCTTGTCCAGGATTGCGGGCGTGATGCCGCGCTGGTCGCTGAAGCCCGAGTTCCAGCCGGCCACGACGAGGTCCGCCTTGGCATCGACGACCACTTCCTTGTTGAGGAGGTCGTCGCTGAGTTTCCTGACCTTGGCGTATTCGGATGCCCACGGCGACTCGCTCACGGGAGGGTTGGCCGGTGGCATGACGTAGCCGTGGACGTGCTTCGTCAGTCCGAGGCTGAAGAGTTTGTCGGCGCTGCCGCCCTCGTAGGCGACGGCGCGCTCGGGGACGGTGTATTCGACCGGCTCGCCGCACCTCTTGACGGTGGCCTTCTCGGACTTCTTCCCGTCGGTCGCGACGTCGGCGCCGCAACCGCTGAGCAGGAGAGCGGCAGCCGCGGTCGATCCCACAACGGCGCGTCGCCGTGGATGCTTCAGTGGCCGGGTGAGGGGCATGGCATGTCACTTCCGTTCGGTGAGGGAGGGGTGAGGGAGTACAGCAGTTGCGGGTCACCGGTCAGCGGGTGGCTGACGAGGGTGGTGCGGACGCCGAAGACGTCGTGAACCATTTCCGGCGTCAGGACCTTCTCGGGAGTTCCGGAGGCGACCAGGCGTCCTTGGGAGAGCAAACCGAGCTGGTCGCAGGCCGCGGCGGCGAGGTTGAGGTCGTGCAGGACGACCAGGGTGGTCAGGCCGGTACCACGGAGCAGCGAGAGCAGCTCCACCTGGTGCCGTACGTCGAGGTGGTTGGTCGGCTCGTCGAGGACGAGGATCTTCGGCTCCTGGACGAGCGCACGGGCCACGAGAACGCGTTGACGCTCGCCTCCCGACAGCGTCAGCACACCGCGCTGAGCCAGGTGAGAGATGTCGAGCTGCTCCATGGCCCGCTCGCACAGCTCCCGCTCCCTGGCGCCGAGCGCCTGGTGTCCGCGGATGTGGGGCGTACGGCCCAGAGCGACGACCTCCTCCACGGTGAAGTCCAGTTCGACCTCCCCGTCCTGAACGAGGGCGGCGACCACTTGGGCGCTTCGCCGCATGCTCAGACGCGACAGTTCCTCCCCGCCGATGCGCACGGTGCCGGAACTCGGCCGTAGGGCACGGTAGATGCACCTCAGCGCCGTGGACTTGCCGCTGCCGTTGGGGCCGATGAGGCCCACGCACCGGCCGTCCCTCACGTTCAGGGAGAGGTCGTGCAGGAGCTTCCTGCCGTCGGTGACGACGGAGAGCTGATCGAGGGTGAGGTCCATGTCAGCGGCCTCCGAACATGTAGGCCTTGCGGCGCATCAGGGTGACGAAGACCGGGACGCCGACCAGTGCGGTGATGACGCCGAGGGGAAGTTCCCGCGGGGCGACGAGCGTTCGGGCGACGAGGTCCACCCACACCATGAAGACGGCTCCGACGAGGGGGCTGACGGCGAGTACGCGCGCGTGGGTGGCCCCGACGACCATGCGCACCAAATGGGGCATGACCAGGCCGACGAAGCTGATGGCACCGCTCACGGCGACCATGGCACCGGTCACGAGCGAGATGAGGACCAGGAGTTGCTTGCGGTGCCGGTCGGGGTCGACGCCCAGGCTCGCCGCGGTCTCGTCGCCGAGTGCCATCACGTCCAGGGCGCGGCTGTAGCGCCGCAGCACGACCAGGCCGAGCAGCACCGCCGCGGCCACGGCGGGCATGGCTGCCCACGTCGCGGCGCCGAAGCTGCCCATGGTCCAGTACAGAACCGTGCTGGTGGCCTCGCTGTCGGGGACCAGATAGATGATCACGCTCATCACGGCCTGGAAGCCGAGCGCCATGGCGACGCCTGTCAGGATGAGGCGCAGCGGCGACATCCCGGCCCGACTGGCGGCTGCGGCGTACACCAGAGCGGAGGCCGCCAGCGCGCCCAGGAAAGCTCCGGTGGACACGGCGTAGACCCCCAGCCCCGCAAGTCCTCCGGTGACGGTGACGCCGACGGCACCGACGGACGCGCCGGAGGAGACGCCCAGCACGTACGGGTCGGCCAGCGCGTTGCGCACCATCGCCTGGACGGCGACCCCGATGGTGCTCAGCCCGGCCCCGACGAGCGCGGCCAGCAGCACGCGTGGCGTGCGGATCTCCCAGACGATCTGATACGTCGTCGCCTCGCTCGCGCCGATCTTCCCGCCGCTCAGGGCCGCCCACAGGTACCGGGCCGTGTCGCCGGGAGTGACCACAGCGGTTCCGAGGCCGATCGCGACGACGACCGATACCAGCAGGAGGACAACCAGCGCGACGCAGGTCGTCGTCAGCCTCATGTGTGAGGCAGAGGGCTGGGGACCACGGGCGCCGGGGCCCTGGCCCACCTTCCCCTCCGGGATACGGGAATCGCTGCTCACCGTCGGCGCCGGGGATGCTGACGGGCGCATACGCAGTCCTTTCCGGAACGGATGGTGCACGACGTGTCCGTCGTGAGTGGGTCGGTCACGAGGTCGTGGACGTGCCGGAAGATTCGGGCTTCTCCGTGCCGTCCTCAGCGGGGTGTTCGGCGCGGGAGAGACGCGCGACCAGGAGGGCAGCTCCCAGCGCGGCCACCATGAGCGCCCCGAAGGCCAGGGCGATTCCGGGATAGCCGGCGAGTCCGAGCCCGGCGCCGCCGAGGGAAGCGCCGACGAAGACGCCGAGGCTCATCCCCGCGGCGTTGATGCTCAGTGCGGACCCGCGCCGCGTCCCGCAGCGCCGGACGAGCAGACTCACGGCGCACGCGGCGACGACCGCGTGACTGGCTGCGTGGAGCGAGGTGAGCGCAAGAGCCAGCGGAAGCCAGTGGGTGAAGTAGAACCCGACGACGGAGCCCAGAGCCGCCACAAGGCCCAGGATCAACAAGCGCTCCGTACGCAGTCGGGGCTGAGCGGAGTTCGTCAGGCGTCCCGTGAGGAGGTTGCTCACGAAGAACGAAGCACCGCTGAGCGTCCACACGAACGAGAAGAGAGCGGGGTCGAGTTGGAAGCGGCTGTCGTAGTACGCGGCCAGATATGCCAGGTACCCCATGAACACGGCCGTCCGGAGGAGGGAGATCAGCAGCAGCGGCACGGCACCGCGCACCGCGGCGAGGGCCTTGAAGGAGGCGAAGTAGGTCAACTTCTCCCCGGTACCGGCCTCTTCCTCCACACCGGAGCGTCCGCGCCGGGAGAGCAGGATGGCCGCGAGCAGCAGCGAGACGGCTGTGACCGCGAGGAGGTCTCCCTCCCATCCCCAGAACACCGCGGGCAGCGCGATCACGGGCGCCGCCAGCATCGCCGTCATGGACTGCGTGGCCGTGACCAGCGTCGCCGCTCTGCCGGCCGCTTTTCCGGAACCGAACCGGTCGGCCGCCGCCGCGGTCAGAGCCGGGTTGAGCACGGCCGTCCCGGCGCCCACGAACAGGCAGAAGGCCACCAGAAGGATGTACTCTCCGCTCGCTCCCACTGCGGCGGAGACGGCCAGCACTCCGAGTCCGCCGGCAGCGGCCCACTCCTTGGGGACCCGGTCGATCAGCGGTGCCAGTGCCGTACCGACCAACAGGGCCGCGAGGCCCCCGAGTCCGCGGAGCCCGCCCATCGCCGCGACGCTGCTTCCGGACTCGTCCGCGATCGGTACCAGATATGTGCTGAAGATGGTGAACGGCAGCAGCCCGACCGCTGAGGCCAGCAGTATCGGCCACAGCGTGCGCGTCATCTTCAGATCACCGGGCAGCCGCTCACCAGTGTCCTGGTCCGTTCGCTTCATTTGCGAAGTCCCGGCGCCGGCGCTCACGATGCCTCCTCCGGTGCCGCCGCGGAGCGGTCGGCCCAGTAGCGGTACAGGACGGTCGCGTCCGCGCTGAACTGCGAGAAGGGGAAGGCCTCGGCCGACAGGGCAGTCACGCCGCTGGACAGGAACGCTCGGGCGACGGAGCTCCCGGTCTGTGCGTAGACCACGAGCGGGACGTCGTGGTGCCTGCAGTGCTCGAGGATCAGGTCGAACGTGCCGTTGCCGAGGGTCATTCCGGTGGCCACCACGGCGTCGGCCTGCTCGAGGACTTCGGTCATGTCGTCCGAGACCGGCTCACCCCACTGGGTGGTCCGCAGATTCAGGTCGCAGGGCAGAGCGACGCCGCCCCGGTCACGTATCGCTTCGATCAGTGGATTCACCACACCGATCAGAGCCACCTCGGCGCCCGGCTCGATGTCGAGGAGGCCGGCGATGGCGGCGTCCCGCGCCCTCGCCCGTATCTCCGGCGTTCCCGTGGGCAGCGTGACCTGCTCGGCCTCACCGGCGTCCCGGTGCGGCCGCACACGGGAGAGATAGGCATCCAGTGCGGCGATGCGTACAGAGGGGGACTCGCTGCGCAGCAGCGTCTCCAGGGTGAAACCGGAGGCGTTCTCGCAGAAATCGGGGCTCAGTTCGCCCGCTTCGAAGGAGCAGGCTCCGAAGCTCTCTCCCACGCGCAGCAGAAGATAGTGGTTGTGGTACGTGACGTCGCTGCCCGCCAGCCGCGTGGTGTGGTAGAGCCAGAAGGCGCTGGTGACGGTCACGTCCTTCGGATCCGGGCCATAGGCCCCCTTCAGTATTCCCTCGGTCAGTTCCGCCACGGTGTGCGGCTTCGGGTAGGGCATTCTCAGTTCTCTCGTCGAGTGGTGGATGTGCTGTCGGCAGCTCTGCGAGCCGGTGGCCGGCCGTCGAGGAGCCGACCTGGTTTCTTACGGGACCGTGGCGTCAACTGCCGTGCGCCCGCTGGGATATGTCGCGCCAGGAAGCCGCCGACCAGGGGGGCCGCAGTTCGTCGAGGGACGTGATCTCGTGCGGCCTCAGGGTCTCGATGCCCTTGGCACCGCGGTGCTGGGCGTAGGCGTCTTCGACGTAGCGGTGACCCGTGTCGGCCGCGATGAAGACGTACGTGCGAGAGCTGTCCGCGCGCCGTTCCCAGAGAGTGGTCAGGTACGCCGCCCCGGCCGAGAGCCCGGCGAATATGCCGGTGCTGCGCAGCAGTTCGACAGAGCCCGACAGGGCGCATGCGAAGTTGACCCAGTGGATCCTGTCGTACAGGTCGTGCCGGACGTTCTTGAACTCGATGGCGCTGCCTATCCCCGCGATGATCATGTCGGGGTCCGGCACGTGTTCCGATCCGAACGTGACGCTGCCGAAAGGCTGTATGCCCACCACGGACACGTCACGTCCGGCTTCCCTCAGGTAGGTGGCGAGTGCACCGGTCGACGCCCCGGAACCTACGCCACCGGCCAAGGTGACCGGCCCCGGGGGAATTTCACGGTCCATGTCGTCGGCGACCTCGCGGTAGCCGTAGTAGTGGATCTCGTCGTGGTACTGCCGCATCCAGTGGTACGACGGGTTCTCCTCGAGGATCTCCGCGATCCGGCGAACCCGCAGTTCCTGGTCCAGCCGCAGATTCTTCGACGGCTCCACCTGTTCCAGGGTGGCGCCGAGGATCTCCAGTTGCACGCGGAGCGTCCGGTCCACGGTCGTGGAGCCCACGATGTGGCACTTGAGCCCGTAGCGGTGGCAGGCGAGAGCCAGCGCCTGCGCGTAGATGCCGCTCGAGCTGTCGATGAGCGTGTCGCCCGGCTTCACGGCTCCCGAATCGAGCAGATGACGAACCGCTCCCAGGGCCGAGTAGATCTTCATCGTCTCGAAACGCAGGCAGATCAGATCCGGCTGAATGCGAACAAGGTCGGGCTGCTTGATTGCTTCCGCTATGTGTGAGTGCATCCCGGGGCCCGTCAGACCGCTGCGATCCGTCGCAACGTGAACAGAAAGGTCTGTACGTCGTCCGTGTCCCACGTCTGATGGTGGATCACCTCCGGGAAGAACCCGGCCTCGATCGCGTACGCGACGATGTCCCGCAGTTCGGAGGTGTTGGAGACGATGAAGTAGATCTCACCGTCGTCCGTCAGCAGATCCCTCTGCACGATCTGGTCGAAGAACTGACGCGCTATGCCGATTCCCACGCACACATTGCGCACGACGGCCGGGTCGTCACTCACCGTCTCCCGCACGGCGGGCGGGTTGAAGGTGACGACGTCGAACTGCGCCCCGTCGGGCACTCCTTCGAACAAGTCGGAGACCCAGGGGTGGAAGAGGGTTCCGGGCCGGTCCCCCACGATGCGCTCGTAGGCCTCCGTCATCGCACGGACGCTCTCGGGGTCGACGTCCACCGCGTGGATCTCCTTCGCCCCGCGAAGCCCGGCTACGACCGCCTCGACCCCCAGGCCGGCCCCCATCGCGGCGTACGACCTGCCGCTGACGGGGATGGTTCCGTCCAGGATCCGGTCGTGGATCATCCGGCTTGTCTCCCCCGGCATGAAGACATCGGGAGGCAGGTCGAACGTCCACTCCTTGTAGGCGTATGTGCGCCACGTATGCAGGTCCGCCTTGGGAGTGTTCAGGGAAATGATCTCGTGCGCGGGAAGCGTGTGCGGAAGGGTTTCGTGAAGGGCCCACGCCCTGGCTTCGCCGGCGGTCGGTGCTGTCCTCGTGCGGTACTGCTCGCCCATGGCTCCTCCTGCTGGGGTTCTTCCTGCGGGTTCGGCCTCGGGCCGGTCCGCCGGCCGAGACACGACGCGCCTCCCGCAGGGAGGCGAACTCCGAGGACTCCGCTGAAGTGCTCGCGGTCTTGCGCGGGATGGCGCGCCGATGCGGACAGCTCGTTCCGGCGGCTGTCCTGCGTCAGCGAGCATCGGCTAGATGGAAATGATTGTCAAGAGCACTACTGGCCGCACCGGACGCCGCCAACTCACGAGACCCTTCGGACCCCAGGGGCACACCCCCTCTCGGACGAAGCCGACTTGCCTCTTCACCCTCGGCGAGTTAGAACGATTACCAGTTTCATCTCGCCCCCCCGTCGACACCTCGCGTATCAGGTCCTCGATCCCGGCGCCGCCACGGCCGCCAACTGGCCTTATCCGTACGCCGAGAGACCCCTTCAGGAGTCCGCGAAGCCATCCAGCCGGGTACGTACCCGGCGCGGATCGCTCACCGGCAGCTGACCGCACTGATGCGGCACCGAGCCGGCCACGGCTGGTGTGCGGCGGTTCTCGGACACATGCACTCGTGCAGTGGCAAGCAGCAGCTGCGAGGAGGCGAAGAAAGAAGAAGAGAGGAACACGTGCAACCCCTCCACGACGTGACACTGCGACAGGAACTGACGGGCACGGGCACAGCCTTCGGCACCTTCGGCGAACTGCTGCAGGGTGTGCTCCCGGAGGACGGCGGCGACTTCCTCGTCACGCTGCCGGTCGCCCGTTGGAGCATGGCAACTTTCCGTCAGGACGCGGGAGTCGGGGGGATCGGCGTACGGCCCGCGCACAAGAAGAAGGCACTGCAGCTCGCACGCATGATCGCCGAGGAGGAACGACGACCCGTCAGGGGCGTCCTGACCGTCAGCAGTGTGATCCCCGAAGGCAAGGGACTGGCCAGCTCCTCGGCGGACCTCGTCGCAACCGCCCGGGCCATGGCGAGCACTCTCCGTACGCCGATGCCGCCCTGCAGGATCGAGAGGTTGCTGGCCCGGATCGAGCCGACGGACGGCGTGCTCTACCCGGCGATAGTCGCCTTCCATCACCGGGCGGTGCGACTCCGGGCGGTCCTCGGCACCCTCCCCGCAATGACCGTCGTCGGGATCGACGAGGGCGGAGCGGTCGACACCGTGGCCTACAACCGTATTCCCAAGTCCTTCTCCACAGCGCAGAGTCACGAGTACGCCCGCCTGCTGGACAGGCTTTCCTACGCCGTCCCCAGGCACGATCTGGCAGAAGTGGGCCAGGTCGCGACCCGGAGCGCACTGATGAATCAGCCGTTCCGCTACAAGCGATCACTGGACCCGATGCTGGAGATCTGCCGAGACGTCGGCGGTCTCGGCGTGGCCGTCGGGCACAGCGGCACGACTCTGGGAATCCTGCTGGACTCCCGAGACCCCTCCTGCACGCGCAGGGCCATGGAGGCCGCGCAGGCATGCGGCGAACGGGCCGGCAACGTCGCCGTATACCGCACCCTCAGCTTTCCCGGCACACCCACCCCGACCAGTCCGCACGCAGAAACCCTCCTGCCCGCCTGAGCGAGGGTACGAAGCGAGTCCGGCAGGCGGGGGGGGCGGTCGCAAGGCGGCATCCCCCCCCCGCGTCGTCCCGGGCGCGCTGAAGCCTCGCCGCTCGGGCAGAAGCCGTACGGCTCGGAGGGTGAGGCGGCGCAGCGTTCGACGTTCTGCCTGCACAGCGCGAAGACCCCCGCCAGGGCGACGCCGCCCTCGGTGCCGATACCTGCACCGGCCCGCCGTCCGGGGCTCCGGTCGTCGTCGCGGTTCAGGGTTCCGACAGGCCACCTTCGAACCCGCCGGCTGCTTCGCAGTCATGCAGTCGAAGACGCGGCGACACAGGCCCCCACTACGCTGGCGGCCGCTGCCGCATACCCCGGCCGCAGCGGCACACACGCCACCTCGGAGGGACTGCACCCGTGACCACCACCAAGGCTCCGGCCGGGGCCGACCGCGACGTGAGGGATCCGCGGGGCTGGCAGTTCGATTCCCGGCTCGCCTTGATCATGATTCTGCTCCTGCTCGTCGCCGTGCAGGGACAGATCCGTGCGGCGTTGTCCACGCCGGCGCTGCAGAGCTGGATGACCGTCTTTGTCGCTGTGGTCATCCAGGCGCTGCCGTTCCTCGTCCTCGGCGTGCTGCTCTCGGCAGCCATCTCGGTGTTCGTCCCGCCGTCGTTCTTCGCCCGCGCGCTGCCGAATCACCCCGCCCTGGCGGTGCCGACCGCCGGGATGGCCGGGGTCGCCCTGCCCGGCTGCGAGTGCGCCTCCGTGCCGGTGGCCGGGGCACTCGTGCGCCGGGGCGTCACACCCGCGGCGGCACTGGCGTTTCTGCTCTCCGCCCCGGCGATCAACCCGATCGTGCTGACTGCCACGGCGGTCGCGTTCCCGGGCAATCCGGAGATGGTCCTCGCCCGCTTCGTGGCGAGCCTGCTCGTGGCCTGCACGATGGGGTGGTTGTGGCAGCGGCTGGGCCGCACCGACTGGCTGCGCCTGTCGGCCCGACCGTCTTCGGACGGCCTCAGCAAGGGCGCTGCATTCTGGGGCTCCGTACGGCACGACGTGATGCACGCCGGCGGTTTCCTCGTCGTCGGAGCGATCGCCGCGGCCACTCTCAAGGCAGTGGTCCCGGCAGACTGGCTGAATGCTGCGGCCGGGAGCCCCCTGGTGTCGATCCTCGCCCTGGCGATCCTCGCCGTGCTGTTGTCGATCTGCTCCGAGGCCGACGCGTTCGTGGCCGCCTCGCTGTCCCAGTTCTCGCTCACCGCTCGGCTGGCGTTCCTCGTCGTCGGACCGATGATCGACCTGAAGCTGTTCGCCATGCAGGCCGCTACGTTCGGTCGCGGGTTCGCGCTGCGGTTCGCGCCCGCCACCTTCGCTCTCGCTGTCCTGACGTCGGCTCTGGTCGGGGCGGTCCTGCTGTGAAGCGGGAAGCGCAAGCAGTCGTGCTGCTCCTCATCGGTGCGGCAGTGGTGCGTGCCGGCTCCACCGACCTCTACTTGCGTTACGTCAAGGCCGGGCTGCGCCCGTTGCTGCTCACGGCCGGCATCGTCCTGATCGTCGTCGCGATCGCCACCGTCTGGTACGAGCTGCGTCGGCCGCGCACGCCTCAGGGGAACCAGCCCGAGCCTGAGCACCAGGATCCTGACAGCCCGCGCGGCCACACACACCGCGAACCCCGGATCTCCTGGCTCCTCCTCCTGCCTCTGTTCGCCCTCGTCCTGGTCGCCCCACCCGCACCGGGTTCCTACAGCGCCATGCATGCCGGCACGGCCCTGCAACACCCCGGGGACTTCCCGGCCCTCCCCGCGAGCGACCCTCTCCGGCTCGGCGTGACCGACTACGCCGGCCGCGCGGCCTACGGCCACGGGCGTTCCCTCGAAGACCGCCGCATCAAGATCACAGGGTTCGTCGCCCTCGACCGGGGCGGCGACCCTTACCTGACGCGCATGGTCCGCAGCTGCTGCGCCGCCGACGCCCAGCCCGTCAAGATCGGCCTCTCCGGGAAGATGCCTCCGGCAATGCCGGCCGACAGCTGGCTCGAGGTCACCGGCACCTACACCCGTAAACGGATGAAGGACCCCGTCAACGGCGGCGCAATACCGTTCTTCAAGGTCAGCCAGGCCAGATCGGTCCCGGCCCCACGCGACCCGTACGAAAACTGAACCCACCGGGCGCGCTGACCCGCGGCCTCCGCCGCGAGCGCGGGGCCCGCCGGAGTCGAGGCCGACGCGGCGCAGCGTGCGTCAGCCCTGAGCAAGGCTTTCCGGACTCCGGAGCGGGAGCGCACCGAGGCCGTGGATCGGACTCTCGTGCGCCCCCGCCGCCGTTCTGTATGCCGCATCAGGGGGCGCGCAGCGAAACGAGCCGGCACCCCCTGGTCGCGGGTCACCAGGAGGACTTGGTCACTCCTGGCAGGTGTCCCCTGTGCGCGAGCTCGCGCATGCGCACGCGCGAGAGTCCGAACTTCCGCAGATGCCCTCGCGGACGCCCGTCCACGGCATCGCGGTTGCGGACCCGTGTGGGACTTGCGTCGCGTGGCTGACGGCGCAACTCGCGCAGTGCTGCATCCCTTTCGGCCTGCGTCGAGGAGGGGCGGCGAAGGATGTCCTTCAACTCGGCGCGGCGGACTGCGTAACGCTCGACGACGGCCTTGCGCTTGTCGTTCTTCGCGATCTTGCTCTTCTTCGCCATCAGACCTTTCCTCCCCGGGCGCGGATCCGGGCGACGGCCGTTTCGATGCCGACGGCGTCGACCGTCTTGATCCCCTTCGCGCTGAGGGTGAGGCGTACGTAGCGGCCCTCGCTCGGCAGCCAGTAGCGCTTGCGCTGGATGTTGGGGTCGAAGCGGCGCCGGGTCCGGCGGTGTGAGTGGGATATGGCGTTGCCGAAGCCGGGCTTGGCTCCGGTCAGTTGGCAGCGGGCGGACACGTGTGACCTGCCTCTCGTAGCGCGGGGATCGTTTTGTTAATGGAAATCATTTCCATATAGTAGCAGCCATGGCTCGCAACGACCTGCGCCCGATCGTGAAGCTCCGGTCCACCGCCGGTACCGGCCACACCTACGTGACCCGCAAGAACCGCCGTAACAACCCCGACCGCCTGACCCTGCGCAAGTACGACCCCGTCGCCCGCAGGCACGTCGACTTCCGGGAAACCCGCTGACACCCCTCGCAAAGGACACCGCAATGAAGCAGGGCATCCATCCCGCGTACGGTCCTGTCGTCTTCCGCGACAAGGCCGCCGGCTTCGCCTTTCTCACCCGTTCCACCCTCACCGGCGACGCGACGATCGAGTGGGAGGACGGCAACAGCTACCCCGTCGTCGATGTCGAGATCTCCTCGAAGAGTCACCCCTTCTACACCGGCACCGCCCGCGTTCTGGACACCGCGGGGAGGGTGGAGCGGTTCGAGCGCCGCTACGGCCGTCGTGAGGTGGGCTGATGGAGGCCGCGTCGGCACTTCCCGTCGTCCTCGTCAGCGGGATTCACTCCGAAGCCCGCACCGAGGTCGTACAGCAGATGTTGCGGTCCGTGCCCGGCAGCGTCGCCCTGCATCACGACCACGCCACGGCATGCCGCGGCACCGTCCGGCGGACGATCCGCGACGCCACGGGCGAACTGCACACCGCAGAAACACCGTTGGTCGACGACTGCGCCTGCTGCGCCATGCGCGAGGACCTGGTCCCCGAGTTGGAGCGACTGGCAGCGGGGGGCATGACCCGGCTCGCCGTCATCGAACTGTGGGACTCGGTGGAGCCCCAGGCGATGGCCGAAGTGGTCACAGCACACGAAGGCGACGCGTTCACCCTCACAAGCGTCATCACCGCCATCGACCCGGCACTGATCCTGCCCTGCCTCGCAAACGGCGACGACTTGGCCGACGCAGGACTTGCAGCTGCCCCCACCGACCGGCGGACCGTCGCCGACACCTTCGCCAGACAGCTGGAGTACCCCGGTGTGCTGGCCCTCGTCGACAGTGAAGACGCGGACGAAGCGGACGCGGCGCTCCTGAACCAACTCCACCCCACAGCTCACCGCGTCCACGCAGCATCCGAAGACCTGACCGCCGCCGCTTTCGCCGGCTTCGACGCAGGCGCGGCGGCAGCGGCCCAGGACCCCGCTTGCGCGCTCCTGCCCCAGGACGCAGACGAATGCGGGGTGAGCACCTTCGTCTGGCACCGCAACCGCCCTTTCCATCCGGAACGGCTCTACCAAGCGCTGGAGGAGCTCGCCTGCGCCGCTGCGCGCAGCCGGGGCCGCTTCTGGCTCGCCGACCGCCCCGACACCCTCCTGGCATGGGATGCCGCAGGCGGCGCACTCAGCGTGGAGAGCGCCGGGCCCTGGCTCGCCGCGCTCCCGGATGCCGCGTGGGAGATGGTGACGCCGGTCCGCAGGGCAGCAGCCGCCCTCGACTGGCACGCGGAGCACGGCGACCGCTGCCAGCACCTCGTCTTCACCTCGCCGGACCTCGACCGCGCCGGACTCGAAGAAGTCCTCGACTCCTGCCTCCTGACCGACGCCGAATACACCGCCGGACCCGACGAATGGCGGCAGCTGTCTCCCGCCTTCGCCTCCCTCCTCGGTCAGGCGAACTGAAGGCCCGACGCCGCTCAGCAGCACACGTCAGCTCATCGACACAGTCCAGGAGATTGATCCCGTGGTACGCCACAACGCCTCCCGCAAGCCCGCCAAGCCCCGCCCCAACCCCCTCGATGCGGCCGGCATCACCTACGTCGACTACAAGGACACGGATCTGCTGCGGAAGTTCATCTCCGACAGGGGCAAGATCCGCAGCCGCCGGGTGACGCGGATTTCCGCCCAGCAGCAGCGGCAGGTCGCAAGGGCGATCAAGAATGCCCGCGAGATGGCTCTGCTCCCGTACGCAACGCGGTGACGGCACCTCGGGCCGCGAACGGAGAGACTCGAAGCCCTGACAACTCAGTGCACGGAGTTGCATGCTCGCCGCCGGCTACGCGGAGCACGTGCGATACCACCGCGAGCGCGCGATCATCAGTGCATGGACATCACCCTTCGGCTCGCGCAGCAGCCGGAAGCCGACGAGTTGCTCAGCCGCAGTCCGCTCGCCGCCCTCACCGGCATGTTGCTGGACCAGCAGGTGCCCATGGAGTGGGCATTCGCGGGCCCGTACACCATCGCGAAGCGCATGGGCGCGGACGACCTCGACGCCCACGCGATCGCCGCCCGCGACCCCGAGGAGTTCGCGGCGCTGCTGTCACAGAAGCCGGCGGTCCACCGCTATCCGGGCTCCATGGCCAAGCGGATCCAGCAGCTGTGCCAGTACCTGGTCGACCACTACGACGGCGACGCGAGCGCCGTGTGGCGCCGCGCCGTCACCGGCAAGGAGGTCCTGGACCGCCTCAACGCGCTGCCCGGCTTCGGGAAGCAGAAGTCGCAGATCTTCCTGGCTCTCCTGGGCAAGCAGATGGGCGTCGCCCCGGAGGGCTGGCGCGAGGCGGCCGGTGCGTACGGCGAACCCGGCGCCTACCGCTCCGCGGCGGACATCACCGGCAAGGAGTCCCTGGAAAGGGTCCGCGCCTTCAAGCAGGAGACCAAGAAGCAGGCCCGCAAGAAGGCGTGAGCCGCAGGCGGGCACAGACCGTGACGTCCGTCCCCGCCTCCCCGTCGGCGCAGCTCGGAGGCTCAGGGAGTGTCTGACACGGGGGCGCCTGTCGGGCCACGGCCGGCATCGAGTAAAACTTTGTGAACTGATTCACAGCGCACACTTGGCCGGGTCCCGCATCCGTGCTGGGATGCGCTCACATCCGGCTCGAAGCTCGACGGCGCGCTTGGGAGGAAAACTGTGGCGGAAACCGCCATGTCTCGTTCGGTACGGCTGGACCCCGTGGGTGGCGAGCCGTCACCGGTCTTCGGCGGTGGCGCACCGTCGGAACGGCTGGGCGTGGCCTCGCCGGTGGACCGCGCCGTGTGGCGTCTGCGATCCCGCGGCTGCTGGGAGGACGCCGCCGCGCTGCTCGACCCCTACGCGGAGACCGAGACGGCAGCCTGCCTTCGCCGGGCCGCACTTCTCGTCGAGAGGTGCATGTTCACTTCGGACGGATTCGCCGCCGCGGAGGCGGCCCTGCGTGCGGCGGAGGCGCTGGCGCAGGACGACGAGGAGCGCGGCGCCGCCGCCTGCGAGCGGGGTCAACTCGCGTACACCTCGACGGTGCTGGGCGTACGCGACCGTTCCGACGAGGCACGGGCCGCCCTCGGCAGGGCTGCGGCCCTGCTGCCGCCGGACTCCCGGGGCAGGGCGATGCTGGACTACCGGCGGGGCCTGCTCGCCGAGCACCTGAGCGACACACCGCAGTCGGCGCTGGCCGCGTACCGGCGTGCGCACGCCGCCGCGACGGCGCTCGACGACGATCTGCTGTGCTCCTTCACCTGGCGGCACCTGGCGGGACTCGCCCTGCGGGACGGTGAAGTAGCAGAGGCACGGCACGGGTTCGCCGAGTCGCTGCGGCTCCGTGAAGAGCTCGGCTACCTCGTCGGCATGGCGCCGGCGCTCACCGCGCTGGCGGACGTCGAGCCGGAACCGGAAGCCACGAAACTCCGCGATGAGGCACGCCGCCTCTTCCGGCTGCTGGACGGGGTGCCGGTCTGGCTGACGGACCGACTCACCACCGGCTGACGGGACTCCGTCGCACAGCCGCTCGCCGGGGAGAGCCGTTGAGGCCCTCCCCGGTGCACGTCGGCGCCCGGCGGAGCCGGCTGCTCAGCATGCGACGTGTTCGCGCATGAGCCGTTCGACGGTGGCCAGGTCGCGCGTCCGCAGGGCGTCGAGCAGCTTGAAGTGCCCGTAGGCGTCCTCCAGCAGCTCCGCCGAGCACATCGACGGCGGGACAGGAGCCGGCCGGCGCAGTGCGCGGCGCTGTATGTCCGCGGCCACGGCGACGAGTTGGCGGTTGCCCGTCAGCTCCAGAAGCGCACCGTGGAAGGCACTGTCGGCTTCCGCGTAGGCGGTGCGGTCACCACCCTGCGCCGTGCGGAGCGCCTCGTCGGCGTAGGGACGCAGCCGCTCCCAGCACTCGGACGGCATCGCACGGGCCGCCTCCAGCACCGAAGGGATCTCCAACAGCGCTCTTATCTCCGCCAGTTCGGCACGGTCGCGGTCGCTGCACACGGCGACGCGGAAACCGCGGTTGGGCACCGTCTCCACGGCGCCCTCGCACACGAGCCGCTGCATGGCCTCGCGTACCGGCGTCGCCGAGACACCGAAACGTTCGGCCAGCGCGGGTGCCGAGTAGACCTCGCCGGGGACGAGTTCGCCCGACAGCAGCGCCTCGCGCAGGGCGGTCAGGACCTGCGCCCGTACGGAGTGACGCTCCGGCAGCTTCGGCGTTCCGGCCGTACCGGCGGCGCTCCTGCCCGCGGCGCCCCCGCCGGGCACGCCCGGACCCACCGCGCCCGGACCCATCGCGCTCGAACCCATCGCGCTCGAACCCATGGCGCTCGCGGTGACGCCCGCGCCCGCCGCCCGTGCGGCGTCCCGCGTTCTTGACGTTCCTCGTGCCCGCGGAACGACCGGGGCGCTGGTCCGCCCCGGTGCCGCGGGTTCGCTGTGCACATGCTCACCCCGTGCCCCCTGGTCGTCGTCGGCCCCCGCAGGATGCTGCTCCCCTGCGGAGGGCGGCGGAAGCAAAAGGCGGGGGTGGAGTGCGGTGCGTCCCTCCTGTTCGGGCGCATCCGCTCCGGTCTGCTCCATCTGCCCCTCCAGGTCTCGCTGTGCACCATAGGCGGACCCGGCGCGAGATCAAACCTCCGCGGCATCGGATAAGGTAAGGCTAACCTGCCGGTGATCATGGATTCGGTGGTCCTCCCATGCCCCTTCATGCCTTCGCTCCCGCGCCTTCCGAGCCGTCCCTCGTCTCGCCCCTCACTACGGCGTACACGCGTCTGACCGAGGTGTTTCCCACGCTGCGCGTGCGCGAGGTGCCTCCGGGCGGCTCCCCGGAATCGGGTCCCGGATGGGTCCGCGCCACCTCCCTGGCCGAAGGCGGCGCGATTTTCGAATCCTTCCTCGCCTGGGACGAGGAACAGGCGAGGCGCGACTACGGCCGGCAGCCCCGCCCCGACGTCGTCGCGAGCTTCGCGCTGCACCGTTACGCGTGGCCCGTCTGCCTTCTCGTCACGATCCCCTGGTTCCTGCACAGGCGGGTGCCGCGCATCCCCGTCGAAGCCGTCTCCTTCCAGCGGACGCTCGGCGAACTCTCCGTCCGTATCGAGGAGTTCGCGTGCCTGCCGGACGATCCCGCCGCGCACGAGCCCGGTGCGCGCGTCGTGGCGGACGAGGAGGCGCTGCGCGCGGAGGTACGGGCCGCGGTCGCGGAGCACCTCACCCCGGTGCTGGAGGCGTTCCGGCCCAGGACGCGGCGCGGCAGGCGGGCTCTCTGGGGCACGGCGACGGACGAGATCACCGAAGGACTCTGGTATCTCGGGCACCTCCTCGGCGAGGAGGAGCGCGCGATGCACGAGGCCGGACTGCTCCTCCCCGGTGGCACCACCCCGTACGCGCAGGGCGCCGCCTTCCGCGAACTGACGGGCCCACAGGGTGAGTTGCTCACCACACGGGACCGGGCGAGCTGCTGCCTCTACTACACGCTCCGCCCGGAGGACACCTGCGTGACGTGTCCCCGCACATGCGACGCGGAACGCATAGCGCGCCTGTCCCCGAATCGCTGAGAAGTTCGACACACAACGCCCCTGTCGGTACGGACTGCCCCCCGTTGGCGGTCAGTTGTACCGAATTCACCTTCATACGGCTTCTGCTGCGCCAAGATGCTCCGCGACAACGCAGCAGCCGAGGCGAGCCCGGCGCCGGCGGGCCGTCGGCCTTCCCGCGCCGGGCGGCAAGGGGCATTCCGATGAGAGTGACGGACATACCGCTGAGCTGGGTGGTGGCGAGCGCCGTGCTGCTCGTCGGCGCCCTTGCGGCGGCCGTGGTGATCGCACGGACACGGGGCACGGGCGGGAAGGGCGCCGAGGACGACGGCGCGCATGCCGATTCCTGGGAACTGATGGAGCAGCGGCGCAGACGCAAGGAGACCGTGTACGCCACAGCCGCGTACCTGCTCCTGTTCTGCTGTGCGGCGGTGGCCGCTGCGCTCTCCTTCCACGGCCTGGTCGGCTTCGGTCGGCAGAATCTGCGGCTCTCCGGCGGCTGGGAGTACCTCGTCCCGTTCGGCCTGGACGGCGCGGCGATGTTCTCCGCGGTCATCGCCGTGCGCGAGGCCAGCCACGGGGACGCGTCGCTCGGATCGCGGCTGCTGGTCTGGGCGTTCGCGGGTGCCGCGGCCTGGTTCAACTGGGTTCACGCGCCGCGCGGCGACGGCCACGCCGGGGCACCGGAGTTCTTCGCCGGGATGTCGCTCTCGGCGGCCATCCTCTTCGACCGGGCGCTCAAGCAGACACGGCGGGCGGCCCTGCGTGAACAGGGCCTCGTACCGCGGCCGTTGCCGCAGATCCGGGTGGTGCGCTGGTTCCGCGCGCCACGCGAGACCTTCCGTGCCTGGTCCCTGATGCTGCTCGAGGGCGTACGGACGCTCGACGAGGCAGTGGAAGAGGTCCGGGAGGAGCGGCGGCAGCGGGAGCAGGAACGTCTCCGCCGCCGTGAGCAGGAGAAACTCGACCGGGCCCGCGTCAAGGCGCTCAACCGCCAGCACCGCCGGCGGGGCCGTGGCCGGGCCGGGGGCCGCCCGGAGGAGGGCGCACCCGCACCGGCGGCCGCCGTCCCGGTCCAGGCCGCGGGCGACGGCGGGGCGGGGATGCTGCCGCTGCGGTCACGGCCTGCGACTGCGGTGGGCGGCGCCGGCGGAGACATGGACAGTTCCGTCGGGGCGGCCAGCCCACGGCTCGACACCCTGGAGGAGAAACTCTCCCAGATCGAGCGGCAGTTCGGGTGAACCGTCCGGCTGCCCGGACACCGGCCCGGCGCCGTCCCCGCGGGACGGGCCGGGCCGGATTCGTCCGTGTTTCCAGCCGGTGCACCGGCGTCCGGCCGCGTCCGCCGACCGGGTCAGCCCTCCCAGACCGCGACGGCCGTACGGTCGTCCGCGTAGCCCCGTACCCGCAGCTGGACGTCCGCCAAGAACGCGGCCAGGCCCGGCGGTTCGGGCTTCTCCGTCCACGAACGCGCCAGTCGCCGCGCGAAGGCCGGCTCCCCGCGCAGCGGCGCCGCAAGCCCGGGGCTGCACAGCAGCAGGACGTCGCCCCGCTGCGCCGCCGTGGCGCAGAACCGGAAGGAGTCCGGGTCCTGGCGGGGGGCGGGCGGCGGTACAGGGACGCGCCGGCTGGAAGGGACGCTCAGGGCGGCCAGGTCGGCGAGTTCCGAGGGGTCGAGCAGTCCGGCCGAAGTGGTGGCCGGGCCCTCCCCTGCGTCGTCGGCGAAGGGCTCGCCGGGATGGCGGGCGTGTCCGTCCGGGCCGGCCTCCAGGTCTCGCCAGGCGCCGGAGCGCAGCCGGAAGAGGCCCGCGTCCCCCGAGCCGAAGAACACACGCGTACGGCAGCGCGGATCGGCCGACAGAAGCAGGCAGCGCAGATCGGCGGTGTACTCCTCCGGCTGGACGCCGAGAGCCGCGGCCTGTGCGCGCAGCTTGCCGTAGCAACGCTCCGTCAGGCGCTGCAGACCGGGCTTGAGCGCGCTGCGGCGGTCCGCGCGTATGTCTTCGGCGAGACGGGCGTGGCTGCGGCCCACGACGGCGCCTATGGAGTGGCAGACCTCGCGTGCCGCCCGGTGCCCGCCGGTCGCTGCCCGGCCGCCCCCCGCGACGGCCACCAGCAGCAGCGCGGACTCCCCGGAACCGAACCGTGCCGTCAGCAGGGCGTCCCGCCGCAGGGCACCCCGGTGGCGGGCGGAGTCGCCGCGCAACGACGTCGCACGCAGGGTGAGTCCGCCGTAGTGCGCCCCGTCCAGCACTGTGTCGGGGACGAGTTCGGACAGCGCCGCCGGATCGGCGGAGGGGAAAGTGGCAGGCTCCGCTTCGTACGTCGGCGGGCGCTCGCCGACGTGCGCGGGGCGCAGGGGGACGTCCTCGGCGGACGCCGGGCCCGCATCCGCCACGGCGGCTCCGTCCGGCTCCACGGCTCCGTCCGACTCCACGGCTCCGTCCGGCTTCGGGGCTCCGTCCGACTCCACGGTCTGCTCCGGCTCCCGCGGCTGCCGTTCGGTGACAGGACCGGTCTGCCGTTCCGTCCGGGCGCCGGTCTCCCCTCCGTTGGCGGGGCCGGGGTCCGGGGGCTCTGCGGCACCGGATTCGCCGCGGCGTTCCGGCTCGGGCACCCGGGGTGCCTCCGGCGGTACGGGCTGCGGCGGCGGGGCCGTGGCGGGACCCATCGTGCGTCTCACGGACGCGTAGCGGTCGTCGAGGGTGTCGCCCGCGCGGCTGCGGCCCGTGTCCGGTGACCCCGGGTCGTACAACTGGCTCCACCAGTCGTCCTGTTGGCCGGAGTGCGGACCGCGTGGCCTCCCCTGCTGAGTCATGCTCATATTGTTGCCCGCACTCACGGCGCGAAAGACCTTCGCCGGACGGCCGTCCCACTCCGCCCGCGGGCCGAGTACGAAGGTCGCCCCCCGGTCGGACCGGCGCCCGGTGCGTGGACGTCCCTGGCGTGTGAGTCTTCGGGCATGAGTGCTTCACCACGGAGCGGGTCTCTCGGCGAGGCCGAGCGCGCCTACCTCGCCGGTCAACGGCTGTGCCGGATGGCCACGGTCGACCCTTCGGGGCAGCCGCAGGTCAACCCCGTGGGGTACTTCCTCCAGGAGGACGGCACGCTCCTCTCCGGCGGCCTCGCCCTCGCCCGGACCCGGCGCTGGCGCAACCTGCTGTCCGACCCGCGGCTCGCGCTCGTGGTGGACGACATCGTGAGCGTGGACCCGTGGGCGGTGCGCGGTGTCGAGATCCGGGGAGAGGCGGAGCTGCTGACGGGCCCGCACGACCTGGCGCCCGGCATGAGTGACGAACTCATCCGCGTGCACCCGCGCTGGGTGCACAGTTGGGGACTCGACGAGGTGTGAGGAGACGAGGTGTGAGGAGACGAGGTGTGAGGAGACGAGGTGTGAGGAAAGGCCCCCGGCAGCCCGTCCGTCCGCGACGCCGGCGCCTCACGCCGCGCCCCGTCACGCTCCCCGCCGCTCACCGCTCGCCGCGAGGTGCCACAGGTGGTGCAGTGCGTAGGAGCGCCACGGCCGCCACTCGCCGGCACGGGCCGCGCCGGCGCCGCTGAGCGCGAGCCCCTGCCGTACGCCCACGTCCCCCGCCAGGAAGACGTCCGGATCTCCCAGCGCCCGCATGCGCATGTAGCCCGCGGTCCACGGCCCGATCCCGGGCAGGGCGAGCAGAGCCTGTTCCGTCTCGTCACGGTCCGCGCCCGCATGCAGGGCGACCGTGCCGTCGGCGACCGCCGCCGCGACGGTGCGGAGCGTCGAGCGCCGCCGCTCCGGCATGCCCAGCTCGCCCAGCGGCGCCTCCGCCAGTGCCTCCGCCTCGGGGAAGAGGTGGGTGAGCCCGCCGTCGGGCGCGGGCAGCGGCTTCCCGTACGCGGCGACGAGCCGTCCGGCGAGCGTGCGCGCGGCAGCGACCGTGATCTGCTGGCCGAGGACGGCACGTACGGCCAGCTCGTGCGGGTCGGCGGTGCCGGGCGAGCGCACGCCGGGGCGTTGCGCGACGAGAGCACCCAACACCTCGTCCGTACCGAGCCGTTCGGCCACCGCGTACGGATCGGCGTCGAGGTCGAAGAGCTGCCGCACACGCTGGACGGCCGTGGTGAGGTCGCGGAGATCGGCCAGATGGAGCCGGCAGTCGAGCCATCCGCTCGTCTCCCCCGGCGCGCCCGGCGGTAGCCCGCCCGTCCGGTCGTCCGCGTGGTGTTCGTCGACTTCGACGACGCCCGTGCCGCACGGCAGCCGCAGCGTGCGGCGGTAGGTGCGGGCGCCCGGGCCGCCTGCCGTCTCCTCGACGCCGTGCACGGCACGGCGCTGGAGGAAGTCGAAGACCTCCCGGACCGCGTACGGCCCCCGGTAGGCCAGGCGCAGCGCGACGCCCGACGCAGTGAGACCGTCGGCCTCGCGGCCCGGCTGTGCCGGGCCTCCGGCTCGGCGCACGGGGCGCTCCCGGACCTGCCGGGGGCCGTGCCCGCCCCTCGATGCGGCGCTGCGCAGCTCGCTCGGCGTACGTGCGTAGATCTCCCGCATCGTCTCGTTGAACTGCCGGACGCTGGAGAACCCCGCAGCGAACGCGATCCCGGTGACCGTCAGGGACGTCGTCTGCAGCAGCACCCGCGCCGTGTGCGCTCGCTGGGCGCGGGCGAGAGCGACGGGCCCCGCTCCCAGTTCGGTGGTGAGCTGGCGCTGCACCTGCCGGGCGCTGTAGCCGAGCCGGCGGGCGAGTCCCGCGACGCCCTCACGGTCCACGACGCCGTCCCCGATCATGCGCATGGCCCGTCCGACGAGGTCCGCGCGCACGTTCCACTCGGCAGAGCCCGGAACGGCGTCGGGACGGCAGCGGCGGCAGGCACGGAAGCCGGCACGCTGAGCGGCGGCAGCCGAGGGGTAGTAGCGCACGTTCTCCTGTTTCGGGGTGAGGGCCGGGCAGCTCGGCCGGCAGTAGATTCCGGTCGTGCGCACGCCCAGGAAGAAGACACCGTCGAAGCGGGCGTCCCGGCTGCGAACGGCCTCGTACCTGCTCTCATCCGTCATCACGGGTCCAGTCTGCTCCGGTCTCCGGCTCCCCTGCTCGCGGTTTTCGGACGTCACCGTCGGGCACTGCCGCCCCGTTTCGGAGCCCCTTCCCCGGCGTCCTTCTCCGTGGACGGCGCCTGTCCCTCCGAGGACGGCCCCTGTTCCTCCGTGGACGGCTCCAGCCCCTCGGAGGACGGCTCCTGTCCGGACGGCTGCTCCCCCGGTTCCTCGCTCGCGCCGGTCCTCCGCCCGTACCGCAGCAGCACGAGCGCGATCAGCAGATAGGGGGCGGCGGCGGCCACGAAGAGCGTGCTGTGCCCCCACCACGCGGACCCCAGGCCGTAGCCGGCGCACAGCAGCACCGAGAACACCTCCGCCCCGAACCCCGCCATCGAACTGACCGTCGCCCGTGCCCGGTCGGTGACCCGGTCCTGGAGCAGCGCGTCGCACGTGACCATCGCCCACTGGAAGATGCCGAACGCCAGCGCCAGCAGCGGCGTGCCCGCCGGACCGCTCACCGACCCCGCCGCCAGCGCCAGGGCCGCCACGGCCAGAGCGGGGCCGAGCAACCGCGGCGTACCGCGGCCCGCGCACCAGCCGCCCACCGCGACTCCCGCGGAGACGAGGAGCATCAGCGTCGGCACGGTCGACTCGGCGACGTCCATGGACCGGACGAGGAGCGGCACGTACTCGTCGATCATCAGCGCACCCGTGACCGCGGAGCTCAGCAGCACGGCGCGGAGAGCGGCGCGTGAAGCGCGCAGTTCGGCGACGCCGGCGCGGAGGACGGTGCCGAGGCCGGGGTCGCCCGGACCGCTCTCCGTCTCGCCCCGCTCGGCGTCGCGGTCGCCGCCGGCGCGGTCGCCGCCGTCGCCGTTCCGGCGGCTCCTGGCGAGTGTTCCCCGCGACTCCGGGAAGGTGCGGCCGACGGCCGCGCCGAACAGGCAGACCACGACGCTCGCCGCCCCGACGGCCTCGTAACCGCCGGCACCGAGCACGGGTCCTGCCAGCGCCGTCGCGGCCATCATCGCGGTGGTGCCCAGCGCCTGTGACCGGCCCATGATCCGCGCGTACGAACCCGTGGCCTCGTGGCGCGCCAACTCCTCGTACACCAGGGCCTGAAGGGAACCCGAGCACAGCGAGCCTCCCGCGCCCCACAGGAGGAATCCGCCCGCGAACGCCGGGTACGACGGCAGCCACGTCCACAGCGCGAAGCCCGCCCCTGTCAGCAGCGGCGCGAGGACGAGCAGCAGCCGGCGTGAGAAGAGGTCGGCCCACATCCCGGAAGGGACTTCCAGGACGAAGGTCACGCACGACCAGATGATGAAGAGGGAGGAGATCTCACCGGCCGACAGGCCGTGTTCGGCGAAGAGCAGCGCGTAGACCGGGTAGAGCAGGATCAGGTCTTCGAGGAAGGCGTAGGCGTACAGCCGGCGGGCAAGCCTCGCCACTGCGGAACGCCGGGCCGTTGCCGTCGCCGCAGTCGGTCGGGAATCCGGTGGAACTCAATGTCGCCAGGTCATGCGTTCAGACTACGGCAGCTCCGGGCCGTCAGGGTAGGGCGCGTACCTCCGGCAGCCGCTGCAGCAGCCCCCAGGTGAACTCCGCGATCACCTCGTGCCGTACTCCCGCGGCGTCCGGGGCGGTGAAGCCCAGGCGCCAGCGGGTGGGTGCCGAGCCCTCCAGAGGCTGTGCGGGGGCGAAGGCCCGTGCGGCCTCGTCGACCGTGCAGGACCACGGAGTCAGATCCTCGACGGTGCGCAGCGGAGGTGACGGCGCACCGGGAGCTCTCACCAGGAACTCCGTCACCACACCGCCGCCGGGGATGCTCAGCACCTCGAAGCGGAGGCCGGGCCAGAGCGGCAGCGGCCACGTCAGGGCTTCGCACTCGAGATCGCCGGTCTTCCGGCGTACTGCGCCGGCGGGCGGGCCCAGCACCGAGCGGTAACGCCCGGCAGCGCTCCGGCCTCCCGGCGCCCGCAGCATGGCCTGCCAGCGGCGGTTCGCCTCCCGCATCTCCGCGCGCCCGGCGCCCAGTTCGACGAGCGCCTCCAGGACGAGGTCCTGCTGGAAGTCGGCCATCCGGCGGAGCAGCACCAGCTGGAACTCGCGCGGCCCGAATGCGCTCACCGCAGCGCCCGGAGGACCGGGAGCCGTGAAACGCGGTCTGCGGAGCGGCCGTCGGGCGAACCGGAGGGCGTGAGGAGCATGAGGGGACGGTAGCAACCGCCCCCTCATGCCCGCCTTCACGGTTTGCGCTGCACTCCGCGCTTGCGTTCCGCCATGTGCCGCCCGAGGGCCGACATCTGCTTGAAGCGCTGTTTCTGCTCGGCCCTCAGCCGCGCGTCCGTACGGGCCGCGAGGCGTGTGTTCTCGCGCAGCAGCTTGCGGTAGCTCTCCAGACGGCGGTGCGGAAGGGCACCGTCCTCGACCGCTCCGAGCACCGCGCAGTCCGGCTCGCTCTCGTGGCGGCAGTCGTGGAAACGGCACTCCTCGGCCAGCGCTTCGATCTCCGCGAAGGCCCGGCCGACGCCTTCGTGCGCGTCCCAGAGTCCGACGCCGCGCAGCCCCGGGGTGTCGATGAGGACCCCGCCGCCGCGTGACTCGGGCAGCGGCAGCAGATCGCGGGTCGTCGTGGTGTGCCGGCCCTTGCCGTCGCTGTCCCGGGTCGCCCGGACGTCCTGGACCTCCTCCCCCAGCAGCGCGTTGGCCAGCGTCGACTTGCCCGCGCCCGACTGGCCGAGCAGTACGCACGTGCCGCCGGCGACGACAGCGGCCAGCACATCCAGGCCGTCTCCGGTGGCGGCGCTGACGCTGAGCACCGTCACCCCGGGCGCGGACTGTTCGACGTCCGCGGTGAGCTGTGCGAGCGTCGCGGGGTCCTCGACCAGGTCGGACTTGGTGAGGACGACCAGCGGCAGTGCGCCGCTCGTCCAGGCCAGGGCGGTGAACCGTTCGATACGGGAGAGGTCCAGCTCGACGGCGAGGGAGACCGCGATGAGGGCGTGGTCGACGTTGGCGGCCAGCACCTGGCCCTCGGAGCGGTTGGTCGCCGTCGAGCGGAGGAAGGCCGTACGCCGCGGCAGCAGAGCACGCACCTCCGCGGGACCCGAGGCGGGCGCCGGGGCCAGCGCGGCCCAGTCCCCGGTGCAGATCGTGCGGGTGGGGTCGCCGGTGGCGACCGGCGCGGTGTCCGCCCGTACGGCGCCCTCCGCCGTGACGGCGTCGCACCGGCCGCGGTCGACGCGTACGACGCGGGCCGGCACGAGGCCCTGGTCGTCATAGGGGGCGAACGCGTCGGCCACGTCCGCGTCCCACCCGTAGCGGGCGAGCGGATGCACGGAGGGGCCGGCGGAGGCGGCTGCCCGTCCGGGACGGTCGGCCGATGCGCCGGTGGAAGACGAACTGTGCTGCGGATGCCGCGAGTTGAGCGAGGAGTTCACGGGATTGCCCTTCACGGAAGGGTGGCCGTCCCGGTGCCGCGCACGCCGTACGGACGAAGCTGTCCCGGTACGCGTCAGACGGGGACCACGGAGGTGGAAGAAACGGGCTTCGGGATGCGGGCAGCGCCCACCACAACGACGGCCATCGGTCTTCACCTCCTTCTCGCGGACTCCGGGGCGGCCCTGCCAGGGCGGCCCCGCTCGCCGGGACTCTAGCCGGGAAGGCCCGGCGGGGGCCACGGGTTTTCCGCCCGACGGATGCGGGGCCGCGGGGCCCTCCCGCCTCGTACGGGGCCGCCCGCCTCGTACGGGGCCGCGGCCCGCCGGTTCAGCGGTCGCGGCGTGCGCGGAGCCGTGCCCGCACGTCCGCGTGCGGGAGGAACTTCGTCCACCGCTCGGGGAATTCGGCCGGCGGATCGTCCCCCGGCTCCTCGGCTCCCGAGTTCTCCGCGTCCCGCATCGCCCGGCGGGCGGCTGCCGCGGCGATGACCTCCGCGGCCGCCTCCTCACGGGCCCGCTCGTTCATGCGGCGGGCGGTGGCGGTCGCCACGGACGGCCACACGTGGTCGATGGCCGCGTTCACCGCGGCTCCGACGAGTACCGCGAAGGCAGAGACGCCGATCCACAGCAGCACTGCCACCGGCGCTGCCAGCGACCCGTAGATCGTGAGGCCCTCGACGGTGCTCGTGATGTACAGCCGCAGCAGCACGCTGCCGACGACCCACATCAGCAGGGCGACGAGCGCACCCGGGATGTCCTCACGCCAGGGTGAACGCACCGGCACCGACACGTGGTAGAGCGTCGTGAGGAACGCCACCGAGAGCAGCAGCACCACCGGCCAGTAGAAGACCGTCACCAGCCCCTGCGCCTCCGGGACCAGCCGCAGCACCGCGTCCGGCCCCGCGACCATCAGCGGCAGCACGACCGCGCCGATGGCCAGCGCCACGAGGTAGAGCAGGAAGGCCAGCAGCCGGGTCTTGACGATGCCGCGCTGCCCGTCGAGGCCGTACATCACCGTGATGGTGTCGATGAAGACGTTCACCGCCCTCGAACCCGACCACAGCGCGACGGCGAAACCGAGCGAGATCACATCGGGCTGGCCGCCGCGGATGACGTCGTCGATGAGGGGCCGCGCGATCTGGTCGACGCCGCGGTCGGAGAGCACCGCGGAGGACGCGTTGAGGAAGTTGGTGCGGATCGAGTCGATCGTGTCGGTCCCGATCCAGGCGTCGAGATAGCCCAGCAGCCCGATGAGGCCGAGCAGCAGCGGCGGGATGGAGATCAGGGTGAAGAACGCCGCCTCGGCGGCGAGACCGAGGACCCGGTACTCCATGCAGGAGTTGACCGTGTCCTTGAGCAACAGCCAGGCCATCCTCCGCTTGGGGACGTTCCGGTAGATGACGCGCGCTCTGCGGAATCGTCCGCTCGGGCGAGGTGGGGTTTCGTCGGCTGGTTGCACCTCCTTAACGTATCTGCCATGCCAGCCTCCACTCACACCGTGACCAACCAGCCGCCGCCGCTCGTCGACTACGACGTCTTCTCGGCCGACCGCGCCCTCGTCGAGGCGGTCGCCCGGCACGCCGCGCCCGAACGCGCCGAGGAGGTACGCGCCGAGCTGAGCGAGCTGGGCCGCGGTGCCGGCTCGGCGCAGGCGCAGGAGTGGGGCAGGCAGGCCAACGAGGTCCCGCCCGTGCTCCGTACGCACGACCGGTACGGCAACCGCATCGACGAGGTCGAATTCCACCCCGCCTGGCACCGGTTGCTCGACCGTGCCGTGGGCGCGGGGCTCACCGACGCGTGGTCGCGGCCCGACGGACAGCTCCGCCGTACCGCCGGCTTCTACGTGTGGGGGCAGGTCGAGGCGGGGCACGGCTGCCCGGTGTCGATGACGCACGCCGCGGTGCCCGCCCTGCGCAAGGAGCCCGCCCTGGCGGCTGTCTGGGAGCCGCTGCTCTCCTCGCACACCTACGCCCCGGGGCTGGACCGTCCGGCGTCGGAAAAGCCCGGTGCCATCGCGGGAATGGGCATGACCGAGAAGCAGGGCGGCAGCGACGTACGCGCCAACACGACGCAGGCCGTGCCGCTGAGCGGGGGCGGCGAGGGCGAGTACGCGCTGACGGGGCACAAGTGGTTCTGCTCCGCGCCGATGTCGGACGTCTTCCTCGTGCTCGCGCAGGTGGCAGGCGGCGGCGAGGGCGAGGGGCTCACCTGCTTCCTGGTGCCCCGCGTGCTGCCCGACGGGACGCGCAACTCCTTCCGCGTGCAGCGGCTGAAGGACAAGCTGGGCAACCGCTCCAACGCCTCCAGCGAGGTCGAGTTCGACGGGACGACGTGGGCGCAGCGCGTGGGCGAGGTGGGGCGCGGCGTGCCCACCATCATCGAGATGGTCGCCGCGACCCGGCTGGACTGCGTGACGGGCTCCGCCGCCCTGATGCGCCACGCCGTCGCGCAGGCCACGCACCACACCGCGCACCGCAGCGCGTTCGGCGGCCTGCTCACGGACAAGCCGCTGATGCAGAACGTCCTGGCGGACCTGGCGCTGGAGTCGGAGGCGGCGACAGCCCTGACGGTCCGGCTCGCCTCCGCGTTCGACGCGGCGCAGGGCGGCGGCCAGGACGCCGAGCAGGAGAGGCAGTTGCTGCGTCTCGCGGTCCCCGCCGCCAAGTACTGGGTGACGAAGCGGTGCACGCCTGTCGTGGGCGAGGCGCTGGAGTGCCTCGGCGGCAACGGGTACGTCGAGGAGTCGGGCATGCCCAGGATGCTGCGCGAGTCCCCGCTCAACTCGATCTGGGAGGGCTCGGGCAACGTTCAGGCGCTGGACCTGCTGCGCGCCCTGCAACGCTCCCCCGAGGCGCTGAACGCCTTCCTCACGGAGATCGGCCACGCCCGCGGAGCCGACCACAGGCTGGACGCGGCCACGAAGGACCTCCTCACCGAACTCTCCGACCTCGACGGCATCGAGGCGCGTGCGCGGCGTCTGGTCGAGCGGATGGCCCAGGTGCTTCAGGGGTCGCTGCTGGTGCGGTACGCGCCGGCGCCGGTTGCCGACGCGTACTGCGCCTCACGGCTGGGCGGGGACTGGGGCGCGGCCTTCGGCACGCTGCCCCACACGCTGGACCTGCCGTCGATCGTGGAGCGTGCGCGTCCCGAGGTGCCGTAGCGCTGCGGCCGGTACGCCCCCGGGCCGTGCAGGCCCGGGGGCGGACGGCTACTCCTTCTTCCCGGAGTCGTCCGACTTCCCGGAATCCTCCGGCTGTTCCGCCTTCCCGGAGTCCTCCGGCTGCTTCGCCTTCCCCGAGTCGTCCGGCTGCTCCGGCTTCCCGGAGTCGTCCGCCTTCCGGGAGCCGCCGTCGGGGCCGTAGGCGGTCATGAAGCGGTCGCGGAACTTGTCCATCCGCCAGACCGGGCTCTCCTTGCCGGGCTTGAGGCCGTCCGCCCAGTCCCAGTCGGATATCCGGTCCATGACCTTCTCGTCGCGGGCCACGATGGAGATCGGCACGTCCCGGCTGGCGTGGTTGCCGACGACTGTCGGGACGGGCTGGTGGTCTCCGAGGACGACCAGGACGGTGTCGTCGTCGCCGTACTTCTCCAGGTACGACGTGAGGGTGTGCATCGAGTACTGCACTGAACGCGCGTATTCCTGGCGCACCTTGCGCTCGTCCCGCCAGACGTCCTTGGGGTCCTTGCCCTCTTTCTTGATCCGGTGGTAGACGGAGCCGTCGCCGACCTCGTCCCAGCCGATCATCTTCGGCAGCGGCGCCCACGGGTTGTGGCTGGTGGCGAGGATGATCTCGGTCATGAGGGGCTTGCGGTCCTTCTTGCCGCTCTCGAGCCGCTCGTAGGCGGACATCGTGTACTGGTCCGGCACCGGTGACCAGCTGAACTTGGGGCCCTTGTAGCCCATTTCACGCGAGTCGTAGACGTGGTCGAGGCCGTAGAACTTGCCCTCCGGCCACGCCTTGGTGACGCCCGGCATCATGCCCGCCGTCCGCCAGTCCCCGGTGCGCCGGAAGGCGCGGGTGAGGGTGAAGCGGTCGCTCGACGTGAGGGTGCGGTACCGCTGCTGGTTGTCGATCCACAGGCCCGACATGAACGTGGCGTGGGCCATCCAGCTGCCGCTGCCCGTCACGGGTGAGGTGAGCCAGCCGCTGCGGGACGAGAAGCCGGCGCCCTCCAGGCGCTCCTTGCCGTCCGCCAGTGCGCGGTTGACGCCGGAGGACATCTCGGGGTTCTCGATGGCGTCGCGCCCGTAGCTCTCCACGAACGCGAAGATGACGTCCTTGCCCCGCAGTCCGGTCAGCAGCCGGTCCGGGGGCGTCCCCTCGAATTTGTCGTGGGCGGCCTCCTTGGCGAAGACCCGTTCGTCCTTCAGCCCGTCGCCCACCTGCTCCACGCGGTTGTTGACGAGGCCGGCGGTGATCTTTGCGGCGACGGGCACTCCGTCGCCCGGGACGGCGAGCGCGGCGAGGGTGAACCAGACGGTGCCGAGCGTCAGGGTCGTACGCATCGCCACCTGGCTGTGCATGAGCACGATGCGGCTGAGCCTGCGGACCGCGAGGGCGGTGAGGACGAGCAGGAGCACGACCAGGACGACGACCCCGATGACGGCGACGACCGCTCCGGCCTTGCCGACCGAGTCCTCCAGGAAGGCCTCGGCGTCGTCGAAGAGCACCCAGTCGAGCACCAGGTCGAACGGCCGGTCCAGGAACTGGTAGAAGCCCATGTCGATGAACTTCAGGACCGTCAGCAGGCCCAGCACGGCTCCCATGACCGTCGCCGCCGCCCGCTTCGCCTTCGGCGGAAGGATGAGCAGGAACGCGACGCCGAAGATCGCCTCCCCGGGTATGCGCAGGAACGCGCCGAGGGTGAGGCGGTTGATCTCGTTCGGCAGGAGCAGCGCGGCGAGGACGAGGGCGGCGGCCAGGACGGTGGTCCCGTGCTTCACGTACAGGGCGGCGGCCGGGTACTTGGCGCGCCAGCCGCGGGCCGCCGGGGCGTCGTCCGTGGAGCCGGGCCCGCCGTCCGCGGGGGTTCCGGTGCCGTCGGCTCTCTCGCCCCGGGGCCGGCCCTCACCGGTTGTGGTGTCCGTGCCTGCCTCGTCGGCGGCGTCGGCGGCGGCCGGTGCGGTCTCCGGGGAACCCTCCGTCGTCCGGCCGCCCTCCGGGGTCGCCTTTTCCTTTTTCTGCAGCTGACGGGAGCTGGTGAAGAGCGGCAACCCGGAGGTCCTTCCGTGCGAACTTCTGTGGTGACACGGCGGCCGGGTTCTCGGGGAACCGGGACCCGCCGCTGGTGTACGGCCTGCCGCGGGTCCAGTTCGATCACTGAAGCCGCCTGCGCGGGCAGCGTACGCCGAGAGGGTGAACGGGTTGGCCGATTTGGCAGCCCCGACGGAGAACTTGCCAGTGCTTGGCACTACCCCGGAAAAGTCTTGACGGTGCAGGCACACGCGCCGCGTTCCGAAAGGACCGCACCCGACGCGAAGCATCACAAAGCGCTGCAAAAAGGCACGAAGAAGCGTGAAGGAACCCAACGATCCCAGGCGCCCGAAGAAGCACCGGTCCGCCGCTCCACGCCTCCGTCCCGCTGCGTTCCGCTGCGCCGCTTCGCTACAGGTCGCCCGCCCAGGGCGGGTTCGCCCCGCGCACCGCGCAGACCGCCGCCGCGACGCGGGCGCCGAACGCGAGGGCTTCCCGTACCCGGCCGGGCCGGAGCGCGTCCAGACGGCCGCCCAGCGCTCCCGCGGTGTGCAGCGAGTGCAGGAAACCGGCCATGAAGGAGTCGCCCGCTCCCACGGAGTCGACGACCTCGACGTGCGGGGCGGGGGCACGCATCCGCTCGCCGTCGAGGGACGCGAAGACCCCGTCGGCGCCGAGGGTGACGACGACGAGGCGCGCACCGTCCCCGTGGAAGGTGTCGGCTGCCTCCTCGGGCGAAGTGCCCCCGGGCAGGAGGTGTGCGAGGTCGTCGTCGGAGAGCCGCAGGATGTCCGTGGCGGCGCACCAGCGCGGCAACGCGGCACGGTAGGCGGCGGGTTCGACGAGCAGGGGGCGCACGTTGGGGTCGATGGAGACGGTCGCGCGGGCCGCCACGTCCGCGAGGAGTTCCTCCACGGCCCGGCCGCCCGGCGGACGTACCAGTGCGAGCGAGCCCGTGTGCAGGCAGGAGACCGGGCCGCGGGCCGCCGCGGCCAGCTCCTGCGGAGTCCACTGCCAGTCCGCGGTGTTCTCCGCGTGGAACGAGTAGTCGGCCCGTCCGTCCTCGTCGAGGTCGGCCACCGCGAGGGTGCTCGGCTCGCTCGCGGCGACCGCTCGGCTCAGATCGACGCCGGAGCCGGCGAGATGGTCGCGGAAGAGGCGTCCGAAGACGTCGGAGGAGAGCCGTCCGAGGAAGCGGGTGGGCGTACCGAGCCGGGCCAGGGCCACGGCCGTGTTGGCGGGGCCGCCGCCGGGGAGCACGTCCAGTCCGATGGCGGGCGTCCCCGCGTGCCCGGCCGGGGCCCGGACGAAAGCGTCGGCGACGCACTCCCCGAGCACGGCGACGGGGGCGGCACCGGCGGCGGAGGGGGACGGTACGGACGGCTCGGACTCGGGCATGCGAAGACCTCACGGGTTCGAGGGGCCGAACAGGGCTCGGCGGATGCGGCGGGCGAGAGGGGCGGCAGCCGGCGCGGCTCGCGCTGGAGTCCAACAGCCGCCCGTTCCCCTGTCAACGCGGACCGGCGGCGAACGGACAGCGAACGGGCGGCGCCGGCGCCGCACCGGGCGGCCCGGCCGGCATCGGGCCGCTTCCCGCTCTTCCCCGCCGCCGGGCCGGGGCCCCTGCGCTCCGGCCTGCCCACGGTCCGTGCCGGTTGTACGCGTTCTGTATCGTCCCGTCGCAGAAGTCCCCCTGCGGAAGGAACCGACTCAGTGCCACGGGAGCAAGGCGCCCCGCGCGACGGCCTGGAGGAGCAGCTCGGGCGTCTCGACGGAGCACCGTACGGGCGCTACAAGGGGCTGGTCGGCACCTGGAGACTGCCCGGCGCCGAGAAGTCCGGCGGGACGCTGCGGCTGGTGCGGGCGCAGGCCGATCCCTTCGCGCCGCCCGCACGGGCCGCTCTCCATCTGCCGCCGGACGCCGCGGCCTTCCCGGCGGACCTGCGGGCGACGCCCGTACGCCGCCGGGCGCTGGCGAGCTTCCTCGCCCGCCGAGCGGCCGAAGTCGCCGACGGCGAGCAGTCGTTGCGCATCGACGCCGGCGGCCAGGAGGTCCTGGACCGCAGTTCGTGCCAGATCGGCGCCGACGGAGGTGTGACGCTCCGCTTCGGTCTCTCGCTGCCGGGCAAGGGCCGCCGCATCGACGCCCGGTACGCGCAGCGCCTGCTGTGCCGCAGCGCGCCCCGCATCGCCGAGCGCGCTCTGCGCTTCGCGGCCCTGGACGCGGGCGCCGTACGGGAGTTCGTGGAGACGGTCGAGGACTCCGACGCGCTGCGTGCCGCCCTCCCCGCGCTGGGCCTGGTGGCGTTCGTCGCGGACGGTGCGGTGCTGCCGCGCGGCAGCGGCGTCGACGACCGGCCGGCGACGGGCGCCGGGGTCGTGCCGTTCACGTCGCCGGAGAACATGCGGGTGACGGTGGAGCTGCCGCACGCGGGTCCCGTCACCGGTATGGGGCTGCCGGAGGGCGTGAGCCTGGTCGTCGGCGGCGGCTTCCACGGCAAGTCGACGCTGCTGCGCGCTCTGGAGACGGGCATCTGGGACCACGTACCGGGCGACGGCCGTGAACGCGTCGTCTCCCGGCCCGAGACGGTGAAGCTGCGGGCCGAGGACGGCCGCCGGGTCGAACGCGTCGACGTGCACGCCTTCGTCGACCACCTGCCGGACGGCTCCGACACCACGGACTTCTCCACCGGCAACGCCTCGGGCTCGACCTCGCAGGCGGCCTCCCTGTGCGAAGCGGTGGAGGCAGGAGCGCGGGTACTGCTGATCGACGAGGACACCGCGGCGACGAACCTGATGATCCGCGACGCCCGCATGCAGGCGCTGGTGGCCAAGGACCGCGAGCCGCTGACCCCGCTGGTGGACTCCGTACGCTCCCTCCACCGTGACCACGGTGTCTCGACGGTGCTGGTCATGGGCGGCTCCGGCGACTACCTGGAGGTCGCCGACCGGGTGCTGATGATGGACGCCTACCGGCCCTCGGACGTCACCTCGCGGGCCCGCGAGGTCGCGTCCGTGCCGACGGGACGGCACGCGGAGGCGGAATCCTTCCCGCCGGTCGTGCACCGGGTCCCCGAGCCGGCCTCGCTGGAGGCGGAGTCGCGCGGGCGCAGGCGCGTACGGTCCCGGGGGGAGGACGCGCTGACGTTCGGCGAGCACGAGGTGGACCTGCGGTCCGTGGAGCAGATCACCGACTCCCGGCAGGTGACGGGCATCGGGCTCGCACTGGAACTCCTGGTGCGCCGCGGCCACGTGGACGGCAGGCGCACCCTCGCCGAGGCGCTGGACCTGCTCGACCGCGACCTGGCTCGGGGAGCGGAGGCGCTGCTCGCGGTCCGGGACGAGGACTTCGCCGTCCCGCGCCGCTTCGAGACGGCCGCGGCTCTCAACCGGGTGCGCGGTCTCCGCGTTCACCGGCAGGCCCCGCAGCGGGCCGGGAGCGGGAAAGGGCGGAACGCATGAACGCCGACCCCGGGAAGCCGACCGTCACCACCTGGTTCCTGGAGCAGACCGCACCCGACGATCTGCGGGAGGCCCGGCCGCCGGAACCGTCCGCCGACGTCAGCGTCGTGCGGGCGCAGGTGCCCAGCGCCGACTTCAGCCGGTTCCTCTACTCCTCCGTCGGAGCGGACGTCGAGTGGACGGACCGGCTGGCGTGGACGTACGCGCGGTGGCGGGAGTGGCTGGAGCGGCCGGGCGTGGAGACATGGGTCGCCTACGAACGGGGCACGCCCGCGGGATACATCGAACTCGACGGCGCCACCCCGGACACCTCCGGCCGTGCCATCCGGCCGGGACGGTCCGTCGAGATCAGCTACTTCGGGCTGCTGCCCGCATTCCGCGGGCGGCGCATCGGCGGGCACCTGCTCGGCTTCGGGACGGCGCGCGCCTGGGACCTGGCGCGGCGGTGGCCCGACAGGCAGCCGACGAACCGGGTCTGGCTGCACACCTGCAGCAAGGACGGGCCGCACGCGCTGCGCAACTACCAGCGGCGCGGCTTCCGCATCTTCGCCAAGGAGGTCGCGCAGGAGCCCGCCCCCGCACCGGTGGAGCAGGACGCGGACCCGGCCGCGCCCGCGGTACCGGGACCCGGGCGGCCGGAGCCGTCGCAGGGGTCCCGACCTGCGGAAATGTGAGCCCTCACACATCGTCCCGCAGTATGAGACGTTTTCGTCCATGATTTGGACGGTAGTGGACTGCCCGATCCGCGCCGTGCGACGCTTCCGTCATGTCTCGCGCTGGAATCGCCTTGGTGAGTCGACGCCACGTCGACCTCGGCCGCATGTCCAGCGCCATCTGTCCGGCGGGCTGACAGTCCCAGCACCGCCGACCCACCAGCCGCCCTCACTGACGCGGGCGCGCCCACTCCCCGCTTGAACTGCTCCGTCCCCGCCTGCCCGTAGCCGCACGTCGCCGACGTACGCGCAGGTCGGGGAAGGCTGAGCGACGCCCGCTGCCCAGGACCGTTCCCGGAACCGGCCGCGCCCCGGCAGGGCGCCCGGAAAGGGGACCCCCAAGGACGCCCGAAGGACGACCAACATGGCTGACACCTCCAAGCAGCCCGCTTCCGCCCCGAGCCGGCGCAAGGCCGGCCGCCACCGCGGCGAGGGCCAGTGGGCCGCTGGGCACTTCACTCCGCTCAACGGCAACGAGCAGACGAAGAAGGACGACGACGGTCTCAACGTACGGACACGTATTGAGACCATCTACGCGCACCGCGGCTTCGACTCCATCGACGGAGCGGACCTGCGCGGGCGCATGCGCTGGTGGGGTCTGTACACGCAGCGCAAGCCCGGCATCAGCGGCGGCAAGACCGCGATCCTGGAACCGGAGGAGCTGGACGACGAGTTCTTCATGCTCCGCGTCCGCATCGACGGAGGGCAGCTGACGACCCGGCAGCTGCGCACCATCGGCGAGATCTCGCAGGAGTTCGCACGCGGCACCGCCGACATCACCGACCGGCAGAACGTGCAGTTCCACTGGATCCGCATCGAGGACATGCCGGAGATCTGGCGGCGGCTGGAGGGCGTCGGCCTGTCCACCACGGAAGCCTGCGGCGACACACCGCGCGTCATCCTCGGCTCGCCCGTCGCCGGGATCGCCGCCGACGAGATCATCGACGGCACGCCCGCCATCGAGGAGATCCACCGCCGCGTCATCGGCAATCCGGCGTACTCGAACCTGCCGCGGAAGTTCAAGACCGCTGTGTCCGGCTCGCCCCTCCTCGACGTCGCGCACGAGATCAACGACGTCGCGTTCGTCGGCGTGGATCACCCCGACCACGGGCCGGGCTTCGACGTGTGGGTCGGCGGCGGCCTGTCCACCAACCCCAAGCTCGGGGTGCGGCTCGGCGCGTGGGTGCCGCGCGACGAGGTCGCCGACGTGCACGAGGGCATCGTCTCCGTCTTCCGCGACTACGGCTACCGGCGGCTGCGCACCCGGGCCCGCATCAAGTTCCTCGTCGCCGACTGGGGGGCCGAGAAGTTCCGTCAGGTGCTGGAGGACGAGTACCTGCTCCGGAGGATGGCCGACGGGCCCGCGCCCTCGAGTCCCGTGCAGCAGTGGCGCGACCACATCGGCGTCCACCGGCAGCGCGACGGCAACTTCTACGTCGGTTTCGCGCCGCGCGTGGGACGGGTCGACGGCGGGACGCTGGCGAAGATCGCCGACCTCGCCGAGTCGCACGGCTCGGGCCGCGTCCGTACGACCGCCGAGCAGAAGATGATCGTCCTCGACGTGGCCGAGGACGAGGTGCAGTCCCTGACGGACGCGCTGGAGGCGCTGGACCTGACGGCGCGCCCCTCGGTCTTCCGCCGCGGCACCATGGCCTGCACCGGCATCGAGTTCTGCAAGCTGGCCATCGTCGAGACCAAGGCCCGCGGCGCGTCGCTGATCGACGAACTCGAGCGCAGGCTCCCGGACTTCGACGAGCCGGTCACCATCAACGTCAACGGCTGCCCCAACTCCTGCGCCCGCATCCAGGTCGCCGACATCGGCCTCAAGGGACAGCTGGTCACCGGTGCGGACGGTGAGCAGGTCGAGGGCTACCAGGTGCACCTCGGCGGGTCCCTCGGGATGGAGCCGGGCTTCGGCCGCAAGGTGCGCGGACTGAAGGTCACCGCCGAGGAACTGCCCGACTACATCGAGCGGGTGCTGCTCAACTTCCGTGAGCAGCGCGAGAACGGCGAACGCTTCGCCCAGTGGGCGGCCCGCGCGGAAGAGGGTGCGCTCAAGTGAGCGAGCCTCGGCGCGCGGCGTCGGCTGGACCGAGGAACCGCGCAGCGACGAAGGAGCAAGCAGTGACCAGGGAAGCCGACGCACCACAGCGGGCCGAGGCTGAGCGGGAGACACAGCGAGCGAGCCCCGGCCCGCGGCGTCGGCTGCACCGAGGAACCGCGCAGCGACGAAGGAGCAAGCAGTGACGAGGGAAGCCGACGCACCAGAGCGGGCCGAGGCTGAGCGGGAGACACAGCGAGCGAGCCCCGGCCCGCGGCGTCGGCTGGACCGAGGAACCGCGCAGCGACGAAGGAGCAAGCAGTGACCAGGGAAGCCGACGCACCAGAGCGGGCCGAGGCTGAGCGGGAGACACAGCGAGCGAGCCCCGGCCCGCGGCGTCGGCTGCACCGAGGAACCGCGCAGCGACGAAGGAGCAAGCAGTGACGAGGGAAGCCGACGCACCAGAGCGGGCCGAGGCTGAGCGGGAGACACAGTGAGCGAGCGAGCAGCGCCGTTCTACTGCCCGTACTGCGGCGACGAAGACCTGCGTCCTTCCGAGGAGGGTGCCGGGACCGGCAGGGGCGCAGCGTGGGAGTGCGCCTCCTGCAACAGGGCGTTCAAGCTCTCGTTCCTCGGGCTGCTGGCCAGGGGCCTGCCGCGCGGACACGACGGAGACGGCCCGGACGCCACGGACGGCAGAGCAGGAGGTGGCACCCGATGACCACCGCACAACGGCACTCCCCGGCACAGCTGCGGCAGCTCGCGCAGGAGGCGGGGCGTGAGCTGGAGGACGCGCCCGCGCTGGACGTACTGCGCTGGGCCGCCGAAACGTTCGGACGCCGCTTCTGCGTCACCTCCTCCATGGAGGACGCCGTCGTGGCACACCTCGCGTCGCGGGTCCTGCCCGGTGTGCCGGTGGTCTTCCTCGACACGGGCTACCACTTCCCGGAGACCATCGGGACGCGCGACGCCGTCGCCGCCGTCATGGACGTCGAGGTGATCACGCTGACTCCGCGGCAGAGCGTCGCCGAACAGGACGCCGAGCACGGCCCGAAGCTGCACGACCGCGACCCCGACCTGTGCTGCGCGATGCGCAAGGTGGCGCCGCTGGAAGAGGGTCTGCGCGAGTTCGACGCGTGGGCGACGGGCCTGCGCCGCGACGAGTCGCCGACCCGTGCGGACACACCCGTCGTCGGCTGGGACGAGCGGCGCCGGAAGGTCAAGGTCTCCCCGATAGCGCGCTGGACGCAGGAGGACGTCGACTCCTACGTCGTGGAGCACGGCGTGCTGACGAATCCCCTGCTCTCGGACGGATACGCGTCCGTCGGCTGCGCCCCGTGCACCCGGCGCGTTCTTGAGGGCGAGGACGCCCGCGCAGGACGCTGGTCGGGACAGGGCAAGAGCGAGTGCGGAATCCACCTGTGACGGCGGATACGGGAACTCAACTCGGGGGCAGGGAGCGGGAGATGAACGTAACGGGCCAGGGAGCGACCGTCTGGCTGACGGGCCTGCCCAGCGCGGGCAAGACCACCATCGCGGGTGTGCTCGCGGAGCAGCTCACCGCGCAGGGCCGCCGCGTGGAGGTGCTGGACGGCGACGAGATCCGCACCTTCCTCTCGGCGGGGCTCGGCTTCTCCCGGGAGGACCGCGACCTGAACGTGCAGCGGATCGGGTTCGTCGCCGAACTGCTCGCGTCGCACGGCGTGATCGTCCTCGTGCCGGTCATCGCGCCGTACGCGGACAGCCGGGAGGCGGTGCGCAAGCGTCACCAGGCCGCAGGCACCGGCTACCTGGAGGTGCACGTCGCCACCCCGGTGGAGGTCTGCTCCGAGCGCGACGTGAAGGGCCTGTACGCCCGGCAGGCGTCCGGAGAGATCTCCGGGCTGACGGGCGTGGACGACCCGTACGAGGCCCCCGATGCGCCCGATCTGCGGATCGAGGCCCACCGGCAGGGCGTGGAGGAATCCGCCGCGGCGCTGCGGGCGCTGCTGAGTGAGAGGGGACTGGCGTGACGACGGCGATCACGACGCTGGAGGAGATGGACAACCCCTACGCGCTGTCGCACCTGGACGCGCTGGAGTCGGAGGGTGTGCACATCTTCCGCGAGGTGGCCGGGGAGTTCGAGCGTCCGGTGATCCTGTTCTCCGGCGGCAAGGACTCCATCGTCATGCTGCACCTGGCGCTGAAGGCGTTCGCGCCGGCGCCCGTGCCCTTCGCGCTGCTGCACGTGGACACCGGGCACAACTTCCCGGAGGTGCTGGAGTACCGCGACCGGGTCGTGCGGCAGCACGGACTGCGGCTGCACGTCGCCTCCGTGCAGGAGTTCATCGACCGCGGCGAACTCCGGGAGCGTCCCGACGGCACCCGCAACCCCCTGCAGACGGTGCCGCTGCTGAACGCCATCGAGACGGCCCGGTTCGACGCGGTCTTCGGCGGCGGGCGCCGGGACGAGGAGAAGGCCCGCGCCAAGGAGCGGGTCTTCTCCCTGCGTGACGAGTTCGGCGGCTGGGACCCCCGGCGTCAGCGCCCCGAGCTGTGGCAGCTCTACAACGGCCGTCACGCGCCGGGCGAGCACGTGCGTGTCTTCCCGCTGTCGAACTGGACCGAGCTGGACGTGTGGCAGTACATCGCCCGCGAGCGGATCGAACTGCCCGCCATCTACTACGCGCACGAGCGCACCGTCTTCTCCCGCTCCGGCATGTGGCTGGCCCCCGGTGAGTGGGGCGGCCCCGGTGAGGGCGAGCGCGTCGAGCAGCGACTGGTCCGGTACCGCACGGTGGGCGACATGTCGTGCACGGGTGCCGTCGACTCCGACGCCGACACGGTCGAGAAGGTCATCGCGGAGATCACCGCGTCCCGCCTGACCGAGCGCGGCGCCACCCGGGCCGACGACAAGCTCTCCGAGGCCGCCATGGAGGACCGCAAGCGCGAGGGGTATTTCTGATCATGAACTCACCCGCCACGCCCGCCGGTCACGGCGCACGCGACGACGCGCTCGCGGCCACGTCGCTGCTGCGCTTCGCCACCGCCGGCTCCGTCGACGACGGCAAGTCCACCCTGGTCGGACGGCTGCTGCACGACTCGAAGTCGGTGCTGGCCGACCAGTTGGAGGCCGTCGAGCACGCCTCCCGCAGCCGCGGCCAGGAGGCCCCCGACCTCGCGCTGCTCACGGACGGGCTGCGCGCGGAGCGCGAACAGGGCATCACCATCGATGTCGCCTACCGCTACTTCGCCACGCCCCGCCGCCGGTTCATCCTCGCCGACACCCCCGGCCACGTGCAGTACACCCGCAACATGGTCACCGGGGCCTCGACCGCGGAGCTGGCAGTCGTCCTCGTCGACGCCCGCAACGGCGTCGTCGAGCAGACCCGCCGGCACGCCGCCGTGGCCGCGCTGCTGCGCGTCCCGCACGTGGTGCTCGCCGTCAACAAGATGGACCTCGTCGGCTACGAGGAGGGCGTCTTCGCCGCCATCGCCGAGGAGTTCACCCGCTACGCCGCCTCGCTCGGCGTTCCCGAGATCACCACGATCCCCATCTCCGCGCTCGTCGGCGACAACGTCGTGACGGCCTCCGCCCACATGGACTGGTACGGCGGGCCGACCGTCCTGGAGCACCTGGAGACCCTCGCCGTCACCGACGACCCCGGCGACGACCCGGCACGCTTCCCCGTCCAGTACGTGATCCGTCCGCAGACGCCCGAACACCCCGACTACCGCGGCTACGCGGGGCAGATCGCCTCCGGCCTGCTGCGCGTCGGCCAGCAGGTCACGGTGCTCCCCTCGGGGGAGAGCAGCACGATCGAGGCGCTGGACGTGCTGGGCGAGTCCGTCGACGTCGCCTGGGCACCGCAGTCCGTCACCGTCCTGCTGGAGGACGACCTCGACATCTCCCGCGGCGACATGATCGTGCCGTCCGACGCGGCCGTCACCGCGAGCCAGGACCTGACGGCGACCGTCTGCCACCTCCACGACACGCCTCTGACGCCCGGTGCACGCGTCCTGCTGAAGCACACCACGCGCACCGTCAAGGCGATCGTGAAGGAGATCCCGTCACGCCTGACCCTGGACGACCTCTCCCAGCACCCCGAACCGGGGCAGCTGGTGGCCAACGACATCGGACGCGTCGTGCTGCGCACGTCCGAGCCGCTGCCCGTCGACGCCTACGCCGACTCCCGCCGCACCGGCTCCTTCCTGCTCATCGACCCGGCAGACGGTTCCACGCTGACCGCCGGGATGGCCGGCGACGCCTTCGCCGAGGCCGTACGGGACGCGACGGGCACCGCGGAAGCGGGCGCCGGGGGCGCCGCGGACGACGACGGCTGGGACTTCTGAGGCCGCCGCCATGCCGACACCGACCCGCCGGTTCACCGCCCGGGAGCACGCGCGTCCCCGGACTGCGCGCGCCCTCGCGGCGCTCACCGCGCTCGCCGCGCTGCCCCTGCTGGCCACGGGCTGCGGCTACGGATCCAAGGCCCCCGCGGACAGGGGCGGCCCGGCGGCCGTCGGCGGGAAGAAGGCAGGCGGGCTCGGAGAGGTGAAGATCGGCTACTTCGGCAACATCACGCACGCCACGGCGCTCGCCGGGCTCCGCACGAACGGCGAGATCCCGAAGGAGCTGGGCGGCACGAGGATCTCCACCCAGGTCTTCGACGCCGGTCCCGCGGCCATCGAGGCGCTCAACGCGAAGGCCGTCGACATGACGTGGGTCGGCCCCTCCCCCGCGGTCAACGGCTACGCCAGGTCCGGCGGCGAGAACCTGAAGATCGTGGCGGGGGCGACCTCGGGCGGCGCGTCCCTCGTCGTCGACCCCGAGAAGATCCGGTCGGCCCGGGACCTGAAGGGCAAGCGGATCGCCACCCCTCAGCTCGGCAACACGCAGGACGTCGCGCTCTTCCACTTCCTCGCGGGCAAGGGCCACGAGGTCAGCCCCGAGACCGGCAAGGGCGACGTCTCCGTGCTGCGGCAGGACAACAAGGAGATCCCGACGGCCTTCCAGCAGGGCGGAATCGACGGCGCCTGGGTGCCCGAGCCCACGGCCTCGGCGCTCGCCGCCAGAGGCGGCAAGGTGCTGCTGAACGAGAAGGAGCTCTGGAAGGACGGCGAGTTCGTCACCACCAACCTGGTCGTGCGGAAGGACTTCCTGGAGAAGCACCCCGACGTGGTCGAGGCGGTCGTGCGCGGCTCGGTGCGTACCAACGCCTGGATCGGCGAGCACCCGGAAGAGGCGAAGCAGCACATCAACACCGCCCTGCAGCGGGACGCGGGCAAGCCCCTGCCGCGGCCCGTCCTCGACTCCGCCTTCGAGGAGATCGAGGTCACCGACGACCCGCTGGCCGCCACGCTCGCCCTCCAGGCGCGGCACGCGGTCGGCGCGGGACTGCTGGACAAGGCCCGCCTGGAGGGCATCTACGACCTCTCGATCCTCAACAAGGTGCTGAAGGGCGAGGGGAAACCCACCGTCGACGAAGCCGGACTGGGCAGTTGACGACCCCACCGCGCCCCTCCCCTGCGCCCGCCCCTTGCACGGACCACGGACCACGCACCACCCCGACCCGGAGGTGACAGCGATGAGCACCACACTGACCACGAAGCCCGCCGCGACACGGCCCGCCGCGACATCCGCGGCCGGGGCGGGCGTCGCGGGCGCCCGCCCCGCCATGGACGAGGCCGGCTACGCGGCCCGCATCGACCGCGTCTCCAAGTCCTTCGGACGTGCGGAGACGCGGCAGCTCGTACTGGACGACATCGGACTCGACGTCGCACCCGGCGAGTTCGTGACGCTGCTCGGCGCCTCCGGCTGCGGCAAGTCGACCCTGCTGAACCTGGTGGCCGGACTGGACGAGCCCTCAGCCGGCTCCATCGACGTGCCCGGTGGACGGCCGTCCCTGATGTTCCAGGAGCATGCGCTCTTCCCGTGGCTCACGGCGGGCAGGAACGTCGAACTGGCGCTGAAGCTGCGCGGAGTGCCCAAGGGGGAACGGCGTGGCGAGGCCGAGCGCCTGCTGGAGCTCGTACGGCTGACGGGGGCGCACCGCAAGCGGGTGCACGAACTCTCCGGGGGCATGCGGCAGCGTGTGGCACTGGCCCGCGCACTCGCCCAGGACAGCCAACTGCTGCTGATGGACGAGCCGTTCGCGGCGCTGGACGCCATCACCCGGGACGTCCTGCACGAGGAGCTGACCAGGATCTGGTCCGAGACGGGGGTCTCTGTGCTCTTCGTGACGCACAACGTGCGCGAGGCGGTCCGTCTGGCACAGCGCGTGGTGCTGCTCTCCTCCCGGCCCGGCCGCGTCGCACGCGAGTGGACGGTGGACATCCCGCACCCGCGCCGCATCGAGGACGCCGATGTCGCCGCCCTGTCCGTGGAGATCACCGAGGAGCTGAGGGGAGAGATCCGACGGCATGGCCGGAACTGAGACGGAACGCGCCGCCCCTGGCACGGAATCCGGCCGCACCCCGCACCCGGACGGCGCCGCACGGCAGCACGGCACGACACGGCAGGACGGCACCGCGCACCCGGACAGTGCCACCGACCTCGCGGGGCTGGAGGCCGGACTGGACGCCCTGGACTCGCGTACCGCCACGCGCCGTCCGCCGCTGGGAGACGTACTGCGCCACAAGGTGCTGCCGCCCGTGGTGGCCGTCGGGCTCGTACTGGCCCTGTGGCAGCTGGCGTTCGCGCTGCACCTCAAGGAGCCGTACCAGCTGCCCGGCCCCATGATGGTCTGGGACGCCCTGGCCGAGGAGTGGTACAAGGGCACGATCCTGTCAGTCGTCTGGCAGAGCGTCTCGCGCGGTGCGCTCGGCTTCGCCGTGGCACTGGTGCTGGGCACGCTGCTGGGCCTGCTCGTCGCCCAGGTCAAAGCCGTCCGGGCGGCCATCGGGCCTATCCTCTCGGGGCTGCAGTCGCTGCCCTCCGTGGCGTGGGTACCGGCCGCGATCATCTGGTTCGGACTCACCGACGCCACCGTCTACGCCGTGGTGCTGCTGGGGGCGGTGCCCTCCATCGCCAACGGCCTCGTCGCCGGCGTCGACCGCATCCAGCCGCTCCACCTGCGCGCCGGACGCGTCATCGGGGCGACCGGGCTGCGCGGCGTACGGCACGTGCTGCTGCCGGGCGCGCTGCCGGGCTACATCGCGGGTCTCAAGCAGGGCTGGGCCTTCTCGTGGCGTTCGCTGATGGCGGCGGAGCTGATCGCCACCTCCCCCGAACTCGGTGCGGGGCTCGGCCAGTTGCTGGAGACGGGCCGGGCCTACCAGGACATGCCTCTGGTGCTCGCAGCCATCCTGCTCATCCTGCTCGTCGGCATCGGCATCGAACTGCTCATCTTCGCACCGCTGGAGAGGCGGGTGCTGCGCCACCGCGGACTGCTGGCAGCCGCCCGCTGACGGCGTCCCCCGGCAACCGGCTCCGTCAACCGGCCCCGTCCCCGACCCCGACCCCGACCCCGACCCCGACCCCCGAGTAAGCCTCCCGCAGGAAGCCTTCAGGAACGGACCCATCACCATGCACGCTGCGACACGGCCCGCCCTCGCCGTCATCGCGCACGGCAGCCGCGACCCCCGGCACGCCGCGACCGTCGACGCGCTCTGCGCGCGCGTACGGGCGCTCCGGCCGGGCCTGCGGGTGGAGGCCGGGTACCTGGACTTCGACGCCCCCTCCGTGCCGCGTCTGCTGGAGCGGCTCGACGCCGAGGGCGTCCGGGACGTCGTCGCCCTTCCTCTCCTGCTCGGCCGGGCCTTCCATGCGAAGTCCGACATCCCGGCGGTGCTCGGGGAGACGACCGCGCGGCTGCCCCGTCTCGACGTACGGCAGGCCGGGGTGCTCGGTCCGCACCCGCTCCTCCTGCAGGCCCTGGAACGGCGGCTGCGGGAGGCCGGGTCGGCACCGGACCGGCGGCACTCCACGGGGGTCGTGCTGGCCTCGGCCGGCTCCTCCGACCCGGAGGCGATCGCAGTGATCGCACAGACCGCGCGGGAGTGGCGGCGCACCGCGGGCTGGTGCGCCGTGCGGCCTGCGTTCGCCTCCGCTTCTCTCCCCCGCACCGCCGACGCCGTCCGCGGGCTGCGCGCGGACGGCGTCGAGCGGGTGGCCGTCGCCCCGTACGTCATCGCGCCCGGACGCCTCCCCGACCGCATCAGGGCGGGCGCACTCGAAGCGGGCGCCGATGTGCTCGCGCCCGTGCTGGGCGCCTCGGAGGAGTTGGCCGCCGTGCTGGCGCTGCGCTACGACGAGGCGGCTGCGGACCGCCGCCCCGTCGCGCTCAGCGCCTGACGGGCGCCGCCCGGCCCGGCTCGTACTTGTAGCCGACCCGCCGGACCGTGACGATGCGTTCCCGGTGTTCCGGGCCGAGCTTGCGGCGCAACCTCGCGATCCCCGGCCCCGGCCGGCGACGGGGCGGGCTCACGGGCGTCGAGGGCGTGGACGGGCCTGAACTCGGCCCTTACGCCCTCCGCTGCGAACAGTTCCCCGGGGTCCGTTCCCTCCGGGACGAGTACGAGATAGCCGACGAGCGGAGGCACGGCTTCTTGCCGCACCTCCTTCTCGACGACCCGGAGATGAAGTGCGGCGGTCGAATGGGCGGCGGAAAGCGCGGAATTCATCGACGGGCTCCTTCGGGACAAGCCTCGTAAGCGAACGGCCGGCCGCAGAGCACACGCCCTCCATGGACTCCGGTGAACTTCCCTGTGGCTTTCCACGGGGCCTCCATGGAGAAATTCCTGGGGAGTTCATGGGGCTTTCATGAGCGTGGCGGCACCGGGACAGCGGTCGTCACGGAAAGCGGCGGGCGGCCGCCGGAAAGGGAAATGGCCGGCCTGGCGGGCTGTGACGCCCACGGGAGCCGGAGGGGGAGAAACCGCAGCGAGGGACCCCTTCGTCTGACGGCGACGGGCTCGCGCGGCGAGGTGGAATCAGCCGGAGGACAGGCTCAGGAACCGGCGGCACAGAGCGCGCCGGCGTGCCGTCGAAGGTCGACGTGCAGCCGCGCGACAAGGTTCGCAGAACGATTCACGGAATTGAGCATGCCGGCAATTCCGGTACGGCGTCAACGAATTCTCCGGGCGTCCCGGATGGCGGATGCGGCATTCCCGAGGGGGCGCGTTCCGTTCCGCGGGAGCGACACCCGGCACAGAGAAGAAGCCGCCCGCCGCGCCCCCTCGGGGGCCACGACGGGCGGCTTTCCGCTCGTGGAGCGGGTGTTGCTCAGGTGTTGCTCAGGGTGCTTCCCGACCAGGGGTCAGGTGTTGCGTCGAGAATCGCCCTGTTCACTCGCCGACGCGCAGGAGCTTGTTCGGCGTGCCCTCGCTCGGGTTGGATATCGCGTCCGGCGTCGCACCGTCGGTCAGGCCCTTGGCCACGTCCGCCGGCTTGGCGTCGGTGTTGGCGCCGAGGAACAGCGCAGCGGCACCCGTGACGTGCGGGGCGGCCATCGAGGTGCCCGAGAGCGTCTCGGTGGCGTCGTCGCTGGTGTTGGAGGACGAGACGATGTCCACGCCCGGGGCGTAGATGTCGACCAGCGAGCCGAAGTTGGAGAAGTCGGCCTGGGCGTCCTTGTCGTCGCTGGCCGCGACGGTGATGGCGTCCTTCACACGGGCCGGCGAGCTGCCGTCCGCGTCCGCACTCTCGTTGCCCGCGGCGATGCCGTACGTGATACCCGCGTCGATGGACTTCTGGACGGCCGCGTCGAGCGCCTCGTCCTTCGGGCCACCGAGCGACATGTTGGCGACGGAGGGACCCTTGGCGTTCTCGGTCACCCAGTCGATGCCCGCGACGACCTGCTCGGTCGTGCCGGAGCCCTGGTCGTCCAGAACGCGCACGGCGACGATCTTGGCCTTCTTGGCGACACCGTGGTCGGTACCGGCGACGGTGCCCGCCACGTGCGTGCCGTGGCCCTGGCCGTCGTCCGCGTTGTCGTCACCGTCGACAGCGTCGAAACCGTGGGAGGCACGGTCACCGAAGTCCTTGTGCGTGATGCGGACGCCGGTGTCGATGATGAAGGCGGTGACGCCCTCACCCGCGGTGTCGGGGAAGGTGTACTTCTTGTCCGCCTCGGTCTTCTCCTGGTCGATGCGGTCCAGGCCCCACGACGGCGGGTTCTCCTGCGTCTCGTTGATCGTGAACTTGTGGTTCTGCACGACCTTCTCGACGCTGGAGTCACCGGCGAGCTCGCGGGCTTCCTGCGCGCTCAGGCCCTTCGCGGAGAACCCGTTGATGGCGGAGTCGTAGGTCTTGTTGACCTTGCCGCCGTACTCCTCGGCCAGGTCGTTGCCCTGCGCCTTCACGGAGTTGGCGCCCTTGCTGTCCTTCAGCATGACGATGTAGCTGCCGTCGATCGCGCCCTTGGCCTTGGTGCCGTAGACGTGGCCCTCGGTGGAGGAGGCGCCGGCGGTGCCCACCAGGGTGGCTGCGCCGATCACAGCGGCAGCGACACCGACGGCCAGAGTGACACGGCGCCGCTTCGCTGACTTCTCCGCATTGCTAGGCGTGTTGATTGCCATGACGAGGGGTCCTCCTCGTGAGGTGTGGGGGGTTGTATGTCGTTTTCACACCCGGGCAGCTTGCGGCGGTGATCCGCAACCGGGTGACTCGAAACACTGTCTGATTGGTCCCCGGACCTCAAGCACTCTGAACGTCTGTGACATAAACAACTTCGAAGACGCACGGCAAAGCGCCCTGTATCACCCCAAGTTGACCTGACGCCACGTCAGTTCGGTCAGATATCTGACCGCGGGGGAATGCTCCGGTCACTTCTGTCCCTCCGGCGACGGGCCGCGCCGTGGGCCCCCGGCTCACCTCTCGACTCCCCCGGCACACCCGCACGCTCGGCCGGTGACTCCGCTCAGCCGGTGAGTCGGCCCGGTCCGTGGGGCGTTCGGCTCGTTGAGCCGGTTCAGGTCGTGAGCCGCTCGGGGTTCGCGGGCCGTTCGGTTCGTGGTTTGTTCAGCTCGTGAGGCGGTTCAGCTCGCGAGCCGTTCGGTTCGTGAGGCGGTTCAGATCGTGAGGCGGTTCAGCTCGCGAGTTCGGTCAGCCGCTGCACCGTGCGCCAGTTGCGGCCGGTCATCGTCACCCGGGGTTTCACCGCTTCGAGAGCGGCGGGAAGTTTACTGCGGCCCATACCGTCCGGGAAGTAGCAGTAGACGGCGCTGCCGATGTGCTCGAAGACGTCGGGCGCGAAGGACGAGGCGTCCAGCGAGTCGAAGTGCCCCTCCGCCGGGGCCTCTTCCAGGAAGAGCACCAGCAGCTTCGCCGGGTCCAGTTCGGCGGCCGGGTAGGGGCAGGCGGCGGCAACGGCTCGCAACTCCTCGGAGGTGCGCACCAGACAGCGGACCTCGAACCCGAAGTGACCCGCGATGGCCTCCTCCAGGAGCGGGCCCGGGTCGGCGTCGTCGGTGGTGAAGACCGCGTTGCCGCTCTGCAGGTAGGTACGGACGTCCACCCACCCGAGCCCCGACATGAGCTCCCTCAGCCGGTCCATGGGGACCTTCTTGTGTCCGCCCACGTTGATCCCCCGCAGAAGCGCCGCATACGTCGTCATGTGCCGCAGCTTAGAAGAGCGGAGGCCCGGTCTGCGGGAGGTCACGCACCCGGGTGCTGATTCGCGGCACCGCTCAACTCCCCCTCGCCACAGGGCTTTCCGCCGCCCCTCCAGCGCCGGGGCGGCGGTCCGGGCCCGCCGGGCGCCGGTCCGGGAGTGCCGCCTCGACGAGGTCGGCCGCCCGCCGGGTCCCTCCCTCGGCGGCCACCGCGGCCTGCATCTTCGCGCACTGCCCGGCGACGCGGGGATCGTTCACCAGGGACTCCAGTGCCTCTCGCAGGGCCTGCGCCGTGGCCTTCTCCTTCGGGACGTGCCGGGCGACGCCGAGCGAGACGAGCATCTCCGCGTTGCCGAACTGGTCGACGGCCTGCGGCACGGCGATCATCGGCGTCGCCGTCGCAAGACCCTCCTGGCTGCCTCCCGCACCGGCGTGCGTGACGAACGCGTCCGCCTCCTCGAGCACGGCCAGCTGGGGGACCCACGAGTGCACCTCGACGTTGGAGGGCACCCTCCCGAGTTCGGCGGTCCGGACGTGTCTGCCGATCTGCAGCACCACGTGCCAGCCCGGCAGTTCGCCGAAGGCCCGCAGGCACTCCCGGTAGAAGTCCGGCTCCTTGGTGAAGGCGGAACCGAGGGAGACCAGCAGCACCCTGTCGTCCTCGGTGCCCGGCGGACGCCGCCAGCGGCCCTGGTGGGACCGGTCGCCCTGGCAGGCACCGACGAAGGTGTACACGGTCTCGTCGACGCGGTCCGCGTTCGGCTGGAGCACCCTGGGAATCAGCACGAGCGACCGGTCCGGCCGGCCCATGAAGGCGTCCGGGTCCATCTGGATGCCGTTCTCCGCGAGCCAGGCGGCGAACCGCCCGTAGTAGGCGGCACCCCGCGGCGTCGACTTCAGCTCGGCGACCATGGGGCCGGACACCTCCTCCTCGTACCCCTCCCACGCCACGAGGTTGGGCGAGAGCTGGATGTGGGGCACGCCCCAGCGGTGGGCGAGGACCCTGGACGGGTAGGACGTGATGTCCGAGAGCACCAGGTCCGGCACGTCGCCCTCGTACGCCGCCGCCAGCTGCGGAAGGGCCTGCTGCGCGTCGTCGAGGAACGGCTCGACGTTGTCGATCAGTTCGGTGCCCCACGCCTCCGGGTCGTCGTCCTCGCCGGGGAGCGTCGAGTGGTAGACGCGCGGTTCCGCTCCCGTCCCGGCGACGAGCTGCGCGAAGGCGGGCGGGATCGCGTACGTGACGCGGTGACCGCGTTCGGCGAGCTCGCGGACGACGTCGAGGCTGGGGTTCACGTGGCCGTGGGCGGCGATGCTGAACATGGCGATATGGGCGGGGCGCCCTGACGGAGCAGTCACGGGATTCAAGCTAGACGAGACGTAACGTCTCACGCAACCGAGCCACTGTGACCCTGAACGGCCGAGAGGCGGGTTCAGGGGAGCCGGAGGGAAGCCGCGGGGAGCCGGAGGGAGCCCGCGGGAGGCCGGGGCGGCGCAGGAACGACGCGCGGCGCACAGGAGAGGAGCGGGCGGCGGAGACGACCTCAGGAGACCGGACGCGAGTCCGCCCACGCGGACTCGAACTCCTCGCGATACGTCTGGAACAGGCCGTGCACGCCTTCGTCCTGCGGCTTGCTCCGGCCGGCTCCGCGCTGGACGATGTCGCGCCCGCTGCCGCGCAGCACCAGCACCGGCGCCTCCATGCCCCGTACGCGGCGCAGATAGTGCTGGACGACGGCGAGTCCGTCCGCTCCGTCGCCGTCGACCATGTACGCGCAGAACCGCGGGGTCTCGTCGAAGACGTGGATCTCGAACGCGCCGGTGTCCCGCAACCGCGAGCGCACCCGGCGCATGTGCAGGATGTTCGTCTCGACGGTCCTGCTCAACTCGCCCTTCTTTATGCCGAGTTCGCGTTCGCGTCGGCGCACGGCGCTGCTCGCCGGGTTGAGGAAGAGCAGACGCATCCGGCAGCCGGAGGCGGCGAGCCGCACCAGACGGCGGCCCGAGTAGTTCTGCACGAGGAGATTGAGCCCTATCCCCATCGCGTCCAGCCGCCGCGCCCCGCCGAAGAGATCCTCCGCGGGAAGCTGCCGCTGGAGCCGCACGCGGTCGGAGTGGATGCTCACAACGTCGGCGAAGCGGTCACCGACGAGGTCCTCGACGGCGTCGACCCGCAACCGGTGCGCCGACGGCGCCGCCTCCCCGTTGGCGCCCAGGAGCTCCAGCAGACGGGCGCACATGCGCTCGGCCTGGGCGAGCACCGTCTCCGAGAGCGCACGGTTGCGGGCGACGGCACTGCGGGCCACCTCCAGCTCGTCCAGGGCGAGTTCGACCTCGCGGCGCTCCTCGATGTACGGCTCGAAGCAGGGCCAGTGCTGCACCATCAGTTCACGCAGCTGCGGCAGCGTGAGGAAGGAGAGAACGTTGTCGTCCGCGGGGTCCAGCAGATAGCCCTTGCGGCGGCTCACTTCCCGTACGGCCACGGCGCGTTGGACCCACTCCTGGCCCGCCGGCCCGGCTGCGGCGATGACCCATTCGTCCCCGTGCACGGGCTCGTAGATGGGCCTCAGCACGGCGGACACCACCGCGCGCAGGCGCTGTTCGACCAGATTCAGCCAGACGTAGGCCCGTCCTGCACGCCGAGCACGGGTGCGCACCTCGGTCCAGGCGTCGGCGTCCCAGTCGAGGTCCGCGCCGATCTCCATCGGGCGGGCCACGGAGACTGCGCCCGCGGGCGCGTCGACGGCCTCCCCGTCAGCGCCGTCGCCGCCTTCACCTGGGGGGAGTTCAAGCCCTCCCGCACCCACCCGCGCACCGCCTTCCTTGCCCCTTTGAGCGATCAAGGAAGACTACTGCGGCCTCCGGGGCGCCGCACCCTGAACCCCCCTCAACTCGCTGTGCTCGTACGGCCGTACGCGTCACCGCGGCAGATTTCGTCCGGTACGCGGCACCTGCGCCCGGCGCGGGCCGGAGCTGTGCGACCGCGCGGCGGAAGGCAGTCACCTGGTCACGCTCTCCTTCCGGGGGTTCGACAGACCCTCGTACTACCGGCTGACCGGTGCCGCGCGCTACTCCAACAAGTCGACGGACACGGGTAATTCACCGTTGCTGCGCAGCCCTCACGTACGGCCGCCCGCACGATCGCGCGACGGCTCAGAGAGCACGGGAAGGGAAAGCGCTTCCCCTCGGGCGGGGGCCGGACTCCGGGACGCGGCCGGACCGTCAGGCGTGCGGCGGCAGTCCCGCCGGGGGCGGCTGGGCCACGACGAGGCGGAAACCGATCTGACCGAAGCGCACCACGTCGCCGGGGCGCACCGTGACCGACCCCGTCACCCGGCTGCCGTTGACCCAGGTTCCGTTGCTGGAGCCCAGATCGCGCAGCTTCCAGCTGCCGTCGCCCGTGCTGCGCAGCTGCGCGTGCGAACGGGAGACGGTGTAGTGGCTCAGCCGCAGCATCGAACCCGGCGCACGGCCGATGGAGAAGGGGTACGAGGCCGGGGCGGGCAGCAGCAGCTCCGGCAGGCTCCGGGACTGCCACGTCTTGCGCACACGCTGCCGGAAGTCGAAGAGCCGGGTGATCGCGGCGACGTACCAGCGGCTCCGGGGGCGCCGGGTGGGCAGGTCGTGCAGTACCGCATCCAGTTCGCTGTGCCATTGCGCACGGAGGATGGCGTCCGTGCGCCGCATGAACGTGTCCTGCGAGACCCGCCCCTGTGCGGCCCCCTCACGCAGCACCTCGAGAGCCCGCTCCCTGTCCGCGTCCGACAGCCGCGGCGGGTACGCACCGAACTCGAGAGATGTCATGCTCACATTGTCTGGACGCTCAAAGTCCCTGTCCAGGCCGGGCGGTGGGCAGTAGCGGAATGAAGACATCTGCGCCGCGCCGCCTCGTGCCTCGTGCCGTGCCGGCGGACCACGGGCCCGCACCGGAATACTCGCTGGCGCCCGCCCGCACCGCGCACTAGGTTGACCGTACGCCCGAGTCCACGGAAGGAGGCGAGAGTTCGATGTGCAGCAGCTGCCTCACGCGCTCCCGCCCCGTCCGCAGGGCGTCCGACCAGCACTGACCGGGAGCGCAACACCCCTTCCGGAAGGTCCCTTTCACCATGACCGCACATCTGGTCGTCCGTGCGCTCGGCGAGTCCGAGGCGCGTTCCGTCTTCACCTCCCTGCACGATCCTGGCCTCGTCGGCCGTCCCCTGCTCGGCCGCCCGTACACGACCGTCGGCGAAGGCGGTGAGTACCGTCCCGAGTGGACGTGGGTCGCGCTCCGCGGGAACAGCGTGGTGGCCCGAGCCGCCTGCTGGGCCGCTCCGGACGACGAAGTGCCCCTGGTCCTCGACTGGTTCGACTTCCTGCCCGGCGAGGACGACGCCGCCGTCCGGCTGCTTCGTGAGATGCCGCACCACGTCGACTTCGAACTCGTGCTCCCGCCCGGCTGGCGCACCGAGCCCGAGGTGCGGGCGGCAGCCGAGGCCCGCATCGGCGCTGCCACGGCAGCCGGTTTCCGCCCGCTCGTCGAACGCTTCCGCTACAGGTGGACACCGGAGTGCGGCCTGCCGGAGCATCCGCAGCGGCTCAGCTTCCGTCCGGAGCCGGACGACGAGGTGATCCTGGACGTCCTGCGGCGCATCCAGCACGGCACCCTCGACGCGCATGCCCGCCGGGCCCTGGAGGAGGCCGGGCCGGGAGCGCCGGAGGCCGGCATCGAGCAGGCCGCGCAGGAGGAGCTGGAGCACTTCCGCTGGATGACCTCCCCCCGCGAGTGGTGGCGGCTCGCCCACACGGCGGACGGTGCACTGGCCGGCCTGCACGTGCCGGGGAGGATCCCCAGCGGCCCGGCGGTGGGCTTCATCGGGGTCGTACCGGAGCAGCGCGGCAACGGCTACGCCTACGACCTCCTGGCCGAATGCACCCGGCAGCTGCACCGGGCAGGAGCGACGTCGATCGCCGCGGCCACCGACCTGGGCAACGCCCCGATGGCCGCCGCCTTCGCCAGGGCGGGGTATCCGGTCGTGGAGCACCGCTTCTGCATGTCGGCGCCGGAACGGCGCCCCGTCCCGGCTGCGTAGAGGCACAGGCAGCACGGCCGCGGCTCCCGCGCTCTCCGGGGTGCGGGACCCGCGGCCCGGTGCGAGGGCCCGCCCACGGGAACAGGCGACCCGAGCCTTCCACGGGCCTTCGCCTCAGCCCTCCAACGCCAGCCGTACGCCCAGCGCCACCAGCACGCCGCCCGAGACCTGCTCCAGCCTGCGGCGCACCCGCCGGCGGGAGAGCACCCGCCGCAGCCGCCCCACGAACCACACGTACAGCGAGTAGTAACCCACCTCGAAGACCGCCCACGCTGCCGCCAGCGTCACCATCAGCGGCAGCTGGGGTGCGCCCTGCGGCACGAACTGGGGGAGGAAGGACATGGCGAAGATCGCCGCCTTGGGGTTGGCCAGGTTGAGCAGCAGCCCCGCACGGTAGGCGCGCCGGCCGGGGATGTGCTCCCGCTCCGCCTTTCCCTGCCGCCGCGGGTCCGGGTCCCCCTCGTCGTCCGACGCCTCGAAGCCGCCGCCGCGCCTCGCCGTACGCAGGGCCTGCACACCGAAGACGATCAGGACCGCCGCTCCCCCGAACCGCAGGACGTCGTAGGCGAGCTGCGAGGCGGCCAGCAGCGCTGTCAGGCCGAAGGCGGCGACGACTCCCCAGATGAAGACCCCCGTCTCGTTCCCGAGGACGGTCATCTGCCCGGCACGGCGGCTGCGCAGCGAGTTGCGGATGATGAGCACCGTGCTGGGTCCGGGAGACATCGCCACCAGCAGGCACGCGCCGAGGAAGGGCAGGAGGGTCGACAGCATGCGCCCATCGTGTCCCTGTTCCGGGCCGCGGCCAACCCGTTTCCGCTGCTGCCGGCCCCTGCGCCGGGCAGACCGGCACCCTCGGACCGGCACCCTCAGTCCGGCACGTCTCGGACCGCGGTGGCCCGTGCCTGTGCGTCCCGGCCGCGCCCCGGCAGGAACGCCGCGATCAGCAACCCCGTGAGGGCGGCGCCCGCAGCGATGAGGAACGAGGCGCGGAACCCGTCCGGGGTGGGCACGGCGGTGCCGTCGAGCGGCGTGCTCATACGGGCCAGGACGACACCCACCACAGCACTCGACGTCGAGGTCCCGATCGAACGCATCAGCGTGTTCAGGCCGTTCGCGGCGCCCGACTCGGACGGGTCGACCGCGCCGAGGATCAGCGCGGGCATGGCCGAGTAGGCGATGCCGATGCCGAACCCGATGAGGACGGCGGTGAGTACGACCTGCCACACCGCCCCCATGAGGGCCGTACCGGCCAGATAGGCGACGGCGAGGATCACCAGCCCCGTCATGAGCGAGACCTTGGGGCCGCGGGAGTCCGAGATCCGGGCGGAGAGCTTCGAGACGAGCATCATCGCGATGCCCATGGGCGCCACGCACATCCCGGCCACGAGCATCGAACGGCCCAGCCCGTAGCCGGTGGAGCGCGGCAGCTGGAGCAACTGGGGGAGCACCAGGGTCGCCGCGTAGAAGGCGAGTCCCACGGTGATCGAGGCGAGATTGGTCAGCAGCACCTGCCGCCGGGCCGTGCTGCGCAGGTCCACGAGCGGCTGGGCCAGCCGCAGCTCCATCACGCCCCACCCCAGGAAGATCACCAAGGAGGCGGAGAAGATCCCGAGAGTGGTCGCACTGCCCCAGCCCCACGCCGCGCCCTTGGATATCGCGAGCAGCAGCGCGACGAGACCCGCCGCCAGACCGACGGCGCCCGCGAAGTCGAAGCGTCCTCCCTGACGCCTCGCCGACTCCGGCACCACCGTGCGCACCAGAACCATCGCGAGCGCGCCGATTCCGGCCGATCCGAAGAAGAGCACGTGCCAGTCGGTGCGCTGGGCCACGTAGGCCGCGAGCGGCATGCCGAGGGCGCCGCCGGTGCCGAGGGACGAGCTCATGAAAGCCATCGCCGGGCCGAGACGGTCCGGCGGCAGCTCGTCGCGCATGATGCTGATGCCCAGCGGGATGGCGCCCATCGCGAACCCCTGCAGGGTCCGTCCCGCGACCATGGGTACGAGCGTCGAGGCGAGTCCGCAGACGAGCGAGCCCAGCACCATCGTGCCGAGGCTGGCGAGGATGAGGCGGCGTTTGCCGTAGAGGTCCCCGAGGCGTCCCATGACGGGCGTGGCCACCGCGCCGGAGAGAAGCGTCGCGGTCACGACCCAGGCGGCGTCGGACGTCGTGGTGCGCAGCAGCTGGGGCAACTGGGCCACGACCGGGACGAGCAGCGTCTGCATGACGGCCACGGAGATACCGGCGAACGCCAGCACGGGGACCACTCCCCTGAGGTGACGTGGCCCACTCCCGGCCCGGCCCCCCTGCTTTCCCTCCTCGGACGGCTCGGACAGCTCGCCCGGCTCACCCGGCTCGCCCCGCTCGCCCCGCTCGCCCCGACCGTGAGCCCCCTGTGCCGCGTCCCCCCGGCTGCGCCCGTCTGCTTCCTCCGGCAGCGCACGCCCGGGACCCGTCCCGGATATGAGGGGTGAGGCGGCATCGCGGGCCTGCGTCATGCGGTCTCCGGGGAATCGGTCGTACGTGTGGTCCAGTGCACGGGCAGCCTGCGGATACGCGCGGTCCGCGATTACGTGCAGCGTACAAGTGAACCGGGACACTCCGCCCGGTCGTTCCACGGCAGCCGCCGGACGCGGAGCGGCGGACCGACGCCCGTCGGTCCGCCGCTCCGCCCGCGTCAGGAGCCGTCCGGCTCCAGCCGCACCGAGATGCTGTTGATGCAGTAGCGCTGGTCCGTCGGGGTCGGGTAGCCCTCGCCCTCGAAGACGTGACCCAGGTGGGACCCGCAGCGGGCGCACCGCACCTCTGTGCGGAGCATGCCCATCGTGCGGTCCTCGATCAGCTCCACGGCGTCCGAGCCGGTCGGGTCGTAGAAGCTGGGCCAGCCGCAGTGCGACTCGAACTTCGTGTCGGAGCGGAAGAGTTCCGCTCCGCACGCCCGGCAGTTGTAGACGCCGGTCGTCTTGGTGTCCGTGTATTCGCCGGTGAAGGCGGGCTCGGTGCCGGCCTGCCGCAGGACGCGGTACTCCTCAGGGCTGAGTTCGGCCCGCCACTGCTCCTCCGGCTTGTCGATCTCGTACGCCACGACGGCCTCCTCAGCTCGATCCGGTCATGATGTGCACGCTCCTCGCGCTGCACGTGCCTCGCCTCCGCCCGCACGGCCCCGCGCCCGAGCACCGGCCGCGCGGCCGGTCAGTGGGCCAGCCCGGCGAGGATCTGCGGGCCGAGATCGGTGACGTCCCCGGCCCCCATGGTCAGAACAAGGTCTCCCGGCCCGGCCATTCCCGCGACGAGCTCCGAGCCGGCCGCCCTGGATTCCCCGTGCCGCACATCGGCGCCCGCAGCGCGTGCGGCATCGATGATCAGCTCACTGGTGACCCCGGGGACCGGGTCCTCACGGGCGGGATAGATGTCGAGGACGACGGAGGCGTCGGCCAGCGCGAGCGCCTCCCCCATCTCCGTGGCCAGTTCCTGGGTGCGGCTGAAGAGGTGCGGCTGGAAGAGGACCAGCACGCGTCCGTCGCCCGCACCGCCCCGGATGGCCTCCAGGTCGGCGGTCATCTCCGTCGGGTGGTGCGCGTAGGAGTCGATGACCTGCACGCCGTTCGCCTCGCCCATGAGCTGCAGACGGCGCCGGACCCCGGTGTACGTCCCGAGGGCCTTGGCCAGCTCGTCCGCCGGGAGGCCCATCTCGGTCCCGGCGACGAGCGCGGCGACGGCGTTGTTCGCGTAGTGCCTGCCGGGCACGAACACGGCGAAGGTGAGTTCGGCACCGTCCAGCAGCACGGTCGTCTCGCTGGTCAGTCCGTGCGGGGTGATGTCGAGGACGCGTACGTCCGCGTCGGCCGCCTCGCCGTACGTGCGCACCTTCACCTCCCCGCGCTCGCGCACCCGGCGCGTCAGCTCGCGCGCTCCTTCCTGGTCCGCGGAGACGATCAGGGTGCCGCCGGGGCGGATGCGGCGGGCGAAGATCTCGAAGGACTCGTAGATCTCCTCCATGGAGGCGTAGTTGGCGTGGTGGTCGAGCTCCACGTTCAGCACGACGGCCACTTCGGGCGCGTACTTGTGGAAGCTGCGGTCGCTCTCGTCCGCCTCCGCCACGAAGATCTCACCGCGGCCGTTGTGGGCGTTGGAGCCCGGCTCGTCGAGGTCGCCGCCGATGGCGTACGACGGGTCGAGGCCGAGCGAGCCCAGGGCAACCGCGAGCATCGACGTCGTGGTGGTCTTGCCGTGGGTGCCGGCCACGGCGAGCGGCCTGCACGCCTCCATCAGAGCGGCCAGGGCGTCCGAGCGGTGCACCACGGGGACCCCGCGCTCTGCGGCGGCGGCCAGTTCGGGATTGTCCGGCCGGATGGCGCTCGAGACGACCACCGACGTGGCATCGGCCGCCAGGTTGGCGGCATCGTGGCCGATGTGCACCTTCGCACCCAGGCCGCGCAGCGCCGTCACGGACAAGGACTCCCTGGCGTCGCTGCCTTCGACGCGGGCGCCGCGCTGACTGAGGATCTTCGCGATGCCGGACATCCCGGCACCGCCGATGCCGATGAAGTGCGGACGTGCCAGAGCCGCCGGGACGGTCGGGCGGGCCGGTGCCGTGGCCGGGTCGGCTGCGTCGGCTGCCATGGGGGCGCCTCCAAGCTCGTGCTCTCGTGAACGGGCGCGGTACGCCCTCCGACAACGGGCTGCCCTCCCCTGTGCGCCTCCACACGAAGGTCCGCACGACGAGGGCCACCGCTGTGCGACGTGCCGTACGCGCGCCGACAAGCCTATGCGCTGCGTGCCGGGCCGGTCCCCGCGCACCGGCCCGGCAACGCACGCAGCACGCACGGGGCCCAGCGCACACACAGCACGCACGCAGCACGCGACGGAACCCCGGGCCGGCCCCGGGGTTCCGTCCTGCGCCGCGCCGTCTACTCCGCGTGAGAGAACAGCTTCAGCACGGGCACACCCACCTTGTGCCGGGCCCGCGTCGCCCAGTCGCGGTGGAAGAACTCCTCGACCAGGTGCGGAGCCGTCAGCACGATCACCTCGTCTGCTTCGACCCGGTCGACGACCGTGGTCAGCACGTCCAGCGGGTGGTCCTCGATGACCTCTCCCTCCGCTTCGGAACCCGCCTCACGCAGCATGGCCAGCGAACGGTCCAGTGCGCGCACGGCGAGTCCCTTCGGCTCCGGCTCGTCCGACTCCGTGCCCTCGCGCACGGCCTCGTCGAACTCGCCGAGCGCGACATCGTCCAGTGCGCGCAGCAGACGGTCCTGGTCGCCGCGCGGCTGCATCAGTACGACGAAGGAAACAGGCTCGTCACCGTGGAGCGTCGTGACGAGTTCCACATCGTCGGACACCAGCGGCTTCTCGATCATCAATACGGTCGTGAACACGGCGGTGCCCTTCTCTTCCCCATGAAGCCCGGTCCGGGCTCCCTACGTACATCGCTGCTCCCGCCTGAGCGGGCTCCGCACCCCGCCTGCGCGGCGGGCCGCAGCCGGAACTGCCTGCCCTACCGTGCCTGTTGCGGGGTGCGCCGGTAACGGGTGAACAGAAACCCGTCCTCTTCGAGTACCCCGGCAAGCCGGAAGTCCACAGGGAGAGCGAGTTCGGGTCCGTTCACGATCCGCGAAGCGCCGCCGGAGGTGATGCGCGGTGCGAGGGTGAGACACAGCTCGTCCAGCACGTTCCCGTCGATCAGCTGTCCGAGCAGACGCGGGCCGCCTTCCGTCAGAAGACGGCGCAGGCCCCGCCGGGCCAGCGCTCCCGGCAGCCGGCCGGGCTCGACGGTCTCGCCCTCGCCCGCGAAGACGACGTCCGCACCGGCACCGCGGGCGGCCTCGATACGGTCGGAGGGTGCCGAGGCGCCCGTCACGAGGAGGGTGGGCACCAGCGGTCCGGTGAACAACGGCAGCGAGAAGTCCAGGTCCAGTCCGGCACTGACCACCGCGATCGCCGGGGCGGGCCCCTGGCCTGCCGCGGCCCGCCGGCGTGCGAAGACCTCCCGCTCCCGGGCGGGCCGGTACCCCTCCTGCCGTACGGTCTGGGCGCCCACCACGACCGCGTCGGCGAGGCCACGGAGCACGCCGAAGATCCGCATGTCCGCCTCGGACGACAGGGGTTGCGAGCGGCCCTCGTGGTAGGCGGCCCCGTCCAGCGAGGAGACCATGTTCGCGCGCAGCCACACGCCCTCGTCCTCGGCACCGGAGCCCTGCCGAGGCGGCTCGGGGTAGGCGTACGCGTCCGCCAGGGCGTCGATGCTCCACGGGCCCTCGCCGGTACCGGCGCCTCCCTCGGCCGGAGCGTCCGGCCGGGACGTACCGGCGGGCGCCGCTCCTGTGGACGGCCGGGCCTGGTCATCAGCAGTGCAGGGGAACAGACGTCGCATGTCCCGCAGTCTGGCACGCTCCCCGCCGCGCGCCTCCGGCCGCCGCCGGCCGCCGCGACCGGCCCCGGCGACGACCCCGTGCCGCCGTTTAGCATGAACAGCGTGTCCCCCTCCCCGTCCGCCGATAGCGCCCGTCCCGCCGATCCCGCCCGCCCGGCATCCGGGGTCGTCGCCCCGCCGTCCCTCACGGACCGGGAGCCGCACGTACCGCCGGAGCGGCTCGTCGCGGAGATGGTTCCGCCGCCGCGCTTCGACGCCGTCCGCTTCGGGACCTACGTGCCCGACCCGGACCGGCCGAGCCAGAGCGAGGCGGTCCAGGTACTGCGGTCCTTCGCCGGAGGTCTCGGCGCCAAGAGGACCGGACACGACCGGAAGCGGTGGTTCCGCCGCCGCGCCGCGCACCCGGGCACGGACGGCCCGCGCGGCGTCTACCTCGACGGCGGTTACGGCGTCGGCAAGACCCATCTGCTCGCCTCGCTCTGGCACGCCACCGACGCCCCGGCCGAACGCAAGGCCTTCGGCACCTTCGTGGAGCTGACCAACCTCGTCGGTGCTCTCGGCTTCCAGCAGACCGTACGGACGCTCGGCGAGCACCGTCTGCTGTGCATCGACGAGTTCGAACTGGACGACCCGGGCGACACCGTTCTCGTCTCCAGCCTGCTCAGCAGGCTCGTCGACGAGGGGGTGGCCCTGGCCGCCACATCGAACACGCTGCCGGGCAAGCTCGGCGAGGGCCGCTTCGCCGCCGCCGACTTCCTCCGCGAGATCCAGGGACTGTCCGCGCACTTCCGCGCACTGCGCATCGACGGCGAGGACTACCGGCACCGCGGCCTGCCCGCCGCCCCCGCCCCTCTCCCCGAGGACGAGGTCGTCCGCACCGCGCACCGCACACCCGCCGCCTCGCTCGACGGGTTCGACGCGCTCCTCCGCCACCTCTCACGCGTGCATCCGAGCCGTTACGGCGCGCTCGTCGACGGCCTGGGAGCCGTCTGCCTCACCGGGGTGTGCCCCGTGCCGGACCAGTCGACGGCACTGCGGCTCGTCGTACTCGCCGACCGGCTGTACGACCGGGAGCTGCCGGTGCTGGCCTCCGGCGCGCCCTTCGACGCGCTGTTCGCCCCGGAGATGCTCGAAGGGGGCTACCGGAAGAAGTACTTCCGCGCCATCTCCCGGCTCACCGCCCTCGCCCGCGACGGCGAGCGCCTCGCGGCACTCTGAACCCTCCCTTTTCCTGATCCTCGGCTGCCGCGGCCCACGCGCGTAGATACTGCTGTCGTGCCTAGTGCTCGCACACCCGTGCGCGTGGTAGACACACCTGAAACCTGGCCGCCAACAGGGAGTTCTGTATGACGACTTCACGACGTCAAGTGCTGGCAAGAACGGGCGCGGTGGGAGCAGGCGTCGCCTTCACCGGTGCCCTCTCGGAATTGTTCACAGGCACCGCTGCCGCACAGGGCACCGGCGGGCGCACGGGTTACGGGCCGCTCGTCCCGGACCCCGAGGGCGTGCTCGACCTGCCCAAGGGCTTCCGCTACAAGATCCTCTCGCGCACGGGTGAAGACCTGTCGTCCGGTGAGGGGAAGGTGCCCAGCAACTTCGACGGAATGGCCGCCTTCGGCTCGCACGGCCACCACAACCGCCACGGGCACCGGAACGGCAGGACCTGGCTCGTACGCAACCACGAGAACCGCCAGGACGGCGAGGTGGCCGTCCCCACCGTCGACGGGCTCACCTACGACCCGGACGCGAAGGGCGGCTGCACCCTTCTGGAGCTGGACCACGAGAACGAGGTCCTGCAGGAGCGCGTGGGCATCGCCGGGACGTCCACGAACTGCGCCGGCGGGACCAGCCCCTGGGACACCTGGCTGACCTGCGAGGAGACCGAGTTCAAGGCCGGCGAGGAGGGCTACAGCAAGGACCACGGCTTCATCTTCGAGGTCGGCTTCCGCCACGACCGTCCCACCTCGACGGAACCGCTCACCGCGATGGGCCGCTTCCAGCACGAAGCCATCGCCTTCGACCCCCGCAACGGCGTGGTGTACGAGACCGAGGACGCCTTCGAGAAGCCGTTCGGTCTCTTCTACCGCTTCCTTCCGGAGAAGCCGCTGGGCGGCTACGGCTCGCTGCACGCGGGCGGCAAGCTCCAGGCCATGCGGGTGCCGGGCCTGCCCGACCTGTCGGTCGCGCAGAAGCCGGGCGAGACCTTCGACGGCGTCGAGTGGGTCGACGTGCCCGACCCGCTGGCCAAGGAGACGCCCATCCGTCACCAGGACTTCGGCAAGAAGGGCATCACCCACGCCCAGAAGCTGGAGGGCTGCTACTGGGGCGGGAAGTCGGTCTACTTCGTCTCCAGCTACGCCAAGAGCGAAGAGGGTTCGAAGGCCGACCACTACGGCCAGATCTGGCGCTACGACCCGAAGCGCAAGCAGCTCACCCTCGTCATCGTCTTCGGCCCGGACACGGACCTGCAGCTGCCCGGTGAGGAGCCCGACAACATCTGCCTGGCGCCGAGCGGCGGCCTGATGGTCTGTGAGGACGGCGAAGGCGCCCAGCACGTCTACGGGCTGACCAAGCACGGCTCGGTGTACCCGATGGCCGGCAACCGTCAGAACATCGGTACGCCGGAGGAGCCCGCCTGGGGCGAGTTCGCCGGCGTCACCTTCTCGCCGGACTGCAGGACGATGTACGTCAACTGCTACGACCCCGGCACCACGTTCGCGGTGACGGGCCCCTGGCAGCACTGACCGGAGACCCTCACCCGAGGCTCCCGCCCGGCACACACGGACGGCCGGGCCCGCTCCTCCAGCGGGCCCGGCCGTCCGGCGCGGGCAGTACGGGGCCGCGCCGTCGGCGGAGAGACCCCGGGCAGGCGCCTAACTCCGCCGTCCCGCCTGCGCACAGGCCAGCCAGGTCGCCAGGGCGGCCACAGCCACGGAGGCGGAGACCGGCAGCCACGGCATGGTCACCGTGCCCTCGTGCGAACCCGACACGAGACCCGCGACCGCGGCGTTCGCCGGCGAACCTCCCACCACGAGCACCAGCAGCACCGCCAGCAGGCTCGACGGGACAGCGACTCCCGAGTTGCTCAACAGCGGACGGTTGCACAGTGCTCCGATCGCGGAACCGAACAGCGCGCACGTCAGCGCTGCCAGCAGCCCGGCGACCGCCGCGGGCAGCAGCGGCACCGCCACGTGCCCCCCTGTGCTCCGCGGGTCGCTGACGGCGACGACGTAGACCGAACCCACCGCGCCGAGCACACAGGACGAGAGCAGCGCCGCGAGTACACCGGCGAGGTGCACCCGCGCCGGTCCCGCCGCGGCTGCGGTGCAGTGCCGGGCGGCCGGCGGTTCGCTGTTCAGGCAGATGCGGACCACCCACGCGGTCACCGGTAGCAGCGCGGCGGCGGCGTATCCGAGACCGTCCAGCAGCGGTTGCCCCCACTGCACGCCGATGCCCATGACAGCGGCGTACAGCAGGAACGGCGGCAGCCAGCGCTGGGAGCGCACCAGCAGCGCGGTGTGATAGCCGAGCAGTGCACTCATGCGGATTCCTCGCGTACGGACCGGATGTACCAGCTGTGCTCCAGCAGACTGCCGAGCAGCACGTCGGAGTAGGCGACAGGCGCGGTCAGGATGGTCGTGCCGCCCGGCAGCTGCTCGGCGACCACCGCGCCCGGAAGCTCCGGCGGGGGCTCTCCGGGCGGCCCTTCGGCCACGACGCGTACGCGCATGCCGGTGCCCGCCGCGCGTCCGGGCCCTCGGCCGTCCTCCTTCGCGGCGACGGGCTGCAGCCGTCCGCCGTCCAGCCTGTACGTCGCGTCGGACGCCCCGGCCAGGCGCCGGGGGTCGTGGTCGACGAAGACGACGGTGGCCCCTTCGGCGACCCGCTCGGCGACTGCGTGGTCCAGCACCGTGCGGGCGTCGTGGTCCAGTCCGGTCCACGCCTCGTCCAGCACGAGCAGGTTGGGGCGGGCCATCAGCGCCTGTGTGACGGCGACCTTCTGGCTGGTCCCCTTGGACAGTTCGGCCAGGGGCGTACCGGAATACCCGGCCACCCCGAAACGCTCCAGCCACTCGCCGGCCTGACGGACGGCGGCAGCCCGGCTCAGACCGTGCACGCGGCCCAGGTGGGTCAGATAGGCGCGGGTCGTCAACGGCATTGCCGCGGGGAAGCGTTCGGGTACGTACCCGCAGGAGGGCCGGCCGGTGATCCGCCCCTCGGTGGGGCTGTCGATACCGGCGAGCATGCGCAGAAGCGTGGATTTGCCGCTGCCGTTGGCGCCCTCGAAGCGCACCAGGCTGCGTTCGGGCAGCGACAGGTCGACCTCGCGCAGCACCCAGTCACCGCGCAAGCCGTACCGGCGGCCGACCCCGTCCAGCCTCATGAGAGTTGGTCCGATCTCATGTCTGCCGACGTTAGCCCGTGCTGGCAGACTTCGGTGGGTGATCGAGCTACAGGACGCAAGGAAGGCAGCCGAGTACGCACTGCCGCTGGTGGTGCGGCTCGAACGGGACGCGCCGCCCGCCTTGACCGACGCCCTGGAGACCGCCGCCCGCGCCGTGCTCACTCTCCTCTCGGACGAACGCAGTTCCTGCGGCGACGGCTTCGAGGGGGACGACGGGTTCGAGGGGGTCGAGGGGCGCGACGGCTTCGAAGAGGGCGAATCCGATGGGTCCGAAGGCTCCGAAGGCTCCGACGGGTCCGAAGGGGAATGGGCGCGGGCCGTACGGCTGTGGGAGAAGCGCGGCATCCGCAAGGTCGTACGGCGGGCACGCGGCGCGGAGTGGCGCCGTGCGGAAGCACTGCCGGGCATCACCGTCACCGGAGGGACGGCCTCCGTGCGCGTCTTTCCGCCCGTGCCCGTCGACGCCTGGCCCAAGGACCTGGCGCGGCTGCAGGTTTCGGGCACCGAACTGAGCGACGTGCATCCGCCCGCGCCTCCGGCGGCGGGCACGCCGGTGCTGTGGACGGCGCCCGACTTGGAGATGTCCGCCGGCAAGGCGATGGCACAGGCGGCGCACGGTGCGCAGTTGGCCTGGTGGGAGCTTCCTCCGGGTGCCCGCGCGGACTGGGCCGCGACCGGTTTCGCTCTCGCCGTGCGCAGGACACCGGGCCGGGCGGAGTGGGAGCAACTCGTGCGCAGCGGCCTCCCGGTCGTACGGGACGCGGGACACACCGAGATCGCACCGGGCACGTGCACGGTGATCGCGGCTCACCCGGCACTGCGCCGGTGAACCCGACGGCGCCGAGGGGCGCGAAAGCTCAAGCAGGGCTCTGAAAGCACCGCGACGGGGATTCGCGCGCCCCCTGCGTGGCAGAAGCCCGGAGAGCACACAGGGCGACGGCGAGGACCGCAGCATCGACGCTTCGGCACCGAACAGCCGGACCCGACGGCACAGCAGCACAGATCGCGGCACAGATCGCACAGATCGCACAGATCGCACAAACGGAGCCACGGGACGAACGGCTCCACGGGGGAGGGAGCGACGCGTGGAAGGCACGGACACAGGCACGGACACCCGCGTGCGGCTGGGGACGGGCATCGGCTGGCGCCCCGAGATCGCGGACGGGATCGAATCGCTGCCGGGCATCGACTGGGTCGAGGTGGTCGCCGAGAACGTCTGCCCGGGCCATTTGCCCGACGCGTTGCAGCGTCTGCGCGAACGCGGCACGAAGGTGGTCCCGCACGGCGTCTCCCTCGGCCTCGGCGGGGCCGGACGTCCCGATCCGGAGAAGCTGACGGCACTCGCCGAGCGCGCGGAGGCGCTTCAGGCCCCCCTGGTCACGGAGCACATCGCGTTCGTACGGGCAGGCGGAGGCCGTACGGGCAGACCACGCATGGAGGCGGGTCACCTGCTGCCCGTCCCGCGCACGCGGGACGCGCTGGACGTGCTGTGCGAGAACGTGCGCATCGCCCAGGACGCACTGCCCGTGCCACTGGCGGTGGAGAACATCGCGGCACTCGTCAACTGGCCGGGCGAGGAGATGAGCGAAGGGCGCTTCCTCGCCGAACTGGTCGAGCGCACGGGCGTGCAGTTGCTCATCGATGTCGCCAACCTGCACACCAACCACGTCAACCGCGGGGAGGTTCCGGCGGTCGCACTCGACGAACTCCCCCTCGACGCACTGGCGTACGTGCACGTCGCGGGCGGATTCGAACGTGACGGCGTCTGGCACGACAGCCACGGCCACCCCGTGACACAGCCCGTCCTGGACGTACTCGCACAGCTGTGTGCCCGTACTGCGCCGCCCGGTGTGCTGCTGGAGCGGGACGAGAACTTCCCGCCCGTCGCCGAACTGGCAGGCGAACTGGCCGACATACGGGCCGTACTCACGGGCACGGGTACCGGCACCAGCACGGGTACCGGCACGGGCAGGGAGGCCCGGCATGGCTGAAGAACACCCGGCGGGTGACACCTCCGCGGCACGTGACCGGCTCGCACAGGCGCAGACCGCGCTGCTGGCGGCGCTGGTCGCCGACGGCCCCGTGCCGGACGGTTTCGACGGGGAGCGGCTGGCCGTGCAGCGACGGGCGCTGATCGGCAAGCGGACGGACGTCGTCGCGAAAGTGGCGCCAGAACTTCCCGCGATCCTCGGCGAGAAGACCTTCCGCTCCGAGTTCGCCGCCTACGCGCACGGCCGCCCGATGGCGGGCGGCTACCGGCGTGACGCCCTGGACTTCGCACGGCATCTGCTGACGGAGGGGACGGCGGCCGACCGCGGCGCGCGGCTGAAGGTGCGCCGTTGGTGGCTTGAGCGCTCCGGTCCGACGCCGCCGCCCGAAGGCCGGTTGCGCCGTGCGCTGTACCTGCTGCGTGCGGCCCGGCACGCGGGCTGACCGCACCGTCGCAGAGACAGTCACAAGCTCCGGCACGGTCAGACCCGGCGCACAGACCCTGCGCGGACATATGCGGCACAGTCAGATCCGGCATCCTCCGCAACTGCACGCCGCTCGCCGCCGGTCCATGCCGCGCGATCGCGCACCGTCCGTACAGAAACCGGCACAGTCGCTGCATCGAGCGCTTTGCGCCGACACCGCCCTGCGGTCCTTTACTTCGCCAACTCCCGCGCAGAGCATCCCACTTGTCACACACTGCTCATCGATGCTCACTCTCCGCACCACCGGCGGGCAGAACCCGCCCCCGGCAGCGGCAGACCTGCGGACCGGCAGCCCTGCAGCCCTGCAGACCTGCAGACCTGCGGACCGGCAGCCCTGCGGACAAGAAGGAACGAGGCACCCAGTGCGCTCAGCTGCACTCCACGGCACCCTCGGCGCCCTGGTGCTGACGGCCGCCACCGTCGTCCCGTCCGGAGGAGCCCCCGAAGTCGTACCGCTCCCCCTCCGCGACGCCCGGGAGACGGCCGGCACCGCAGCGGCGGCCTCGGCGGCAGCGGCCACAGGGATCGACTGGACGAAGTGCCCCGCAGCCGAGCAGTTGCCGGCCCCCGTGGAGTGCGGAAAGGTGACCGTCCCCGTCGACTACGCGCACCCCGGGGGCGAGAAGATCCGGCTGACCGTCAGCAGGAAGAGGGCCACGGGCACCGGACGGCAGGGAGCGCTGCTGTACAACCCCGGCGGCCCGGGCGGCAGCGGCATGAGCTTCCCGATGTACGCGTCACCCGTCGGCGGCGGCGTATGGAAAAAGCTCAACAGGGCGTACGACTTGGTGGGTTACGCCCCCCGCGGCGTCGGCCGCTCGGCTCCGCTGAAGTGCGGCGAGGCGGGCGCCCGCGGCCGGGCGGCCCGCTCTCCGCGCGAGCCCTCCGCGGCGTTCAAGCGGGCGATGCGGCGGAAGGCGGCGACGTACGCGACGGCTTGCGCAAAGCGGGCGGGCGGCCGGCTGGACCACTTCACCACCCCCGCCAACGCCCGCGACCTCGACGTGCTGCGCGCCGCCCTGGGCAACAGGAAACTGAACTTCGTCGGTACCTCGTACGGCAGTTACCTCGGCTCCGTCTACGCGACGCTCTTCCCCGGCCGGGTCCGCCGCCTCGTACTCGACAGCGTCGTCGACCCCCGGCCCGGCCGCATCTGGTACCGCTCCGACCTGGAACAGAACCTCGCCTTCGAACGCCGCTGGCGCGACTGGAAGGCGTGGGTCGCCCGGCACCACTCCGTGTACCGTCTCGGCCGCACCGCACGCGCCGTGCAGCGCAACTTCGACAAGGTGCGCTCGACCCTCGACACCAGGCACGTGGGGGGCTCTGCGGGCCGGAACGTCGGCTCCCGGCAGCTGCTCGCCGACTTCCTCGGCGTCGGCTACGACGAAGGGACCTGGGCCGGGCACGCGGCCGCGCTGTCCGAGTTCCGCCACGGCGATCCGCAGCCCCTCGTGGGAAGCGCCGCCCCGGACCGCTACGGAGCGGCGGAGAGAGCCAACAGTGACGCCGTCTACAACGCGGTGAAGTGCTCGGACGCCCCCTGGCCGCGCGATTTCGCACGCTGGGACCGCGACAACACGGCAGTCGCCCGCAAGGCACCGTTCCAGACGTGGGAGAACGCCTGGACGAACCTGCCGTGCGCGTACTGGCACGGCAGGCAGACACGGCCCGTGGACGTACGCACCCGGCCCGGCGAACTGCCGCCCGTCCTGCTGCTCGCGGCCACCCGCGACCCGGCCACTCCCTACGAGGGGGCTCTGCGCACCTGGCAGCGTCTGCCCGGCTCGTCGCTCGTCACCGAGAGAGGCGCGGGCACGCACGGCGTCGCCGACGGCAACACGTGCGTCGACCGTCACCTGACGGCGTACCTGTTGCACGGCAGGACCCCCGGCCGAGCAGCCGACTGCGCCGCCCGCCCCGCGCCGGAACCACTCCCGGACGGAAGCTGACCGGAGGCCGCAGCCGACAGACGCAGCCGGAGGCCGCAGATGACAGCCGCAGCCGGCAGCCGGCACACGCCCCCCGCACGGTGCCCGGTGCGTGCCCTCAGACCGGCCCGTGCCCTCAGACCAGCCCGGCCACGAGCTCCGCCACCGGCTTGCGCCGCCCCGTGTAGAAAGGCACCTCTTCGCGTACGTGCATCCGCGCCTCCGAACCGCGCAGGTGCCGCATCAGGTCGACGATGCGGTGCAGTTCGTCGGCCTCGAACGCGAGGATCCACTCGTAGTCGCCGAGCGAGAAGGAAGGCACCGTGTTGGCCCGTACGTCCGGGAACCCGCGGGCCATCCTGCCGTGGTCGGCGAGCATCCGCCGCCGGTCCTCGTCCGGCAGCAGGTACCACTCGTAGGAGCGGACGAACGGATAGACGCTCACGTACGCACGCGGCTCCTCCCCCGCGACGAAGGCCGGGACGTGCGACTTGTTGAACTCGGCGGGGCGGTGCAGCGCCATGTTCGACCACACCGGGTCGAGGGCACGGCCCAGCCGCGTACGCCGGAAGCGGTTGTAGGCGTCCTGCAGGGCGTCGGACGATTCCGCGTGCCACCAGATCATGAGGTCCGCGTCGGCACGCAGCCCGGAGACGTCGTAGGTGCCGCGCACCGTGACGTCCTTCGCGGCGAGCTGGCCGAACAACTCCTCCACCTCGTCCGCGTATCCGGTGCGGTCCTCGGGGAGCACGTCCCGCAGCCGGAAGACCGACCACAGGGTGTAGCGGATGATCTCGTTGAGGTCCTTGGCCTTCTTGCCCGCGTTGGGCGCCTTGTCCGGTGCAGCAGTCATGGGGCTATTCTCGCGCGCCGCCCGGTACGGCCTGCGCGAGGGTCTCTTCTGCGGCCCGCACACCGCTGCCGACGCACGCGGGGATGCCGACCCCTTCGTAGACGGCGCCGCACACCGCCAGGCCGCCGGCGTCCCCCACGGCGCGGCGGATGCGGGCGACCCGCTCCGTGTGCCCGACGGGGTACTGCGGCAGGCCACCGTCCCAGCGGCGCACCACCCGGTCGACGGGGGCGGCCGACAGCCCGGTCGCCGCCCGCAGGTCACGCAGGGACAGCTCGACGAGTTCGGCGTCGTCCCGCTCCAGGATCCGCTCCTCGCCGTACCGGCCCACGGACGTACGCAGTACGAACAGCTCGGGGCTCCGGGCGGCAACCCAGCCCCACTTGTTGCTGGAGAAGGTGGACGCCTTGATGGTGTGCCCGTCGACGGGAGGCACGAGGAAGCCGCTGCCCTCCGGGACGGCTCCCATGTCCGCGCGGCGGAAGGCCATCGTCACGAGGGCCATCGACGCGTACTCCACCGCGTCCAGCCCGGCAGCCGCGACGGGCACCTCGTCCGCGAGCATCCGCGCCGCCTGAGGGGCGGGCACCGCGAGCACGACCGCGTCGGCGGCGAGCACCTCACCGGCTTCGGTGACGACCTGCCGGCGGGGCCCCGTCCCCGTCTGCGTGCGCCGGACGGTCCGTACGGGCACGCCTGTACGGATCTCGGCACCCGCTGCGCGGCAGGCGCGGGCCACTGCCCCCGGCAGACGCCCCACACCGCCCTCGACCCCCATGAAAACCGGCGAGTCCCCGGCCGCCCGCGCAGCAGCCTGCGTCTGTGCCTGTGCCTGTGCCTGTGCCTGTGCCTGTGCCTGCGTCTGTGCCTGCGTCTGCGTCTGCGTCTGCGTCTGCGTCTGGAGCAGCCTGCGCACCGCCGCCAGCAGCGACCGTTCGCCGCGTGCCGCCTCGTACAGCTGAGGCACTGCCGCACGCATCGAGATGCGGTACGCGTCTCCCGCGTACACGCCGCCCAGCAGCGGCTCGACCAGCCGGTCCACGACCTCGCGGCCCAGACGTTCGGCGACGTACTCACCGATCGCGACGTCCTCACCGATCCCGGTCGCCGGCAGCCCGGCGTCCTCCGCGAGGCGCGCGAGACCGGCGTCGGAGAGCAGACCGCGCAGTGCCTCCGGTTCGCCGGGTACGCCCATCACGTGGCCCCTGGGCATCGCGCACATCTCACCGCGCGACCAGATGGCGGCGCCTGCGGTCGTGGGCGGCTGCAGCACCTCGCCCAGCCCGACCTCCCGCGCCAGCCGTACCGCTTCGGGACGCCGCGCGAGCATCGACTCCGCGCCCAGGTCGACCGTCACCCCCGCGACCTCGCCGGTGAGCAGCTTGCCCCCGAGCCGCGCCGACGCCTCCAGCAAGGTCACCGACGCGCCGCCGGCGAGCAGCCGGTGGGCCGCGGCCAGCCCGGAGACGCCCCCGCCGATCACGATCACATGCATGCGGCAACTGTTGCACGGGGTACGACCGGCAAGGCAGTCGGGACCGCAGTACCTGGGCACCCGCACGCGCATGCCGAGGTGCCGCCGCCGCGCCGAGCGGGCACCCGGCACCCGGCACCCGAGCGCCACCCCGGCGCCCGGACGCCCACGCCCACGAGACGGAAGGAGCACGGACCATGGCCGCTGCACGCCGGATGGTCGTCGTCGGAGGTGACGCGGCGGGCATGTCGGCCGCCTCCCAGGCCCGCAGGCTCCGGAGCCCGGACGAGCTGGAGATCGTCGCCTTCGAACGCGGCGACTTCACCTCCTACTCGGCCTGTGGCATCCCGTACTGGGTCGGCGGATCGGTGAACGCGCGGGACGACCTCGTCGCCCGTACGCCCGAGAAGCACCGCGAACGCGGCATCGACCTGCGCATGCGCACCGAGGTCACGCAGATCGACGTGGACGGCTCGCGGGTCCGCACCCGCGACCTGACGGAAGACGGCGGCGGCGAGGAGTGGACCGGCTTCGACGAACTGGTCGTCGCCACCGGAGCGAAACCGCTGCGTCCGCCGCTCCCCGGCATCGACGCTCCGGGCGTCCACGCTGTGCAGACCCTGGAGGACGGCCAGGCGCTGCTCGACGCTCTGGGCGGCGTGGAGGACTCCCGCAAGGAGAGCCGGCAGGCAGTCGTCGTCGGCGCCGGCTACATCGGCGTGGAGATGGCGGAATCGCTGACCGTCCGGGGCTACGAGGTCACGGTCCTGGACCAGGCCGAACAGCCGATGACCACCCTCGACCCCGACATGGGCGCACTCGTGCACGACGCGATGTGCGGCATGGGCATGGAGGTCGTCACAGGCGCCGCGGTCACAGCGGTCGAGACCGACGGGCACGGACGGGCACGCGCCGTCACCGCCGGAGGGACCAGCTACCCCGCAGACGTGGTCGTACTGGGGCTGGGCGTCGCCCCCGAGACGTCCCTCGCCCGTGAGGCGGGCCTGCCCGTGGGCGGGTCCGGCGGGCTGCTGACCGATCTGGCCATGCGGGTACGCGGCCACGAGAACATCTGGGCCGGAGGTGACTGCGTCGAGGTCCTCGACCTCGTCTCCGGCCTCACCCGCCACGTCGCCCTGGGCACGCACGCCAACAAGCACGGCCAGGTCATCGGAGCGAACATCGGCGGCGGCTACGCCACCTTCCCCGGCGTCGTCGGCACCGCCGTCAGCAAGGTCTGCGACCTGGAGATCGCGCGTACGGGCCTGCTGGAGGCACAGGCACGCGAGGTCGGCCTGCAGTTCGTGACGGTGACGGCCGACTCCACCGGCCGCGCGGGCTACCTCCCCGGCGCCGAGACCATGCGCGTGAAGATGCTCGCCGAACGGGGCACCGGACGGCTGCTGGGCACCCAGATCGTGGGACGTACCGGCGCGGGCAAGCGCGTGGACATCGCGGCCGTCGCCCTCACCACGGGTCTGACGGTCGAGCAGATGATCTACCTCGACCTCGGATACGCGCCGCCCTTCTCACCCGTGTGGGACCCGGTGCTGGTGGCGGCGCGGAAGGCGGCGGCAGCGGTCCAGGAGGAGCGGCGGCGGTAGTCGCCCGGGCCTAACTCCACGTCCCCCGCGCCTGCTCCACGCGGGGACGGTCAGCCCCGCGCCTGCTCCACACGAGCCGGGTCAGCCCGCCGCGGTCTGCTCGTCCACGTACTCCACGAGCCGGGTCAGCCCGCCGCGGTCTGCTCGTGCACGTAGTCCACGAGCCGGGTCAGCGCGTCCGGATCGGTCTCGGGCAGCACGCCGTGCCCGAGGTTGAAGATGTGCCCGTCCAGACCGTGTGCCGCGTCCAGCACCCGCCGCGCCTGGACCTCCACCGCCTCACGCGGCGCGAAGAGCACCGCCGGGTCGAGGTTGCCCTGTACGGCCTTGCCGGCGCCGATCCTGCGGGCGGCCTCGTCCAGCGGCACACGCCAGTCCGCGCCGACGACGTCCGCACCCGCCTCGCCCATGGCCCCCAGCAGTTCTCCCGTACCGACGCCGAAGTGGATGCGGGGCACCCCGTAGCCGGCGACGGCTTCGAACACCTTGGCGGACGCCGGGAGTACGGAACGCCGGTAGTCGGCCGGAGCGAGAGCCCCAGCCCACGAGTCGAAGAGCTGCACCGCCGAGACGCCCGCCTCGATCTGCACCTTCAGGAAGACGGCGGTGATGTCCGCGAGCCGGTCCAGCAGCGCCGCCCACAGCTCGGGGTCGCCGTACATCATGGCCTTGGTGTGCTCGTGGTTGCGCGACGGACCGCCCTCGACGAGGTAGCTGGCCAGTGTGAAGGGCGCCCCGGCGAAGCCGATGAGCGGAGTGCCGCCGAGCTCCCGGGTCAGCAGACGGACCGCCTCGGTCACGTAGTCCACGTCCCCCGGCTCCAGCGGGCGCAGCCGCTCGAGGTCGGCACGGCTGCGGACGGGCGTCTCGACGACGGGTCCGACGCCCGGCTTGATGTCGAGATCGATGCCGATCGCCTTCAGCGGCACCACGATGTCGCTGAAGTAGATGGCAGCGTCGACACCGTGCCGGCGCACCGGCTGCAGCGTGATCTCGGTGACGAGGTCGGGCCGCATGCAGGAGTCGAGCATGGCGATGCCCTGCCGCACCTTCCGGTACTCGGGCAGCGAACGTCCGGCCTGACGCATGAACCACACCGGTGTGTGCGGTACGGACTCCCGGCGGCACGCCCTGAGGAAGACGGAGTCCCGGGGGTGGTCCTGGAGATCGGTCGGCTGGCCCGTCGCACGGTCGTTGGCACTCACGTACGCAGTCTCCCACGCCGTGAGAGGCGCCCCGCGCCCGGTGAGCCGCCGGGCGGGAGCGGCCCGCCGGGCCCCGGTACGTCCCCGGACGCGGGCCCGCACTTGTCGGCCATTCTCACCCGCCGCCCCTCGGCGCCCGGAGCGCTCCCACGTCCCGCTCACGGCCTCCTGACGCGCCACACCGCTCTCAACACCCACCACTCTTCGGCCACTTGCGAGTGTCCCTACCGGTCTGCGCCGCCGCCGCGGCCTACTCTTCGGCCCATGGCAGCGGCTCGACCACAAATGACGGAGGGCTCCGGCAGCTCGGGCGGCGGAGGCGACAGCGCCCCGCTGCCCTTTCAGCGCGCGGTGGCAGCCCTGAACGCCGCACGCACGCGTCCGGAGGTGCAGCTCTCCGCGCTTCCCGCTCCCAAACGCCTGGCGCCCTACACCTTCGCCCTCTCGGCGAGCGTCACGGACCCCGCCGAGGAAGGCGCGGGGGGCGACCCCCCGGAACTCGCGGACGGCCGCTTCGTCCTGCTCCACGACCCGTCAGGTCAGGAGTCGTGGCAGGGCACGTTCCGCGTCGTCACCCTCGGCCGCACCGATCTGGAGCCGGAGATGGCCGGAGACCCGCTGCTCCCGGAGGTGACGTGGTCGTGGCTGACGGGTGCGCTGGAGACGCGTTCGGCGACCTACGGAGATCCGAGCGGCACGGTGACCCGCTCCGGCTCGTCCTACTTCGGCGGTCTCGAAGAGCGGCCTCCGCAGAGCGAGTTGGAGATCCGCGCGAGCTGGACGCCCCGCCCCGACGACCCGGCGGCACCCGACGCGCTCCCCGACATGGCAGCCCATCTGTCGGCGTGGGCCGAGCTGCTGTGCCAGTGCGCGGGACTGCCGCCCGAGCATGGCGAGGGCGCCTCCGTCGTCACCCTTCCGAAGCGGCGCGGACCTCAGCCGCTCTGACTGTCCGCAGCAGGTCGAGCGACTGTCCGATTTGGGAAATATCGGTCACCAATTGGTGATCATTCCCTAAAGGCAGGCCTCCGACCTGCCGAAGGAGTCTATGACCCCTTCCACACGGAACACCCCGGATCACCCCGCACGGTCACCGGAATCGTTCCGTCCGCAGCCAGCCCTCGGAGGCCCGGTGTCTGTTCTTCTTGAGCACCCCACAAGCCTGGTCGCCTACCGCCCGAACAAGCCGACCGCAATGGTCGTCGTGGCAGACCCCCGAGTCCGATCCACCGTGACCCGACATCTCTGGGCTCTCGGCGTACGGGATGTCATCGAGGCGTCGTCGATCGCGGAGGCACGTCCCCGAGTCGGCAACCCGCGCGACATCTGCGTTGCCGACGTCCATCTCCCCGACGGTTCCGGCCTCAGCCTGCTGTCCGAGACCCGAGCCGCGGGCTGGCCGAACGGCCTGGCCCTCTCCGCCGCCGACGACATCGGCGCCGTGCGCAACGCCCTCGCGGGCGGCGTCAAGGGCTACGTCGTCACCGGCACCCGCAACAACCTCGGCGCCATGCCGACCCGGCACGGCGCCGCCCCCATCGGCGCCGCCGCCGCTCGCATGCACCGCCGCCCCGGCGGCGGGCCCGGAGGCCCGGGCCACCCCGGCGGGCAGCGCGAACTGTCCGGACGTGAGGTCGAGGTGCTGCGGCTGGTTGCGGAGGGCCAGTCCAACAAGGCGATCGGCGTCTCGATGGGCCTCTCGGCACTGACGGTCAAGTCCCATCTCGCCCGTATCGCCCGCAAGTTGGGCACCGGCGACCGCGCCGGCATGGTCGCGGTGGCACTTCGCACCGGCATCATCCACTGACCGGTACCGACCTCCCGCTCTCCGAGGCGCCCGCCGACGGCACGTTCCGTCGGCGGGCGCCTCTGCTGCGCCGGACGCTCGTCCCGGCTCGCACGCCTCCCGGCTGCGCCGTTTCTTCCAGTGGTATGGACAACCGTCTGCCCGGACATTCGGACAACCACCCTGTGCTCGCAGATACTCTTGACCGGTGACCGACGCCCAAGAGACCGCATCAGCGAACGCAGCTCAGGCCCCGCCCGGGGAGCCGGACACCGGTCCGGCGCCGGTCCCTCTGCTGGAGCCCCGCGAGGGGGTCCCGCCGGTCGTCGCGGACGAGGCGGGGCTGGCCGAGGTCGTCGCCGCGTTCGCGGCGGGTTCCGGTCCGGTCGCCGTCGACGCCGAGCGGGCCTCCGGCTACCGGTACGGGCAGAGGGCATACCTCGTGCAGCTGCGGCGCCAGGGAGCGGGGAGCGCGCTGATCGACCCGGTCGGCTGCCCCGACCTCTCCGCACTGGGTGCCGTACTGGCGGACACCGAGTGGGTGCTCCACGCCGCCACCCAGGACCTGCCGTGTCTGCGCGAGATAGGCATGGTGCCCCAGCGGCTCTTCGACACGGAACTCGCCGGCCGGCTGGCCGGTCACGCCCGGGTGGGGCTGGGCGCCATGGTCGAGAACGTCCTCGGCTACGCCCTGGAGAAGGGCCACTCCGCCGTCGACTGGTCGACGCGTCCGCTCCCCCGGCCGTGGCTGCATTACGCCGCCCTGGACGTCGAACTCCTGGTCGACCTGCGGGACGCGCTGGAGGCGGACCTGGAGCAGCAGGGCAAGCTCTCCTGGGCCCGGCAGGAGTTCGAGGCCATCGCCGCCGCTCCGCCGGCGCCCCCGCGCAAGGACCCCTGGCGGCGCACCTCCGGCATGCACAAGGTGCGGCGGCGCCGTCAGATGGCCGTCGTACGGGAGCTGTGGACGGCCCGGGACAAGATCGCGCAGAAGCGCGACGTGTCCCCCGGCAAGGTCCTCACCGACGCGGCGATCGTCGAGGCGGCGCTCGCCATGCCCTCGGACGCCCGCGCCCTCTCGGCCCTCCCGGGCTTCGGCCACCGGATGGGACGCAAGCAGCTCGACCACTGGCAGGCGGTCGTCGACCGGGCGAAGGAGCTCCCGGAGACCGCGCTGCCGCAGCAGAGCCAGGCCACGAACGGACCCCCTCCGCCCAGGTCCTGGGCGGACAAGGACCCCGCCGCCGCCGCGCGGCTCGCCGCCGCCCGCGCCGCCGTGACCGCCCGCGCGGACGAGCTGCGGCTGCCGCAGGAGAACCTGCTGACCCCGGACAGCGTCCGCAGGCTGTGCTGGCAGCCGCCGCGGGTACGCAGCGAGGCGGAGGTCGTCTCGGCGCTGCGTGCACTGGGTGCGCGGGAGTGGCAGATCGAGCAGACCGCGGCGCTGCTGACGGACGCCCTGGCGACGCCCGCCCCGTCCGACGAGCCTGCGCGGGGCGACGACGGGTAGGGACGCGCTCATGGGTGAGGTCGTGCCGTACCTGGCCGTCGCCGCGTCCCTGGGTGCGGTCATGGGGTTCTTCGCGTGGCTGGCGGCCGTGATACGCCGTCGCGGCGTCGCGGGGCAGGCGCTCCGCGACGCCGTGTCCGTCGTCTGCGAACCCTTCTACGTGACCGCTCACGAATCGCACCTCGCGGTGCAGGCGCAGGCCGAACGGAAGGTCCCGGTCCCCTCGCCCGACGATCAGCCGGGAGCCTTCGCCGGGCTGTCCCTCCTGCCGCGGCCCCGCCGTCCGCGGCGGGGGCCGGGCCGGCTGGTTCGCCGCGTGCGGCGACGGCGCTGAGAATGCTGCGGGCACCGGCCCGGGACCGGCCGGAGTGTGACGTGTGCCCCTCACCGGAGGCGGGCCTTGCCCCTGAGTTACCCATGGGTAGCATGGCCCGTGGGAAGCGCGCCGTCCGGCGTATCTGTACCGCACCTGGAGGAGAGCCAAAGTGCCTCGTACCGCTAGGGACGTCGTCTTCGTCGACGGCGTCCGTACACCGTTCGGCAAGGCGGGCCCCAAGGGCATCTACCACGAGACCCGAGCCGACGACCTGGTCGTGAAGTGCATCCGTGAGCTGCTGCGCCGCAACCCGGATCTGCCCCCGGAGCGCATCGACGAGGTGGCGATCGCCGCCACCACCCAGATCGGCGACCAGGGCCTGACGCTGGGACGCACCGCCGGCATCCTGGCCGGCCTGCCCAACTCGGTGCCCGGTTACTCCATCGACCGCATGTGCGCCGGTGCGATGACTGCGGTGACGAGCACCGCCGGGTCCATCTCCTTCGGCGCCTACGACGTCGTGCTCGCGGGCGGCGTCGAGCACATGGGCCGGCACCCGATGGGCGAGGGCGTCGACCCCAACCCGCGCTTCGTCTCGGAGAAACTGGTCGACCAGTCCGCGCTGTTCATGGGCATGACCGCGGAGAACCTGCACGACCGCTTCCCCCACCTGACCAAGCAGCGCGCCGACGAGTACGCGGTGCGCAGCCAGGAGAAGGCCGCCAAGGCCTACGCCAACGGCAAGATCCAGCAGGACCTCGTGCCGATCTCGGTCCGGCGCACGAACGAGGAAGCCGGGGAGACCGGCTGGGGCCTCGTCACGCAGGACGAGCCGATGCGCCCGGGGACCACGCTGGAGCAGCTCGCCGGGCTGAAGACGCCTTTCCGCGCGCACGGCCGCGTCACCCCGGGCAACGCCGCAGGGCTCAACGACGGTGCGACCGCCTCGCTGATCGCGGCCGAGGACTTCGCCCAGGAGGCGGGCCTGCCGGTCAGGATGCGGCTGGTCAGCTACGCGTTCGCAGGCGTGGAGCCGGAGGTCATGGGCGTCGGGCCGGTGCCGTCCACCGAGAAGGCCCTGGCGAAGGCGGGTCTCTCCATCGACGACATCGGGCTGTTCGAGATCAACGAGGCCTTCGCCGTACAGGTGCTGGCCCTGCTGGACCACTACGGCATCGCCGACGACGACCCGCGCGTGAACCAGTACGGCGGCGCGATCGCCTACGGCCACCCGCTGGCCTCGTCCGGTGTACGGCTGATGACGCAGCTGGCCCGGCAGTTCGAGGAGCAGCCGCACGTGCGGTACGGGCTGACGACGATGTGCGTCGGCTTCGGCATGGGCGGAACGGTCATCTGGGAGAACCCGCACTGGAGCGGAGCGACCAATGGACACAGTGAGGGAGCAGGCAAGTGAGCAACACAGCTGAGCTGCTGAAGGGCGCCGCCGAGCTGTTCCCCGACGAGGTCGTGACGCAGGCGCACGTACGCCACCTCGACCTCCCGGGCGGCGTGGGCCGGTTCGCACTGATCACGCTGGACAACGGCTTCGACCACACCAAGCCGACCACGTTCGGGCCGGCTTCGCTGGCCAACCTCGACGCCGCGCTCGACCAGGTCGAGAAGGAGGCGAAGGAGGGCGAGATCGTCGGCGTCGGTCTCACCGGCAAGCCGTTCATCTTCGCCGTCGGCGCCGACCTGAAGGGTGTCGAGCTCCTCAAGGAGCGCGACGACGCCCTCGCCATCGGGCAGGGCGGGCACGCCGTCTTCCGCCGGCTGGCCGACCTGGGCGTGCCGACGTTCGCGTACTACAACGGTGCCGCGATGGGCGGCGGTGTGGAGGTGGGGCTGCACTGCACCTACCGCACCGTCTCGCAGGCCGTGCCGGCCTTCGGGCTGCCGGAGGTCTTCCTCGGTCTCGTCCCGGGCTGGGGCGGCTGCGCGCTGCTGCCGAACCTCATCGGCGCCGACAAGGCGGTCTCGGTCATCATCGAGAACTCCCTGAACCAGAACAAGCAGCTCAAGGGCCCCCAGGTCTACGAACTGGGCATCGCCGACGCCCTGTTCGAGGGCGCCGACTTCCTGGAGCAGTCGCTGCGCTGGACGGCGGCCGTCCTCAAGGGCGAGATCGAGGTCGTACGGCCCGAGGTCGACCGTGACGAGGCGTGGGACCAGGCCGTGGCGCGGGGCAAGCAGATCGCCGACAGCAAGGTGCACGGGGCGGCGCCCGCCGCGTACCGCGCGCTCGACATCGTCGAGGCGGCCAGGAACGGCGACCTGCGTGCCGGCTTCGAGGCCGAGGACGAGGCGCTCGCCGACCTCATCATGGGCGGTGAACTGCGCAGCGGAATCTACGCGTTCAACCTGGTGCAGAAGCGCGCCAAGCGGCCGGCCGGCGCTCCCGACAAGTCCCTCGCGCGTCCTGTCACCAAGGTCGGCGTGGTGGGGGCGGGCCTGATGGCCTCGCAGCTGGCGCTGCTCTTCGCCCGGCGCCTCGAGGTGCCGGTCGTGCTGACCGACATCGACCAGGAGCGCGTCGACAAGGGCGTGGGCTACGTCCACGAGGAGATCGACAAGCTGCTGCTCAAGGGCCGGGTCAACCAGGACAAGGCCAACCGGCTGAAGGCACTGGTGACCGGTTCGCTGGACAAGGCCGCGGCCTTCGCGGACGCGGACTTCGTCATCGAGGCCGTCTTCGAGGAGATGGGCCTCAAGCAGCGGATCTTCGCCGAGGTCGAGGCCGTCGTGCCGGAGCACGCCATCCTCGCCACCAACACCTCCTCGCTCTCCATCACGGAGATGGCCTCGCAGCTCAATCACCCCGAGCGCGTCGTCGGCTTCCACTTCTTCAACCCCGTGGCGGTCCTGCCGCTGCTGGAGATCGTGCGCGCGGAGCGTACGGACGACGCGTCGCTGGCGACCGCCTTCGCCGTGGCCAAGTCGCTGAAGAAGACGGCGGTGCTGGTCAAGGACGCACCTGCCTTCGTCGTCAACAGGGTCCTCACGCGGTTCCTGGGCGAGGTGCTGCGTTCCATCGACGAGGGCACGCCGGTCGAGGTCGCCGACAGGGCGCTCGCGCCGCTGGGGCTGCCGATGTCGCCGATCGTGCTGCTGGAACTGGTCGGGCCCGCCGTCGCCCACCACGTCTCGGAGACGCTGCACACGGCCTTCCCGGACCGCTTCGGCGTCTCGGAGAACCTCGGCCGCGTCGTCGAGGCAGGCAAGCGCAACCTGTACGTCCACGACTCCGGCAAGCCCGAGCTGGACCCGGAGGTCGAGGCGCTCTTCCAGACCGGTGACACGGTGCTCACCGAGGAGCAGGTGCGCGACCGGGCGCTGGACGCCATCGCGCAGGAGGTGCGCCTCATGCTCGACGAGGGTGTCGTGGCCGAGGCGCAGGACGTCGACCTGTGCCTGATCACCGGTGCCGGCTGGCCCTTCCACCTCGGCGGGATCACCCCGTACCTGGACCGTGAGGGCGTCAGCGAGCGGGCCGCCGGGCGCCGCTTCCTCGAGCCGGGCGTCGCGAGCGTCCCGGCCTAGGCCCGGCCCCTGCCGTCGCAGACCGGCAGCGCCCGTCCGCAATCGGTGCGGACGGGCGCTGCCGTGTTCAGTGACCGGCCGGGTGCGAACGGACGTACAGGACCGCCCCGTCGACGGTGCCTGCGCGCTCGTAGTGGCGGTCGACGAAGGCGCGCAGGGTGGGTGTGCGCCGCACGGCGTAGGGCTTGCCGCGCGAGTCGTCGACGACGAGGACCGGCGGGTGACGTCTCAACTCCCCGCTGAAATACGGCCAGGCGCCGTCCATCGCGTACTGCTCCCCCACCCGGACGCCGCCACGGCCGCCGCTGAAGTTGGTGAGGAACCCGGCGGTGAGGTATCGGGAAGCGGGAGTGCGGTCGGCGAACCAGTAACCCTCGGGGTGCATCCCCCACAGCAGTACCCGCTCGGACGGCGCGGTGCGGGACCGGATCTCGGCCGCCAGCCGCTGCTGGTGGGCGAGTTCGCCGTGCGGTGCGAACAGTGCCCAGAGCAGGAAGCCGCTCGTGATCAGCGCGTTCACCGCGAGGGCGGTGAACAGCAGGCGTCCGCGGAGGTGTTGCAGCGCGGCAGCGGCCAACAGCGCCAGGGCAGGGGTGAGTTGCAGGAAGTAGTGGCCGAAGAACTGGAAGCCCACCGTCACGGCCGCCCCCGAGGCCGCCAGCCACACCCACACGTCCGCGGTCTGCGTCCGCCCCTCGTTCCCGGGCCGCCGGACGGCGGTGCGCCATGCGTACACCGCCGCCGCCACCAGCGGCAGGCATGCCCCCGCCAGCAGAGCCGAGTTGGCCACCGCCCGCAGCAGGGCGTGAGCGGCGGCGCCGTCGGCCGACGCGTAGTCGCCCGAGCCTGTCACCGTCCAGAAGAGGAGGCGTCCCGGCCCGAGGGCGAGCGCAGCGGCCAGCACGGGCAGTGCCGCCGTCGCGAGCAGGCGCGCGGCCGCCCACCAGCCGCACCGCGCCTGCCACAGCAGCCACAGCACGGGCAGCAGGACGGCGCCGCCCGTCTGCTTCGTGAGTACGGCCCCGGCGACCGCCAGGCCCGCCCATGCCCAACGGCCGCGGTCCGCGCACCACATGGCGAGGACGGTCCACGGCAGCATGAAGACCTCGAAGGTCGCCGCCTGCGTGTCCTCAGGGACGAGACCCACGGACACCAGTACGTAGCAGACGCCCGCGAGACCGCCCGCACGGTCGCCCCAGCGGCGGCGGGCCAGCGACGCGAGCAGCACCGCACCGGCGAGGACCACGACGACGGCAGCCACTCGCAGCGGCCACAGGGAACCGTCCCCGAAGAGCGCGAACGCGGCCTCGTAGAGCCAGGGCAGCAGCGGCGGCTTGCGGTCGACCACGGTCTCGTAGAGGACACCGCCGGCGTCCAACTGCCGTGCCTGCGTTGCGAGGAAGCCCTCGTCCGGATTCCACAGCGGACGCGTGAACGACGGCAGCCGGGTCACCCCCGCCAGCAGCGCCAGTACGGGCAGCAGCCGCCCCCAGTAGCTCGCTCGCAGCCCTGACAGCCCTCGCAGCCCTCGCAGCGCCGGACGATCCGGGAACCGGGGGCGGCCGGCGCGCTGCGACGGCACTGCCCTGTCGGCGGGCGCCGGTGTCGACATGACGGAGGGGCGGGAGGTCGGCATGCGTTCAAGCTAGTACCGCGACCGGAAAGATTCACCGGCTCGCGAGGCCCGGCACCCCTTCCCGGCCGCAGCACTGGCGGGGGCGGCACCGGCGGGGGCGGCACCGGCGGGGGCAGCGACGAAGGGCCCGACCGGTCCCCTCGCGGGGTCCGTCAGGCCCTTCGGTCAGTCGTGCAGCCCGGGCCGCGGCCGGCCCGGAGGCCGGTCAGTCGCGTGCCGCCTCCGCGGCCTGCGTCTCGAACCGGCCGTCCAGCTTGGCCACGAGCCCCGTGACCTGCCGGGCGATGTCCGGTGCGGTGAGCCCGATCTCGGCCATGACCTCGCCCCGGGAACCGTGGTCGAGGAAGCGCTCCGGAATGCCGAAGTCACGGAGCGGGACGTCCACACCGGCGTCGCGCAGCGCCTGCGAGACGGCCGAACCGACGCCGCCCGCACGGCAGTTGTCCTCCACCGTCACCACGACCCGGTGCTGCTCCGCCAGCGGCGCCAGCTCCTCGTCGACGGGCTTGACCCAGCGCGGGTCCACGACCGTCGCCGAGATCCCCTGCTTGTCCAGCAGGTCGGCGATCTCCAGGCACATCGGGGCCAGCGCGCCGACGGACACCAGCAGCACGTCGGGCCGCTGCGTGTCCGGTGCCTTGCGCAGCACGTCCATCCTGCCGACGCGTCCGACCGCCGGCACTGCCGGACCCACCGCGCCCTTGGAGTAGCGCACCACCGTCGGGGCGTCGTCCACGTCCACGGCCTCGCGCAGCTGGGCGCGTACCTGGTCGGCGTCGCGCGGCGCGGCAAGGCGCAGTCCGGGCACGCACTGCAGGATCGACATGTCCCACATGCCGTTGTGCGAGGGGCCGTCGGTGCCGGTGACGCCCGCGCGGTCCAGTACGAACGTCACTCCGCACTTGTGCAGCGCCACGTCCATCAGCAGCTGGTCGAAGGCCCGGTTGAGGAAGGTGGCGTAGACGGCGAAGACCGGGTGCAGTCCGCCGCTGGCCAGGCCCGCCGCGGAGACGGCGGCGTGCTGTTCGGCGATGCCCACGTCGTAGACGCGCTCGGGGAACTCCTCGGCGAACTCGTGCAGTCCGACCGGGCGCATCATCGCGGCCGTGATGGCCACGATGTCCTCCCGCTCCCTGCCGAGCTTGACCATCTCCTCGCCGAAGACCGAAGTCCAGTCGGCGCCCGAGGACTTCACCGGCAGGCCGGTGTCGGGGTGGATGACCGGGACGGCGTGGAACTGGTCCGCCTCGTCCTCCAGCGCGGGCTGGTAGCCGCGGCCCTTCTCCGTCAGGCAGTGCACCAGGACCGGGCCGCCGAAACGCTTCGCCCGCTGCAGGGCCGACTCGACGGCGGCGACGTCGTGCCCGTCGATCGGGCCGACGTACTTCAGGCCCAGGTCCTCGAACATGCCCTGCGGCGCGATGAAGTCCTTCAGGCCCTTCTTCGCGCCGTGCAGCGTCTCGTAGAGCGGCTTGCCCACGACCGGGGTGCGGTTGAGCACCTCCTTGCCGCGGGCGAGGAAGCGCTCGTAGCCGTCGGTCGTGCGGAGCGTGGCGAGATGATTGGCGAGACCGCCGATGGTGGGCGCGTAGCTGCGCTCGTTGTCGTTGACGACGATGACGAGCGGACGGTCCTTCGCGGCGGCGATGTTGTTGAGCGCCTCCCAGGCCATGCCGCCGGTCAGCGCCCCGTCGCCGATGACGGCGACGACGTGGTCGTCCTTCTGCTGCACCTCGTTGGCCTTGGCGAGGCCGTCGGCCCATCCGAGGACGGTGGAGGCGTGGCTGTTCTCGATGACGTCGTGCTCGGATTCGGCACGGGAGGGGTAGCCGGAGAGGCCGCCCTTGAGGCGGAGCCGGGAGAAGTCCTGACGCCCGGTCAGGAGCTTGTGCACGTAGCTCTGGTGCCCGGTGTCGAAGAGGATGCTGTCCTTGGGGGAATCGAACACGCGGTGCAGCGCGATGGTCAGCTCGACCACACCCAGGTTCGGTCCCAGGTGACCGCCGGTCTTGGCGACGGAGTCGACCAGGAACGAGCGGATCTCCCCGGCCAGCTGTTCCAGCTGCTCCGGCGCGAGCTCGTCGAGGTCACGTGGACCCTTCACGCGGGTCAGCAGGTCCCACCTTCCCCTTCGCTGCGCCTTGGGGAACGCCACCGCCCCCGACCCGGGATGACGCGCTGAGCGCGGCCCCTTATCCACGGTGCCTCCTTGCTGTCGAGCATCTCGACTGTGCTGATTCAGACGAGTCTAATGTTCCTTCCGGAGACGGCTTCTTCGGGCCGTGCGAGATCGGTCACCCGACTGGGGGCGGCGGAGGGGACGTCCGCGGGTCGCCGGCGGGCGGGCGCCGGGCGGGCGCACCGCCGGGGGCCGGGCCTCCGTTCCGGGGACGGCGCCCGGGTGCGCCGCGTGCCGGCCGGTACCGGTACGCATGAGGGCCCCGCCCGAGGGCGGGGCCCCTGCACGCCCCCGGTGGGGAACGCGGATGCGCCGTGCGGAGCGCCGCCGCTACGTACGTCCGGCCGTCTTCTGCGTACGGCGGGAGACGGAGTCGATGACCACGGCGGCCAGCAGCACCGCGCCGGTGATCATGTACTGGATCTCACTCGCCATGCCGAGCAGGTTCAGGCCCTGCTGGATCGACTGGATGACGAGGATGCCCAGCAGCGCCGACCAGATCTTGCCGCGTCCGCCGAACAGGCTCGTACCGCCGATGACGGCGGCGGCGATGACGTTCATCAGCGTGTTGCCCGCGCCGAGGCTCTTCGTGGCACCGCCGGAGAGGCTGGCGATGAACAGGCCGCCGAACGCCGCGAGCATCCCGGCGATGCCGAAGACGGTGATGCGGACCCGCTCGACGTTGATGCCCGCCCGGCGCGCGGCCTCGGCGTTGCCGCCGACCGCGAAGATCTGCCGGCCGTACGTCGTACGGCGCACCACGAAGTCCGCGACGACCAGTACCCCGAGGAAGAGGACCAGCGCCAGCGGCAGGCCCCGCGACTGGTTGAGCACGTAGGCGGCGACGAAGGCCGCCACCGCCACCACCGCGGTGCGCACCACGATCTCGCTGACGGGCCGGGACGGCAGACGGGCCGCCCGGCGCCGCCTGGCGTCCGTCAACAGGGCCGCCGCGTAGGCGAGTACGGCCACCAGGGCCAGGCCGTAGGCGGCGGCGATGTCCTCGAAGTAGTAACCGGTCAGGTCCTCGACGACGCTGCCTTCGGGCGTGTTGATGCTGCCCTCGGAGCCCATCAGCCAGATCTGCAGACCGCTCCAGCCGAGGAATCCGGCGAGGGTGACCACGAAGGCGGGCACGCCGACCCTGGCGAAGAAGAAGCCGTGCAGGGTGCCGATGGCCAGACCGGACGCGATGGCGATGAGCACCGCGAGCCAGTCGTTCATGTCGTTGGTGACGCTGAGGACCGCCCACACCGCGGCGCCCACGCCGGCGACGGAACCGACCGACAGGTCGATCTCGCCCAGCAGCAGCACGAAGACGATGCCGGTCGCCATGATGCCCGTACCGGCGATGTACACGCCGATGTCGCTGACACTGCCCGCGGAGAGGAAGTTGTCGTTCAGCGACTGGAAGATCACGGCGATGACGATCAGCCCGAGGACGACGGGCAGCGAGCCGAGCTCGCCGCCCCGCACCCTGCGCTTGAAGTCCGTCAGGTAGCCCGCGAAGCCCTGTTCGCGTACGAGGAGCCGCGGGTCGACCGCGGGGCTCCCGCCTGGGGCGGCGGCTCCGCCGGTCTTCGCCGGTGCGTCGCCCGTCACTCCGGCCTCGCCGCCGCGTTCCTTGTCGACGGTGTCGCTCACTTGGCCACCTCCTTGTCGGTGCCGACCGTCCCGGTACGTGCCTGACGGCGGGTGACCGCGTTGTCCGAAGCGCCCGTGATGGCGGCGACGACCTCCTCGTGGGAGGTGCTCGCGACGTCGAAGACGCCGTTGTTGCGGCCGAGGCGGAGAACCGCCACACGGTCCGCGACCGCCTGCACGTCCGCCATGTTGTGGCTGATGAGGATGACGGCGAGACCGCGCTCCCGCAGCCTCTCCACGAGGTCGAGGACCTGCGCCGTCTGCTCGACGCCGAGCGCCGCGGTCGGCTCGTCGAGGATGACCACCTTGGGGTCGCCGATCAGCGCGCGGGCGATCGCGACGACCTGCCGCTGACCGCCGGAGAGCGAGGCGACGGGTATGCGGACGCTCGGGATGCGGATGGAGAGCGTGTCCAGCAGCTCCATGGCCCGCTTCTCCATGGCGATCTCGTCCAGGACCGCGGCGCTGCGCACCTCGTTCCCGAGGAAGAGGTTCGCGACGACGTCCAGGTTGTCGCACAGTGCGAGGTCCTGGTAGACGGTGGCGATGCCGAGGTCCTGGGCGTCGTGCGGCCTGTTGATCGAGACCGCCCTGCCCTCCCACTCGATGGTGCCGTCGTCGATGGGGTGCACACCCGCGATGGTCTTCACCAGGGTCGATTTGCCGGCGCCGTTGTCGCCGACCAGGGCGATCACCTCGCCGGTACGTACTTCCAGATCCACATCGGTGAGCGCCTGAACGGCACCGAACCGCTTGGAGATCCCTCGCAGCGCCAGTACGGCTTCCTTCGCCACTGGGCCAACTCCGATCTTCCGTCAGGCGCCGCCCCCGGTCTGCGGGGGCGGCGGCCTGCACTTCTCGATGTCAGTGGGCCACTGGCCGTGGCCCGGGGGTCACTTCAGGCCGGCTGCCTCGCACGCCTTCGCGAACTGCGGCGTGCAGATCTCTTCGACCTTGTAGACCTTGTCCTTGACGATCGTGTCCTTGATGTTGTCCTTGGTCACGATCTTGGCGTCGTACAGCTGGGACGGGACGCCCTTCTTGCTCTTGCTGTCGACCTTCTTCGGCGTGAACTCGTCGATCTTCTCGCCCTTGAGCAGGGCCACCGCGATCTCGGCGGTCGTCTCCGCCTGCGGCTTGATCGCCTTGTAGATGGTGAGCGTCTGGTCGCCCTTGATGATGCGCTGCAGACCGGCGAGTTCGGCGTCCTGGCCGCCGAGCGGTACGTCCTCGACGCCCTGCTTCTTCATCGCGGTCGAGACACCGCCGGCCATACCGTCGTTGGCGGCGTAGACGCCGTCGAAGCCGTCCTTGCCGAGCTTGGTGATGGCGGCGCCCATCTTCTTGTTCGCCTCGTCCGGCGACCAGTCCGGGATGTCCGACTCATAGACGACCTTCTTGACCTTCTCGTCGAGCACGCTGTGCGCGCCCTTCTTGAACAGCGGCGCGTTCGGGTCCGTGGGCGAACCGTTGATCATGACGACGTTGCTGTCCTTCGCCTTGTCCCCCAGCGCGTCGACGAGGCCCTGGCCCTGCAGCTCACCGATCCGCTCGTTGTCGTAGGAGATGTAGGCGGAGATGTCACCCTCGGCGAGACGGTCGTACGCGACGACCTTGACGCCCTTCTTGGCGGCCCGGTCGACCCAGGACTTGGTGGCCTGCGCGTCCACCGCGTCGAGGATGATCGTCTTGACGCCCTGGGTGATGAGCGCGTCGAACTGCTTCTTCTGCGTCTCGGAGTCCTGCGTGGCGTTGTTGTACTTGACCTTGCAGTCCGAACACAGAGACTTGATCTTCTTCTCGATGAGCGGACGGTCGAAGGTCTCGTAACGCGTGGTCTTGTTCTCCGGCAGCAGCAGACCGATGGTCTTGTCGTCTCCGCCACCGCCGCCGTCGCCACCACCTGCCTTGCCGCACGCGGCGAGCGACAGGGCCATCGAGACGGCCGCCGTACCTATGACGACGCGACGCACCTTTGCGTTCATGGGGTTCCAACCTCCCTGACGGGGCCGCGTCGTTGCGGCCGAGGTGGTCGGAAGTCAACTCTGAGGGAAGTCAAGCGTCAAGAAGTAAATCATTAACGAGACGGCAACGATGCCATCCGTTATCTGCGTGAACTCAAAACGGTACTTTACGTAACCGGTCGGGCCCGGAACGGAGTCGGAAGCGCCGACTCCGGTGGCCTGGACGCCGCCCGCGGGGCCACGCGTCGGCCCGGCGGCCGGTGCGTCCCCGACGCGACCGCCCCGCCCGGCCCCTCCCGCCCGCGGCTCAGGCGAGGCCCGCCGCCGCACCGACGGGTGTCCGGCGCTGCGCGGTCTCCGGAGCCGCACCCGTCGAGGCCGCCCTGTTCCGTCTGGTCCCCGGTTCCCTCTTGACGTCCGCGCCGTGCGAGAACGAACTCGCGGAGTCCAGCAGCGTCGCGTCGCCCATCTCGCTCAGCACGAGCGCCAGGGCGCCGAGCACCTCCGCGCGCCCGCCCAGGGTTCCCGGCACGACCGTCAACTGCCGTGCCGCGCTGGGGATCGCGTACCGCGCCACGGAGTCGCGCACGGGCCCCAGCACCAGGTCGCCCGCTTCGGCGAGGTCGCCGCCGAGCACGACGCGGCTGGGGTTGAGCAGGTTGCACAGGTTGGCGACGCCACTGCCGATGTGCCGGCCGATGTCGGCCACGACCCGGCGGCAGCCCGGGTCGCCGTCCCGCGCCAGTTCGACGACGCGCGCCATCGTCAGGTCCGTGCCGTGGCTGGAGTGCAGCAGCGGCAGGACGTAGCGGGCCGCGGTGAACGTCTCCAGGCAGCCCCGGTTGCCGCAGCGGCAGACGGGACCGGATTCGTCCAGAGTGATGTGCCCGATCTCGCCCGCTGTGCCGCCCGGTCCGCGGTAGATCTGGCCGCTGATGACGAGACCCGCGCCCACGCCGCTCGCGACCTTGATGTACGCGAGGTCGCCCGCGCCGCGCCCGTTGCCCCACACCTGCTCGCCGAGCGCGCCGAGGTTGGCGTCGTTGTCGACGTAGACCGGCACGCCCAGGCGCGCGGCCAGCTCCTGACGGGGGTGGGTGCCGGCCCAGCCCGGCAGGATCGAGGTGGAGCCCAGCTCGCCGGTCTCCACGTCGATGGGGCCGGGGACGCCGAGGCCGACGCCGATCAGCTTCTCCCGGCTGATGCCGGTGGTCGCGACGAGCCGGTGCACGAGCTGTTCGGCGCGGTCGAACCCCTCGTCCGCGGAGGCGTCCACGTCGATGGGTTCGGCCTCTTCGGCCAGTACCTGGTGCGCCAGGTTGCCGACGGCCACCCGCAGGTGGGAGTGGCCGAAGTCGACGCCGACGACGGCGCCCGCGTCGCCGCTGAGGGAGACCGCCCGCGCCCTGCGCCCGCCGGCGGAGGTCGGGGTCACCTGGACGGTGCCGCTCTCCTTCAACTCCCGGACGATGTTGGAGACCGTCGCCGCGGACAGTCCGGTCGTACGGGCGATCTCCGCCTGGGTCAGCGAGCCGGCCATCCGCACCGCGCGCACGACCCGTTCAAGATTGGCCCGGTGCAGAGAGGACTGCGACCCCGGAGTCTCCACCACTGATCCACTCCCGCCTCGACGGCCGGCGCGACCATCGGACCGTCCGCCGCACCGCGTCAATGGAACGGCATGCCTCCAACATATGAACTCTAAGCAGAGCCCGAGGGGATCTCTCCCGTCAAGACCTTGAGCGAGGTATTGCGCTCACTTGTGGAGGCTCACGGGAGCGTGAGCAGCCCCGCCGGGCGGAGGCCGCGCCCGCGGCGGAAGCCCCGCCGAGGCGCCCCTACTTGACGGCTCCGGCGGTCAGTCCCTCCTGCACCTGGCGCTGGAAGACCATGTAGACGACCAGGATGGGCAGCATCGCGATCGTCAGCCCCGCGAAGAGCGCGCCCCAGTCGCCCTCGTAGCCCTGGTTCACGGAGAGTTCGGCGAGGCCCTGGGTCAGCAGCGCCTTGGACTCGCTCTCCGAGTTCAGCGCGAGAGGCAGGAAGTACTGGTTCCACTGGCCGAGGAAGTTGAAGATGCCGATGCTGATCAGGCCGGGCTTGGCCATCGGCAGCATGATCTGGAAGAACGTGCGCAGGTGCGAGGCGCCGTCGATGGTGGCGGCCTCGGCGATGCTGCCGGGCAGTGTGCGGAAGAACGCCGTCATGAAGAACGTCGTGAACGGCAGCGAGTACGCGATGTACGCCAGGATCAGCCCCTGCCGGGTGTCCAGCAGCGAGAAGTTGTCCATGACGAAGAACAGCGGCACGACCGCGAGGATGATGGGGAACATCATTCCGCCCGCGAACAGCAGGTAGATCACGCGGTTGCCCGGGAAGGCGAAGCGGGCGATCACGTACGCCGCCATGGAGCCCAGCAGCATCGTGCCGGGCAGTGAACCGGCAAGGATGATCAGCGAGTTGAGCGCGAACTCGCCGATGTTCGCGTCCGACCAGGCGTTCGTGAAGTTCTCGACGCTGAACGCCGTGGGCAGGCCGAAGGGCTTGCCCTGGATGTCGCCGGACTCCCGCAGGGAGTTGACCATGACCCACACCAGCGGTCCGGCGGCCATGACGGACCACAGCACGAGGAAGGAGTTGGCGAAGACGTTGAGCGTGCCGCCCTCGGTACCCGTTCCCTTCGGCTTCGCCGGCGCGGAGGGACCGGCCGCCGCGGCACCGTCCCCTGCGGCCGGTGCGGCGTCCTCGGCCTTCGCGGCGGGCTGGGTTGCGCTCATTGCGTTTGTCTCCCCGCTCATTCTCAGTACTCGATCCGGTCGCGGCGGCTGAGCAGCATCATGATCCCCGCGAACACCATGGTGACGAGGAGCAGCACCACGCCGATGGCTGTGGCGTAGCCGGCCTGCCCGGAGTCGAATGCCTTCTTGTACAGGTAGACCGGGGTGACCAGCGTCGAGTCGCCGGGGCCGCCCCGGTTGATGGTCATGATGTGCACGATCGCGAACGAGTCGAGTGCCTGGATGCCCATGTAGATCCATCCGGTCTGCACCGTGTCCCAGATCAGCGGCAGCGTGACGCGGAAGAACGTCGCGGGGCGGCTCGCACCGTCCAGCAGTGCCGCCTCGTAGATGTCCTTGGGGATGGCGCCCATCGCGGCGGAGAAGAGCACCACGTAGAAGCCGATGAACATCCAGCAGAGCACGAACAGCACACACGACAGTGCGAACTTGGGGTCGGCGAGCCAGGACCGGGTCAGCGACTCCAGGCCGGCCAGGCGCAGCACCTCGTTGATCGGCCCGGTGATGGGGTCGTACATCGCGCCCCAGACCACGCCGATGATCGCCACGGAGAGCACCTGCGGGAAGAAGTACACGTTCTTGTACAGCTTCGCGCCGCGTACTCCGGAGATGGCCTCGTTCTTCTTGTGCCGTCCACCGGCCTGCAGCATGAAGGCGAAGAAGAGGCCGAGTGCCAGCGTGACGAGTGGCGCCACCACGAGCAGCAGCAGGCTGTGCCGCATGGACGCCCAGAACGTCGAGTCCTCCAGCAGGCGGCTGTAGTTGTCGAGTCCGACGAATGCGAAGTCGCTGCTGAAGCCCGTCCAGTCGGTCAGCGAGTAGTAGAACGCCTGGAAGAACGGCGAGATGACGAAGACCGCGTAGATCACCAGCGGCACGAGCAGGAACCAGCAGATGAACCGGTACTTGTCCAGCGTTCGGTACCGGCGGTCGTTGCGCACCTTCTCCGGTGTGAAGCGGGGCGGAAGGAGGAACGCGAGAACGAGGGGTCCCGTTCCGCTTCGTGCCGTTCCTCCGGCGTTCTTCCCCGACCCTGAACCAGTGGAGGTCTCGGCCACTGTCCGGACGTCGTTCGCCATTCCGCCCCGCTCCATACTCACCTGTCGACCGATGGATCCCGTACCGCGCTGCTGTGGGGTCTCCCCACGCTCCGGCTCAGCGCTTGTACTTCTTGACCGAGTCGTCCTTGGCCACCTCGTCGGCCGCCTTCTGGCAGCGCTTCATGGCTTCGGCGGGCTCGATGTCGCCGGCCATCATCGAGGCGATGGCTCCGCCGACCTTGTCCTTGTGCAGCTCCAGGTACCAGTCGTGGAGACGCGGACTGACCAGGTTGTCGCCGGCCTCCTTCAGGGTCTGCTGCGCGGAGGCCAGACCGGGCAGCAGGTCGAGCCCCTCCGCTGCACCGTCGACACAGGTGAGCGCGGAGACCTGCTTGCTGAAGTTCTGCGTCGACTGCTTGCCCAGCATGACGCGCAGCCACTCCATGCCGCCTTCGACGTTCTTCGCCTGCTTGGGCACCATGAACGGCTCGCTCGCCTCGGCCCAGAGGGTCTCGAAGGGCATCGCGTCGGACTTGTCGAGGCTGGAGGGCGGTGCGACCGCCATCTCGAAGTCCTTGGGCGTGGTCTTCTTCGCCTCGTTCTCGACCCAGGAACCGTTCGGGATGAACAGCGCCTTGCCCTTGTTCCACTGGGTCTGGGACTGGATGTGGTCGATGCCGGGCGTGCCCTTGAGGACGTAGCCCTTCGCGTAGAGCTCGTGGTAGGCCTCGAATGCCTTCTTCACCGCGTCGTGCTTCCACGCGTTGGGCTCGAGGTTGTCGATGGCCTTCAGGACGTCCTGGCCGCCGATCTTGGCGATGAAGGGGTAGAGCGTGAAGGAGAAGTAGTACGGGTGCTTGCCCGCGTACGTCCAGCCCGCGACGCCTTCCTTCTTGGCCTTGGCGCAGGCGGCCAGCATCTCGTCCCAGGTCTTGGGGTACTCGAGATCCAGCTTCTCCAGGTTCGTCTTGGAGTACCAGACTCCGTAGACGGTGTAGGAGTAGTTGAGCTGGTAGACCTTGTCGCTGCCGAAGCGGCCCTTCTCCAGGGTGCCGGGCAGCAGCGTCTCGCTGACCTTCTTCGAGGGGTCGTAGAGGGAGGGGGCGTCCAGCAGCGGCTGGAGGTCTGCGACCTGCCCCTTCTCTATGAGGCTCGCGACGTCCATGTTCTCGGCGCCGGAGTTGTTGATCACGTCCGGCGGGTCGCCCTTGACCATCCGCGGCTGCATCTTGGTGCGGATCTTCTGGGTCTTGGCATGGCTGACCTTGCCGAAGTTCTTCTCGTAGACCTTGTGGTTGTCCAGCGCGTACTGGTCCCCGTAGCCGCCGTTGAAGATCACGACTTCGAGCCCGGCGTCCTTGTTGACCGCCAGCGGGTTGTCCTTGGACTTCTTGCCCTTGTCGACCTTGTTCTCGTTCTCGCCGCCGCCGCTGGCGCAGGCGCTCAGCAGCCCCATGCCGGGTGCGGCGACCAGGCCGACTGCGGCAGATCGCTTGATCAGATCACGGCGGTTGACGTTGGTTGATCCCATGCTCAAGTCCTCGCCTTCTCCAGGACTCAGGCGGTGTTCCGGTCTCCCGACGAATCGCCCACCGGCGAAGGGCCCGACACCGCGGGTCAGTTGAAGCTGAGTGGTGCTCTTTTTCTCGCTACCGCCAGGAGCGCCGCGCGCACGGGGCCCTCGTGAGGTGCCGACAGGTATAGTCCACTTGGCGTCAACAGGGCAAGATCAAAGCAACCCGAATGGTGAGTCTTTCCCGAGTTGAGACCTGCCGGATGTCAGCACCGCGGGGGACGACGAAAGCGGGCGCCGGGACGTACCCGGCACCCGCCTTTCCCCGTTCGCGCGGCTGCCTACTTGCGCAGCAGCGAACGCAGCACGTACTGCATGATCCCGCCGTTGCGGTAGTAGTCGGCCTCACCGGGGGTGTCGATGCGCACGGTCGCGTCGAACTCGACGCCGCCGTCCGTGGTGACCTTGACCGTCGCGGGTACGCCGCCGTCGTTGAGGGCGGTGATCCCCGTGACGTCGAAGGTCTCCTCGCCGGTCAGCCCCAGCGACTCGGCGCTCTGCCCCTCGGGGAACTGGAGCGGCAGTACGCCCATGCCGATGAGGTTCGAGCGGTGGATGCGCTCGTAGGACTCGGCGATGACGGCCTTGACGCCCAGCAGCGCCGTGCCCTTCGCGGCCCAGTCGCGGGACGAGCCGGAGCCGTACTCCTTGCCAGCGAGGACGACCAGCGGGATGCCGCCGGACTGGTAGTTCTGCGAGGCGTCGTAGATGAAGGAGACAGGCCCGTCGGGCTGCGTGAAGTCCCGCGTGTAGCCGCCCTCGGTACCGGGGGCGATCTGGTTGCGCAGCCGGATGTTGGCGAACGTGCCGCGGATCATCACCTCGTGGTTGCCGCGCCGCGAGCCGTAGCTGTTGAAGTCGCGGCGGGCCACCCCGTGCCCGGTGAGGTACTTGCCCGCGGGGGTGTCCGCCTTGATCGCGCCGGCCGGGGAGATGTGGTCGGTGGTGACCGAGTCGCCCAGCTTGGCCAGTACCCGCGCGCCGGAGATGTCATCGACCGGGGAGGGCTCGCTGCCCATGCCGTCGAAGTACGGAGGCTTGCGTACGTACGTGGACTCCGGGTCCCACTCGAAGGTGTTGCCCGTCGGCACGGACAGTGCCTGCCACTGCTCGTCGCCGGCGAAGACGTCCGCGTAGTCCTTGGTGAACATCTCCTGGCCGATGCAGGAGGCCACGACCTCCTCGACCTCCTGCTCGGAGGGCCACAGGTCGGCCAGGTACACGGGGTTGCCGTCCTGGTCGGTGCCGAGCACCTCCGTGGTGATGTCGACCTTCATCGAGCCCGCGATGGCGTAGGCGACGACCAGCGGCGGGGACGCGAGGTAGTTCATCTTCACGTCGGGGTTGATCCGGCCCTCGAAGTTCCGGTTGCCGGACAGGACGGCCGCGACGGCGAGGTCGTTGTCGTTGACGGCCTTGGAGACCTCCTCCGGCAGCGGGCCGGAGTTGCCGATGCAGGTCGTGCAGCCGTAACCGACGAGGTTGAAGCCGAGCTTGTCGAGGTACGGCGTGAGGCCGGCACGGTCGTAGTAGTCCATGACGACCTGCGAGCCGGGCGCGAGGGTGGTCTTCACCCACGGCTTGCGGGTGAGGCCCTTCTCCACGGCCTTCTTCGCCACGAGCGCCGCGCCGACCATGACGTACGGGTTCGAGGTGTTGGTGCAGGAGGTGATCGCGGCGACCACGACGGCGCCGTGGTCGATCTCGTAGGACTTGCCGTCGGGGCCGGTGACCGTCACCACGTTGCTGGGGCCCTGGCTCTGTTCGGAGGCCGCGGAGTGCTGCGGTTTGCCGTCGCCGTTCTCGTTGTTGCCGTAGGCGGGCGCGTCGCTGGCGGGGAACGACTCGTCGCTGGCCTCGTCGACGGGAGAGGAGCTGTTGGCCGCGCGAGTGCGGTCCGCGGCAGCGGTCGCCGACTCGTCCGAGACGTAGTCGGGAAGGTCGGCGAAGAACTGCTGCTTGGCCGCCGAGAGCGCGATGCGGTCCTGCGGGCGCTTGGGCCCGGCGATGGACGGAACGACCGTGGAGAGGTCCAGCTCCAGGTACTCGCTGTAGTCCGGCTCGGCAGCGGCCTCGTGCCACAGGCCCTGCTCCTTGGCGTACGCCTCGACCAGCGCGAGCTGGCTCTGCGAACGGCCCGTGAGCTTCAGGTAGTTGATGGTCTCCGCGTCGATCGGGAAGATCGCCGCCGTGGAGCCGAACTCCGGCGACATGTTGCCGATCGTGGCGCGGTTGGCGAGCGGTACGGCGCCCACGCCCTCGCCGTAGAACTCGACGAACTTGCCGACCACGCCGTGCTTCCGGAGCATCTCGGTGATCGTGAGGACCAGGTCGGTCGCGGTGGTGCCCGTGGGGAGCGAACCGGTCAGCTTGAAGCCGACCACGCGCGGGATGAGCATCGAGACGGGCTGGCCGAGCATCGCCGCCTCGGCCTCGATGCCGCCGACGCCCCAGCCGAGGACGCCGAGACCGTTGACCATCGTGGTGTGCGAGTCGGTGCCCACCAGGGTGTCGGGGTAGGCCTGGCCGCCGCGGACCATGACCGTACGGGCGAGGTGCTCGATGTTGACCTGGTGGACGATGCCGGTGCCGGGCGGTACGACCTTGAACTCGTCGAAGGCGGTCTGGCCCCAGCGCAGGAACTGGTAGCGCTCGCGGTTGCGGCCGTACTCCAGCTCAACGTTCTGGCTGAAGGCTTCGGGCGTACCGAACTTGTCCGCGATCACGGAGTGGTCGATGACCAGCTCGGCGGGGGCGAGCGGGTTGATGCGGTCCGCGTCGCCGCCGAGCTCCTTGACGGCCTCCCGCATGGTCGCCAGGTCCACGACGCAGGGCACGCCGGTGAAGTCCTGCATGATCACGCGTGCCGGCGTGAACTGGATCTCCTGACTGGGCTGGGCCTTGGAGTCCCAGCTGCCCACCGCACGGATGTGGTCGGCGGTGATGTTCGCGCCGTCCTCGGTGCGGAGGAGGTTCTCCAGCAGGACCTTCAGGCTGTACGGGAGGCGGGCCGAGCCCTCCACCTTGTCCAGCTTGAAGATCTCGTACGACTCGTCGCCCACCTGCAGCGTGCTGCGGGCGTCGAAGCTGTTCGCCGACACGACAGTCTCCTTCAGTACGTCATTGCCGATCCTCCCCGGTCAGTGGCCGGGGAGCCCGGACGGGCGCTGTGAGAGCAGGCAAGCCTTGCTCGGCAGCGGTCGTATGTGCGCTTTCGGCAGTTATCTCGATGTCGAGATAACTCTAGTACACGAGCGTCTGCCGGTCATGCCCAAACCCCCGGCTCTCCGAAGTGCTCCTCGCGGAGAGGGACAAACGTGCCCGGACGCGGGCGCGGCGCAGGTTCGGGCACGGGCGCGGGCGCGGGCACAGGCACAGGCACAGGCACAGGCACAGGCTCGGACAGGGGCTCAGGTGCAGGCACAGGCACAGGCTCGGACAGGGACTCAGGCGCAGGCACGGGCACAAGCACAGACTCGGGCTCCGCACCGCTCCGGTTTTCAACAACTCCGCAACAAGCGGTCCGTCCCGGACCGGGCACGGACAGGCGCCGAGCCGTCGGCGACAGCGCGGCCGGAACAGCCGCCCCGCAGCGAAACGCGCAGACGAAAAGGGGTGCCAGGTCGCACACGGAGCTCCGGGCCGCAGCGGACCGGGCGGTCCGGGGCGCGGCGGATCGGCAGACTTTCGCCGACTCGCCGCCACACTCTCGGCACGAAGTCATCTCACATGTGAGATACCGTCGTCTCCATGACTGATGACTACCTCGCCCGCATCGGGCAGTTGATCCGTGATGCCCGCCAGCACCGGGGCTGGACACAAGTGAAACTCGCGGAGGCTCTCGGGACGAGTCAGAGCGCCGTCAACCGCATCGAGCGAGGGAACCAGAACATCAGTCTTGAGATGATCGCGCGCATCTCCGAGGCGCTGGACAGCGAGATCGTCTCGCTCGGCTACTCGGGCCCGATGCATCTGCGCGTCGTCGGCGGACGGCGCCTGTCCGGCAGCATCGACGTCAAGACGAGCAAGAACGCCTGCGTCGCGCTGCTGTGCGCGTCCCTGCTCAACTCCGGCCGTACGGTGCTGCGCCGGGTCGCCCGGATCGAAGAGGTCTTCCGGATCCTGGAGGTGCTCTCCTCGATCGGCGTGCGCGCCCGCTGGATCAACGACGGCGCCGACCTGGAGATCGTGCCGCCCGCCGAGCTCGACCTCGACGCCATCGACGCCGACGCGGCGCGGCGCACCCGCAGCATCATCATGTTCCTCGGGCCGCTGCTGCACAGGATGGACCAGTTCCGCATCCCCTACGCCGGCGGCTGCGACCTCGGTACGCGCACCGTGCAGCCGCACATGATCGCTCTGCGCCGCTTCGGACTGGACATCACCGCGACCGAGGGGCTCTACCACGCCGTCGTCGAGAAGGCCGTGACGCCCGAGCGTCCGATCGTCCTGACGGAACGCGGCGACACCGTCACCGAGAACGCGCTGCTGGCCGCCGCCCGCCACGACGGCGTCACCGTGATCCGCAACGCGTCCTCCAACTACATGGTCCAGGACCTGTGCTTCTTCATGGAGGAGCTCGGCGTCAAGGTCGAGGGCATCGGCACGACCACGCTGACAGTGCACGGAGTCCCGGAGATCGACGTCGACGTCGACTACTCGCCCTCCGAGGACCCGGTCGAGGCGATGAGCCTGCTGGCGGCGGCAGTCGTCACCGGCTCGGAGCTGACGGTGTGCCGGGTGCCGGTGGAGTTCCTGGAGATCGAGCTGGCCGTGCTGGAGGAGATGGGCCTGCAGGCCGAGCGCAGCCCCGAGTACGCGGCGGACAACGGCCGTACCCGGCTGACCGACCTCACGGTGCACCCCTCCAAGCTCGAAGCCCCGGCCGACAAGATCCACCCGATGCCCTTCCCCGGCATCAACATCGACAACGTCCCGTTCTTCGCGGTCATCGCCGCCGCGGCAGAAGGCCAGACCCTCATCCACGACTGGGTCTACGACAACCGCGCCATCTACCTCACCGACCTCAACCGCCTGGGCGGAAGGCTCCAACTCCTCGACCCGCACCGGGTTCTGGTGGAAGGACCGACGCGCTGGCGCGCCGCGGAGATGATGTGCCCGCCGGCGCTGCGGCCCGCAGTGGTGGTGCTGCTGGGCATGCTGGCGGCGGAGGGGACGTCCGTGCTGCGCAACGTCTATGTGATCAACCGCGGTTACGAGGACCTGGCGGAGCGTCTCAACGAAGTGGGCGCGCAGATCGAGACGTTCAGGGACATCTGAGGCCGGGCAGCCCCCACTGGCCTGGAGCAGGGGAGCCTCCCCGGCCCCGGGTCCGGGGCGTCCACGCCTGACGCGTCCGGTCCGGACAGGACGCTCCGGGCGTCCCGGACCGGGCATCCCGGACCGGAATGGGAACATTGCTCCGCGCACAGGCCATTCGCGAACAGGCCATTCTGTTCGAATTGGGGTACAAATGGCGTATGGGTACCACGAGGCGATTCGGACTTCTGCAGCCGCTCCTCCTCCTGGTGGCCGCCGTCGTCGCAGCGGTGGCTGTCACCATGGCACCCGGTGCGGCCGGAGCAGCGCCCAGGGCCGACAGCGTCGAGGAAGTCGCGGAAGCGCTGCGTGACGGCCCGGTCTACGTCGATCCGCGCGTCTCCGACAAGCTTTCCGACTCGGACGCCGAGGCGCTCAGCGACAAGATCGAGAACGCGGACAAGCCGATCTTCGTCGCCGTCCTGCCCAAGGCCGACGAGTTCCCGCCCTCCTCGCTCCTGCAGGATCTGCGCAGCCAGGTCGGCGACCGGGGCGTCTACGCGGTCGCGCTCGGCGACGATTTCGCTGCCGCCTCCGACCGGTCGGTCCTCTCGCAGAGCACGGTCCGCAACCTCGACGACTCCGCGCAGAGGTCCGCCGACGGGAACACGGAGAAGCTGCTCGACCGCTTCGTCGACGGCGCGGTGGACGACGCCCGCGGCGACGCCCCCAACTCCTGGGACGGCGGCGGCTCCACGGTCGGCAGGGACGGCAGCATCGTCCTGACGGTGTTTCTCGCGCTCCTCGTAGTGGGTGTGGGCGCCGGCTTCGTCGCCAGGAACAGGGCCCGCAAGCGGCAGACCGAGCAGGAACGCGCGCAGTTGGAGAAACTGCGGCCGGTCGTGGACGAGGACATCACGGCATTCGGTGAGGAGGTCGACCGCATCGCGTTCGATCCCACCGCACGGGACTCCGACGACGCCATGCGGGACGACTACACCCGCGCGATCGACTCCTACGACGAGGCGAAGCAGCGGATGTCACAGGCCCGTGGCCCCGGTGACGTACGGCCCGTCACCGAATCGCTGGAGGAGGGCCGGTTCGCGCTCGCCACGCTGGAGGCGAGGCGCGAAGGCCGGCCGCTGCCCGACCGTCACGTGCCGTGCTTCTTCGATCCGCGGCACGGGCCGTCCGTCGAGGACGTCGAGTGGGCGCCGCCCGGCGGCACCCCGCGCGCCGTCCCGGTCTGCGCGGCGGACGCGGCGCGGCTCGCGGACGGCGCGGAACCCATGACGCGCACCGTGGACACTCCGGAGGGCCGCCGGCCGTACTGGGAGGCGGGCCCGGCCTACGCCCCCTGGGCGGGCGGCTACTTCGGCGGCGGACTCCTGCCGGGACTGCTGGCGGGCACGCTGCTCGGCAACGCCCTCATGCCGGGAGCGTACGGCGCGGGGTTCGGGGACGGGGCCGGAGGCGACTTCGGCGGATCGGACTTCGGAGGCGGAGGCGACTTCGGCGGCGGAGGCTTCGGCGGGGGCGACTTCGGCGGCGGAGGCTTCTGACCCGCCCGACCCGCCCGACCCGTCCGACCGCAGCCCGCGCAGTGCGGATCGCCTCGGAGACCAACCAGCCAGCCGTACCTGCGAGTTCGGCTGCTAGTCGGGCTGCTGACTGAACAGCGAGTTGGGCTGCGAGTTCGGCTGCGAGTTGGGGTGGCCGTCCGTCCGGACTCCCGGTGCGTGAACCATTCCGGTGCCCAGGAGCGATAGAGAACACGTGAGACTCTCCCGAACCGACTGGTCCGCCCGGAGCGACGCGCAGCTGCTGCGCGCCGTCGCCGCCGGCGAACCGGACGCGCTCGCCGCGCTCTACGACCGCCACGCGGGCTGGCTGCACATGCGGCTGAGCCGGCGCTGCGCGGACCCCGAGACCGTGAGCGAAGTGCTGCAGGACACTTTCGTCGCCGCGTGGCGGTCCGCCGACGCCCGTCACAAGGGCGAGGCGGGCGGCTGGCTCTGGATCATCGCCTCGCGGCGGCTCGTGGACGCGCAGCGAAGGCAGCTCCGTACCGCTCAGGTCCAAGAGGCCCACGCCAGCCGTGAGTCGGACGCCGTACGCGCCGTCGCACCGTCCGCCGAGGAGCGTGTGCTGTCCGGCGGGCTCGAATACGGCGACCTCGGAACGGCGTTGGACCGTCTCTCGCCCGAACTGCACGAGGTTCTGCGGGCGACCGTCGTCGACGGTCTGAGCACGCGGGAGGCCGCCGCGCTGCTCGGCATACCGGAGGGCACCGTCAAGTCGCGGGCCGTGCGCGCCCGCAGGGAACTGCGCGATGCCCTGTCCCACCTCGGTGGAACCGTACCGCGCCCGATGGGAGGCCCCGCATGAGCCGCCGCCGTACCGCCGCCGCATGGCACGTGAGCGACGGGAACATGCTCGCGTACGCCGCGAACTCCCTTGCCGAGACGGACTGCTGGTCGATCGAGAAGCACCTGGAGGCGTGCTCGTCGTGCGCGCGGGAGGTCTCCGCAGCGGTCCTCGCGGGGGCCGCGGCACCCGAGTTGGCCCGTACGCGCGACGCCGTGATGGCCCTCGCCGGCGCGGAGGCAGGAACAGGCCGTACCGGTGCTCTGCGCGGCAGGCGACGCCGTCGTGACAGCCGGACCGGTGCGGCCCTACGGGGGTGGGCCGTCCGGTTCGGCTGGGCGGCGGGGCCGACGCTGCGCCTGCCGTGGCTGCTGGCACTCGTGGCGGTGGCGGCGCTGGCCGTCGTCATGGCGCGCGTCGGGGAGATCGCCGAAGCGCGGCCGCTGCTGCTGATGTTCGCGCCGGTCCTGCCGCTCTCCGGCCCCGCTCTGTCGTACAGCCGGTACGCGGATCCGCTGCACGAGGTGGCGGCCTCGACACCGTCGGGCGGGCTGCGTCTGCTGTTGATCCGGACGGCCGCCGTGCTCGGGGTGAGTACGCCGCTGGTGACCGTCACCGGGTTCCTGCTCCCTGCCGCGCCCGGCACGCCCGGTGCCGCTACATGGCTGCTGCCCGCGCTGGCGCTGACGCTGGCCACGCTCACCCTCGGCTCGTACACCGGATGCCGGTACGCCGCGGCGGGGATCTCGGCGACGTGGCTGGCGGCGGTGGCTCTGGCCTCCCGGACGGGACTCGTGCCGGGGACAGCGGGCGGGGCGTCGGGGGAACCGTTCAGAGTCGTGCTCGCCGAGACCCTGAACGGACTCTTCTCGGGTCCCGCGGCGCAAGGCGGCTGGGCCGTCGCGGCCGCTCTCTGTGCCGGACTCGTGGCGCTGCGGCGGACATCCTTCGGCCACTTGGAGCGGCTGTGAACGCGGTCCCGCCCGAGCGGGCCGAGCCGCCACGAAACCCTCATTCCCACGACCCCTTCGGATCTGCCATGACCACTACCGAGTCCACCGCGCCGACGGCCGCCCCCACGGCCCGCGCGCTCCATGCCCGCCCCCTGCGTACGGAGTTGCGGAGGGGTTCCTGGGCCGTGCTCGCCGTCGCCGTGATGATCTACGGGACCTTGGTCCAGCTGCTCGCCCTACGGCTCCATCTCGCTCACAGCTGGGTGTGGTCCCACGACGCGCTGCGCGCTCAGGCCGTGCTGATCGGCGGCTCCTGGGCCCTTTTCGTCGGCTGCTTGCGCGGCGGCAGGGACCACCGCCGGGGCACGGCCGAGCTGTTCGCGTCGATGCCCGCCGCCGGCAGGCTGCGTCAGGTGGCTGTCGCCGCCGCGCCCGCCGTGCTGTGGCCCGTCGTGGCGTACGTGGTGACAGCCGCGGTCTGCCTCGTGGTGACTTCGGTCGTCCACGACGTGCCCTCCGGGCTTCCCTTCCCCACCCTCCTCGTCGCGGACGCCGTCGCGGTGGGGTCGCTGGGCGTCGTCGGCTTCACCGCGGGCCGTCGGCTCCGACCGCTGCGACGGCTCCCGGCAGCGCCCCTGCTGGGGGTGGGGGCGGGAATCCTCATGTCCACTCTCCACGACGGCAACCTGCCGGGACTCGTGCTGCACCAGGACGCTCTGCACGCGCTCAGTCCCGCTGCGGAGCACATGGCAGCGTGGGAGGTTCCGGCCTCGTGGTTCGGGCCGCTCTCGGCACTGTTCACGGGCGGTCTGGCTGTCGCCGCGCTCCTCGCGTGCAGCGCCCTCCGGCGCGCGGCGGTCGTGGCCCTGGTCCTCGCCCTGGCGTGCGGGGGCGTGCTGGCCGGGACCGCGGGGACGCACTGGCGCACGGACCGGGACGCTGTCGCCCTCGTATGCGACGAGGGCACTCCGCAGGTGTGTGCTGTCCGCGCCCACCGCCCGTACCTCTCCGAGATGTCGCGCGCACTGACCGGACTGAAGAGCAAGCTGCGCCGCATACCGAATGCTCCGTCCCGTCTGGTCGAGGTGCCCTTCAGGGAAGCAGGCGCACCGGTCCCGGCGCTGGCCGAGGGCGACGCGGTCCTGGACCAGCCGACGCTCGATTTCCGGGAGCGGCCCGGGTCCTGGGCGGGACGAGCCCCGCGCGGCGTCTCGCTCTACGGCTGCGCGGAGCCTGAGATCGACGCGGCGACGGTGGGCCGGAGTTCTCCCGTACCCGCCAAGTACAGCGAGGCCGTTGCCACCTGGCTGTCGCCGTCCCCGGAGAGGGAGACCGGCTACGGCGGGGCGGCCTACCAAAAGCTGAGAACCATGCCGGAGCGCGAGAGGACCGCCTGGCTCGGCGCGTACTTCGCCGCCGTACGCGACTGCCGCCCGGAGCGGATCCGGGCACTGTGAGCGTCAACGGCCCGGCGGGGAGGTGGGCCGGAACCCCGCCGCAGCGCGCCGGACACCACCCGCCGGACCCGACCCCCGGACACCACCCGCCACACCCCACCTCCACCCGACCTTCGACCTGCTGGAGCACATGTGAGCACGGCACCCCCCTCGGACGGGCCCGTCACCGTGGCCGTCGACGCCCTGACCGTGAAACACCGCCGCACCACGGCACTTGACGCCATCGACCTCGAACTGGGCACGGGAGTACACGGGTTGCTCGGCCCCAACGGGGCGGGCAAGACCTCCCTGATACGGGTGCTCGCCACCGTCGCCGCGCCCGCGTCGGGCAGCGTGCGGCTGCTGGGGCACGGTGTCGCGGGCGGCGCCTCCGACCACGCCGCACGCACCGCGGTACGGCGCCGGCTGGGCTACCTGCCGCAGGAGTTCGGCTACTACCCGCGCTTCACCGTCCGCGAGTTCGTCACGTACGTGGCGTGGCTGAAGGAGATGCCGGGCGACGCCACTCCCGAAGCCGTCGAGCGCGCCGTCGAACGCGTGGGCCTCACCGACCGCATCGACGCGAAGATCCGGACCCTCTCCGGGGGCATGGTGCGCCGCGTCGGCATCGCCCAGGCCCTCGTCAACGACCCCGACGTGCTGCTCCTCGACGAGCCGACCACCGGGATCGACCCGGAACAGCGAGTGCGGTTCCGGTCGCTGCTGAGGCAGTTGGGAACGACCTCGACGGTGATCGTCGCCACCCACCTCGTCGAGGACGTGGCCGCGGCCTGCACGAGCGTGACGCTGATGGACGAGGGTCACGTCGTCCACCAGGACACCCCCGCGGCACTCGCCGCACTCGCCGAGGACGCCCGGGGGGACACCGGGGAGACCGAGGACATCGGCGACACCGCCATCGAACGCGGCTATCTGGCAGCGCTGCGCCGCCACCGCACCGCCTCGGCCGGGACGGCGACCACGGGAGTGGCCGCGGGGAAGGCGGGGGCGTGAACGGAAACCCGGCCGTCCGGCAGGCGCCACCGCGGACGGCCCGCCCGCGACGCGTCCGTCCCCCGCTCACGGAAGCCCGGCGAGGGCTGTGGGCGGCGGCCGTCACGGTCGCGCTGCTGGGCGGCACGCTCTTCGAACTGCTCTCCCGCCACGACAACCTGACCTTCAGCTGGGTGTGGGTTCACGACGCGCTGCGTGCGCACGGTCTGCTGGTCGGTGGAGCCTTCGCGGTCGCCGCCGGGTGTCTGCACGGCGGCCGGGAGGGCCGCCGGGGAACCGGGGAGCTGTTCTCCTCGCTGCCCTCGTCCACGTTGCGCCGCACTGCGCTCGCCGCCACACCGGCAGTGCTGTGGCCGGTGGCCGGGTACGCACTGACCGCGGCGGTCGCCGTCACCATCACCGCGGTCCACCTGGAGCCGCCGCACGGCTCTCCTTTCCCCACGCTGCTCGTCGCCGACGCCGTCGCGATCGGCTCTCTCGGCCTGCTCGGATTCCTCGCCGGCCGGCTGGTCCCCCGGCTCCTGGCGGCACCGGTCCTGGGGGGTCTGACCGTCCTGGTCCTCTTCGCCTTCGCCGAGCAGGACCTCTTCCCCCTCGGCCTCCGCCTCCACGATGACCTGAGCCCGCTCGGGGCAGCCGCGACGCACTGGTTCCCCTGGGACGCCCCCGCGTGGTGGTTCGGCCCGGCGTCGGTGCTCTGGTTCGGCGGAACGGGTGCCGCGGCCCTGCTCGCGTACGCCGCGCGGCGACGGCTCGCGGTGCTGTCCCTGGCCGTCGCGCTGACCGGCGCGGGCGTCCTCGTCGGGACCGGTGACGGCCTGTGGCGCACGGACCCCGGCGCGACCGCGCTGACCTGCACCGACAGCAGTCCCCAGGTGTGCATGGCCCAGGCCCACAGCTCGTACCTGCCCCATGTGTCCCGGGCTCTGACGGGCGTTACCGCGAGGCTTCGGGCCATCCCGAACACGCCGGACCGCCTCGTCGAGGTACCCGTCGGGGCAGCGGGCCGCCCCGTCCCCGGCACCCACGTTCCGCGCCGGAACGAGGCCGCGCTCGCCGAACCCGCGCTCAACTTCTCGGACGACCCCGGCTACTACGCGCAGGAGGCGGCCTACAGGACCGCGGTCCACGGATGTGCGAAGTCACCGGAGACGCACGGGACGCCCGTCCCGGACAAGTACAGCGGGGCCGTGTCGGCGTGGCTGAGCGCTTCCCCGGACGGGCCCTGGGGCGGCGGTCCCTCCGGGAAGACCCTCCGTCGCATCGAGGCGATGTCCCGCAGTGAGCGCACGGCCTGGCTCGGCGACTACTTCGCCGCCGTACGCGACTGCCGCCCCGACCGGATCAAGGCCCCCTGACCCGGCGGCTCCCCGCCGCCGGGCCAGGCAGCACCTCCCGCATTCGGCGCAGCGAACCGGCGCTCCTGTTGCCGGTTCGCTGCCGCCGCCTTTGACTCGGTTCTGCGGACGTCCGTACGGAGGTGCCATCGATGCTCTCGTCCCGAAGCCTGTTCAGGGAGATCCTGGACAACGACCGCTCCTTCCAGTTGTTCTGCTCGATCGCCGCGAGCGGCGAGGCGCAGGGAGGCTGGGAGAACGCCCGGATCGCAGCTCTGGTCCCGGAGAGCATGCGGCCACTCGTCCCCAAGATCACCAAGCATGGCAAGGACGAGGAGAAGCACGGGCGGATCTTCAGCGCCCTGCTGAAGAAGCGCGGCCTGGAACCCGTCGAGGTGCCGCCGGAGACCGACTACACCATGCTGCTGGAACGGCGCGGCATCGGCCTCATGCATGAAAAGCTGCGGCGCGACCGGGAGTTGAGCGAAGAGGACATCGTCATCTACCTGGCGCACAGCCGGGTCACCGAGGAGCGGGCGGCCGGCCAGATGGCGACGCTGCTGAACGCCTGCGGAGACGACCCGGAGACCGGCCGCGCGATCAGGATGATCAGCAACGACGAGGACGCCCATCTCGCCTACTGCCACGAGGAGTTGCTGCGGCTCGTCGCGCTCGGCCACGGCGAGGCCGTCGGGCACCACCTGCGGGAGTCGGCCCTCGCGGAGACCTCCGTCCACCGCCAGGTCAGTCTCGCGGTGATGTCCCACATGGGGAACATCCTGCAGTGGCCGGCCTCCAAGTCGGCCGTGCTCGCCGCCGGTATCCACGGCATGTACGCGTACGAACGGCTGGGCGGCTGGCGCCGCCACACCGAGCTGAGGATGCCCGAGATCCGCAACGCTCTCGGCGAGCCCGCGAGCGCCGCGCCCGTCCTCTGAGCGGGCAGCGGCCCCGGCCCGGCGCGCGGCGGGAGCGGACGCCCGCCGACACTTCGACGGCCGCCGAAACGTCCGCGGAGCATCATGGCCGTATGAACCGCACTCGCAGACCGGGCCGCACACCGGTGGAGCCCCTCGTCCCTCCGGGCCGCGACGGACGGCAGCTGGCGGCGCTGGCCGGGCTGCTCGCCGACGGGACGCGCGCCTCCGTCTGCCTGGCACTGCTCGACGGCCGCGCCTGGACGGCCGGAGAGCTGGCCCGGGCGGTGGGAGTGACCCCGGCGACGGTGAGTACGCACCTGGACAAGCTCGTGGCAGGCGAGCTGCTGACCGAGGTACGGCAGGGGCGGCACCGGTACGTACGGCTGGCCGGGCCGGAGACCGCGCAGCTCGTCGAGGACCTGTCGGTACGCGCGGGGCCGCCGCCGCGGCCGCACTCTCTGCGGTCGGCGTCGGCGGGAGCGGCGATGGCGCGCGCCCGTACCTGCTACGACCACCTGGCGGGCGCCCTGGGGGTGGCTCTCACAGATGCCCTTCTGGAGCGCGGGCTGCTCCAGCAGTCGACCGGTTTCGCGGTGACGGAGGCCGGCGTGGCCTGGTTCGCGGAGCTCGGCATGGACTTGTCCGTACGGCCCGGCAACCGCCGTCCGATGGCGCGCTCCTGCCTGGACTGGACGGAACGCCGCCCGCATCTGGCAGGCACGGCCGGAGCGGCGCTGTGCGCGTACGCCCTGCGGAGCGGCTGGTGCGAACGCGTCGGCAGCCGACGGGCGTTGAGAGTCACGAACAGAGGGCGTGACGCGATGGCGGAGCTCTTCGGCATCGACGCCGGCACCGTGGCGGCCGCCGGAGAACCAGCATGAGCATCTACGAGACCTTCCGGCGACTGCACCGGGCCGACGAGGGCGACGGGCCGCTTCTGCTGCCCAACGCCTGGGACCACGCGTCCGCCGCCGCGCTGTACCGTCGCGGGTTCCCCGCGGTGGGCACGACGAGCCTGGGAGTGGCCGCGGCCGCGGGCCTCCCGGACGGCAGCGGCGCAGCCCGTTCGCAGACGCTCGCGCTCGGCAGGGGCATCGCCCGTCTGCCGGTGCCGGTGAGCGTCGACATCGAGGGCGGCTTCAGCGACGATCCGTCCGAAGTGGCATCGCTCGCAGCGCAGTTGGCGCATGCAGGTGTCGCGGGCGTCAACCTGGAGGACGGTCGCGCCGACGGCACGCTCACCGGCCCCGTGGAGCACGCGGCGAAGATCAGGGCGGTGAAGGAGGCCGCTCCCGAGCTGTTCGTCAACGCTCGCACGGACACGTACTGGCTCGGCGTCGACGCGACGCCGCAAGGCGCTCTGCGCCGGTGCGCGGCGTACGTGGCGGCCGGAGCCGACGGGGTGTTCGTCCCGGGACTTCTGGCTCTGGACGAAGTCGCCGCCGTGGCACGGGAGTCGTCCGTCCCGCTGAACGTGCTGCACTCCCCCGGCCACCACACCCGGCGTCAGCTCGCCGACGCGGGCGTGAGCCGCGTCAGCCTCGGCTCACTGCCCTTCCGGGCCGCCCTGCAGCATGCGGTGGACCTGGCCTGGGCCGTCGCTGCGGGAGACGGCGACGTGGAGCGGGGCAGGTCACCCGTCCCCGGCTATGCCCAAGTCCAGGCCCTGCACGAGGACTTCGGCCGGCCGCGCCACTGACCGGCGGGGCTCGTCCCAAGCTTCTCAGGCTTGCGCCCGGCAACGAGAAGGTTCACAGGCGGCGTTGAGTCCCGCCGGGGAGGTTCCCAGCCGGTACGTGTGGGGAGTAGCAGTGCTCAGCGGCACGAAGCCGACCCGCTGGAGGATCGGACTCTCGGCCGGTACGTGTAGGGAGTGGTGGTGCTCAGCGGCACGAAGCCGAGCCGCTGAAGGATCGGACTCTCGGCCGGTACGTGTAGGGAGTAGTGGTGCTCAGCGGCACGAAGCCGAGCCGCTGGAGGATCGGACGGCTGTCGCTGGAAGCGTCGACCTGGACGTACCGGTAGCCCCGCCGCACGGCGACGCCTACGCGGTACGCGACGAGGGCCCGGTAGAGGCCGCGGCCACGCCAACCGGGCACCGTGCCACCGCCCCACAGCCCGGCGAAGGACCTCTCCGGAGGCAGTTCCAGGCGCGCCGCGCACACGGGCTCCTCACCCGCCATGACGACGACCGCCGCCAGCGAGCCCGGACACTCGGCGAGCTGTGTCCGCAGACGGGCTCGGAGCTGCGGGTCGTCCGTGCCGAATGCCTTCTCGTGCACGTCCGTCACCAGCCGCACATCTGCCGGATCGGTCACCTCACGGAGCCGGACGCCCCGCGGCAGCTCCGCGTCGGCCGACAGTTCGGACGCCTCGGCGATCATCAGCGTCTCGTCGTCGCCCGGCGAGAATCCGGCGGCCTGGAGCCGCCCCGCGAGGTCGCCGGGCCGGTCGTGGGCGTAGAGCTTCCATTCGAACTCCCGGCCCCCGGCGGTGAAGTACGAGATCTGTGCAGCGATGGCCGGGCCGGCTGTGGCCTCGTCCAGATCGGACCACAGGACGCCCGTCCAGCCGGACCAGTCCGCGTTCGCTCCGCACTGCCGTACCACGCCGCCGACTTGCTCGACCCGCGCACCCGGCCCCTCGGGAGCTGCGTTCCGGCGCATCTGCCTGTCGTAGGCCGCGAGCACGGCGTCTCGGTTCATCGTCGGAGCTCATCACCGCGGCCCCCGCCCGGCAACGGGTTTTCCCGTCAGGGCAGGGCCGCGATGCCGTCGAGCTCGACCAGGGCCTGCTCGTCCCAGAGACGGACCACGCCGATCACCGCCATCGCCGGATAGTCGCGGCGGGCGTGGCGGCGCCAGATGGCGCCCAGTTCCCGGGCGTTGGCGCGGTAGGCGGGGACGTCGGTCGTGTAGACGGTGACGCGTGCGAGATCGGCCGGTGCACCGCCCGACGCCCGGAGGGCCTGCAGCAGGTTGGTCAGTGCCCGCTCGAACTGGGCGGGGAGCGTGTCGCCGACGACGGTGCCCTCGGCGTCCAGGGCCGTCTGCCCCGCCAGGAACACGAGACGGGAGCCGGTGGCGGTGACCGCATGGGAGAAGCCGGTGGGCGGGGAGAGTCCGGGCGGATTGGTGCGCCGCAGATGCGGGCCGGGGTGAGAGGAACGGGAACCGGTGTCTGCGTCGGCGTCGGTCACCTGTAGAGCTCCTTCGCGATGACGGAGCGCTGCACTTCGCTGGCGCCCTCGTAGATGCGGGGGGCGCGGACCTCGCGGTAGAGGTGTTCCAGGAGGTGGCCACGCTGGAGCGCGGCGGCGCCGTGGATCTGGACGGCGGCGTCGACCGCCTGCTGCGCCGTCTCCGTCGCCAGCAGCTTCGCCATCGCCGCACGCCGCGCGATGTCCGGCTCGCCGCGGTCGTAGGCGGCGGCAGCCGCGTAGACGAGCAGCCGCGCGGCCTCGATCCGGGTCGCCGTCTCGGCCAACTGGTGGGAGACGGCCTGGAGATCACGCAGTCTGCCCCCGAAGGCGGGCCGCGTACCGGCGTGTTCGACCGCCGCGTCGAGCGCAGCCTGAGCCATGCCGTTCGCGAAGGCGCCGACGCTCGGGCGGAAGAGGTTCAGCGTGCTCATCGCGACCGCGAAACCGCCGTCCACCTCGCCGAGGAGGTCGTCCCGCGTCACGGGCACCCCGTCGAAGGTGAGGGTGCCGATGGGGTGCGGCGAGAGCATCTCCAGGGCCTCCCCCGACAGTCCGGGGCGTCCGCCGGGGACGAGGAAGGCCGTCACGCCCCGCGAACCGGCGCCTTCGGCCGTACGCGCGAAGACCGTGTAGAGGTCGGCGAACGGAGCGTTGGAGATCCACTTCTTGGTGCCGGTCAGCCGCCACCCTCCCCCGGCGTCCGGCTCCGCCCGCAGGGCGAGCGCCGCGGCGTCGCTGCCCGCGCCGGGCTCGCTCAGCGCGAAGGCGGCCACAGCCCTGCCCTCGGTGACCTGGCCCAGCCAGCGCTCGCGCTGTGCGTCCGTCCCCGCGATGGCGAGGGGGCCCGCGCCGAGTCCCTGCAGGGCGAGCGCGGTCTCGGCCTCGGTACAGGCGTAGGCGAGCGATTCCCGCAGCAGGCACAGGTCGAGGGCGCTCGCGGGGCGTCCGTCCGGCGCGAAGAGCCGGCCGAGCAGCCCCGACCGGCCGAGTGCGGCGAGCAGGCGACGGTTGACGTGGCCCTCCTCCCCGGCGTCCGCCAACGGGCGCAGTTCCTCGGCGGCCAGGGTCCGAAGCTCCTCGCACCACGCGAGCTGCTCCGGATCCAGTGCGAAGGCGGGCATCGGCGGGTCTCCTCCCGGATCGCGTGGCGGCCGCGGTCCTCCAGCTGTGCCGCACACAGCTCCGGCTGCGAGCTGCCGGACACAGATCGCTGTATCGCGGACCGTTGACTGTCGTCACCAACACGTTACGCTCATCGGCACACCGGCGACACCGGCACTCCAGGCCGTCTCGTCCGTCTCAGGCGGGACAGCCGCTAGGGGGCAGCGTCATGCACCTCAGCCCGTCCGCACATCTCGACACCTTCGCCCGGGACAGCCTGCCCCCGCCCGGGGAATGGCCCCAGCTCGTCTTCGACCGGCCCGAGCTCCGCTACCCCGAGCGCGTCAACTGCGGCGCGGAGCTGCTCGACCGCACCATCGAGCACTTCGGCGCGGACCGGGTGGCGTTCCGCGCCGATGACGGGGAGAGCTGGACGTACGGCGAACTCCAGCGCCGGACCGACCGGATCGCCCACGTCCTCACCAGCGTCCTGGGTGTCGTACCCGGCAACCGCGTACTGCTGCGCGGCCCCAACTCCCTGCACCTCGCGGCCTGCTGGCTCGCGGTGATGAAGGCGGGCGCCGTCGCCGTGACCGTGCTCGCCGCACAGCGCGCCCACGAACTGCGCACCGTCTGCTCGATCGGCCGTGTGAGCCACGCGCTGTGCGACATACGCTCCGTCGACGAGCTCACGAAGGCCGAGGTGCCGGGGCTGGCCGTGACGGTGTTCGGCGGTGAGGCAGCCGACGACCTCCTCGCGCTGTGCGCACAACAGCCCGAGCGGTACGAGCCCGTGCAGACCGCCGCGGACGACGTCGCGCTGATCGCCTTCACCTCCGGCACCACGGGACGCCCCAAGGGCTGCGTCCACTTCCACCGCGACGTGCTCGCCGTCGCCGACACGTTCTCCGCACACGTGCTGCGCCCCGAGCCCGACGACCTGTTCGCGGGCAGCCCTCCCCTGGGCTTCACCTTCGGGCTGGGCGGACTCGTCATCTTCCCGATGAGGGCGGGGGCTTCGGCCCTGCTGGGTCAGTGGATCGGACCGGAACAGATGCTCGCCGCAGTCGAACGCCACCGCGTCACCGTGCTGTTCACGGCGCCGACCGCCTACCGCGGCATGCTCTCCGTACTCGGTACGGCTGCGCCCGGCAGTGAACGCCCGTACGACATCGGCTCGTTGCGCCGATGCGTCTCGGCCGGCGAGAACCTTCCCGCCGCGACCTGGTCGGCGTGGCACGAAGCGACGGGGCTGCGCCTGATCAACGGGATCGGAGCGACGGAGATGCTGCACATCTTCGTCAGCGCCGCCGACGAGGCCGTACGTCCCGGCACGACGGGCGTCGCCGTGCCCGGCTTCGAGGCCCGGGTCGTGCACACCGGCCCGGAGGGGGAGCTCCGGACCGCGCCGGACGGCGAGCCCGGCCTGCTCGCGGTGCGCGGCCCGGTCGGCTGCCGCTACCTCGCGGACCCGCGGCAGCGCGAGTACGTACGGGGCGGCTGGAACATCACGGGCGACACCTACGTCCGGGAGACCGACGGTTACTTCCGCTACGTGGCCCGCGCCGACGACATGATCGTCTCGGCGGGCTACAACATAGCGGGCCCCGAGGTCGAGGACGTCCTGCTGCGCCACCCCGGCGTCTCCGAGGCAGCCGTCGTGGGACGACCGGACGACCTGCGCGGACAGGTCGCGGTGGCCTATGTCGTACTGCGGGACGGGGCTGAGCAGAGGGCTGAGGGCAGGATGTCGGGCGGGGCAGCAGACAGGGCGGCGGGCGAGGCCGGGGACGGGGCAGCGGCCGGAGCCGGGGACGGGGCGGCGGACGGCGCAACGGGCGGGGCTGAGCACAGGGCAGCGGACGGCGCAACGGGCGGCGCTGAGCACAGGGCAGCGGACGGCGCAACGGGCGGCGCTGAGCACAGGGCAGCGGACGGCGCCGGAGACGAAACAGCGGAGGAACTACGGGAGTTCGTGACCTCGCACCTCACCCCGTACAAGTGCCCCAGGGAGATCGTCTTCGTCTCCTCCCTGCCGCGCACACCCACCGGAAAGCTCCAGCGGTTCCTGCTGCGTGAAGCCGCCGCGGGCGACCCGAGAGGCTCCGGGGGGCCGATCTAGAGTGACGGCGTGAACGAGCAGCCGCACGCCACCGTGCCCAGACCGTCGCCGAGTTCGCTCATCCTGACCTTCTACGGTGCCTACGGACGCGCCTTCCCCGACGGCACGGTACCGATCGCCTCGCTCGTCCGGCTCATGGGCGCCGTCGGCGTCGACGCGCCGTCCGTACGCTCGGCCGTCTCCCGGCTCAAGCGGCGCGGGCTGCTCACCGCCGACCGGCCCGGCAGCAAGGCAGCCGGGTACGCACCCTCGACGGCCGGCCGTCAGCTCCTCGACGACGGCGACCGCCGCGTGTACGCCAGGCCCGAGCCGGACGGGCGATGGCTGCTCGCCGTCTTCTCCGTCCCCGAGAGCGAACGCGGACGCCGCCACATACTGCGGTCGCGGCTCGCACGACTGGGCTTCGGCAACGCCGCTCCGGGCATCTGGATCGCGCCGTCCCACCTGGAGGAGGAGACCCGGCACAGCCTCGCCCGGCTCGGCCTCTCCGCGTACGTCGATCTCTTCAGCGGGACGCACGAGGGCTTCGAGCCGACGGCGCAGGCTGTGGCGCGCTGGTGGGACCTGGATGCGCTGGCGGCGCTGCACCACGCGTTCCTCACCGTCCACGAACCGGTACTGCGGTCCTGGGCGCGGCGCCGCCGGGTGCCGCCCGAGGAGGCGTACAGCGACTATCTGCCCGCCCTCGACGCCTGGCGCCGACTCCCTTACGCCGACCCGGGGCTGCCCACCTCGCTGCTGCCTGACGAGTGGCCCGGCGAGCGATCGGCGGAGGTCTTCTTCGCACTGCACGACAAGTTGGGCGGTCCGGCCAGGGAGTACGCGGTGGGGGGCGCGGGGGCGTAGCCGGTCGGGGTGGGGGGGTGGTTGGTCGGGGGTG